>CANIWM010000009.1 GCA_947471505.1 Chthoniobacteraceae bacterium | reverse complement strand
TGGTCAGGTCCGGCGGCAGGATTTTGCCCACCACTGCGGCCTCACCCAATAGGTGAACGTTTTTCGCGCTCGTTTCGTCGTGCATCTCTCTGTTGTTGCACGACTTCCGCCATTTTCACATCCGGCTAACTGCTTTATTTAGGTTCAGTCACTCGATTCTCTTCGCCCTCCTCGTGGCGCTGGCATTTCGCATCGTCTCAAAAGTGGGGCGCGAACGTCCGTGGACGACATTTCTGTTTCTGTCCTTCGCCACGATTTCGCACGGCCTTCTGGATGCGCTCACGAACGGCGGACTCGGTGTCGGGTTCTTCGCGCCGTTCTCCGGTCGGCGTTACTTTTTCCCTGCCGACTGGATCGAAGTTTCGCCGATCGGTGCTTCGTTTTTCTCCGCGCGAGGACTGGTCGTTTTGAAGTCCGAGCTTCTCGCGGTCTGGCTGCCGTGCGCACTCGTCGCGGTGCTCGGATTCGCACTCCGTTTGCAAGCTCGCAGCGTGCGGATTCCCGAGGAATAGCCGCCCGGCTGGCATCTACTTTTTCGAGTCGCGCCAGAGCCAGCGGAGCACATCGGGAAGTATGCTCGCGCCGTGTTTCGGGTTGTGTGTTCCTTCGCCCTGCACGAACTGGTGATCGTAGCCTTTCTCCTTCAGCGCAGCGGCCATTGCGACATTGGCTTCGGGCCATGATCCGAATTGGTTCACGATGTCGTTTTTTCCGTCCTGCTGGTAAACGCGGATGGGCTTCTTAGCTTCCTTGCGAACGAGGTCGGGGAACACATTGCCGCCCCGGATATTCGTGAAGCTTCCGATGGTCGTATAGACTTTGCGAAATTGATCGGGCCGCTGCCGCGCGACGTTGAACGCGCAGATGCCGCCGCTGCTGCTTCCGCAGATCGCATGACCTTCCGGGTCGTCGGTGATTTTCACATTCTCGCGTACGAGCGGGAGCATTTCATCGAGGAGGAACTTCGAATACTTGTCGCTCACCGTGTCGTATTCGACCGAGCGATTGCTCGGCGACGCTGGACGACCGTCGGGGCGTTTGCGTGGAGGCTCGCCGGGCGCGAAAGGTTTGTCGCCGGGATTAATGAACAGGGCGACCGTCACGGGCATCTGCTTTTTGTGAATGAGATTGTCAAAAACGACCGGCACCCGCCACGAACCGTCGCGCTTCACGTAACCGCCACCATCTTGAAATACCATGAGCGACGCGGGCTTCGAGGCATCGTATTGTGCCGGGATGTAGAGCCACCACTTGCGCTCGAACCCCGGATAGGTCTTCGAGTCTTTCAGCTCGAACTCCATGACCTTGCCCTGCGGCACGTCCTTTTGAGGCTGCGAGTCCGGCCCGAGGACATATTGATCGTCGGTAGAGACCTTCTTCTCCGGTTTTGGATCTTGGGCGAAAAGCGGAAGCGACAGGACGGCTGCAAATGTGACGTAGCGAAGCATCTGCGCAGACAACATCGAAACGCCATGCACGACAATACCAAGTTCCAGTTGGGCACTCACGGACTGACGACCTTGATCCGGAAGAATCGCTGGTCGCTTTGCGGAACCGTGAATGTGCGTGTGGTGCTTGCTGAGTTGGCGGTGGCGCTGACGACATCCGTCCAGCCCGCAAGGTCCGTCGAAGACTGGATGATGTATGACTTCTGATTGATGCTGCTCCAGGTGAGGGTGACGTCATTTCCATTACGCTGCATCCCGGTCACTACGAGGCGGGATGCTGGGTTCTGTGGGTCTGTGCCGGCGAGTGCTTCCTGCTCCTCCGTAAAGCCGTCTCCGTCGTCGTCGTCGGTGTTGACGTTTGTGAGGACCAGGGTCAGCGCGCGTTCGCCACTGGCGAGGACGGTGGAATTATCGAGGGCGTCGATCCACGACCAGCGGACACGGAATTGGCGCACTGGCTTGGCTTCGAAGTTGAGCAGTCGCGTGCTCTTAAGCTGATTGCCGGTGATGGTGAAATCGGCGTTGTCCGTGTCGCCGGTGCCCGCGACGAGGGTGTATGTGACTGTTTGGCCGGAAACCGTTCCGCCGCCGCTGAGTGTCGCGAGGGTGGTTGTTGAGGGTTGTGCTTCAGCAATTTTGGTTCGAGTGAGGCCGATTGGGCGGGGCAGTTCGGCGGCTTGCATCGAGAGGGTGTCGAAGGAGTTCATGAGGTTCACTTCTGTGCGGCGTGCGGCGAGTTCGGTGACGATGGCGAGGTAGGTGCTGAGGCGGGAGGATTGCGTGGCAGCGTCGAATTCGGTTCGGGTATTGAGGATGGCGTGGTTCCAAGAGGACTGATTGTAGTTTGGCCATACTTGCGTCCAGGCGGAGTCTTGGGCGAAGAGGTCGTTGTCGTGCAGCTTGATGCCGATAAACCACGGCGAGCGCCCGCCGCTGCTGTGTGCGCCGGCGATGGCGTCATCGAGGTCAAATGTGGGCGCGTAGTCGGGAAGCGTGGTCTTCCACAGCGTGATGAGTTTCCAATCGTAGTGCTCGGGGCGGTAGAAGAGATAGCCTTGGCCGCTCGGGTAACTGGCGGAATCCGGGCTCGTCCAGCGCATGCCGAGATTGGTGTAGGTTCCGTGGCGCACGAACATTTTGGTGCCGTTCGCACCATTCGCCGGGGAGTCGTCCGGGTCGTGAAAGTAGTCGTTCACGATTGTCGATAGATTGACGGGGCTGGTGGCTCCGTTGGCTCCGGTGCAAAGCGGAGCGTAGCCTTGGAGAGCGGTGATGCGCGCGAATCCTCCGCTTGCGCTGGTGTCGGGCATGGCGTTGGCCCAGTTGGTGGCGACGAGCGGGTCGAGTCTGTAAGACTCGTAGTTTTCGATGATGTCGCGCTTTTGGGCGTCGGTGAGCGCGGTGTTTGTGCGGAGTTCGCCCCATTCGAAGTCGCTGCTCGTGGGGCTGTCGCTGTCCGTCGCGACATACGGCTTCGGAGCCCGAAGGTGGTAGCCTTGGGCGACGAGCGAGGAACTAAGGAGCCGCGCCATCAGCGTGGGATATTCGTCAGCGATGATGTCGGTCTGCCACGTCGTGAAGAACACGTCCAGCGGGACTCGGTTCGCCTCGTGCGCGTCGAGAATCGTTTCGAGGTATTGGGCGCTGCGGGCTTTGAATTGGAACTCCTGCCAATTGAGTGAAATGGACGCATTGTCCGCAGGCCGTTGGTAAAGGTGCTGAGTGCTGGAAAAATTCGTGGGCCAGACGACGTCGAGCATTTGCGTGAAGGTCTTTGATTGGATGCGACCCGCATCCTGCCAGCGTTTCAGCGTATCGAGCGTTGCGCGGATCGTTCCTTCCAGCGTGCCTGCGACCACGATGTCGCGGTGGTTCGTCGCGTAGGATGCCGTCCAAATCTGCCCGCCCGTTGCAAGCTCGCCGCTCTCCAGTTTCGACATGAGTTTTTCGATCTCGTTGAGGTCCTGATGCCATCCGCCGATGGACGGCATCGCGGTGGCGCTTGAGTTCTCAGCGAAGTAATTCGTTGCCGACGCAGGTCGCCACATCCCGCTGACGTGCGGGTCGTTTTCATGGCTCGTCGAAGCGCCGCCCATCAGCAACCGAGGAAACCACGTGGGCGCGATATTGGGCGAAGTCGTGTACTTCGTCGGCGCGACACCGGCCGGGTTTGTGAGCTGCGCAAAATCGAGCGCCTGAAACGTCGTCGGATCAAGCCGATGCCCTCCCGCGACCCGCGTGCTGGTCCCTCCACAACGCGTCACCAGCCACGCAACATCGGCGTATGAGTAGTTGTTGCCTTGGTGGGAATGTGCATCCACCTCGTGACCGCGGCTCTCAAGATACTGGATGATATTGAGCCCGCCGGTGTTCGTCATGATGCCGCTGATTCGTGTGGCGGCGGTGACTTCCCATTTATAGACGCCTTCGAGGAAATTCCAGTCGCTCTGATAGTTGAGCTTGATACCGCGATCGGCGCACATGTCGGCGTACGTCTTCAGCGCATTGCGCCAATAGATGTAGGAGCTCGTGCTCGTCGCGTTCGCCGCCTGAAGCGCCGTCATCGTGGAGAAATTCGGCGTATCTGGCACATGCGGTTCCTCGCAATGCATGAAGAGCTGGAAGTAGAGCGTAGGCTGCTGCGCCCGAAGTTGCGGGGTGAAAAGACATAGGGTAAATGCGATGGCGGCGGTGATGAGTTTCATGTGGATAAAGTTCAGTTTCATTCACACATGGCCGGTTTCGTTTCCCGGATTACATGGGATCATTACTTTTTTTTGCGTCATCTTTCGTGGCCGTGTGTTTAATTCGGCAAACCTTCATGGAGTCTCTCATTGCAATTAACCGCGCCTTTCCGTTCCCGGCCACGATGTGGAGTCGGGTTCTGCGGACCAGAGGCGGCGAGGACGAGGGAACTACGCGAAAGGCGCTGGAGGATCTCTGCACGACGTACCGGCCCGCCGTCACCGGCTACCTCCGCGCGCTCGATTGCCCGGAGCATGAGGTGGAGGATGTGACTCAGGAATTTTTCATCACATTTCTGCGGCGCGACGGATTTCAGCGGGCAGAGCCCGAGCGCGGGCGGTTGCGCGCGTATTTGAAATCCGCCATTCGACATCATCTCTACCACTGGCGGCGAGACCGTGCGGCGGCATACCGAGGCGGCGGAGTCGAGCCGCTCGAACTGGATGCAGACGAGGCCCCGGAGCTGCCGGAACTCGCGGACGCACACTACGATGAGGAATGGGCGCTGATTGTATTGGAGCGTGCGTTGGGAGAGTTAAAGGACGGCTACGTGAAGCGCGGACGGCTTGATCTTTACGAACGATTAAAACCCACTCTACTCACGGACGAGTCAGGCGACATCGCCGCGCTTACCGAGCGACTCGGAATGTCCCGGGGCGCGCTGGCGGTTGAGCAGCACCGCGCCCGACGAAGACTGGCAGAGCTTTTGCGAGCAGAGGTCGCGGAAACGGTGAACGATCCGGCTGAGGTGGAGTCGGAACTTTTGCACCTCCTTCGTTCGTTAGCACATCAATGAGCGCTACTTGCCCAAACTGCAAAACTGAGCTGCGGGCAGTGGACGGACTGTGCCCGGCGTGCGTGGCGAGGGTCATCACATCGTTCGTTCAAAAGTCCGGCGCAGTCCCCAGTGAAGACGAGGCACAGATCCCCGGCTACGAAGTTTTGGAAAGCATCGGACGTGGAGGAATGGGCGTGGTCTATCGTGCGGTGCGTCTTGCCGACGGAACGGAAGTCGCGATTAAGATCATGCCAGCCGTGCCCTCGAATCGCGCCGAGTTGCTGGAGCGACTTCAGCGCGAGGCCGAAACGCTGGGGGCACTCCGTCACCCAAATATCCTGCGAGTCATCGAGTCTGGAATCACACCGGAAGGTCGCTGGTTCATGGTCACCGAACTTGCGCTGGGCGGCGACTTGGGCAGGCGTTTGCAAAAGGGCGCGCTGCCGGTTGCAGAGGCGCTCTCACTTTTTCGCCAAGTCGCGCAAGCCATCGCCGAGGCCCACCGGTGCGGGATCGCGCATCGCGATATCAAGCCTGCGAACATCCTCATCAGCGCCGACGGGACCGTCCGCGTCGCCGACTTTTCCATCGCCAAATTACTCCGGGAGAACGACTCGCCCAGCTTCACACTTACGCAAACTTCCGAAGTCTTCGGCACGCCCTATTACATCGCACCGGAGGTCCGGCACGGCTCCGGCAGCGTCAACGAACGTGCGGATTTTTTCTCCCTTGGCGTATTGCTCCACGAATTGCTCTCCGGACGCCTCCCCATCGGCGCATACGTCCCAGCTTCGAAGCTCGCGGAAGTCCCATCATCCGTTGATCGCCTCATCGCCCGCTGCCTCCAGGAAGACCCTGCGAAGCGACCACCGGACGTCGCCGCGCTACTCATGGAATTGCAGCGCGCCTTGAAGCCCCGGCGATTACTTGTGCCGGCATTGCTGGGCGTTGCGGCGACTACTGCCGCAGCCATTTTCCTTCGCCCAAAGCCAGCGCCGCCGGGCCTGCCGCAGCCTTCCGCTGCGACCAAGGAGCAGCCGTGGCAAAACTCTCTCGGCATGAAGTTCGTCCCGGTTCCAGGGACCCGCACACTCGTTTCCATCTGGGAAACCCGGCGCAAGGATTTTGAGGCATATTCAGACGCAATGAAGTTGCCTCTCACCGGACCGCAAACACGCTGGCGGCATCCGGATAGCCCCGTAACACCCGAGCACCCTGTGACACCCGTGAGCATGCTCAAAGCCGCCGAGTTCTGCCGCTGGCTCACCGACACCGAACGAGCATCCAAACGCATAGACCGCAATTCAGAATACCGATTGCCCACCGACGAGGAATGGAGCCGGGCCAGCGGGCTCCCACCCGAAAGCGGCAGCACACCCGCGGAGCGGCACCTAGGAACCGGCGATGACCGCCACGCCGTTTACGTATGGGGCCGACTGGCATTGCCCGAAAACCTTCAGAAGCTCGCCAACTACGGCGACAACAAACTCGCGGACCCTTACCCATTCACCGCGCCCGTGGGCTCGTTCCCGGCAAATGCGCTCGGCATTTTCGACATCGGAGGGAACGTGTCCGAATGGTGCAGCACACGGTGGAACGCCAGCAGCGACCAGCGCGTCCTTCGCGGAGCGTCGTGGTCGCACTCGGAACTCACGCAACTCCGTCTCGACTCACGGGAACGTGCTATGCCGATTGCTTTCCCGGAAGGCTCAGGGTTCCGAGTCGTCCTCGACTTCGATGTCCAGCAGTAGCCCGCGTCTATCGTTAAGCGACTAACCTACTATTTCAGCGTCGCGAGTGCCTTGAGCACGTCGGCTGCGTGGTCTGCCGTCGAAGTTTTCTCCGTCATGGTCCAAGCGATCTTCCCGTCCTTCACGAGGAACGACATGCGGGCGTAGATGTGCGGCAATTTCTCGGGCACTCCGAACGCTTTTGCGACCACGCCGTCGTCATCGGCGATGAGCGGGAAGGGGAAGGTGAACTTGTCGCGGAACTGCTTTTGCGATTCCGGCTTGTCGCCGCTCACGCCGAGAACTTGCACGCCTTTCGCCTTCAAATCCGCCCACGAATCGCGGAGCGAGCAGCCCTGCTTCGTGCAACCGGGCGTGTCGGCCTTTGGGTAGAAATAGACGAGCGTCGTCCCTGCCTTATACACATCGGCAAAGGCGACGGCTTTCCCGTCCTGATCTTTCGACGTAGGCGTGGGTGCTGGCGAACCGAGAGCGAGTGGCTCGGCGAAAGCGGTGGAGACAAATAAGGACGAAACGAATGCGAGAAGTTTTTTCATATCACTCGCATCCATCCACGAGATGCCCGTTCGCTTAGGGTGTCATTGCACGCATTTACCCCGCCCGGTTGAGCGCGCTGAGGACGGCTTTGATGCTGGCGATTTCGATGTTCGTATCCACGCCTGCGCCCCAGCGGAGTGTGCCGTCGGTGAGCTGGAGCTGGATGTAGCTGATGGCGCTGGCTTCCGTGCCGCTGCTGAGGGCGTGTTGCTTGAAGTTCGCGACTTTTTGCACGGGCGCTCCGGCGGCTTGGAGGGCGTGGACGAATGCGGCGATGGGGCCGTTGCCGGTGCCGGTGAGCTTTAGCTCGGTGCCGTTTTTCAAAAGCGAGACGCGGCATTGGAAGGTGCCGTCCACTCCATCGGCGTGGAAGTGGATCAGCTCCCACGGCGCGGTGCGGTCCACGTATTCTTTCCACAGCATCGCTTTGAGTTCGTCGCCGCGCACTTCGCGGCCCAGTGCGTCCACGAGATCGTTGGCGATGGGGCCAAATTCGCGCTGCATTTCTTTCGGCAGTTCGATGCCAAATTCGCTCTCCAGCAAGTAGGCGACGCCGCCTTTTCCGCTCTGCGAGTTGACGCGGATGACTTCGCGGTATTCGCGCCCGAGGTCGCTCGGGTCGATCGTCAAATAGGGAACGTCCCAGTACGGGTTGAGAGATTCGCGCTCTCGCTCGGCGAGGCCTTTCTTGATGGCATCCTGGTGCGAGCCGCTGAATGCGGTGAAGACAAGCTCGCCTGCGTAGGGCTGGCGGGCGGGGACGGTCATGCCGGTGCAGTTCTCATACATCTTGATGAGCCCGTTGATGTCCGAAAAATCGAGGCCCGGCGCGATACCGTGCATGTAGAGGTTCATGGCGACGGAGACGATGTCGAGGTTGCCGGTGCGCTCACCGTTGCCAAAGAGCGTGCCTTCCACGCGGTCCGCGCCCGCCAGTAATCCCAGCTCGGTGGCGGCGGTGCCGGTGCCTCGGTCGTTGTGCGTGTGGAGCGAGACGATGAGCGCCTCGCGGTTGCGGATGTTCGTACACATCCACTCGATTTGGTCGGCATAGACGTTCGGCATCGCGACTTCCACGGTGTCGGGGAGATTCAGGATCATGCGCCGCTCGGCAGTCGGCTGCCACACGTCCATCACGGCTTCGCTGATGTCTTTGGCAAACTCCAGCTCGGTGGCGCTGAAGCTCTCCGGCGAATACTGGAGCTGCACTTGCCCGCCCGCGTCTTCCAGCCGGGAGAGGCGCTCTTTCACCCAAGTCGCACCGCGCACGGCCATGCGGATGATCTCGTCTTTTGACATGCCGAAAACGACGCGGCGCTGTGCGGGCGACGTGCTGTTGTACATGTGAATGATGCACTTCTTCGCGCCAGCCAGCGACTCCACGGTGCGCTCGATCAAATCCTCGCGCGCCTGCACCAGCACTTGCACGGCGACATCGGCGGGGATCCGATTTTCTTCAATGAGGCGGCGGTTAAACGTGAACTCGGTGTTCGAGGCGGCGGGGAAGCCGACTTCGATTTCTTTGAAGCCGCACTTCACCAGCGCGTGAAACATTTCGAGCTTCTGCGCGACGTTCATCGGCTGGGCGAGGGCTTGGTTTCCATCGCGGAGATCGACCGAAGTCCAGATGGGTGCCTTGGTGAGCGTGCGAGTGGGCCACTGCCGATTCGGCAGCGGGATCGGGGGGAATGGTCGGTATTTAGACGAAGGATGAGACAACATGGAAATTAAGAAAATGCGGGCAGGATTTGAAATGAAGACGGACCTTGCCGTGTTCCCGCCCAAGGGCTCCACGACACCAGTCCCACAGCGCAAAGCTCCCCGGCGCGGACTCTAGTTAAAGAGCGCTCGCGCTTTCGCCGGGGAGCAGAATAAGTCGGCTGGCAAACTGGTGTATCACGCGCCGGATAAAAGCAGACGCCGCGCGGGAAGCAAGCGCCGGGATCGTTTGGAGAAGGTGCGGCGCTTTATTCTTTAGGCGAGCCGTTTGCATCGTCCTTGGACGACGGGCGACTCCAGATGGCCTGCGTCGCTACGGCGGGTGCGATGGCCAGCACTAAAGAGATGACCATCCAAAACATGCCCGCCAATACCCCATCCCACTGCATCCGAAATACTCCGAAGACGAAGATCACCCCAGTCGCGATCCAGATGGCTACAGTGGAGAGTGTTTTGGCTTGGTTGTCGTTCATAGTTCGAGTCCTTCGCCGCCCGCTTTACACGCTGGGGGGCGATGGTCAACGCGTGAAAGCTGGAGCGTCGGGAGGTGCGGCGCTCCGTTTCTCGTTCAGGTTTTACTTTTTCTCCAGCAGCTTGCGGAGGTCGTCGTAGCGGCCTGGGACTGCGCCGGGGAGGGGCTTGGGTGGGAGTTTGGCTCCGGGGAGGGTGAAGCCGCGGGGCTCGGCTGGTTCGCTGTCGTCCATTTTTCCGGTGACGGGGGAGAAGGTGTCGATGGGGGCCATGACGGTGGCGGAGGGGATGGCGAGTTTGCGGTGGTCGTTGATGAATTGGGTGCCGCTCCAATAGACGCTGTCGTCTTTTGGGAAGGAGAGTCGGGCCATGCCGACGCGGAGGTCTTTGCGCATCTCGAAGTGGAGGTGTGCGGGGTAGAGGCCGCCGCCGGTGCCGATGGTGCCGAGCTGTTGGCCGCGCTTGAGGTGCTGGCCGTAGCGGACTTGGAGCTTATCGAGGTGGCCGTAGAGGGAATCGACGAATTTGATCTGCCCGTCTTCTTGGTAGGCGTGGCGGACGATGACGACGTTGCCCCAGCCGCGGTAGAAATTGTTGGCGTAAACGACGATGCCGTGGGCGATGGAATAGACGGGTGCGCCGAGGTCGGTGTCGCCGCCTGCGCGGCCGTTCCAGTCTTCGCCGAGATGGCCGTGGGGCGTGTATCCGCGGGCTTTGTAGTAGCCGTCGCCGTCGGGTTTGCCGACGGGGAAGTCGAAGCCGTCTGCGATGAAAATAGCGACCTTTCGCTCGGCGCGGGCGACGGCGCAGAGCGAAAAACTGAGGGCGAGACTGGCGATGAGAAATCGCATTCGTGTGTCAGTTTAGAGAAGGCGGTGGGGAAAAGGGGAGTAGTAAATTTCGCGGGGCGGTGTCTTCCAGAGGGGCGGGTGCAAAATTCTCTCCCAAAGTGGGCTGCGTGCGCTATTGCAAGGACGCATCCATTTTATGAAATCGCTTTTTCTCGCTTCGCTATTCGCCGTTCCGCTCTTCGCCGCAGACTCTGTGGTCCCGGCGGGGATGGTTTATATTAAAGAGGGCACTTTCCAAATGGGGAGCAACGATGGGCCGGAGGACGAGCAGCCGATTCACGAGGTGACGGTAAAGGGGTTCTTTATGGACATCACGGAGGTGACGAATGATCAGTTCGCGGAGTTTGCGAAGGCGACGGGGTATTTGACGCTGTCGGAGCGGCCGCTGACGGCGAAGGATTTGCCGGGGTTGCTCCCGGAGTTTGAGGGGAAGACGCTGGGGATCTGTCACCGCCCGCCGGAGGGGGAGGTGGATCTCGCGGACTATCGTCAATGGTGGGTGCCGATCATCGGGGCAAATTGGCGGCATCCCGATGGTGAAAAGTCGAACCTGGAAGGGAAGGGGAAACATCCCGTCGTCCACGTCTGCTACGACGACGCGATGGCCTACTGCAAATGGGCAGGGAAGCGTCTTCCCACGGAGGCGGAATGGGAATACGCGGCACGCGGCGGCGCGGCGGGGAGCCGCTTTGTGTGGGGGAATGAGTTTAACCCCGGCGGAAAGTGGATGGCGAATACGTGGCAGGGTAAATTCCCGAAAGTGAACACGGGCGACGACGGCTTCAAAGGGACGGCTCCGGTGGGTTCTTTCCCGGCGAATGGATTTGGCCTTTTCGACATGGCGGGCAACGTGTGGGAGATTTGCGCCGACTGGTATCTGCCGCAGTATTACAAAATGTCGCCGAAGCAAAACCCTCCCGGCCCCGACACGAGCTACGATCCCGATGAGCCCGGTGTGATGAAGCGCGTGATGCGGGGCGGCTCGTGGATGTGCGCCGATAGCTACTGCCGAGGCTATCGCCCCGGTGCCCGTATGAAGACGGCGACGGACACCGGCTTGTCGAATACGGGCTTTCGTTGTGTGAAGGATGTCGCTGCGAAGTAGCGCAAGCGCACGCATCTGAATTCGTACGACGTCGAGAAGCGAGGAGGCGGAGAGAGCGGAAGTTTTATGAGATCACTCTTGCGAAGCGTGAGTAAATTCGCTCTCTTGCAACGCAACTGTTACCGAGTGCTATAAGCCTCTGCTTTCTTGTTTTTTCCAACCAACTACTCCATCCTATGAAAACATCCCTGACCCGTCGCTCCTCCCACAAACACATCCTTTCGACGAGTGCCGCCGCGCTCATCGGAGTCGTCGCAGTCGCCACGTCTTATGGGCAGGCGATCTCCATCACGGGGGCAACAGTCTATACGCAGAATTTTGATACGCTGCCGACGGCTGCGTCGAACTGGACGGATAACGGGACGATCGTTGGCTGGCAGGCGGATTGTGTGAGCACGTTCAGCCCGTTGGCGGGTGGGGCGAACCCGCTGCCGTTGGCGATTTATACGACTGGCGCGGCGGGCGCGCGCGGTTTCTTTAGCGCGGGTGCCGGGACGGAGCGAGCGCTGGCGCTTTCTCCGACGAGCACCAACTACGGAGCAAACGCATTTGGCGTGGTGTTTCAGAACAACTCGGGTTCGTCGCTTTCTCTCGGGAACTTTTCGTATAACGGCGAGCTGTACGTTCCACATGGCACCGCGAACAACGTGGATGGTTTCCAGTTTTTCTATCAAATCAGCGCGACTGCGGTGACGGATCTGACCTCGGGCGGCGCGGCGCACGGGAATGCGAATACGTTTGCCGTGAACGCAGCGCTCGTGGATACGGGTTGGACTCGGGTGGGCGCGTTTGATTACTCGACGTCGAATGCTGGCACGGCGGCTCTCGCGACTCCATTGACGACTGCGAAATCGGGAAACCTCGGCCTGACCTTGGCGCCTGGGCAATTCATCACGTTGCGCTGGCGGAACTTTAACGATACGGGGACGGATGCGGTGATGGGCATCGACGATGTGTCGGCGACATTCAGCGTGATCCCGGACTCGATCTACAATCTGACGCACACCGTCGGCACGGCTCCAAACGGCTCGCTCGACCTTACCGGTACGCAGTATTGGACGGATGGAGTGAATGCGACCGGGTACCTCGGCGGTGGGGCCGTGCTCAGCCAGAATCCTACCGGGACTGCGACCATTGATGTGCCGGCAAATATCACCGTGGGCTTTTTGCGGGCGAGCAATGCGAGCGGGATCTATTCAGTGGGTGGCGTGGGGCAGATTTCGGGCGGACTGTTTAAGCAGAACGCTGGAACGCTCGCTCTGACGTCGACCAATGCGTTTAGCTCTACCTCGTTTGATGGAGGGACGATTCAGGTCTCTGGGGCTGGCGCTCTCGGGACTGGCACGATCACCATGGGAGCCGCTGGTGGCACGCTGGCGAACACGGTTGATTACACTTTGAACAATGTGGTCGCCGGAACGGGAACTCTGACCAAAGCAGGCGCTGGTACGTTGACGTTGGGCGGCACGAATACGCACTCGTCCACGACTCTCGCTGCGGGCACGACGGTTCTCGGCGGTTCGTTCCCTGTGAACCACACACTCAACGTCAACAGCGCCGCAACTCTGCGCGTGAGTGGCACGGTTGGGACGGGTTCGACGAGCACGATTGGCGGTCACATTTTAGGAACAGGAACGGTGAACGGGACGACGACGATTTCCAATGGCGGAAGGGTTGAGTCGGGTGCGCTGGGGATCGGGACGTTGACGTTCCAGAACCTCACGTTTGGCGCGGTGGCGGGGAACGCGGCGACTTTCGATGCGTCGCTGGCTTCGTCGGTCAATGTGACCGGCAGCCTCGTCCTCAACGGCGGTGCGGGAAAGGTGACGATCAACATAGCGGGTAATCCAGTGGGCGCACTCCCCCAGACATTTACCCTGCTGGATTACGTGACGATCGGCGGGTCTGGTTTTGGTGGGTTCGTCCTCGGGACTCAGCCAAACCGGGCCGTCGCTGCGTTGATTGATGATACGACGAATACGCGCGTGGATTATCAGATTACCGCCATTGATTTCCCGATCTGGAGTGGCTCGCTGAGCGGTGCTTGGGCGTTGGGTGTGCAGGGTGGAGCGGAAAACTGGGTGCTCAATTCCAATAACACCAGCCCGACGGACTTCCGGGTGAACGATAACGTCGTCTTCAACGACCTTCCCGCGGCGGATCAAAATGTGGCGATCAATGGCGCGAATGTGACGGTGACATCGCTCACATTTACCAATGCGACGCGCAATTACACGTTCAGCGGCACGAACGGGATCGCGGGCAATGCGCCGCTGGTAAAATCGGGCGCGGCAACCGTGACTTTTAACAACACGAATAGCTTTACGGGATCGGTCACCGTCAACGCTGGAACCGTCAAAGCCGCGTCGCTCGCGAATGGCGGGACGGATAGCTCGCTCGGAAGCGGGACCTTGGTGACTCTCGATGGCGGAAGCACGCTGGAATACACAGGCGCTTCAGCAGCTTCGACAAACCGCGCGCTGACGATCAATGCGGGCGGCGCAACGCTCAAGACGGCAAATACGCTGACGCTGTCTGGCGCAATCTCCGGCGCAGGAACTCTGACGAAGACGGGCGCAGGACGCGTGATTATCGCCGGGACTGCGTCTGCTACCACCACGATTTCGGAGGGTGTCCTAGAGCTTGGAGCAGGAGCGAATGTCACGGGTGCTCTGACGGTGAATAATAATACGAACCTCGAAATCAGCGATGGCTCGGCTGGGACTGGAAACATCATCAATAACGGGCGGACGACGATTCGACGTACGGATGTTGCGACGATTCCGGCGATCATCAGCGGCTCGGGCGAATTGATTATGAATGGAACCGGGAGCGTCACCCTCGGCGGTGCGGCGGTGCCCAATACGTTCACGGGCATCACGCGAGTCTTGGCGGGTATCCTCCTCGCTGGGAAGACGGCGGGGACAAACGCAATCGGCGGAGACTTGCTGATTGATGGCGGCAATTTCCGATACGCGGCGGTAGCGGGCTCGGCGAATCAAATCCCAGACACGGCGAACATCACGCTGACATCGGGTTCGTTCGGCGATGTGCTGAACGTCGGGCCAGTGGCGCAGCAGACCGATATCGTGAATAACGTGACGGTAAATGGCGGAACGTTCGGCTCTCTGCGGAGCGGCACTGCGGCGCTCTTCCAAGTCAATGGGACTCTGAGCGTTGGAGCTGCAGGCACGGTGCTTTTTCAACGAGGCGGCGGTATCTCGGCGAATGCAACGACGGCGGCTGCGGGCGCGGTGTTTAATTTCGACGGTGGTAGCACGACCGGAGCAACTGCGGCGGCGGTGCAGGATAGCCGATTGATCGTCGGAGCCGGTGGGCTGACGGTTACGGACGGCACGTTTAATTTTAACGCTGGCCCGAGCGCGTTCACGGCTTCGACATCGGCCATCACCGGTTCACGTGGAAGCAGGATTCAGGTCAATGGCACGTTCACTTCCATCGGGACGACGAACATCCTGCGCGGCGCGGCAAGTTTGGCGACGATCGCGCAAGACCGCTCGGCGATTGAGCTGAACAGTGCGGTGCGGACTTTCGATGTGACTGGAACTTTGAATTTCGGCACGCTGGCCGCACCCTTGAGTGTTCGTGACGGCAACCCGGCAGTCGTCGTCGCCGATCCGATCCCCGCCCCAGGCGGCATCCTCAAGGCGGGTGCCGGATTGCTCTACATCCCCGGCAACCAGCCATACACCGGAACCACGACCATTAACGCCGGTTCGCTCGCGATCGACGGAACGCTTTCTACTTCCAGCGTGACGATCAACGGCACTGGAACGCTGACGGGCAAAGGTAGCACGGGCGGCGGAGTCACGGTCAATACCGGGGGCTCTATCGTCCCCGGCGTCCTCGGCGCAGGCACGCTCACCGTCCCGACGCTCACCCTCGGTGGTGGCGCAGCAGATACATCGACGCTGACTTTTAATCGAGGGACGACGCCGGGCATCATCTCAGTGGTCAACACGGATGGGCTCGTGGTGAACAGCGGGGCGAACTCCATCACAGTCAATCTCGCGGGCGCCAACCCTGGGCTCGGGCAGCATCTGCTCATCGACTACGCAGGCGTCCTCGGTGGCACAGGTATCACTGCGTTTAAGACTGGCACATTGCCGAATCGCGTCGCCACTGCAGTGGTGGAAAACGACGCGGTGAACACGGCAATCGTGCTGAATATCACCGCGATGGAGGTCCCAATTTGGACGGGCAAAGTGAGCACGGAATGGAGTACTGCGACGATCGCAGCGCCGAAAAACTGGGGCCTCGTCGGGCAGCCCGCTGCAACGACGGACTTCCTCGCGCAGGACAATGTGCTCTTCGATGACACCGCGACGCTCACGGATGTCGCGCTAACCGGAGGCGACATCACGCCGAATATCGTTCGCTTTAACAACATCGCAAAGCCCTACACGGTCGCGGGACCGGGAGCGATCACCGGCACTGCTACGGTGACGAAGGACGGCGCGGGCTTGGTGACGCTTGGCGGCATCCACACCTACACCGGAGCTGTGACGATGAATGCGGGTACGCTCCAAGTCGCTTCGGTGACGGACGTCGGAGGCTCGCCACTCGGCGGGGCTACCTCGACGCTGGTGTTTAATGGCGGCACGTTGGAATACACGGGAGCAACGGATACCACAGCTCGCGCAATCACTCTCAGCGCGGGCGGAGGGACGGTGAAAACTGCAACTTCCGTCACGCTCGGCGGATTGATTACCGGAGCGGGAAGCCTGGCGAAAACCGGTGTCGGCGCGGCCGTCTTCACGGGTGCGAATACGGGATTCAATGGCGGCCTCGTGATCAAAGAGGGCACCGTCCAATTTGCCACAACGGATGCCATCGGCGGCACGACGCAAACGGTGACGCTCGACGGCGGAGCGCTAGAATACACCGCCGCCGGGACGCTCGATTGGGGTGCCGCAGCGCAAACGCGGGTGATCCATACGAATGCAGCGGGAGGCACACTGCGAGTCACAGCCGGAGCTGCGGGAAATGGCCTTGTCCTCACGCGGGCAGGTTCGCTCACAGGCGCTGGGCCGATCACCAAGCAAGGAGTGGGGACGCTGCGCATCGTGGCAGATAACGTAGGATTCACCGGGAACTGGGCAGTCACCGACGGCGCGGTGGAAGTCCAATCCGCGAACGGAATCGGAAGTGGAACCGCGACGGTGGGAACGGGCGGAATCCTAGTGGTCCAGAGCAAGGCAGCACCGAACAGTTTCGCATTGCCGAACAACGTCGTCCTCAACGGAGGAACGCTCCAAGTCCGCTCGGGCAATCTCGCCGTCTTTGGTGGCGATGTGGATGTGCAGGCTCCGTCGTTTGCATACCTCCGCAGCTTCACCACCACGGGAACCTCGCAGGACATAACGCTCAACGGACGGCTTTCGGGCAGTCAGTCGCTCACCATCGAAGGCAACGCCAATAACACGGCAACCGCGCTGATTGTAAAAAATCCCGGCAGCAACTTCAGCGGCCAGTTTATCGTCAATGCCGCGCAGGGACTCACGGCGCAGCCGCCGATCACGGGCAACCCGCTCGGCACTGGCACCATCGCGCTCACCGACGCTCGCCTCAGCCTCCACGACGACGGGGCTGGCAGCAATGGAAGCATCGCCTATGGAAATAACGTCACCATCGCGGGTGCAGTCGCTACGTTCATCGACGTGAACCGCTCCGCTGGCATCACCACGGGCAATACGATTCACCTCGGCACGCTCGGGATGACTTCCTCGACGCTCAACGTCACCGGGGCCAACGGCTACACCGTGGATTTCGCAGGTGCGGCGGACCTCGGGCCATCCCCGACGATCAATGCGACGACTGGCAATATTTCGTTTAGCGGTGGCATCAACGCTGCGGGACCGCTCACCAAGCAAGGCGCTGGGAAGCTGACTCTCGGCGGGACTGGCACGGCGACCATCGCAGGAAACGTATCCATCCTCGGCGGCGACTTGGCCATCAACGACACCCTTGCCGATACGTCGAATGTGGACGTCATCTCCGGCACGCTGAGCGGATCGGGAACGGTCGCGGGCAACGTCGTCGTCACCGCTGCGACGGGAATCGTGGCCCCCGGTAACAGCGCTGGCATCCTCAGCGTCGGAGGCAGTGTCACGTTTGGTGCAGCCTCAGCCTTTAACGTAGAACTCGCGCACGGTGCAGGGCCACTGCCCGTCGCCGGGACGACCTACGATCAGCTCAACGTCGGCACGGGCGTGCTCGACGGCACGGTGGACATCACCGGAGCCACGCTGAACATCACGACCGGCGCAGACTTCCGGTTGAACGACATTCTCTTCATCATTGTAAACGATGGTGTTGATGCAGTCGCGGGAACCTTCGCAAACATCCCCGCCGCCGGGACACCGTTCTTCGTCGATAATTTCATGTTTGAGATCAGCTACGATGCCAACGCCGAAGCCGGCACCCTTCATGGCGGCAATGACGTAGCCCTGCTCGTGCCAGAGCCCGGCAGTGCTGCGCTGCTCCTCGGCGGGATCGGGATGCTGATGGGGCGCCGTCGGCGGAAGGCGTAATCATCATCATGGACGACAGTCCACCACCGGACGGCTGCGAAAAGTGTATGCGGTTCGGCTGCGGATTTTTGTTCGGTGGAGCCGTTGTCTTTTTCGCCGTTGCTCGGTATTTTTTCAGCACTGCCAGCCCATTCTGGATTTCCATTGGCGTCGGTGCGCTCCTCTGCGGGTTGCTCGCCATCCGTTACGGTGACCGCTTTTACCACGGTATCCTTGAGTTCTTTCGCCAGTGGTAGCTACCTCGGCTGAAAGACGAGCGCGTTGTGCTCGATGCGGAGGTCGGTGCCGGAGAGTTCGGCCATGTAGCGAAGGGCTTCTAGCGCGGGGATTTTATCGAGTTTGAAGGTGAGCATCCGATCTGCGGATGCACCGCTGGCGAGGAGGTTGAAGCCTTTGCCTTCGATATCGAGTTCCTTGAGTTTCTTGCTGAAGAAGTCCGCGCACTCGCTCATTTTCGCTTCACGAAATTCGAGCTTCGGAATTTCGATGTTGGCCAGCTTTTCCATGATGAGCTTTCCTTTGATGGCGACGGTGTTCACGACTTCGGGGCGCTTCTCGCAGCCCTTGTCGCCGAGGACGACGGCATTGCTGTCCCACCGCACGGTGGTCCCGGTAAGCAGTGCGATGATGCGGAGCAGTTCCGGCACGGGCGTGTTGTTGACGGTGAGCGTGAGTTCGCGTTCGCCGATTTCTGGCGCTTCAGTCGTGGCAGGCACCGGGGCCGGTGGCGGTTCGAGGCCGGCAACGATGACGGTGCCTTCCAAGCCGGGGATCGGCTTCGCCGGGATCGCTGCTTTGGCGGCGGTGGGTGATTGGATGATGATATTGAGAATCGGCCCCGAAGGAGCGAGGTCGCGGGCTTTTTTCGAGACAAACTCCAGCGCCTCGCGAGTCGTACTGTTGCGGAACTCGAGCCGGGGGAAAACGACGCCCGACATCTTTTTGGCAAACCCGGCTCCTCCGGGAAGAAACGCTACATCGGGAAGCGCGGGGGGATTTTGCTCCGAGATGATAGCGAATCCGCCGCTCCACCGGACGTTGTATCCTGCTGCCTCCGCGCAGTAGCGGACGGCCTCGGGCGCGGGGATATTGGCGAGGTGCAGGGTGATGGGCTTGGGCGCGGATTTGCCGGGTTGGATGACGAGGTTGAAGCTAGTTTTATCCGGCGCAAGGGGCGCGGAGGCTTTCCTCAAAAACGCGACGGCGTCTTCCAGCGAGGCTTCTGCGAAATCGAGCTTTGGATACCGGATGCTCGCTGCTTTTTCATAAGCGGAACCGGTCTGTGCGAAGCTGGTGGCGGTCAGTGCGGCAAGGGCGAGGAAGGCTGGCGTGTTCATGGCGCGAGTGAAGCGCCGAAACGGGTCCGGGGAAAGTGATCTTTCTGTTAGCGGTCTTGAAGTTCCGGCGGGTGGCGTGCTACGAGGCTGCCCACCATGACCACGATTCGCAAAGCTGTCTTACTCGCCGCAGGCAAGGGTACCCGTATGAAGGAGCTCACCAACGACCTTCCGAAACCCATGCTCGAAGTTCACGGGAAGCCCATTTTGCTCCACATTATCGAAGGGCTGAAAGCGGCCGGCGTCGCTGAGTTTTGCATCGTCGTGGGCTATCGCGCGGATGTGGTGCGCGACTTTTTTGGCGATGGGTCGCGCTTCGGCGTGCGGGTGGAATACGTCACGCAAGTCGTGCAGGACGGCACCGGGCGCGTGGTGGAGCTGGCGAAGGAGTTTGCGGGTGCGGATGCGTTCGTCCTCAGCTACGGCGACATCCTCATTGATGCGGCAAACTACCAGCGCCTCGTCGCGCTGGGCGATGCTCAGGGGCTCGTGAGCGTGAAACATAACGAGGGCGAAATCGCGAAAGGCGGCTGCGTGGTGGTGAACGAACGCTTTGAGCTCACCGACCTCATCGAGAAGCCCGCCGGTAAAGCGCCGAGCCCTTGGTATAATGCGGGCGTCTATGCGTTCCGTCCGTCGATTTTCGAGTTCACGGCGAAGCTGAAACTCTCCCCACGCGGCGAATACGAACTCACGGATGCGATCCGCGACCTCGCGCAGAGCGGCAGCGTCGTGCAAGTCGTGGAACTCGCGGGCAGCTGGGCCGATGTGCGCGACCCGGAGGTGCTGGCAGCGCTGAATGGGTGAGGGGCGCTTTTGTGACTCGTGATTTGTGAGAAGTGACTAGTCGCAAGCGTGCTACCAATCACTTCTCACAAATCACAAATCACAGCCAAACTCACCACCCCGAGCCTTTCGTCAGCGTCTTCACGCGGACGAGAAACATATCTGCCGTGATGTAGAGCGTGGAGCCGTCGTCGCCCCAGCAGCAGTTGCCGGTAGCTTGGCCGGTGAGGATGCGTCCGAGGAGTTTGCCTTCTGGCGATACGACGAGCACGCCGCCGGGGCCGGTGGTCCAGACGTTGCCGCGCGCATCCACTTTCATGCCGTCGCAGGAGCCTTTGTCGCCGGGTTTGCCTGCCTTTTTCGCGTCGAAAAAGACACGTTCACCGGCGACGGAGCCGTCTGGCTGGAGATCGTAGGCCATGATACGCGGCGCTTTGCTATCGCTGACGGCGATGTAGAGCAGACGTTCGTCGGGCGAAAATGCGATGCCGTTGGGCCAGTTCACTTCTTTCGTGACGACGGAGACTTCGCCCTTCGGGGTGACGCGATAGACGCCGTTGAAGGGCTGCTCTTTCAGTGGGGAGTCGTTGCCTTTATCGAGGCCGTAGGGTGGATCGGTGAAGTAGATGTCGCCATTTTTGCGCACGGCGAGGTCGTTGGGGCTGTTGAACTTTTTCCCGTCGAATCGCTCTGCGAGCGAGGTGAAGGTGCCTTTTTCCCAGCGTGCCACACGGCGGTCGCCGTGCATACAGACGAGCAGGCGACCTTCCGCATCGCGCGAGAGGCCGTTGCTGCCTTGCTCGCGAAAGCCCGCTGTCGGCGTGGTCATGCCGCTGGGTTTTAGGAAGACTTCGGCGGACTTCATCCCTTCCTTCCAGCGGTAGATGATGTTCTCCGGCACATCGGAGAAAAGCACCGCGCCATCGAACCATGTCGGGCCTTCGGACCAGTTGAAGCCCTCGGCGAGTTTTTCGACGGTTGCGCTCGGGGAGATGAGAGCATCGAGCGCAGGGTCGATGCGCTCGATGCTCCCTTTGAATTCGACGGTCTCTTCGGCGATGCAGGATGCGAATCCTGCGACGGTGATGGCGATGAACAGCTTCATCCGTGCGTGATTAAAGAGACTGCGCCGGGGTGTCAAAGGTCTGGTTTAGCCTTTCACTTGTTCGAGAAACTCCTTCAGGCCGGGTGCGCGGGTGCGAGTCCGGCTGACGACGTAGCTGAGCGGGCGCTTCAGCGCGTCGCCCTGAATGGCCACCTGTGCCAAGGTGCCAGCTGCGACTTCTTTGGCGATGGATTTTGCGGGCACGATGCTGATGCAATTCTCGACTTGGACGATGCGTTTGATCGTCTCGACGCTGTCGTATGCGCCGCAGTGGACCGTCTTAGCCCCCGCATCGCGGAGTTGCTTGTCGATAAATTTGCGCGTGGAGGAGTCGTTCGCAAACGTGACCATCTTCTGGCCTTCGAGCGCGCTCAGCGCCGCGGTGCCGCTATTCGCCAGCGGGTGCTGGGGCGCGGTGACGATGACGAGTTCGTCTTCGCCGTAGTTCTCAGAGATCAAGTCCCGAGCCTTGCTGGAAAATGGGATTAGGCCCGCGTCAGCATCGCCGCTTTCCACGAGTGTGCATACCGCATCGGTGGTGCCATAAATAACTTTCACCGTCACGTCGGGGTGCTTGGCGGAGAAGGCCTGGACGAGGGTCGGCAATTCGTAGAGCCCGATCGTGAAAGTGGCCGCGACTTTGATCTCTCCCGCGACTTCGTTTTTCAGCTCGCCGAGACGATTCTCGAAGGAGTCCCAGATGTCTAAAATCTTTGTGCAGGCTTCGAGGAACGCGTTGCCTTCGGGTGTGAGAGTGACCTGGCGGCGACCACGCTCTACTAGCGTGACGCCGAAGCGGATTTCTAGATTGCGTACTTGCTGGCTGACGGCGCTCTGGGTGATCTTGTTTTTTTCTGCGGACTTCGAGAAGCTGCTTGTTTCTACGAGGTCACAGAAGACTTTGAATGAATCGATATACATTAGTTATTGGATTGTTTTTTGGATTTGGGTTTCACCGGGAGCGAGTTCGGGTGGTTCGCTGACTGGCGTACATTTACGAATACGTTTCGAGTTCACATGGCAATACGAGATTTTAAAATTATTAAATTATGAGAGTAGTTTCATCTGTTGCTGAGAGGCTGGAAGCAATTGTATCTGCGGTGACTGCGGCTGCCGAGCGCGCCGGGCGTGCGCCTGCTGAGATTGAGCTGGTGGCAGTCTCCAAGACGCATCCGCCAGAGGCGGTGATGGAGGCGCTGCACGCAGGCCAGATGCTCTTTGGCGAGAGTCGGGTGCAGGAGGCGCGGGCGAAAATGCCCCTCGTCTCGGGCCGAGCGCGCTGGCACTTTATCGGGCATCTTCAGCGCAACAAAATCCGGCAAGCGCTGCCGCTATTCGAGCTGTTTCATGGCGTGGATTCTCTGGAGACGGCGCGCGACATCCAGCGCATCGCCGCCGAGGAATCGCAGCGCCCGACGGTGCTGCTGGAAGTGAAGCTCTCGGAGGAGTCGCAGAAGTTTGGCTTCGCGCCGGAGCAGTTGCGCGAGCAGATGGAGGAGCTTCTGGCGCTCGACAGGCTCACCATCGGCGGGCTCATGTGCATCCCGCCACCGCAGCCCAAAGCGGAGGAAATGCGCCCGTTTTTCGCGAAGCTGCGGGAACTCCGCGACCGCCTGCAAACGGAGTGTCGCGTGGGGCTGCCGCAGCTCTCGATGGGGATGAGCAGCGACTTCCCCATCGCTATCGAGGAAGGCGCGACGCTTGTGCGCGTGGGGACGGCGATTTTTGGCGATAGGAGCGGAAAAGCATGGCGTCCGGCCGGTGCAACAGGCGAAGAGTGAGGTATGACACAACGGCTCGCTCCATCAAACATCCAGATCATCGGCAACGAACTCGCCATCGCGTGGGAGGACGGGCCGGAGACGTTTATGACGTTTGAGGCGCTGCGAAAGGCTTGCCCGTGCGCTTCGTGCTGCGGCGAGCCGGATGCGATGGGCGTCGTGATGAGGCCCGAAGTCCGCTACACGGCGACGAGCTTCGAGCTACGCGGCTGGCAGCTCATCGGCGGCTACGCGCTCCAGCCGACGTGGGGCGATGGCCATGCGACGGGGCTGTTCACTTTCCGTTACCTGCGCAGGCTCGGAGGCGTCGCGGAGTAAACGGGAGCTTTGGTTTTTGCGGCGGGCGGGTTGTCACCGCGCCGCATGAAAATACTCGTCGCACTACTCGCCGCCGTCGCCACTGTCACCGCTCAGGAGGCACCCAAAATCCCGCGCGTCCCGCCAGCCGGGATCGAAGTTCCAGCCGCCGACCGAGTGGAGATCGAGGCGGGCGTGAAGCAACTCGGCGACGCCATCGCCTCGCTGAAAAAGAACGCCAAGCTCGCGGGCGAAATCCCCAACGTCGAAATCTTCCACAAGTCCGCCGACTGGGCGCTGCGCTACAATGAGATTTTCGACGTAAAACAAATCGCTACCGCGAAAGACCACATCAAACAGGGCCTCGCCCGCGCCGCCGCACTGGCAAAGGGCGAGACCCCGTGGAACACACAGACCGGCCTCGTCGCTCGTGGCTACCGCTCGAAAATAGACGGCTCCGTGCAGCCCTACGGCGTCCTCATCCCAGACGACTTCAAGCCCGGAGAAGCCAAGCCGCGCCGCCTCGATTTCTGGTGTCACGGGCGCGGGGAGAAGCTGAGTGAGCTGTCCTTCATCGAAGGCGCACAGCGCAGCAAAGGCGAGTTCACACCGCCCGGAGCCATCGTCTGCTACCTCTACGGGCGCTACTGCTGCGCGAATAAATTCGCCGGAGAGACGGACCTTTTCGAGGCACTTGCCGACGTGAAGACGCACTACCCGATTGATGAAAAGCGCCTCGTCATACGCGGCTTCAGCATGGGCGGCGCAAGTGCGTGGCAGTTCGCCACGCACCACTCCGGGCTATGGGTAGCCGCCGCACCGGGCGCAGGCTTCGCGGAGACGGCGGAGTTTTACAGGAGCTTCGGCGAGGGTAAAGTCGCGCCGCCGTGGTGGGAGCAAGTCCTCTGGCGCTGGTACGACTCCACCACGATGGCCGCAAACCTCTCCAACACGAGCACCGTGGCCTACTCCGGCGAAATAGACGGGCAGAAACAAGCCGCCGACATCATGGTGAAATACGCCGCGCAAGAAGGCATCACCTTCCCCCACATCATCGGCCCACAGACGCCGCACAAGTATCACAAAGACTCGATCCCGGAGATCAACAAGCTCGTGGATGCGGCGGTCGAGAAGGGGCGAAATTATCGGAACAAAATCCGATTCACGACTTACACGCTCATCTATCCGAAAATGGAATGGGTCGAAATCCGCGCCATGGAGCAGGAATGGGAGCGGGCCGACATAGAGGTAGAGAGCACAAACCCTGACTTCGTGGTGAAGACCCACAACGTCGCCGCCTTCACGTTGGATACACCCCGCAAATTCGTCGGGCCGTATGCGGATATCGTCATTGATGGCCAGAAGATCACTGCAAATCCGAGAAACGACTTTGGGATATCCGTCCGGAAAACAGGCGGAAAATGGGCGGAAGAGAAATGGGTCCGGACTAATCCGGCTAACCCGTATCCAGCGCATACGAAAAGCCCGTTGGTTTGCGGCCCGATTGATCACGCCTTCATGTCCCGCTTCGTCTTCATCCGCCCGACGGGAAAGCCGCTCAACGACACCGTCGGCGCGTGGGCAAAAGCCGAGATGGAGCGCGCCATCGTGCAATGGCGGCAGGTCTTTCGCGGTGATGTCACGGTCGTGGACGACACGGCGGTGACGGACGCTTTGGCAAAGGACGCGAACCTCGTCGCGTGGGGCGACATCTCATCGAACAAATATCTCGCCAAAATCGCCGCCCAACTCCCGCTGAAATGGGACGCCACGACGCTCACCCTCGGTACGCAGAAGGTGGACGCCGCGCATCACGCGCCGATTTTGATCTGCCCGAACCCGCTCAACCCCACGCGCTACATCGTCCTCAACAGCGGCTTCACCTTCCGCGAAGCCGCCGCCACCAACAACAGCGACCAGACGCCGAAGCTCCCCGACTGGGCCGTAGTGGACCTCCGCACCCCGCCCGGCCCCAAGTGGCCCGGACAGATCGTGGATGCCGGCTTTTTCGACGAAAACTGGAAGTAGCTGCTTGGCACGAACGAGCAAAAGAAAACGCCATGGGCCAGCAGCGTGATGCTTGCTGATCCATGGCGTTGGTTTTTTTACTGCTATTGCAGCACTTCGACAGACAGGCGGATGAACTGTTTCGTGGAGTCGCTGATCGGTGTTGGGGCTCGGAAGAGGTAGGTTTCAGTCCCATTCGCATTGTCCGTCCGCAGTAGTTGCACGGCGTCCACATTCCATGTCGCGAGGTCTGGGCTGGTCATCACTCGGTATGCCAAGTCCGAAGTGTTCGTCGGCCTTGTGAACGCCAGCGTGAGGTAGGTCTTTGGCCCGGCCCCGAGATCCAATACAAGTGTGCCGCCTGTTGGCAGGGCGGAACTTCCGGAATTCGTGGGATTGGTCCCGAGAGCGTACTCGAGGAGGTTATTCACGCTGTCGCCGTCGGAGTCGATCGTGTTCGAGGCAGGAACGGAGAAGCTGGTCGCCCAAGTTCCAAATGCGGCGCTGTCGGGTCCGCCGGGATTGCCGTGGAGGGTTCCGTGGGAAAACCAGTTTGAACCGAGACTCTTGTTGACCGTCGTCGGATTGACGGTGGTGAGGCACAGAGTGTAGCCGCCTCCGTCGGGTCCCTTTGGCCACGAGATGCCGTCGTCATCGTACGTAAAGTCGGCGATATCTGCGCCTGCGAGAACGTTGCGAAGGATGAGTTGCTCGCCGCCATTATCGAGGCTGTTCAGGTAGGTTCCCGCGATCTTTGCGCTCAGCCCCGGATAGCTGGCGTCTGGATACCGCTGTTGGAATGCCGCGAGGTTTCGCACGAGTACGATGCGCCCGCCCGGCGCAATCGAAGTGATGCTCGATTGCGTGGTGAAGTTAAACGTAATGCCGGTTGTGAATTCCACGCCGTCGAGTTCCACCTGACTTGTCGATGGGTTCCACAGCTCAATGAACTCGTAGTCGTCCTTGTCCGTCGCTGGGGCGAAGAACGGTCCTTTGGGTTGGTAGTTGATTTCACTGATGACGAGATTCGTGCTCGACGCTGGTGCGCCGACGACGAAGAGCGCCTCGGTGAGAGCCGACCATTCGTTTTTCGTGCTGTTGAAAATGCGCGCTTTTACGAGGCCGGAGACGGTCAGTGTGGCCGGGTTGCTCGTGAGGTTTCCTGCGCGGACGGTTCCGCCGATTTCACGCGGGTCTTGTTCATCGAGTCGATAGTAGAGTGTGCGGGTATCGCCCGATGTGCTTGGGTTGCCGCTATTCGGGTCGGTGATGGTGAGCGAATAGTTCGACGCTACGATTCCGCCGAATTGCCCGAAGACCGGTGCGTCGGTGATTGGGAAGAGCGGCATCGCGACAAGCGTGCCATCGGCAGGGCCGGTGCTCACGCCGCTCACGTTGTCTTTGTATGCGCGGAGCTGAGCGACGATCGTCGCGGCGCGTCCGGGGCCGCTGTTTGCGTTCAGCGTTGCGATGGTTCCGGTGCTCACCCAGTTCGTCGTGCGGGTCTTTCCACTCAGCCAGTCGTTCTTGGTGAAGAACGTGGCGCCGCCGGTTTTCGAATCACCCCAACGGGCGGATTCCGCGATGATCAGCGGGTCCAGAATCGTCGCACGCGAATTGATTCGGGCGATGACGCTGGCGTCGCTGAGCGGGCCGTTGTTGAAGAAGTTCTTCTGAACGCGATCGGCGAACTTCATCCGGTATTCCTGACTGAACGCGAGATTTTCGTGCAAGTAAGCAGGATTCGATTTGGCGTAATTCACGAGATTGTTGTGCATCGCTTGTCCAAATGCGTTGGTCCCCGAGCCAGCCCAAGGTCCGACTCGATTATCCGAGCGGCCGTCCTGATCTGTCCCCATGCCGTGTTCGTGGTCGTGGGCCAAGAAGACGAATCCGTCGTTGCGCGTGCGCTCCTTGAGTCCGAACCAGTTGTTGGAAGCACCAACAAACGTCGAGAGCGGCGCATCGAAGCTGCCGGTTTGGAAGCTGTTCAGAATGTAGTCAGCGAGGTTCTCCGGGTTCAGCACCTTCGGGCTCGCGGGGTCGGGCGTGATGCCGTTGCTCTGCAATCCCTGCATCGCGAAGTAGCGCGCCGTGCGGCTTGCTTCGGAGGTGGTGTCTTCGCGCAGTTCTTTCGCGCGCCACCAGAACCGCGCCCACGTCGAGCCGGGCGCTGCGCTCGTGCCTTGCGCCATGGTGCCGTCGGTTGCTTCGGTGTTGTAGCCGCCGCTGCCGCCGGCGGATTTGATCACATCGTAATTGTCTTCGTTTCCGCCGAGGTAGTTTTGCCCGTAGTTCGCCTCGGGGCGCTCCTGCGTCATGTAAAGGCCCCAGTATTTTCCGTTGAGGTAGAGGTGGACGTAACGGCTGCGGGTGTAGGGCTGCGACATGTCCTTCATGTTGTCGCGGCTCACGACTTCGCGGATGAACGTGTAGAGTTGCACAGCGCCGCCGGGTGCCGCGCCCGATGGGTCGAATGACCACGAGTAGTTCTGCGACGTCTGGATATCGAGGTTCTCGAAGCGGTTGGTGCCTTCCTTGCCGAAAAGCGCATACTTCAAATCGCCGTCGTACTGGTTTTGGAAGAACAAGCGGAACGCGTGTTTCGGGTTCGCATCGCTGCGGGAGTATCCGCCGCGGATGCGAAGTCCGGCGTCGATCTGGAATGCACCACCGCCGCCCACCTGACCGTTGTAGGTGTCGTTGATATACTCAACGGACGCAGGGCGCTCCCAGTTTTCGCCGTGCTGATTTGCATCGATGTAGATGCCGTTCACAGGATGCAGCAAATTACCGAGGTCGGTCACGATCGACACGGTTGGGACTGCAGCGAGTGCCGCTTTGATAATCGCTTCGTTTCCAGTCACCACGCGACTGTCGAATCCGTAGTCGAGAATCTGCCCGGCGACAGGACCCACGGGCCATCCGTCAGCGAGCGTGTTGCTCACGGATTGCGTGATCACATCGTCGAGGAACAAATACGTTTGCGTGTCCACATTCGTCGGCTTCCAGCGGTTCTGAAATGCAGCCGTCCGCACAACCGTCGTCTTGTTAATCGTGAGCGGAGTAGGGTTCACGACATTTGGGAAAATGAAGCCGTTTGTCGAAGTCGGCGTTGAGCCGTCGAGTGTGTAGCGAATCTCCGCGCCCGGGGTGGTCGTCGTGATCGTAAGCCCGAACGGAGCGCTCTTAATTCCGCGATCCACATTGAAGGTCGTATCGCCGACAAAACCGTCGATGCCTGCCGCGTTCTGCGAACCGGGCGACGGGATGTCGAAGAAACCGACGTAGTTTTCCGTGTCGTAGCGGCCGTACGATTTATTCTCGCGCTGCGCCGGATAAGTGTACGAATCGACCAGCGAATAGACGCCTGGAGTTCCGCTGTCTTTCGTCATCGCGAGATAGCCGGCGGTCTTTGGCAGCGTGAAGTTCGTGTGAAACTCGTTCGCGCCGAACGTCACATTTTTCGCCGAGGCAAAAACGACGAGGTAGCTGCCAGCCGGGAGCGAGTAGTTTGGGAACGCCCACTTGTGGTCGTCTGCGGGGATCGCACTGTTCGTGAGGTAGTAGCCGGCGAGGTTAATCGGCGACGCTGTTGGGTTCACGATTTCGATCCAGTCCGGCGCGTCTGCCTGCGAATCGAAGAGCACCGTGTTGTCTGCGCAGAATTCCGTGATGCGCAAATCGGACGCGCTCACCGGCGGCGCGATGGGCATGTTTGTCGCCAGCAGGAAGAACGCTCCGTCCGAGCGAACGTAGAAGACCTCGCCGGCAAATCCGCCGCCTTGTTCGAAGTAAAGATACTCGATCGTGTGGTCGCCTGCCGTCAGGTATTTTGGCCCCGAGACGAACGTCGTCGGTGCCTGTGTTGCGTCGTTCACGATGACGTCGTTCCCATCGATGCGGAGGCGTCCGCCGTCGTCGTTGTTGATTCCAAAGGTGTAATATCCGCTGAAGATAATCCGCAGCGTCGCGGTAGATTTTACGACGAAATTGTCGCCATTTCCACCCGGCGGAAGCGTCTCGCCGCCGGGGAACACGCCGACCGCGCCGTCGCCTTGGTTGATGGAGGCTAGGCCTGACTGCGTAAAGGTTCCCGTTGGCACAATCGTACCAGCAAATAACTGATCCGAGATACTGAGCGAGTTCAACGTCACCGACGTATTCAGCCGCGTCTGGCTCCAGCCCGCCGAGGTGATCGTGAGCGCACCCGGAATCGTAATCGTCCGGGCCTGCGAAACGCTCGCAAAAGCATTCGTCGCCGTGAGCGTGTAAGTCGTATTTGCGGCCGGATTCTCAAAGAACTGACCGTTCAACGCCACCGCTCCCGGACGCGGCGTAAGCGTCACCGAATCTGCCAGCGAAGTGGTCCAGTCGAGCTGTGCAATACCGCCCGGCAAAATCGCGGCATCTGGAGTGGTGAATGAACTAATCACGGGCGGAAGTCCGATGTTCACGGTGACCTGAGAAGTCACGTTGCCAAACGGGTTCGTCGCCGTGAGCGTGTAGGTCGTCGTGCTCGCTGGAGCGCTTAGATTCAATGAACCACTGCCCGTGGGAGTGACGGCTCCGATTCCCTGATTGATGGACAAAGACGCAGCCCCGACAACGTTCCAATTTAGAGTGATCGGCGCTCCGGCGACCACCGTATTGTCGTTCACGGAAAAGCTCTGGATGGTCGGTGCCTGATCGACGAAAACCGTGAAGCTCGAAGTCCTCGTCTGCGCACCCGTCGTGCCCGTGAGCGTGTAAGTCGTCGTAGCCGTCGGCGAGGCAAACGTCACCGAATTCGTCCCCGGCGTGATCGTTGGATTGCCCGGCAGCGTCGGCGTGATCGTCAGCGCGCTCGTGAATTTCGTATCCCACGAAAAAGTCAGCGTCGCAGGATTCACCGAAGGCGTCGTGAGCACCGAATACGCGTTCGAGGTAAAGCCGAGCAGCATCGGCGCCTGGTCAACCAGCGTCACCGGTCCCGTCGCATCGCCGAGAAGTTTCAGCGAGCCGTCATCGCCCGTCTTGTCGCCCGCCGCAATGCGCACACGGTTGTAAGCACCACCCCCGCGCTCGTACCACAGGTAGCGGAAATTGTAGTCGCCAGCCGCCAGCGTCGCCACCGCGTAGGTGTTCGTATCGCCCGTCGGCACCATGTTTGTCAGCGTCTCGCCGCTGAAGGAAGCGTTGCCGTTTTGCGTGTTAATCTTCGTCCAGTTCACGCCAAAAAGCGACGCCTGAAAACCGTCGTCGCCATTGAAAATAAACGTGTAAGGACCCGGCGTCGTCACCCGGAAACAACACGTCGCCACCTGCACGAAATCTTCATCATCCGCCGCCGTATCTGTGAGATACGTCGCCGCAGTCCCCGAGCCGCCACCCGGATTGTTCGGGTCCTTGAAATCGATCACCGAAAACGCCGTGCTCGTGATTCCCGGAGTGCTGGTCGCCACGCCGAGCGCCGTGTTCAGGTTCGAAATCTGCCACGTCGCGTTCAGCGTCTTCGCCTCCTTCACGCCCCATTTTCCCGGAGTTCCCCAAGGCTCGCCGAGATTCCACGGCGTCACTTGCGAGTGCAAAAAGCGCGGGTCCGTGCCCGAGAACAAATCCGCGATTTGCGTCTGGGTGAGCGTGTTGTTCCAAATCGCAACTTCGTCGATCATCACCCGCGAAAACGAGTTGATGCCGCCATTGTCCCTCGCTCCGAACACCAGAAGATTCGTCGAGCTCTGAATTGTCGCCCCCGGATTCGCCTGCTGCGACACGAGTTGGCTGTTCAGGTAGATATTCTTGTTCGTGCCATCGAACGTGCAAACCACATGATACCACTGCGTATTGCGGATACCGGGCGAAGTCGTCCCCGCTCCGGTAATCACGACGCCGGAATTGAAGTCACCATTGCCCTGAGTGAACCCCGTCCCGCTGCCCCGCGTCGTCCAGTCCACTTCATTGGTGGCCCCATTGCGCCGCACCTGCCATCCGTTGCCCTCGCCATTTTTAGAAACGAACGGCACCCAAGCATCTGTAGGCCATCCCTTCACCCAGCACGAAACCGTAAAACTAGCGCCTCCGTTATAAAGACTGCTCGACCCCGGCACGACCGCGTAGCAATTCGTCCCCGTCGTAGGCGTCGTGCGGTTTCGCAAATCGAGCGAGCGGGAGTTCGTGCGATTGGCAAACGGCGTCGCCACATCCGTCGAGAAAATCGGTGCCTGAGTCGTAGGCCCAGCCTGGGCATTGTTGCCGAGCCCCGAGGCGTCGGAATAAGAATCACCGTCAAAGTTCCAGTAGCCGAGCAGTCCGGCATGGGCGGTTTCGTTCAGTGGTGCGAGCGCGAGACATGCGAAAACAGCGAGTCTGGCGGAGATGGGTAATTTAAGGAGTTTCATGGTGAGTAAACGAGCGCGCTTGGAAATAAGTCCTGATGTCGCAAGGTTTCAATTGAAATGTTCGATGAACCCCACGTCATCACGGCTGTCGGCATCGCGCCCGTTCTTGGGCGTCGCGCCGCTTGACGTTGCTGCGGCGGGCGCTAGGGTCCGCGCCCTTTTCAAATAAAGAATGAGTATCAAACGTGCGCTGATTTCCGTGTCGGATAAAACTGGTCTGGTCGAGTTTGCGAAAGCACTCGCCGCTATGAGTGTGGAGATTATTTCCACCGGTGGGACCGCCAAACTTCTGGCTAAAGAAGGCATTCCTTGCGTGGAGATTTCGCAATACACCGGGTTCCCCGAGATGATGGATGGGCGCGTGAAAACGTTGCATCCGAAAGTCCACGGCGGGCTCCTGCACTTGCGCGATAACGAAGAGCACGTCGCGCAGGCCAAGGCCCACGGCATCGAGGCGATAGACCTCGTGGTGGTGAATCTCTACCCGTTCGAGGCCACGGTGGCGAAGCCCGGCGTGACGCTGGAAGAAGCCATCGAGAACATAGACATCGGCGGCCCGTCCATGCTCCGCAGTGCGGCGAAGAACTACCGCAGCGTCACCGTCGTCACCGACCCCGCCGACTACGACGAGATCGTGGAAACGATGAAGGCCAACGAAGGCGCGACGACGCTGCAACTGCGCGAGCGGCTGGGCATCAAGGTCTTCGTCACCACGTCGAAATACGACGGAGCCATCGCCAACTTCCTCAACAAAGAAAAGGAATGCGCCAGCGGCTTCAGCCTGTGCCTGCCTCGCGTCACCGAGCTTCGCTACGGCGAAAACTCGCACCAGAGCGGCGCGCTCTTTGGTCGCTGGGATGAGTTCTTTGAAAAGTTGGCGGGCAAAGATTTGTCCTACAACAACATCTTGGACATCACCGCTGCCGCCGAACTCATGGTCGAGTTCTCCGAGCCGACTGTCGCCATTTTGAAGCACACGAACCCTTGCGGCGTGGGCAGCGACCCGGACTTGCGCGCGGCGTGGGACAAGGCGTTCGCGACGGACAAGCAAGCGCCGTTTGGCGGCATCATCGTGTGCAATCGCCCGCTCACGCTCGGGCTCGCCGAAGCGATCAGCGAGATTTTCAGCGAGGTCATCATCGCGCCGGAGTTCGACGCCGACGCTCGCGCGCTGCTCCAGCGGAAGAAGAACCTGCGCCTCATGCGGCAACTCCGCCGCGTGGCGGAGCCGCAGGGAGTGGACGATTTCGTGATCCGCAGCGTCGCCGGTGGCGTGCTCGTGCAAAACCGCGACAACTACGCTGCGGAGGAACGCAAAGTCTCCACGACACGTCCGCCCACCGCCGATGAATTGGCCGCGATGGAGTTTGGCTGGAAGGTCGTGAAGCATGTGAAATCGAACGCCATCGTCTATGCTGCGAAAGACCGCACGCTCGGCGTCGGCGCGGGGCAAATGAGCCGCGTGGATAGCTCGCGCATCGCCGTCGCCAAGGCGAAAGACGCCGGGCTTTCCCTCGTCGGCAGCGCGGTGTGCTCGGATGCGTTCTTCCCGTTTGCCGATGGCCTCATCGCCGCCGCGGAAGCGGGTGCGACCTGCGCCATCCAGCCCGGCGGCTCGCAGCGTGACCCGGAAGTGATCGCGGCCGCGAACGAACGCGGCATGGCGATGCTCCTCACCGCCTTCCGCCACTTCCGGCACTGAGCTATGCACCTCGGCGTTAATATAGACCATGTCGCCACGCTGCGACAGGCGCGCTACGTCGGCGACATTGACGCCCACAACGCCGAGCCCGACGTGCTCGCCGCTGCGGCGATTTGCGAAATCGCGGGCGCGAAAGGAATCACTGTCCACCTGCGCGGCGACCGCCGCCACATTCAGGACGCCGACGTTTTCCGCCTCCGCGAGCAGCTCACCACGAAGCTCAATCTCGAAATGGGAAACAGCGCCGAGATTCTCGCCATCGCCCTGCGCGTGAAGCCGGACGACGTGTGCCTCGTCCCAGAAAACCGCGCGGAAGTGACGACGGAAGGCGGACTGGATGTCGTCGGCCAGTTCGACGCCCTGCGCGCCACTGTCGATACGCTCCGCGCAAACGGCATCCGCGTGAGCATGTTCATCGAGCCGTGTATCGAGCAAATCACCGCGTCCCATCTACTCGGCGCGGAGATGGTCGAGCTGCACACCGGAGCCTTCGCCAACGCGGAAGGCGACGCGCAGACCGCCGAGCTTGCGCGCCTTTGCGAAGCGTCGGAATTTGCCCACGCCCTCGGCCTGCAAGTGAATGCGGGCCACGGGATCAACTACACTAACATCGCGCTCATCCGCACCGTCCCGCATCTCGTTGAGCTGAACATCGGACACAGCATCGTCTGCCGCGCCGTTTTCACCGGGCTCGACGCCGCCGTGCGCGAGATGATCGCCCAACTGCCGTGAGTCTCCAAGGCATCGGCGTGGACATCGTGGAAATCACCCGCATCGAGCAAGCGATTGCGCGGCAAGGGAAGCCGTTCATCGACCGCGTCTTCCGCGCCAGCGAGCAAGCCTACTGCGACCAGCACCGCCAGCCATCGCGCAGTTACGCTGCCCGTTTCGCCGCGAAAGAAGCGGTGGCAAAAGCATTCGGCACGGGCATCGGCGCAAGCGTCTCGTGGCTCGACATCGAAGTCTGCCGCACGGAAGCAGGCGCACCCTTCATAGTCCTCCACGGCACCGCCGCCGAGACCGCCGCCGCACTGGGCGTCACCCAAATCCTCCTGAGCCTCAGCCACAGTGAGCACTATGCCGTGGCCAATGTCGTCCTCGCAGCGTAGAGAGCATCGCGCTGCGATACGCGCTCTGGCGCATTCACCCAGCTTTCTCCAGCCCGAATGGCTGAGGAAAATTGGCGACCCTACGGGGAATCGAACCCCGGTTACTCCCGTGAAAGGGGAGTGTCCTAACCGCTAGACGATAGGGTCGTTTATGAGAGGGGCGGAGAATAGGGGCGAATCGTTGGCTGGCAATCTTTTTCCTGCTCGTAATTAAAAAAACCGCAGGAACCCACGCCGATACGACCTTTGGCGAGCAGCCCGAACGCTGGGCGTGACATTCTTATCGCCCCCACGCAACGCTGGGCTCCTCACTCTTTCAGCCATGATTCGCCGATTACTCAAAAGCCTGCTCTTCCCGCCGATGGTCATCATCGCCGCGTTGCTCATGTTTATTGAGGAGTGGCTTTGGGACCACCTCACCGCCGCCATGGCGCGACTGGCGCGCACCCGTGTTGTCCGTGCACTCGAGGTGCGCCTTTCCCGACTCCCGCCCTACGGCGCTGCTGCGGCTTTCTTCCTGCCTGGGTTGCTTCTGCTCCCGGTGAAAATATCTGCGCTCTTTCTCATCGCGCACGGATTTGCACTCGCGGGACTGGCGGTGATTATCACTGCGAAAGTGATCGGCACCGCCTGCGCTGCACGGCTCTATGCGGTATGTCGCCCGGCGCTGCTCAAGCTCGGGTGGTTCCGCTGGCTCCACGACACGGTCATCCGGCTCAAGACCCGCCTCTACGCCGCAATCCGCGCCATGCCTGGATGGGCCACCGCCGTTCGCTGGAAAAACTTCATCAAATCCTGCATTCCACGCGGCGGGCACTTCAGCCGGCGCTGGCGTGCTGTCGGGCATATGCTCCGCAAACGGTTCTCCCGCAAGGCTCCGTAACAGCGACGCAATGCGAAGGAGCATCGGCGCTCAAAGGCCCAATCGGACGGCGTCCGTGGTCGGAGGGGCGCGGGTTTTTGAACATGGAAATGCGCCTTGTATTAATGAGCGCGTTTGGGTGAACTCGCCGTGTCATTCGCCGGAGCGGTCGGTGCGACCGTGCTGCAAGGTGGCCCCATCAATTCAGCAGCAAAGCCCATGAACTCCAACGAGCCTGACTTCATCCACAAATGGTTTACCCGTTCCGTCTCTTTTACGGAACGATGGGCGACGCTAGGGCAGCGGCTGTGGTTCCCGCTGCGCGACTGGTATCTCGTCCTGCGGCCTGCGCGGATGCCCATCATCGTGAACGTGCTGGTGTTCGTGCTCTACTTTCTCGTGCCGCAAGGTGGGGACTTGCTGCGGCGCTTGGGCGAAGGCTCGGCGTTTGCAGATCAGTGGATGGATAACGTGCGGCCCTATACGTTTTTTGCGGCGACTTCGCTGCTCTGCATGGCGTCGTTTTATTGGACGTATGTGATGCTGCACTTTGACCATCTCCAGCCAGTCCTCCCGGAGTCGCACGATGCGAAGGAGGACAGGCTGCGGCTCAAGCAGTCCACGGTGAAGTGGTGGCGGGCGTTCCTGCCGCACTTTTTCGGCGCGATGCCGTTGCTCACGCTGGCGCTTTCGGCGGGGAAAGCGGCGTATAAATATGGGCAATGGACACCGGCACTCCCGCTGCTCTCGCGTGGCGCGTTGTTCTTGGTGGCGTGGTTGGTCTGGCTGCGGATCGGGGTTGTGTATGTGCGTTCGCCCAGGCGGAAGCCGGCGAAGTTCACCGCGCTCCTCGATTTGCGGGAGGTGCGGTATGGGAAGGTGATGGTCGCGATTTTGGCGATCCCGCCGATGTTTCTGGCGGGCTTTTTGATATGGCCCGTGTCGCTTGGGTGGGCGCTGGGTTCGGGGACGATCTTGTGCCTCGCGGCGAGTGGCTGGGTCTCGCTCGGGAGCTTGCTGGTTTATTTCGGCAGCACGTATCGCGTGCCGGTTTTCGCCGCGCTGTTTACGCTCGCGGTGGTGTCGAGCTGCTGGATGGATAATCACGGCATCCGCCAGGTCGAGAAGCGCGTGGCGAAGCCGATCTCCGCGTCTTCGCCGGACTCGCGGATCATCAACGAGGGCCCGCTGGCCGATGAGGCGCGGAGGTGGCTGAAGTCCCGGCTCACGGGCAAAGAGACGGAGGCGAATCGCCGCCCGATCTTCGTCGTCGCGGCAGAGGGCGGCGGCATCCGCGCGGCTTACTGGACGGCGACGGTGCTCGGCGGACTGCAAGAGGCATCGCTCGCCGAACAGCTCAAAAACGCTGGGCAGCCAGACTTCGCGTCGCACGTTTTTGCGATCAGCGGCGTGTCCGGTGGAAGCGTGGGCGCGGCGGTGTTCAGCGCGCTCCTCGCCGACGGATACTGGGGGGCGGACCTGACGAATGCCGCACAAGGGATTTTGAGTATGGACCACCTTGCGCCGGATCTCGGGTCGATGATGTTTGGAGACTTTATCCAGCGGATGGTGCCGTTCGATTTGTGCCGCCCGATCCACTGGGCGACGGGGAGCGATACGCCGGTGGTGGACCGCGCGACCGCGCTGGAGAAATCGTGGGAGCAAGCCTACGCATGGTGGGCCGTGAGGGGGCGAGGGGAAGACCCGACGCTGCGTAATCGGCTCGCCGAGGGCTTCAGTCTCCTATGGCGAGATGCGATGGTGGAGCCTCCGTCGCTTTTTCTCAATGCGACGCTCGTCGATAGCGGGAACCGCTTCGTCGTGAGCAATATCGAGATCAGCGACCAAGAGTTCACGAACGTCACCGATGCGATGTCCTGCTTTGAACCCGCACGCGACTTCTTCTCACGCGATCCGGAGAAGCCGATGGAAATCCGACTCAGCACCGCCGCACACCTCAGTGCACGGTTCACCTACTTCAGCCCCGCAGGCCGCTTGGCAGACGGTCGCCGCGTGGTGGATGGCGGATATTTTGAAAACTCGGGCGCTGCCACTGCGGATGAAATCATCCAGCGGCTCTTGCAGGTCATTGAGGAGATGGGGCTGTCAAAGAAGGTCGTCCCCGTCATCGTAAAAATCTCCAACGACCCCGCGCGGCTGAAGCAGGAGCCGAAGAAGCAGCTCATAGTGGTGCAAGAGCAGTTGAAAGAGCGGGGACTCAAACCGGAGCGGAAGCAGGATCTCCAGAGGCAAGAACAGAAACTCCAGCAGCAGATCGAGGAGTTGCGAGCGTCCGGGATGTTCATGTCCGAGACCATCGCCCCCGTCTCAGCGCTTTTGAATACACGGACCGCACGCGGCGTATATTCCGAGATGTCGGCGCGCAATCATCAGGCGAGCATTCCGGGTGACGGGGACAAGTACTTCGATTTCGGCCTCGCCGAAGATGCCGTCCCGCTCCCGCTCGGCTGGGCACTTTCCCGCGAAGCCGCGACGGAAATGGCTGAGCAAATGTCCGCCAAGTATCTCGAAACCCCCAAGGCGAAGGGCCAGCCCAACAAGACCGTCCAGACCAAGGACAACCTTGACCGTGTGGAGAAAATCGTGGCCTGGCTAAAAGCCGCACCGAAGGCCCCGCCTCCAGCGAAGAAGTGAGGCTCCAGCGCGAGCAAGTCACGGGGTGCGCACTCGGTAGTAGTGCGGGCTTACGGCTGTGTCCGTGAAGGTTTGCGGGCCGCTCGTGGTGGCGGTGATGTCGCTGCCGTGGGGTGTCCAAGTCGCGAGGTCGCTGCTGGTTTGCACGCGATACGTTTTGCCCGCGATGCCGGGGAAAGTGCAAGTCACGCTGCCGTCGCCGTTCCTCACGATGGAGGTGATTTTGAAGACACTCGCCGAGTCGCCGGGGTCGGTCCCAGCCGATTGTTCGGCGAGGTTCGAGCTGCCGTCGCCGTCCGCATCGGCGGGGTGTGTGCCGGGGGTGGAAGTGCCTGCGAACCAAGAGGCTGCGCTGCCCTGTGCGCCGGAGAGGTAGTGCAGCGAACCGCTGCCAGAGCTGGGCCACGGCGGAAGTACTCCGTAGGTGAACGACCAAATCGGCTGCGCCAGTGCGTTGCTGAGGGTGAGCGTTTCGCCGTCGTTATCGAGCTTGCCGGTGTAGGGGCCGAGTGCGCCGCCGCTTGGGGTGCGAGCGAGGATGAGGAATGCGCCGGGGGCTACCATTGTGCCGTTTGGAAATGTGTAGCCGATGCCGTCCGTAAAGGCGCACCCCGTGAGGTCGAGCGTCGTCGTGCCGGTGTTTTGCAGTTCGAGAAACTCGAACGTATCTCCGCCGGGCGGGTCGTAGCAAAGTTCGGTGAGCAGGAGCAGCCCAAGGCCCTGTGCGGGCTGGAAGGTCGCGCTGGTGAGGGCGCTCCATTCGAGCGTCGTGTTATTTCGCACCCGGCTGCGGACGGTGGTGATGCCGTTGAGCGCAAATGTGCCGGTGTAATTCGACGTGCCGGGAGCGGTCGGGTCGGTGCCGTTCGTGGTGTAAAACATCGTGTAGCCGGTGCCGTTCGTGTGGGTGATGGCGACGCGGAAGCCGGGCGTGTAGTCGCCTCCGTGTTGGTTAAACGTCGGTGCGCTGAAGCTCGGGAAGACGCCCGCATTGCGAAAGCGGATGAGCGCACCGCTCACGAACTGCGGCCAGTACGTGGAATCCATCCATGCGGAAGCCGCCAGCCATTCCACCTCGCGCTTGAACGGCGTGGCCCGCTGGTAGTCGCCCCAGCGGGCGCTCTCGGCGACGACGGCTTTATCAATGATCGCCTTGTGCGCGTTCCACCGTGCGGACATCGCGGCTTGGCTCATCGGGCCGTTATTAAAGAAGAGCGCCTGCACTCGGTCGCCGAACGCGCGCTTGAATCCCGCGTTGAAAATCGCGCTGTGGTAAATTGCGGCAGGGCGGCCTGCTTGCTCCACTAGCTCGTAGAGCGGGCCGTTGGCGGAGTGCTGCTTGAGGATGGAGTTGTTCGAGATTTCTTGGTCCCAAGAAAGGAATTTGAAGCCCACGTTTGGGTCCGTGCGGCGGCGCATCCCATACCAGTTCTTATCCGGCCAATCATCCGCTCCCTGCGCGATGTGGACGGCCATGTAGTCGATGAGATTTTGCACATCGAGAAGTGCCGGGAAGGCGACATTGCGCGTGCCGTCTGGGTTATTGCCTTGCGCTTGCTGGTAGGTGGCTTCGGACAAAAAACCCGATGTGCCCGCCAGTGCGAGCAGCGCGTCCCAATCAGCACGGCTGCCGTCTGCAAGCTCGTTGTAGTCCTTGATGATGTCCCACTCGCTGCGTGCGCCGCCGAAGTGCTCGGAGGCAAATTGATTATCGAGATGCTCGATGACGTTGAGTAGCCCCCAATACACACCATTGATGAAAAGGTGCGCGTATCTTCCACGCGCCGACGTGCCGCTGACGGCGAGGTGCGTGGCGCGGAAGACTTCGTCGCGCAGGTAGGTGGACTCGGCGCGTTTCCAGCGCGTGTCGCCGTCAATGACGCTGTTCGCCACATTCGAGCACGGCCACGTATCGGTCGAGAGCGACTTGAGCACGAGCCGGTCAAACTTCGTCGCTCCGCTGCCGGGGAACACATCTTGGCTCAGCGAACGTGCTCCGTAGTCGCCGGAAAAGTTGAGGCTGAATCCGTGCTTCGGCGTGAAGTCTTTGCTGCGCGAAATGTTGCCGTGGATATTGAAGGCGCAATCCTCCTGCCAACTCGCGCCGGGCTCGATCCACTCGGCGGAGACTGCGACGGCGGGCAGCTCTGGCGCTTGAAGCGAGCCGGTGTAGGACGATGATCCGTAGAGCGTGATGATGTCGCTCAGCTTCCCCACGATGCTGATGCTCGGGATGGCGAGCAACGCATCCGCGACGCTGTAGCCGGGCAGCGTGGAGTTGGTCACATCCGGGTCCATTTCCAGGTCCACGGGATGCCCCGTCGGCCACGTCGCGGGCCAGCCGGGTCGCGTCGCGGGCTGTGCGGCGACTTGCGCGGCGAAAAGATACGTCTGCGTGTCCACGTTCGTCGGGAGCATGTCCGCTTGGAATGCAGCCGCTCGGAGCGTCGTCGTGCCGGTGATAATGAGCGTCACGTTCGGCGGTGAAACGAGTGTGCCGTTCGTAAGCGTGGGCGCGCTGCCATCCAGCGTATAAACGAGCGTCGCTCCGGGCGTGGCGCACGTCACCGTGGTGGAAAAGGGGGAGCTGAACCAACCGCGATTCACGCTGAACTGGATGTCGGCAACGAAGCCGGAGAAGCCTCGGGAGTTTCCGGTGCCGGGCGTGGCTGGAGAAAGGAACCGGCTTGCCGTGGTGCGCGATTTCGCCAGCTCGGGAAGGACGAGCAGTTCGTTGCTGGACACGCTCTCATTCAGCGATTGAATCGCCAGCACGTTGGCCCCTTGCGCAAGCATTGATGCGCCGCCGGGAATCTCCATAGGCACCCACACGAGCCCATCGAGTCGCGAGCGGTCGGCGGTGGCCAGCGAGTTCCACTGCGGCGTGGTAGGCGCGTTGCGGCGGGCGATTTCTGTGCCGTTCAAATACGCGACGAACCCATCCTCATACTTCACGCGCAGCCGCAGCGAATCAAAGTCCGGCGTGCCCGTGAAGGTGAACGGAAAGCGCGTGTAAGCCGTGGCATTCACCCCGCGCATCGGGAGCAAGTCCGTGCCGATGGAGCCGGTGAAGCCGAGCATGTTCAGCGGCGTCGCACCTTGGGAGAGCGCCACGATTTCCTCAGCGGCGAGTGCGCGATTCCACACCGCAAAGTCATCCACTTTCCCGCCATAAGCCCCCCACGGTGCGCTGCCGAGAAACAGCGAGCGAATCGTGCCGAGGCCCGGTGCGCTTGCGCCAGTGGTGAGCAGCGAGCCGTTCAGCCACACTTGCAGCACGCCGTTCCCTTTCGTGAAAACGTAGTGGTTCCATTGCCCTTTCCACTTCGTCGAATCCGGCACGGAGACGGAGATGCGCTGCCCGGCGTTAAATCCGCCGCAATCCCAATACACCACTTGGTCCACCCACGGCACATGGGCGTTTAGCGCACGGATGCCGGTGCCGTCGGTCGTGTCGTCGCCGTAGAAGAGCGAATCCGGCTGCGGCTGCCCGCTGTCTCCGAACATCCACACACTCACGCTCACGGCGTCGGCAGTGCTGATAGAATCAAGCCCGCCCGTCGCCGCCGCTGCGACGCGCACGCGGTTCGTCCCCGAGTTTGGGAAGTTCATCGCCAGCCCCGTGCGCCCGCCGCCCGCCGCCGCGAAACTGGCCCCGCCCTCAACGAGGCCGTGCCGCGCATTGCCGCTGAGATCGTTTGCCTGAGCCGCATTCGTCCCGTCGTTAAAATCATAATACAACACCAGTCCCGGACTCGCTCCACCGATGTCGTAGCCCGCGCCTGCCGACCCGCTCTGCCATGAGGCATCGGAGAAAGCGGGCTGCGTCCACGTCGCCCCGAGCGTGCTGTTTGTCGGGATGAACGCTTTCACCGGGCTGCCAAACTGCACAAGATTCCCCGCAAGAGTCTCCTCCCCAGTGCCATAGCCGATGTCCTCGCGTTGCGCTGGGTAGTTCAGGAATTGGGAAGCCGCCGAGCCGTCGGGCCGCGTGAGCAGAACGGATTCGCCCGCATTATTGAGCTGGAAATTCGTGTGCAGGGTGGCCGTGCGGTTTTTCCCCGAAGCGAAGAACACGAGATACCCGCGACCAGCAATCGTGACCGCCGGGATGCGCCATTTCATCGGCACGAGTGGGTCGTCCGAAAGCCACCAGCCGTCCAGATTCACATCCGCAGTGGTGACGTTCAGTAGCTCGATCCAGTCGGGGTGCGAGCCATCCTCATCCGTAGCCGAAGCTCCATTTTCGGCGACAAATTCATGGATGACGACTTGCGCCCGTCCCGCTCCGGCGAGAGCGAGGATTGCGAAAATGAGGAGTGTGAACAGGCGGACAGACATAGCTGTGAGGCTACGAAGAGCGCGGAGATCTGCAACCGGGAAAATGGCGAGGGGGAGGCGGCCGGGGGCAGTGCGCGCTTTAGTCTTTGGAGTCAGTCAGGCCGGGCTTCCGCGGCGGCATCACCCCGGCGATGAGCAGCCCAACGCCGAGCCCCGCCATTGCTCCGAATGGGCCGAGGAAAAAGCCGACGACGAGGAGCCGCGTGATCTTTATGCTCGTGGGCGGTGGGGTGCCGAGGGGCACGTCGGACTTCGGGATTTCTTCCTTCGGGATGATCATCCGCGACAGAAGCGGCGCTCCTGCGACGTTCGGCGCGAGGACGATGAAGACCATGTAGATTTCCGCGAGGATGAACCCGGCGATGCTGCAATATTTGATGATGCGGTTGCTGGCCATGCGCTAGGACAGGAGCTTCTGGAGGAGGTCGTTGACGATGGCGGGGTTCGCTTTGCCGCCGGAGAGTTTCATCACTTGGCCCTTGATGGCGTTGATGGCTCCGAGCTTCCCCGCTTTGTATTCGGCGACGGCTTTGGCGCTGGCTTCGATGGCTTGTTTGCAGAGGACTTCCAGGGCACCGGCGTCGCTCTCTTGCTTCATGCCTTTCTCTTCCACGATGGCGGCGGGCGCTTTGCCCGTGGCGAACATTTCCGTGAAGACTTCTTTGCCTTGCTTCGAGCTGATGCTGCCGCCGTGGATGATGTTCACGAGGTCGCTGAGATGGCCGGCGGGGAAGGGGACTTCGGCGATACTCTTCTCCGCAGCACTGAGCGCGCTGAGGAGGTCGTTGATGACTAAATTGGCCGCCGTCTTCGCATCGTTCGCTCCCTTTGCAGCAGCATCGTAAAACTCCGCCAGCCCTTTCTCGCTCGCGAGCACCGAGGCGTCGTAGGCGGTGATGCCGTATTGTGCGACAAAGCGGTCGCGCTTCTCGCTGGGCAGTTCCGGGCGGCGCGAGCGGACTTCATCCATGAAGACGCGCGTATCCACGGGCAGGAGGTCAGGGTCGGGGAAATAGCGGTAATCGTGCGCGTCTTCCTTGTCGCGCTGGTGGCGCGTCTGCCCGGCATCATCGTCCCAACCGCGCGTGCTTTGGCGGAGTTTTTCCCCGCGCATTACTGCCTCGGTCTGGCGTTCGATTTCGTAGGCAAGCGCACGGCGGACGGCGCTGATGGAGTTCATGTTCTTGATCTCAATCTTCGTCCCCAATTCCTTTTGTCCCTCGGGCCGGACGGAGACGTTGCAGTCGCAGCGGAGTTGTCCCTTTTCCATGTCGGCGTCGGACACTCCGCCGTAGATGAGGATTTGCTGGAGGCTGGTCAAATAGGCGGCGGCTTCCTCCGGCGAATCAATCTCCGGCTCGCTGACGATCTCCATGAGCGGAGTTCCCGCGCGGTTAAAATCAATGCCGCTATTTGTGTCGAAGTGCTGGGACTTCGCCACGTCTTCTTCGAGATGGATGCGCGTGAGGTTCACCACTTTGCCCGGCGCAGCAATGCTCTTCTGCGCGTCCTTGGGATACGCGAACTCGTGCAGCGGCACCCCGCCGCCGACGCAGATGGGCTGGTCAAACTGGGTGATCTGATAGTTCTTCGGCATGTCCGGGTAGAAGTAATTCTTCCGGTCAAACTTGCACAAGTCCGGCACCGTGCAGCCGAGCATAAGCCCCGTGAGCGCAGTCTTTTTCAGCGCCTCCTCATTCATCACCGGCAGAGCGCCGGGGTAGCCGAGGCAGACCGGGCAGACGTTCGTATTCGGCTCCGCACCGAAGCCCGTCGCGCATCCGCAGAACATCTTGCTGCGAGTCTTGAGCTGGACGTGGACCTCTAGGCCGATGGTGGTGATGTAGCGCATACGGTTGAGATGCTGTGATTGGTGATTTGTGAGAAGTGACTCGTGGAGTCGCCTGCGCCCACAAATCACTTCTCACAAGTCACCAATCACAACTAATTAGAACCCGAGCCCCGGAGGCAACCCCATGCCGCCGGTGATTTTCCCCATCTCGGCCTGCATGATTGCGCGGCCTTCCTCGATGGCTTTTTGCACGCCGGTGAGGATCAGGTCTTCGAGCATCTCCACATCGTTCGGGTCCACGACATCTTTGCTGATCTTGATGGAGAGCACATCGCCCGCGCCATTCGCCTTCACGGTAATCTTGCCCCCGCCAGCGGTGACTTCGACTTCCTTTTCGCCCAGCTCTTCCTGCGCGCGCTGCATCTTTTCCTGCATCTGCTGCGCTTGTTTCATCATTTTTTGAATGTTCATAAAATCGGTAGTTCGCAGCACAACAAACAGATCCTCGCCGGACTTGTCGAGCGCGAGTCACCGCATTTCAAACGGCCCAGCGTGTTCCCAAAAACGCCCGCGCAAAAACGAGGAATCCAGAGCGAAAATAATTCAAAATTGTTCTCGACCTCCCATCGCACAACGTCTACCCGGCTAATAAGTTCGTTTTTATGAGTCCCAGCTTCTTCCAACGCGGTCATGATTTTTCGAGTCTCTCAGAGCGCGTGGATTGTGTCCAAACGGCACGTCGGAACTCGGGTGGACGAAAAATCTTCCAACAGCAAATCACCGTGCAACCCGGCTGCACTACTCCTCAATCACGGAATCATAACGCGCAATCTGGCGGGGATATTTTTCAAGCCGGGGCCCGTATCCGCCAATCCGGGGGCCCTATGGCCAAATGTCGGGACGCTGTTCTTCAATCAGCACATCCTATTTTTAGACCTGAACGAGATATTTTGAGACATGGAGGAGATATTTTAAGACATGCGAGCGCTATCCCCAGTAAAAGCACTACTGTCCAAAGCCCCGGATATCCTATCTCCAAATCAGCGACAGATATTCCAAGACCCGAAGGAGATATTTTAAGACATGCGAGCGCTATCTCTAGTAAAAGCACTACTGTCTGGAGACCCGGATATACTATTTTTGACAATCGAACCCTACTTTAAGACCAGCGAATGCTATTTTTTGATGAGCGAACGCAAAGTCCATAAGCGAGGCTTCAATCTTTTATTCAGTAAACACCACATAATGTAACACATACACAAAAAACCAACCATAGAACTCCCATCGCCATGCCCAACGAACCAGAAAACAACTCCTCAGCCTCCAGCTCCAGCTCCAGCTCCGAACCCGAGAACAAGCCCCGGAAACCCCGTGGCCCGTTTGACCAAGCCAAAGTCGATAAAATCGACGAAACCCGCGACATCATCACCGCCTACAACAAGCCGGAGCACAACAAGCGCTCATCGACCGGGACGTGACCGAGGCCGACGTCGCCGCTCTCGCCGCCCTATGCGACCGAGCCGAAGACGCCATCACAGGAGGCCACGCCGCCACCGTCGCCAAAGAGCAATTCACCGCCGACGAAGCCGCCGCCCGCGCCAGCGTGAACGCGGGCGTGGACGTGGCCCAGCGCGGCGCACTCCGCACCTTCCGCGCGAGCGAGCGCGCCCGGCTCGGCGATTACTTCATCGGCGAAGATGTCGATAGCAACCTCGTCCGCCTCAAAACCGTCGCCAAAAGCATCCTCGACCGCATCACCCCCGGCCCAAACAACGCCCCACCGCTCGACGTTCTCAAAGGCGTAAAAGCAGCCGACATTACAAAGCTAACCACCGCCTACGCCACGCTCACCGCCAAAGACAACGCGCAAGCCGACGCACAAAACCTCTCAAAAACCGAGCACCGCACCGCCGACGAACTCCTCGCCGACATCGTAGCGGGACGCCTAGACATCCAACTCGCCGCCGACCAGGAATGGCCCTGGACGACCCGCGAACACGACACCATCCGCGACCAATTCAAACTCCCGCGCACCCGCTCCATGAAGGAATAATCGCGCATCTCCGCGCCGAGCACCATCCCCACGAGGAAGAGCCCGGCCCGATTATTCCCAGCAGCAGTTCCAGCGCGGAAAGTAGTTCATCGAGCAGCAGCAGCCTCGTAACCGACCCATTCAGTTCATCGAGCAGCAGTAGCAGCAGCAGCAGCAGTCTTCCCGGCGGTTCATCGAGCAGTCCTGGCGGGAGCAGTAGCAGTAGCAGTGAATCATCCAGTTAAAACAATGCGAAGCCCGTGGGCCGGGCAGATCATCAACAAGACATGCCACACAATGAGGCCGAAAAGTTTTCCATTTTATTGCCTGACCCCGTGACCCCGTTTCCCCGCTTTCCCACGGAAGAACTTTCTGGAATAGCGCGAAGGACTGGTTGGGAATTTACTTCGTGCTCGACACACATTCGGTGACCAAAGACGTTTCTACGTCATCGTGACCCGACGTGCTCTCAAAAAATAACAATGAACACTTACATACGCAAACCAGAGGGCAAACAAGGTCCGTTTGATGAAGCAACAATCAGAGCGGGGCTGGAGTCGGGCCGATTCTCCCACACAGAGCTTGCGTGGCAGGATGGCATGCCTGAGTGGCTACCCCTGAGCACGCTTTTTCCAAAGGTGGATGACTTCACCAAACAATCTGGAGGTCAGGAATGGAAGGCCACACTCGTTTGTATCGCTGGTCCCGATGCCGGAAAGCGGCTCGAACTTGTGTCCAATGTCGCGGTCTCCATTGGACGAGCATCCGATTGCGACTTTGTGTGCCAAGACCCACACACGTCAGGCCACCATGCACTGGTCACACTCAACGGGAATTCTCTATCAGTGCAATCGTTGGAGGGTGCCAGCACGGCCATAAACCACGTAGAAACTGTAAAAGGTGAGCTTTCTCCAGAGCAGCAGATGCGTATCGGTTGGTCTTACTGGCAACTTCAGGTGCAATCGGCGACACGCATGAGTGCTGGCGCGGTCTTTGGAAAAGTAGCAGGTAAGATCAGCGCGGCTGCCGGCGTGGGCGGCATTGAGGGCCTGAGCGGAGGTCACATTTTTGGCTCCGTGCTTAAAAAGCGAACAGATGACGAAATCGAAGAGCTCTTCATTACCGGAACGAAACTCACGACGCCACCGCTCAGCGAAGTAGATACAAACTGGCCGAAGCCGTGGGCGTTCTTCAAATGTATCATAGCGTCCGTTCTTTTAACAGCGGGCTTCTGGTGGGGAATAGAGCAGTATGGCAATCCGAAACTAATTCCCGGACTCATTTTTGCGGGCTCTTTTGGCATTCCCTTTTCGATCCTGATTTTCTTTGTTGAGATGAACGTCCCACGGAATGTCTCCCTGTATCAGGTCTTCAAATTCGCGCTAGTCGGAGGTTTATCCTCGATTCTATTGACTCTGTTCCTAGGGAAATTCGTTCCAGCTACAGGGGTTTATTCATGGTCGAACGCCATCGTGACAGGCATTGTCGAAGAAACTGCAAAAATTGCGACCGTCATTCGACTCGTCACTAAGCGTAGATTCAGTTGGACGCTAAACGGGCTTCTACTTGGGGCAGCCGTTGGAGCAGGATTTGCCGCCTTTGAAACTGCCGGATACGTATTGGAGCACGACGTGAATGTAATGATTTGGCGAGGGCTTTTTGCGCCATTCGGCCATCTCGTATGGACCGGTTTAGCCGCGGCGGCCTTTTGGAAGGTTAAGGGAAAGAAATTGTTCCAGTGGGAAATGATTAAAGACCCTCGATTTATTCGTGTTTTCGTGTTCGTCGTCGCGCTACATTGCTTGTGGAATGCGCCGATTGGCATTCCCTTTATGGGTGAATGGGGACTGATTGGAAAGTTCCTCATTATTGGAATCGTCGGTTGGATTCTGGTCCTCAGTTACATCCAAGATGGGTTGAAGCAGATTCGCGCCGCGCAAGCAGCCGAGAAAAGCGGTTTGCCCACCATGAAAGCAGCGGACAACGCCTCTTAAATTAAGTCATGGAAGCAAACGACCGGATGAAAATCGCGTGTGGGAATTGCGGACAACGAATCCTCGTGACTGCTGAAAACTATGGAACTACGGGACTATGTCCGAATTGCGAAAACCCAATCGAAATTTCTGAGGAAAAGATAATTCCACAGGATCAAGTCCAAGAAATTCAGGCAACATCATGGATTCACGAACTCGAGCTTCTCCTTCGCAAAATGATCATCGGTATATTCCGGTTCATTTTCTGGGTTCTTCCATCAGCGATATGCAGCTTCGTCATTCTCCTTTTCCCGTGGATTTTGCGTGGGGCTCGCGTTTTGTGCATCTTTGGAGCTTGGCTTGTGTTGGTCCTTTGGCCGTGGATCACCATCAAATGGATTCCTCAAAAGTTCCCCGATGTTCAAATGCCAGCATGGGTAACCGAGCACCCCGATCTGACGTATATTGCGGGGGCGATTTGGATCGCGCTCGCACTCATCGCGTCTATTTGGGGCGCGATTTATGTGAGGTTGAGGCGGCGTAAGAAGCAACAGAAGTAATCACGTCTCAACAATGCTCGATTCATCCAACGCCAAACAAGACGCGCCCGCGAAACGGGAAACGGGGGGAAACGAGCGCGAACGGGAAACGGGGTCAGGAAAACGGGGAAGGCGAAAAAAACGAAAAACTACGACTGAGATGACAGCATCCGAACCTGTCTTCCGACGCGAGCAATGAACTGCTGCACATCTGTTTTGACAGGAAGCAAGGGCCGAAGGCCCGTCTCCATACCAGCCTGGGGCACCGCCCCAGGGCAAACCCCACCCGAGAATATGAGGGCTGAAAGCCCGCGCTATTTGCCGCGTGCTCGCGTGGAGTTGGGCCGGGCTTTCAGCCCTTGGGCATCGGGCGTCGATGTTCCTTGGGCGTTGCCCAAGGCTGGTATGGGATGCGCCGTTGGCGCGCAGCTTTCACCCAACCTGTCCAAATAAGAACTCAAGCGCGAATTTCCACCATCTCCGACTCATGAAAAAGAAAGGGAAACGAAAAACCGGGCGGCTGGTTGGTTGGGATGATGAATTGTGGGGGCGGCGTTTTGCGGAGTTATGTGATTTCCGGGAGAAGTTTGGGCATGTGCTAGTGCCAGCCAATTGGCGGGGAAACGCGGCGCTGGGGCGGTGGCTGGCGTATCAGCGGAAGCAGGGGCGCGAAGGAAAAATCGAACAGGACCGAGGGAAACGGCTGACGGAGATGGGAGTGAAGTTTGAGTATATCAAGGAGCCATTTGTGGAGGGACTGGATCTTGGGTTGGAAAGGATGCTCGCCCGATTGGTGGCCTATCGAGAGCGATATGGGCATGCGGGGGTCACGCGGAAGCGGGATGCTGCGCTGTACAAATGGATCGCATGTCAGCGCTCGTATCGGAAGGCGGGGACGTTGATGGAATACCGGCGCAAACGAATGGAGGAAGTGGGGTTTCCGTGGGAACCGGTGGATTATCGTTGGGAGCAAAAGTACGTTCAGCTCTGCGATTACAAAACGCGTTTCGGGCACACAAACGTGCCAAGCGTGTGGAGAGAAAACAAAGTCCTGGGGCACTGGGTGGTGCATCAGCGGAAGAAACAGAGGGAAGGCACGCTTTCAGCCGAATATCGCCGACGGCTCAAGAAGCTGGGATTTTGCTGGGAGTTCAAAGAGATTCTGGTGCCGGAGTTGGATGAGTATATGGAGCGGATGTTGGCCCGTTTAGTGGCGTATCGAGAGCGATATGGACATGTGGGGGTGACGCCGACGCGGGATCGGGCGCTCCATGCGTGGATCGCGAATCAACGCACGTATCGGAGGACTGGGGTGTTAAAGGAATACCGGCGCAAGCGGATGGATGAAGCGGGGTTTCCGTGGAAGCCGGTCGATTACCTGTGGGAGGAGAAATACGTTCAGCTCTGCAATTTCAAGGAGCGATTCGGGCACACAACGGTGCCGTGCCAGTGGAAGGAAAACAAAGTCTTGGGGCGGTGGGTGGAACATCAGCGGGAGAAAAAGAGGAAAGGGAAGCTACTGACGGACCATTGCCAACGGCTGGAGAAGATTGGCTTTTCTTGGGAGATCGGGGAGGTCCATGTAGAAGAGCAAGACGCTTACTTGGAGGACATGCTCGCGCGATTGGTGGAGTATAAGAAACGCTACGGACATTTCGGTGTGACTTTTGAGCGGGACCCGAAACTGCACGGCTGGATGCTTCGGCAGCGTGGTTGGCGGAGGCAGGGCTCGCTGAAAGAGTATCGCCGCAAGCGGATGGATGAGGTGGGGTTTCCGTGGAAGGCGGTTCGTCCAGGCTGGGAGGAACGGTTTGCGGAGCTTTGTGCATTCAAGGCAAAATACGGTCACGCGAATGTTCCATGTAAGTGGAAGGAAAACAGGCGGCTGGGAGATTGGACGAAAACGCAGCGGGAGTATTGGCGCACTGGGAAGATAACGGAGGAGAGAAAGCGCAAACTGGATGGAATCGGGTTCCAGTGGGTGGCGGACGGCAAACCAAAAATGGAGAGTCACTTTAGAACCGTGGATGAGCAGTTGATCCAGTTGCGGGTGTACAAGGCGAGGTTTGGGAACACGAGGGTCCCGAACGGCTGGAGCGAGGATTTATGCCTAGCGCGCTGGGTGCATCGTCAACGGAGGCTTTTCCGCGAAGGGCGGATGCCGGAGGAACGGAAGCGAAAGCTGGATGCGCTGGGTTTTGAATGGGAGGTAAAGAAGCGTGGGTGAGCGCCGTCTCTCAGTCATGGTCGGCTGCTATGGCGGGTGGCCGGAGTATTTGGTGATGCAGCAAAGCGGGGAGGTGATGGCGCGCATCCGAATCAGCGACGGGCAGCGGCGCGGGTTTGGCGAGGGGGCGGATGGGTGGCGGGTATGAATGTGCGCAATTTGCTGCTGAGGAATGGTCAGTCGCCGGGGGATGTGCTGATGCTGATTGCGCTCCAAGCGAAATTGTGGAAGTTCGCGGAAGATGTCTGATTCACAATACTGCCGTGCCTTCTAAACTCACACCACTACCCGAAGATGAGCCGATGCTGACGCTGCCGCAGTTTCTGATGCGCCTGAATACCGAGCCGGCGTTTGCGGCGAAGATGCGCGCGCATTACGAAAGCATGATCGCTGTGCCGGCCTCGCCAGAGACGGACGAAATGCGAAAAGCGGCACAAGCAGCGCTGAAGTCTCTGAAGCATCGCATTGGGGTGCTGCACGCTCTGGCAAAGCTTGAGGAGGCAGACAAGATTCTCGAAAAATCGGCCGAAATCCCGGAGGACGATCTCCCGCACCTGAACGCGCTCGTGGATGGGGCGGTGGATGATTTGCTTGATGTCATGGAGCCGGAGCGCACGAGGATCATGGGGATGGTGCTGGAACTTCAGGCGGTTTGCCGAAGGATTTAAGAGGGAATCCGTCATCCGCCATGAAGCCCCGCAACCTGCTCCTCACAAACAGCCAGTCGCCGGGGGATGTGATGATGCTGACGGCGGCGGTGCGGGATTTGCATCGGCAGCATCCGGGGAAGTTTCGGACGGCAGTGGCTACTGGCCATCATCCGCGATGAAGCGCAAACTTGAAGCCGCCCCCATTTTCTGAGCCCCGAAGGCACGCTGGAAGATGTGGCGAAGGTGAAAGCGAGCTATTCCGGCCAGCGGTAGGCGTCTTTGGCGTTTGACTCGAAGTATCGTTGCTCGGCGACGGGGCCTTTCTCGGCGATGTAGGGGCGGATGATTTTCATGACGTTGTCGAAGGTTGTGCCGTTGTCGGAGACGGGCCAGTTGCTGCCGAAGATCACTTGCTTGTGGCCAAATGCTTCCCACACGGCGTCGAGGATGGGGCGGTAGCTCGCGGTATCTGTGGGCGCTTTGCCGGTGGGCTCGCCGGATTGCTCGGGGAGGGCGCTGATTTTGCAAAAGACGCGTCCGCTTTCTCCGGCAGCACGGATGCGGTCGCGCCATTGCTGTGTGAGCTTTGTGGCGGGACCGGCACTGCCGACGTGGTCGATGATGATGCGAAGTTCTGGGATGGCGCGGCAGAGCGCGGGGATTTGTGCGAGATAGTCGTTCGGGCCATTGAGGTCGAGCGAGAGGTCGGCGGCGGCGAGGCGGCGGATGGCGTCGCGGTAGGCGACCTCGGTGCCGCGTTCGGCGAGCTGTTTGCCGCTGACTCGGATGCCGCGAAACTTTGGGTTTTTGGCAAAGCGGGCGAGGTTCGTGGCGAAGTCGGCGGCGAGCGGGTCGAGGTTGCCGACGATGCCGAGGATGAAGGGCTCGCGGGCGGCGAGGTCGAGCAGCCATTGGTTGTCCTCGACCCACGGACTGGCCTCGACGACGACGGTGCCGCGCACGCCGTGGGGCTCGGCGAGTTTGCGATACTCGGCGGGCATGACTTTGCGGTAAAGGAGGGCGTCGTTCGGGTCGGGCCACGGGACTCCTTCGGGGCGAGTCGGGTCGTAGAAATGCGTGTGCGTATCTACGATGCGCGTGGGCTCGGCAGCGCGGAGCGGGATGGCGGCAAGGGCGGCTTGGGCGAGGAATGTGCGGCGTGTGATCATTTGCGAATCTCGATGTTCCAGCGGGGGACTTTGACGGGTTTGGCGTCGGCGGTTTTGACTTCGAGGATGAGCGGCGAGGGGTCGCTGCCGTCGGCGAATTGGACGAGGATGGATTTGGCGATGGGGACTTCTTTTCCTCGGACATCGACCATCATTTCGACTTGGCCGGTTTCGCCGGAGGCGTAGTGCCACTTGGTCACTTTTCCAGTGGTGCAGCAGGCGCAGCCGGTTTGGATTTGGGTGATGCTCACGGTGGAGTTGCCGGTGTTCTTGAAAGGGAACTCAGCGCGATAGACGCCGGTGCCGGGTTTGTAGGTGACTGCTTTGCGGGTGGTGTCCCATTTTAGCCCGGCGTGGGCGAGGGTCGGTAGCAGGGCGATGAGCCAGAAGATGTGTCGCATGTGGGGCAAATAGCGGCATTTCCGCGCGGTGTCGAAGCGTTCTTGCTCGTCGGGAATTTCCTTTGTTGAAATTCTGTGTGCCCTCGTGCTCTATTTCATATTGATCCAAAACAGTAACCCAAATGAAACCAATCTTCATTCTCTCAGCGACCATTGCCATCCTCAGTGCTGCCCACGCGGCTGAACTTCCTGCCGGCGTAAAAGCCGAACCTCTCGCGGCCCGCTCGGCTGGCACGGGGAAGCCGCTTTTTACCCAGCTCACGCCGGAGCAGACGGGCATCACGACCATCAATAAGATGAACGTGGACCACCCGATGAGCTACCTTTACCACTCGGGGATGACGACCGGCGGTGTGGTCACTGCCGACTTCGATGGGGATGGGAAACCGGATGTTTTTTTCGCCGGGACGACGGGGCCGAATGTGCTCTATCGCAACGCTGGCGGGCTGAAATTTGAAGATACCACTGCGAAGAGCGCGGGGCTCGATGGCGGGGATGCGTGGACGGCAGGCGCTTCGGCGGCGGATGTGGATGGGGACGGCGACCTCGACCTTTATCTGTGCAACTACATGAAGCCGAATCAGCTCTTCCTCAACGATGGAAAAGGCGTCTTCACGGAGCTGAAAGGCGCGGCGGGGTTGGATGCGGTGGACTGCTCGCACAGCGCGTATTTTGCGGATGCGGATGGGGACGGCGACCTCGATATGTATCTGCTCACGAACCGCATCGAGGACCCGAATGGCACGCCATCGGAGCTTCCGGTAGATAAGTTCCCGGATGGGTCGGTCTCGATTAAAAAAGGGCAAGAGCCCTACTACCACGTCTGGCGTTTCGACTTTGATAACTGGGGCAGCGAGGCTGTCGGGACAGACGACCGTTTTTACCGCAATGACAGCAAGCCGGGGGAGGTGAAATTCACGGACACGACGAAGGCGGCGGGCATCTCCGGGCGTGGCGATGGCCTCGGCGCGGTGTGGACGGATTTTAACTTGGACGGGAAGATTGACCTGTACGTGGCGAACGACTTCCACGGCGCGGACAAGCTCTACCAGAATAATGGCGACGGAACTTTTACCGATGTGCTGGCCAGCGCGGTGCCGCATACGCCGTGGTTCTCGATGGGCGTGGATGCTGGCGATGTGAACAATGACTTGATGCCGGACATCCTCGTGGCGGACATGAGCGCGACTTCGCATTTCAAATCGAAGACGACGATGGGCATCATGGGTGGCGTGGATTTGCAGCGGTCCTATTTTGCAGCGACTCCGCAGTATATGGTGAACACGCTGCTTATCAATACGGGCACCGGGCGCTTCCTTGAGGGCAGTAAGCTCTACGGCGTGCGTAGCTCGGATTGGACGTGGACGGTGAAGTTTGCCGACCTCGATCTCGATGGCTGGCAGGACGTGTATTTTACCAACGGAATCAGCCGCCACATGAACGACTCGGACATCGCCATCACGCAGAGCCAGCTCGTCGGGAAGCACATGTTCGAGTATTTCAAGACGGGCGAAATGCGGAAGGAAGTGAACCGCAGCTACCGCAACACGGGCACGAATAAGTTCGAGGAAAGCAGCAAGGACTGGGGCCTCGACCACAACGGCGTGACCTACGGCGCGGCGTCTGCCGACCTCGACGGCGACGGCGATCTCGACATCATCGAAGTGAACCTCGAAGAGCCAAACTTCGTCCTCCGCAACGACTCGCAGACGGGCAACCGCGTCGTGCTTAAGCTCATCGGCGTGAAGTCGAACAGCCACGCCATCGGCGCGCGTGTCACCGTGAAAACGGCGAGCGGCTCGCAGATGCGGCAGGTCTCCCCGCAGAGCGGCTACATGACTTATAACGAAGACATCGTCCACTTTGGCCTGGGCAAAGATGAAGTCATCGAAGAACTCGTGATCCACTGGCCCGGCGCTGGAACGGAGACGCTCAAGGGCATCAAAGCGAACATGCGCTACACCATTACGCAGCCCGCGAGCGGCGGCGAACCGGAGGTGCCCGCAGCGAAAATAGACACGCTCTTTACCGCCAGCAAATCGCTCGAAATGCTCAAGCACAAAGACAGTGGCTGGGATGCCGACTTCAAGCGGCAAATCCTCCTCCCGCACGCCCAGAGCCAGTGCGGCCCAGCCCTCGCTTGGGGCGATGTGAATGGCGATGGCTTTGATGATCTTTTCTTCGGCTCCAGCGCAGGGAGTATCGCCGAGGTCCGGCTCAATGATGGCAAAGGAAAGTTCATCGCCAAGTGGGTGGAAGACTTCCGCTCCGACAAAGCCTCGGAAGACATGGGAGCGGTCTTTTTCGACGCTGACGGCGATGGCGACCTCGATCTCTACGTGGCCAGCGGCAGCAATGAATTCGAGCCCAAAGCCAAGGAACTCGCCGACCGTCTTTACCTCAACGACGGCAAAGGCTCCTTCACTAAAGCAGCCGAGGGCAGCATCCCCGCCGACACCGAAAACGACGGCCCCGTCGCCGCTGTAGATTACGACCGCGATGGAAAGATCGATCTCTTCGTCGGTGCCCGCAATAACCCCGGTGACTATCCTCACAGCAATCGCTCCCGCCTCCTGCACAATGAAAGCGTGGGCGGAAAAGTGAAGTTCACCGACGTGACGGATACCGTCCCCGGCCTCGCCAACGCAGGCATCGTCAACTCCGCCATCTGGTCCGACACGAATAACGACGGCTGGCTCGACCTCATCGTAGCCGCCGAGTGGCAGCCGATCCGCATCTTCAAAAACACCCAGGGCAAACTCGCCGACGCCACCGCAGCCGCTGGGCTCGCCGATATCAAAGGCTGGTGGAACAGCATCACCGCAGGCGATTTCGACGGAGACGGCGACCTCGACTACGCGGTCGGCAATAACGGGCTGAACACCAAATACAAACAGCCCGACGCCCACCACCCGATGGTCACGTACTACGCTGACTTTGACGGCACCGGGAAGAACAACATCGTGGAAATGAAACGCGAAGGCGAAAACCTGCTCCCCGAGCGCGGGCGCAGTTGCTCCAGCAACGCGATGCCGTTCATCAAAGACAAATTCCCCACGTTCAAGCAGTTCGCCCTCGCCAGCATCACCGACGTTTACAGCGAGGAGAAGCTCGCCAAAGCCGAGAAATATGAGGCCACCGAGTTCCAGAGCGGCATCCTCTGGAACGACCACGGGAAGTTCACCTTCAAGCCCTTCGAGCGCATGGTGCAAATCGCGCCCATCCACGGCATCATCGCCGCAGACTTAAACGGCGACGGCAACTGCGACCTCTTCCTCGCGGAGAACTTCTTCGGCCCACAAATCGAAAATCCCCGCTACGACGGCGGCCTCGGCGACCTCCTCCTCGGCGATGGAAAAGGCGGCTTCACCCGCGTTGAGCAGCGCACCAGCGGCATCCTCATCACCGGCGACATGAAGAGCGCCACGCTCGCGGACTGGAATAACGACAACCGCCCCGACATCGCAGTGACGCGTAATAGCGACACCGTCGCCGCTTACGAAAACAAAGCAGGCAACTGGCTGCGTGTGAACCTCCCCGCCGCCAAAGCCCCCGGCGCACGCATCACCCTCACACGCGGCACCGCCACGCAGACGACCGAACTCGCCGCTGGCAGCGGCTACCTCGGGCAAAACATCAGCTCCGCATTCTTCGGCATCGGTACCACCGCCACCGCCGGGAAAGTCCGCGTCCAATACGCCGACGGCACCGCCGCCGAAGCCGCATTTGACGGCAAGGCTGGCGTGGTGACGGTGAAAGCAGCGAAGTAACTTTACGCCGCCTTTAACCGCTCGCGGAGCTGGGAGAACTCGACATCTGTGACGAGCCGATGTTCGCGCAGGGAATCGAGCATCTCCAGTCGGTCCGCAGTCGTCTTCTCCTGTGCCGCTTTCCTCAATAGCGTCCCTGCCGTGAGTGCAAAAATCACCGTCGCGATGCTGATGCCCAAGAGCACGCCTAGATGTTCGTTGTGGGAAATCAGCGACAGCACCCCAGCCGAACTCGCCAGCAGCGCGATGAACACAGCGCAAATGGCAAAAACAGGCTTGCGCGTGGTTGCGGCCAACTCGGCGAGAGTTTCTTTGCGCAGCGTCTCGTATTCCCTCTCGTTGAGGATGTGTCCGCGCGTTTCCTCTAGGCGGAAAAGGCAGGCGGAATAGTAATCACGGGCACCGACAAGAAGTGGCTTCATGCCGCAACGCCTGTGCAGACGCCGTGCCAGCAGGCCTCGACGCTGAGTAAAAGTGTGACAGCGGGTCGCGGTCTTCCAAGTAGTTGAGTTCCCAGCGACATGCACGCGACTGTGTGAATGCGGTGTGGGAATTTGGCCTTACATGCTTGCCGCACAAGGTTCGCCACCCGCATGGTGCCGCCTGTGCCTGAACGCGATTTACTGCTCGGCGCGCTCAAGCGCGTCTTTGGTTACGACACCTTCCGGCCATTGCAGGCGGAGATTATTTCCGCTGCGATGGAGGGGCAGGATGTCTTTGCCCTCTTGCCAACAGGCGGCGGGAAGTCCTTGTGCTTCCAGCTCCCAGCCATCGTCCGCGATGGTCTCACCGTCGTCGTCTCACCGCTCATCGCGTTGATGAAAGATCAAGTCGATGCCCTCGTCGCGGCGGGCGTATCTGCAACATTTTTGAACTCCACGCTCGGAGCAAAAGAATCGCGCCTCCGCCTCGCGAGGCTCTTCGATGGCGAGTATCGCCTGCTCTACGTCGCCCCGGAGCGGCTGATGGTGCCTACGTTTTTGGAGAAACTGCGGCAGTGGAATGTCCAGCTCGTCGCCATCGACGAAGCGCACTGCATCTCCGAGTGGGGCCACGATTTCCGCCCCGAGTATCGGCAAATCGCGCAGCTCCGCAAAGAGCTGCCCGATGTTCCCTTCATGGCGCTCACCGCCACCGCCACGGGCCGTGTGAGGGAGGACATCGTCAAGCAACTCAAGCTCACGAACGCGCACACATTCGTCGGCAGTTTCAACCGTGCAAACCTGACCTACCGCGTGCTGCACAAAGACTCGCCCACGCAGCAAGTCATCCAATTTCTCAAAAACAGGAAGCGCGAATGCGGCATCATCTACTGCCAGAGCCGTAAATCGTGCGAGAGCCTCGCCGAGCGGCTCGCGGAAAAAGGGTTCGCCGCGAAGGCTTACCACGCGGGCCTCCCAGACAAGGAGCGCGCGGAGAACCAAGAGCTATTTTTGCGCGATGAGGTGAAGGTGATTTGCGCGACCATCGCCTTCGGCATGGGGATCAATAAACCGAACGTCCGCTTCGTCATCCATTACGACCTGCCGAAAAACATCGAGGGCTACTACCAAGAAACGGGCCGCGCCGGGCGCGACGGACTCCCCGGCGAATGCGTCCTCCTTTTCTCCGCTGGCGATGTGATGAAGCAGAAGCACTTCATCGACGAAATCGGCGACCCCGCGCAAAAGAAAATCGCGCGCGAGCAGCTCCAGACGATGATCGGTTACGCCGAGAGCGCGGGCTGTCGGCGGCGGGAACTGCTGAACTATTTCGGCGAGAAATTCGCGACGCCAAATTGCAAAGGCTGCGACAATTGCATGGAGCCCCGCGAGACGTGGGACGGCACACTGGCCGCGCAGAAACTCCTCAGTTGCGTCTGGCGAGCCCGCGAGGCGAGTTACCGAAAGGACGCGACCTTCGGCATGGCCCACCACGCGGAAATCCTCACGGGCGCAGACACCGACCGCATCCGCAAGTGGAACCACAACCAGCTCACCACCTACGGCATCGGCAAAGAACACCACCGCAACGACTGGCCCCTGATCGGGCGCGAACTGGTGCGGCTCGGCTATTTGCGCATGACGGATGCAGAGTTCCCCGGAGTGGAACTCACAGCGAATGGAATCGAAGTGCTGAAGACGCGCGCCCGTATCGACCTCACGAAACTGCCCGCCCGCAGCAAGCACGACGAACCCCAGCGCCCCAAGACCAAGCGCATCGGCGACATCGTGTGCGACGAGCAGCTCTTCGAGACTCTGCGTCGGCTGCGCCGCGAGATCGCCGACTCCCTCGGCGTGCCCGCTTACATCGTCCTCGGCGATATGACGCTGCGCGAAATGGCGCGCGATTATCCCACGAACGAGATCGAGCTACGGCGCGTCAGCGGTTTCGGCGAGAAGAAGCTGGAGCAGTTTGGCGCGCAGTTCGCGGATGCGGTAGTGAAACATCTCCGCGAGAATCCTCGCCAAGTATTTCTGGACTCCGATTCATGAGTTGGCGGGTAACAGGAAACTGTGGTGGCCTTTTTGAATGAGCACGCTATCGAGAACGACGATGAGTACTGCCGCGATTACGATTCAAAATCTCACGAAGGAATTCACCCCGCCGTCGATGTTTGCGCGTGGGAAAATCACCGCCGTGCGCGACCTTTCGCTGACGGTCGAGTCCGGCCATGTTTACGGGCTGCTGGGGCCGAATGGCTCGGGGAAAAGCACGACGATGAAGATCGTCCTCGGATTGGTGACGCCGACTTCCGGGCGGACGTTTATTTTCGGCAAAGATAGCCGGGATGTGGAGAGCCGGGAGGCCGTGGGTTTCTTGCCGGAGAACCCGTATTTTTATAAGTTCCTGACGGGAAAAGAGACACTGCACTTTTACGGAAAGCTGTGCGGGCTTGGCGGCAAACTTTTGGAAGCGCGGACGAAGGAACTACTGGCGCTCGTCGGCTTGGAAGATGCGAAGGACCGACGCGTGGGCGGCTACTCGAAGGGGATGCTCCAACGCATCGGGCTGGCGCAGGCGCTTGTGCAGGAGCCTCGTCTGCTGGTCTTGGATGAGCCGACGGCGGGCGTGGACCCGACGGGCTCGCACGAGATTCGGGATTTGATTTTGAAGTTTAAGGAACGCGGAATCACCGTGCTGCTGTGCTCTCATTTGCTGAGTCAGGTGCAGGAGATTTGCGACCGCATTGGGATCATGAATCGGGGAGAACTAATCCGCGAGGGGGCGCTGGATGATTTGATCGCGATCGAGAATCAGACCGAGCTCGTGCTGGAGAATGTGTCGCCCAAGTTGGTGGCGGAGTTCAAGGCGCGCGTTGCAGCAGAGGGAGGGCGCGTCGTGGGCGAAGGGCGGCCCCAGCAAAACCTGGAGCGCTACTTCCTCGATGTGACGCAGCGAAAGAATGGCGAATGAGGACGTTGGCAATTCGCGCGGGCATCCCGTAGAAGCTGCGCGACATGTATGAGCCGACCCGACAATCGCCGCGCACCATTTGGTGGGCCGCACTGATTTTCTGCACCACCGTCCTCGCGGATTCGTGGTTCCGGTGGAAGACGTTTCAGTATCAGACGTTCGATTTGGCGTTCTACGTGCAAGGGCTCTGGCAGGCTTTGCACGGACACGCAAACGTATCGCTGCTCAATACGTCCATCATGGGCAATCACGCGGAGCCGATTGTGTTTTTGCTCCTGCCGTTCTTCTGGATTTGGAAGCATCCGATGATGCTCGTGGGCATCCAGACGGTCTTGCTGGGGACGATGCCGTTCACCGCGTATCGCATCGCTGCGGCGATGGAGTTCAGCCCGCGAGCAAGCGTGGGCCTAGCACTGGCGGTGTTGCTGGCACCGGCGACGGGGTTTGCCGGACTGCACGAATTTCACCCAGAGACGCTGGCTGCGCCGTTCATTTTGCTGATGCTGGAAGCACGATTGCGGCAGATGACGGGGCTCCATTTTCTGTGGTTCCTGTTGGCGCTCATGTGCAAGGAGAACGTGGCGCTGATGCTGGCGTGGATGTGCGCCGTGCATTGGGTGCTGGAACAGCGGCGAGGCCGCGAATGGCAAATGGCGGTAAACATCCTCCCTGGAGCTTTGGCGCTCGGCTGGGTCTTAGCCTACGGACTTTGGCTCGCGCCCAAATGGAACGGAGGGAGCGTGGATTACGGGAGCCTGTACGCGCACTTGCGCAACGATGAGGGCGCGCTGGTGACGGGCAAGGCGTTCGGCGCGCTCTGGCAGGGAGTCACGGGGGGCAAGCTCGTGTCGGGATTGCTCATTCCGTTTCTCTTCCTGCCGGTGCTCCGGCTGCGCTGGCTCGTCATTGCGGCACCGCTTTTTCTCCAGCACTTGCTGTCGTCCCGCCTGTCGGAATGGCAGATTTACTGGCACTACGGAGCGCCGCTGGTGGCGCTGATGTGGTTTGCAGCGGCGGAGGCTTCGGCGCGGCTTTTCTGGCGCGATGCGATGGCGACTTACATGATCACGGCGTGCGTGATTACGCAGCTTTGGTTCGGCCCGATGCACTGGGTTGGCCACACCATCGCCACCGCTGGCGCAAACTGGCGTGCCAGCCGAGTCCACGCGAGCCTCGTAGCGGCGGTGCCTGCGGATGCCAGCGTGACAGCTAGCCTCGGCATCCTCTCGCACGTCGCAAAGCGCGAGAAGGTACAGTCGCTCCAGCTCGTGCTCATGGGTCTCAAAACGCTCGGCGGAACTCGTTACGTGCCTTGGCCGACGGACCACGCGCTCGTGGATTTTGCGGATGCGTGGACGTTCAATCTGGATGCCGGATCGCTTCATCCGCAGATGCAAGTGCTCAAGACGGGGGAGGTGATTCCATCCTCCGATACGCTGATGCACCGCTGGCTGAAAGACTCCGCCCTTTTCCCCGCCACACAGCGCAACGCCTGCGCGCACTTTCGGCGTGTGGAGCCCGTGCGCAGTGCTGCACCCATGGGCACGCCGCGCCGGCTGGATGCACAGACGCAGCTCATCTCCTTAGTGCCCGCTCCGCCTGTTGGCGATGACGTGCTGAACTGGAATCTGACGTGGGACTTCGGCAACGAACGCACCACTTTCCCGTGGCTGAAAGTGTGGCTGCAAAGCGCGAGCGGCGACAGCTACTACATCCTCAAAGGTCCGGCGCTCCCCGGCGTAGAGTTCGGGCAGTTCGTCGAGACATGGACGGCCTTGCACCCCAACATCCCAGCGGGGAAATACAAAGCCGCTCTGATATTTTACAGCCCCCTCGGAGCGAAAGGAGCGGGCGGCTTCGACGTCGGGGAGATCGAGGTGAAGTGAACGGCGCGGGGAGTCGCGGATCTCCGTGCTCTTTACGCGGGAAAATAGATTGCACCGCAACGGCTTGGGCGACGTATTCACCACATGTCTATTGCGACAAAAACGGGAGATGATGGAACCACGGGCCTGATGTTTAACCGGCGCGTGCCGAAGACTGACGCGCGCGTCGCCGCTTACGGCGCGTGCGATGAACTAAATGTCGCGCTCGGCCTCGCTCGCGCTTGGAATGAAGACCTTGAGCTCACGAGCGAGATCCTCGGCATCCAAAAGGAGCTCGTCATTTTGATGGGCGAACTGGCCTGCGCCGCTGAGGACCATGCGAGGTATGCGGAGAAAGGATTTCAATTCGTCACCCCGCAAATGGTCGATCGCCTCACCGCGCTGATCGATGACTTGGAGAAAGGGAAAAAGATCTCCTTCAAACATTGGGCCACCCCCGGCGCGACGCAAGGGAGCGCGATGCTCGACGGTGCGCGCGTCGCCTGTCGCCGAGCCGAGCGCGCCGTGTGGGAACTGCGCGAGCGCGGATTCCCGGCTTCCGACAGCGTCGCCCGGTATCTCAATCGCCTTTCCGATCTTTGCTGGCTCTGGGCGCGCTGGGTGGAGACGGTGGCTGGCGTTGCGTAAAATGCGTCGGATATTTTGCGTGCCACGATTTCCCCGCCCGGCATACTCCGCGTCCTATGAAACGCAGAACATTTCTCGCATCCATCATCCTCAGCGCCACCGCAGCCGCTCTCCGGGCCGAAGAGTTCACCCTCGAGCCCGGCTTCGTCTCGCTCTTTAATGGCAAAGACCTCACCGGATGGTCCTACAACGAGAAAGAGATCTTCGACGGGAAGCTCGAAGCCTCCGACGGTCGCTACACCGCCAAGGACGGGATGCTCGTCGTGAACCCGTTTGACGAAAAACGCGGCCCGCACCTTCGCCAACTTTACACCACCAAGCTCTTCCCCACCAACTTCGAGCTCCGCCTCGAATTCCGCGCCTCCGTCAACGCAGACAGCGGCATCTTCATCCGCAAGCCGCAGCTCCAGTGTCGCGATTACCTCGTCGCCGGCCCCTACAAAGAACTCAAGTCCTACAAAGCGCGGGACTGGAATCAAATCGTCGTCGTCGTCAAAGACGGCGTCGCCCATTGCACCTGCAACGGCGAAGTCCTAGAAGCCGCGCTCAAGCTCCCCGAGACCGGCCCCATCGGCCTCGAAGCCGATCGCGGCACCATGGAATACCGCCGCATCCGGCTCAAAGCCGAGTAGCCAGATGCCGGCTAAATAAAAATCCCGCGCGAGAAGCTCCTCGTCATCACGCGGGCTAAGTGGCACGGGGAAGCATGCCCCAGGATAACTCGTTCCTCGCAGCTTTGGGCTGATCGGCGTTCATAATTTGCAAATCGAAGGGGTTCCCGTGGTCCAACACATACCATCGGCATTTAGCGGACGTTTGCCCCGAGCCACCACGGCCTTGCAAATGCGACTACCGCAGCGTAAGCGTCACGCATGATTCTCGAAACGCTTCCAGCAGTCATGCAGCTCAACTCGCAGCAGCGCACACAACTCGTCGAAGAACTGTGGGAGCAATGGCTGCCTCGCGACGATGATGAAAGCAACGCCGCCATCGTCGCGCTGCTGGAAGCCCGAATGGCGCACTATCGGCAGCACCCCGAAACTGCCAAGACGTGGGATGAGGTAAAGGCGCGAATCGAACGGCTCAGGCAATGCCGACCATAGTAATTCTCGCTGGTGCGGAAAACGACACGCTGACGATATTCGCGAAGCTCGAAGCCCGAGATTCAGATGCGGCTGACGAGTTTTACCATCATTTCGATGCGGTCTTACAGCAGTTGAGCCAGCACCCTGAATCGGCTCCCGCATTTGCCGGGCGCATTCGCCGACTCGTGATGCACGGCTATCCATTGGGCGTCTTTTTTACCGTGGAAGGCGAACGTCTTTTTGTTCAAGCAGTCCTCGATCTTCGCCAAAGCCCCGAATCCATCCTCCGCCGACTCGACGACCTTTTCTGAAACGCTTCACCCTTCCGTTCAAATAAGATACTGCCCCGCCTTTGCGCACCTGCTTTCTTGGCGTCATGGCCTCTTCTGTCATCCGCATCGTTGGTGCGCGCCAACATAATTTGAAAAACCTCACGCTGGAAATCCCGCGTGAGAAGCTCGTCGTCATCACGGGGCTGAGTGGCTCGGGCAAGTCGTCGCTCGCTTTCGATACGCTCTATGCGGAGGGGCAGCGGCGGTATGTGGAATCGCTCTCGGCGTATGCGCGGCAGTTTCTCGACCAGATGCAGAAGCCGGACGTGGAGCACATTGATGGGCTGTCGCCGGCGATTGCGATTGAGCAGCGTTCGTCGGGCGGCAACCAGCGGTCCACCATCGCGACGACGACGGAGATTTACGATTATCTGCGCGTGTTGTTTGCAAACGTCGGCGTGCCACATGAGCCGACGACGGGACGCGTGATTCGGCGCATGACGCCGCAGCAAATCGTGGATGTGGTGGTCGCGTGGCCGGAGGGGACGAAGCTCATGGTGCTCGCGCCAATTGTGCAAAATGAAGTGGGCGAGTTTCGCGATGTGATCGAGAAGGTGAAGCGCGAGGGCTTTGTGCGCGTGCGGGTGGACGGGGAGATCGTCGAGCTTGGCACTGCGCCGCTGAAGCTGGAGAAAACGAAGCGCCACCGGATCGAGATCGTCGTGGACCGGCTCGTGGTGCGGGAAGGTTTTCGTCAACGTCTGGCGGATAGCGTGGGCACGGCGCTGAAGTGGGGGGAGGGGAAGTTGGTGGTCTTGCGCGATGAGGCGGGGAAATGGGCGGACGTGAAATACTCCACGCATTTTGCCGACCCAGACACAGGCTTCACGCTGCCGCCGCTGACGCCGAAGCACTTCTCTTTTAACAGCCACTACGGCGCTTGCCCTGAGTGCGAGGGGCTCGGCGCGGAGCAGTGCATGGATGCGGAGTTGCTCGTGCCAGATGTGGAGTTGTCGCTCGCGGAGGGCGCGGTGGTGCCGTGGGCGAAGGCGGCGAAGAGCTTGGCGGGGTACTACACGGGCATTTTGACGAGCCTGTGCAAAGCGTTCCGGCAGAAGATGGACGTGCCGTGGAGCGAGTTGAGCGAGGAGTTTCGCACGGCGCTGATGCACGGGACGGGCGAGCGGGAGATCGAGTTCACTTGGGGCGAAGGGAGCAAGCGGGAGTCGGCGAAAAAGCCGTTCGAGGGCATCGTCCCGCACATGCAGAATCTCTACGACACGACGGAGAGCGAGCTGTCGCGCCACCGCATTCGCGGCTACATGGCCCGCCGCGTGTGCTCGGTGTGCAAAGGCGCGCGGCTCCGCCCGGAGATTTTGGCGGTGACGATTGCGAGCGCGGAGAGCGAGAAAAGTATCCGCGAGTTTTGCCAGCTTTCGGTGAGCGAGGCGAAGTGGTTCATCGAGCATCTCGTGCTGAATAAGGAGGGCCACATTATCGCCGTTGAGATCGTCCGCGAGGTGCGAAACCGCCTCGCATTTATGGAAGAAGTCGGGCTCGGCTATCTCTCGCTCGACCGGGAAAGTGGCACACTCAGCGGCGGCGAGGCGCAGCGCATCCGGCTCGCGACGCAGATTGGCAGCGGGTTGGCGGGGTGCCTCTACGTGCTCGACGAGCCGAGCATCGGGCTGCATCAGCGCGACAATGATCGGCTCATCGCCACGCTGCGGCGGCTGCGAGACTTGGGGAACACGGTCATCGTCGTCGAGCACGATGAAGACACCATCCGCGCCGCCGACCACGTCCTTGATCTCGGCCCCGGCGCGGGCAAGCACGGCGGACACATCACCGCGCAAGGCACGCCGGAGGAGGTGGCAAAGTGCGAGACTTCCCTCACCGGACAATACCTCGCCGGGACGACAAAAATCCCCGTGCCGAAAAAGCGCGTCGCCCCGCGAGATGGGCTGTGGCTGAAGATCACGGAAGCCACGGAGAACAACCTCCAGCACGTCACCGCGAAGTTCCCGCTCGGCTGCTTTACGTGCGTCACCGGAGTCAGCGGCAGCGGGAAAAGCACGCTCGTGGATGACATCTTGCGCCGTGCGCTGTTCCGCCATTTTTACCGCAGCAAAGACAAGCCCGGCCAGCACCGCGCCATCGTTGGGCTCGGGGAACTCGACAAGGCTATCGTCATTGATCAAGCGCCCATCGGGCGCACTCCGCGCAGCAATCCCGTGACATACACCGGCGCGTTCGGCCCGATCCGCGAACTCTTTGTGGGCCTGCCCGCATCGCGCGTTCGCGGCTACGAAGCGGGACGCTTTTCCTTCAACGTGAAAGGCGGGCGCTGCGAAGCGTGCGAAGGCGACGGCGTGAAAAAGATCGAGATGCACTTCCTCGCCGACGTCTATGTGGAATGCGAAGTCTGTCGGGGTCGCCGCTATAATCGCGAGACGCTCGAAATCACGTACAAAGGCAAAAACATCGCAGACATCCTCGATATGACGGTGGACGAGGCTGCGACCTTTTTTCGCAACATCCCAAACATCCACGACAAGCTCGCCGCGCTGGAAGACGTGGGCCTCGGCTACCTCCACCTCGGACAAAACGGGACGACCCTCAGCGGTGGCGAAGCTCAGCGAATCAAGCTCGCTGCCGAGCTTTCCAAGCGGGCCACAGGCCGCACCGTCTATATCCTCGACGAGCCGACGACCGGTCTGCATTTCGCCGACATCCACAAGCTCCTCGAAGTTCTGATGAAACTGCGCGACGCCGGCAACACGCTCATCGTCATCGAGCACAATCTCGAAGTCATCAAGAGCGCCGACTGGCTCATTGATATGGGCCCCGAAGGCGGCAGCGGCGGCGGCCAAATCGTGGCGGAAGGCACGCCGGAAGACGTGGCGAAAGTGAAGGCGAGCTACACCGGGCGCTACCTCGCGCGGCTGCTGAAGTAGGTACTCCGCGCAGTTGCCGAGCGCTCGCTAGCGAGTCGGCACGAGTGCGCTGTGGATCGTCGAGAGCAGCGAGCGTTCGCCTTTCACATCGTAGTCCAGCGACCAGATCATCACTCCGCCCAGCCCCTCTTCCGCGACAAACCGGGCCTTCGCGCGAATCGTCGGCACTCCATTATAATAGACCGTGCTCCCCGCCTCGTCGGCATTCTCCGCGCCGGGGAACTCGGCCAAAATCCCCGAGTAAGGGTAATCGCGCTTTTTGAATGCCGTGCCGAATCCGTAGCCATAAAATGGCACGCCGAGCACCGCCTTCGACTTCGGCAAACCGCGCTCTATCCAGTAGGCGACGTTGCGTTTCGCAAACTCTAGCGACGAGTGCTGCCCCGGTTCCTTCGGGTTCCACGGTCCTGTTGCGTCGTAGGCCATGATGTTCACAAAATCGAATTCGCCCAACGCAGCATCCGGCACTTGCTCCCCGCCGTAGCCTTTGGAAAGCGCACACGTCAGCAGTTTCTCACGCGGCTTCAACGCCATCGCGAGTTCGTGGATAAACGGGCCGTAGTCCTTGGTGATCGACGGTCCTTCGATGTCCACATCCAGCCCATCCAGCCCGTGCGCCGACACCGCTTCCGCCAGCTTTGTCGCAAACTTCGCGCGCTTTTCCTCGGCGAGGAGCGTGAGGTAGCGCGCCTTCATCACCCCGTCACCCGACGCGGAACCGCCGCCGATGGACAGCAGCACTTTCACTCCATTCGCGTGGGCTTTTGCGATGAGGGCGTCGTTCTTTTTGCTGAAAGAAATATCTCCCGCGTCGTTCACCGGATTCTCGAAGGCGATGTTGATGTGCGTCAGCTTCGCGTAGTCGATCCCTTCAGCAAACGCTTCCACATCGATCCAGTTCGGGACGTAGGCGACCACTCGCGGTTCCGCTGCCGAGGTGAGCGAGACGAAAGTGACGAGCGAGAGAGCGGAGAGCGGGTTCATCAATGTGGTTTTGATACGCGAAAGGCCGCGAAAAACGGTGAACGTTTTCGCGGCCTTTGCGGGTGAAATGGGACGCTCTTAGTAAACGTCGCGGCGGTAGCGTTTCTCGGTCTTCATGAAGGTTTCTTCGATGAATGCCTTCGCTTCCTCGGGGCTCTTGCCGCCGTGCGTCTGGGCGATGTTGATGAGTTCCGCATGGACGTCGGCTGCCATCTTGTTCTTGTCGCCGCAGACGTAGAAGTATGCGCCGTCATTGATCCATTTCCACAGCTCCGCGCCTTGCTCGCGCATCCGGTTTTGGACGTAGATTTTCTCCGCTTGGTCGCGGGAGAATGCGAGGTCGAGACGTGAGAGGAGGCCGTTTTTCACCCAGCCTTCCATCTGCTCGCGGTAGAAGAAATCCTGCTCGCGGCGTTGGTCGCCGAAGAAGAGCCAGTTCGCGCCTTTTGCGCCGCTGATTTCGCGTTCTTCGAGGAAGGCGCGGAACGGCGCGACACCAGTGCCGGGGCCGCACATGATGACAGGCGTATTCTTGTCGTCCGGCAGACGGAAATGCTTCTGCGTCTGGGCAAAGACGCCCGCTGTCATATCGCCGCTCCAACGCTCCGCGAGGAATGTCGAGCAGACGCCGCCGCGCTTGCGCCCGTGGGCCTGCCAGCGGACGGTGGCGACGGTGAGATGCACGGATTCCGGGTGCGCATTGAGCGACGAGGAAATCGAATACAGGCGGATGGCGAGGACGCGAAGGTGGTCGCAGAACTCCTGCGCCGAAAACTTTACCTCGGGGAACTCGCGTAGGATGTCCACGTAGTCGCGGGTGGCGTTGCGTGCGGTGGTGTATTCCGCGAGGGCCGCAGCGTTCTCGGGCTTGAGCAGTTCGGCGAGTTTCGTCGCGCCTTTCTCGGCGGCTTTTGCGAGGAATTTCTTTTCCACGAAATGAATCGTGTAATCGTTGAAAAGCGCATCGCGGAGAGGCTTTTCTACGTCCTTGACCTTCACGGTCTCGTCGCCCGTGCAGCCGAGGGTCTGGATGGTGAGTTCGACGAGTTCGGGGTTATTCGTGCATTTGAGCGCCAGTGCGTCGCCGACTTCGTAAACGAGCCCCGATCCTGCGAGCGAGATTTCGTGATGCCGTGTATCCTTTTCCGAATGTTCGCCGGTGAGTTTGAAGTTCACCGTGTGGCGGGCTTGGAACGGGTTCTTGGAGTTATAGAGCGGTTTGATAGTGGTTTCTGTGGACATGCGTTCGGAGCAAATCGGAAAGAGCGGCAAAGAAAAAGAAGAACTTTCGACGAGATTGCGGGGGTTGCTATTCCGTACGCATTGCTGTTAAGGCCCACTCTCTATGAAACCGCTCGCTCTTTTCGCTCTCACCCTTTCTGCAACTGCTGGAGCGCCCATGACCAAGATTGAGCCTCCGCGGGACTTGAGCACGCACACTTTTTTCACCGGGGAATCCGCGTATGTCGGCGAGGCGGATTACGAGGGCGGCGTGGGGAAGGGGAGTGGTTCAGTTTGGAGCGGGCGGCTCCAGCTCGGCGTCGTGCGCCCGCTCTCTGGCCTGCACCTTCTCGACGGCAACGGCGGGCAGTGGCAGTTGCGGCTGGGGATGGACTACGAGCGCTTTGAGTTTAACCATTCGGGCACCTTCCCGCTGCCTGCGCGCCTTCAGCGGATCGCGGCAATCGTGGCGCTGGAGTATCGCATCGGCAGACAAGTCGGCGTGCTCATTGATGCGCGGCCCGGCGTTCATTTTGAAAACCGCATCGCCTCGAATGCGTGGAATTGCCCTGTGCAATTCGGCATCGGCTTCCCGGTGACGAGCCGCTTCACCCTCGCGCTGGCCGGGCGGTTTGATGCGATGGAGGAGCACCCGATTGTCGGTGGGCCGGGGTTCATTTGGAAAATCAACGACCGCTTGATTCTCACGGCGCTCCCGCCAGAGCCGCGCCTTACATGGGTCGCCAGCGAAGACCTCACGCTTTGGCTGAGTGCGGAATTGGCAGGCGGTGCTTTCCGCACGGATGAACGTGCCAGCGACCCACGCATCAGCGGTGCAGTCGTGAGCTACAGCGACAAGCGCGCATCGCTCGGCGCGACGTGGACGCGCGGTAGTTGGACGCTCGAAGCCTCCGCGGGCGTCAGCATCGAGCGCGAATGGGACTACCATCGCGTTGACCGCAGCTACTCCACGGATGGCCCCGCGCCTTTTGCAAAACTCGCCGCTCGCGCGCAGTGGTAGTCATCCCGTAAGACAGCGGGATGAGCACACACTTCGTCGAAATCACCACCGTCTATGAGGGCAGCCTCCGCTGCCGCGCCACGCACGGCCCCAGCGGCGCCACCCTCATCACCGACCCGCCCATTGATAACCAAGGCAAAGGCGAAAGCTTCTCGCCCACCGACCTCGTCGCCACCGCCCTCGGCACCTGCATGGCCACCATCATGGGCATCTTCGCCGAGCGCCACGCCATCGACCTGCGTGGGCTGAGCGTAAAAGTGCGCAAAGAAATGATCACCGCCCCCATCCGCCGCATCGGCAAACTCGCGATCGAAATCCGCGCCCCACTTTCCCAAAACCACCCGCACCGCGAGGCGCTGGAGCGCGCTGCCCTGAGCTGCCCTGTCCATCAAAGCGTCCACCCGGACATCGAGATGCCCGTGGAGTTTTTCTGGGAAGGCAAAGAGTAGAGTCCTTCCCGCTGGCACCGGCATTGCTTGCTGTGGTGGCGTGAAATTCCAGGGAATCGCCAAGCTCGCACTCATCGTCGCTCTCGTCGCTTGCGGCTGGGCGTGGAACCCTTGGCGCTCCATCCATCACCAGCCCGGCGTGCTCGTTCCGAGGCCACCCGCGCAGACAGAACTCGCGAAAGGCTCCCTCCCCGATGTCGAAGGCTGGAAGCTCCGCCCGATGGCCGCCTACCAACTCCGGGGCAGAGTCCTCGGGACCAAAAAATACCGCAGCGGATTCGGCAGCGACCTCGTGCCCATGGATGTCGCCGTCGGCTGGGGGCGCATGAGCGACCAAGCCATCCTCGACCAATTCACCTTCTCCATGAGCAACCGCTTCTTCTTTTACAAATGGAGCGATCAGCCCGCCATCCCGCCCGACGAAATCATGTGCAGCGCCGCGAACAACCACATCATCGCCGCCAACCCCGCCGTCCGCAAAGCCGTCCGCTCGCTCATCCCCGGCCACATCGTGACCATGCGCGGCTATCTCGTGAACGCCAGTAACCCCGACGGCAGCACATGGAACAGCTCCCTCCGCCGCGACGACACCGGCAACGGCGCGTGCGAAGTCTTCTACGTGGAAGAACTCTCCGCCGTAGAATCCCTCGCGCAAGAAATGGACGCCCCCGTCGCCGCGAGGTGAGGTGATGGCCTGCCGAGGCCTCGGATGTTCCCTCTTGCTGTTGCAACGACGATTGGCTGAGGGTGCGTGCCTTATGAATATCTTCCGCTCCTCGGCCCAGCTCCTCGTCGCCACCGCCGCCATGCTCGCCACCACCGCTTCCGCAGACATCATCGTGAAAAGCGGTGAGAAAATCGGCTTCCTCGGCGACTCCATCACGGAGGGTGGATGGGGAAATCCAAAGGGTTACGTCCACCTCGTCATCGACGGCCTCGCCGCCAACGGTGTTACCGCGGAAGCTGTCCCGGCGGGAATCAGCGGGCACAAATCCAACGACATGCTCGCCCGGGTCGAGCGTGACGTTCTTTCTAAAAAGCCGCAATGGATGACGCTGAGCTGCGGAGTGAATGACGTGTGGCATGGCAAGAATGGCGTGGCGATTGACGACTACAAAAAGAACATCACCGCCATCCTCGACAAAGCAGCCGCTGCGGAGGTGAAGGTCGTCGTCACCACGGCGACCATCATCAAGGAAGACCTGGAGAGCCCGGAGAACCAGAAGCTCGCCGCTTATAACGACTTCCTTCGCGCCCTCGCCGCCGAGCGCAAAGCGCCGCTGGCTGACCTCAACGCAATGTTCCAAGAGCGCATCAAAGCCGAGAACAAGCCGGGGAAAAACACCGTCACCGGCGACGGCGTTCACATGAACTATGAAGGCGACAAGATCATGGCACGCGGCATTTTGAAGGCATTTGGCTGCGACGACGCGCAGCTCAAAAAAGCTGACGAAGCGTGGGCTGCCAAAAAGTAGGCGCGTTCACTTTGCTGCTCGCAGCACCCGGAGACTCATGGCGTCGTGCCGCTTGGCGAGGCGGTGGCCGTGTTCGTCGGTGACGAGTGGGCAGTGGTAAAATGAGGGAGCGGGATTGCCGAGGGCGGCGTGGAGGAGGAGTTGGCGGAAGGTGCTGCCGATGAGGTCTGCGCCTCGGACGACTTCGGTGATTCGGAGAAGCGCATCGTCCACCACGCAGGCGAGCTGGTAGCTGGGGAAGTCGTCCTTTCGCCACACGAGGATGTCGCCGAAGTCGCGACCAGCGGTGGCTTTTTGCTCGCCGAAGTGTCCGTCGTGGAAGCGCACTTCGTCGCCATCGGGGACGCGGAAGCGCCAGTTCGTGCCGGGGCGAGGGATGGTCGGGTCTGCGCTGCGGCAGGTGCCGGGGTAGAGTGGTTCTTCGTCGCCAAGGTGTGGAGCGGAGAGGGCGGCGGCGATTTCTTTGCGCGAGCAGCGGCAGGGGTAGAGCCAGTCAGCGGCACGGAGGCGCTCGAAGGCGTCGCGGTAAAGTGGGAGGCGTTCGCTTTGGGAGAAGGGGCCTTCGTCCCAGCGGATGCCGAACAAGCGCAAATCTTCCATCGCGGCGGTGGCAAATTCGGGGCGGCAGCGGGGGCCGTCGAGGTCGTCGTTGCGGTAGATGAGGGTGCCGTTTGCGGCGCGGCAGCGGGCTTGTGCGATCTCGAATGTGCGGGCGTGGCCGAGGTGCAGGTAGCCCGTGGGGGAGGGGGCGATGCGTCCTCGGTAGCCCGCGCTCGGCATGGCTTTACTCCGGCATCTCCACGGATGCGACGGCCATGGCGGCGACGCCTTCTTTTCGCCCAAGGAAGCCCATGCGTTCGTTGGTGGTGGCTTTGATGCCGATGCGCTTTTCGGGGAGTGCGAGGACGCGGGCGAGGTTCGCTTTCATCGCGGTGAGATGGGGGGCGATTTTTGGAGCTTCGGCGACGAGGGTGGAGTCGATGTTGATGAGCCGCCCACCTTGCTGCTGCACGAGTTCTACGGCGCGGCGGACGATTTCGAGCGAGTCCATACCTTTGCAGGCGGGGTCGGTATTGGGGAAGTGGTGGCCGATGTCTGCTTCGCCGATTGCGCCGAGGATGGCGTCGGCGATGGCGTGGCAGAGGACGTCGGCATCGCTGTGCCCGTCGAGCCCGAGAGCGTAGGGGATTTCCACGCCGCCGAGGATGAGTTTGCGTCCTTCGGCGAAGCGATGGACATCGTATCCGAGTCCGACGAGCGTCATTCTTGTGGGAGGAGTTTGATTTTGCCGTTCCATGCGCGGACGGAGATTTTGTCGGGATTGTCGGCGCGCGTGGTCATTTCAAATGCACCGCCCGCGTTCTCGACGAGGAGCTTGCCGGCGGCGACATCCCAAAGGCTGACGCTCTGCTCGATGTAGGCGTCGTAGCGCCCGCAGGCGACGTAGGCGAGGTCGAGGGCGGCGCTGCCCATGAGGCGGCATTTGCGCACGCTCTGGATGTAGCGGGGGAGAAGCGCGAGGCCGGCGTTGATGGTGGCGACGGTCTTGGAGAAGCCGACGGATACGACGGCATCCGAGAGCAACGTGCGCGGGCTGACGGCGATCTGCTGCCCGTTGAGAAACGCAGGGCCGCCGATGACGGTCTGCCACAGTTCGTCGCGCTGTGGGTCGTAGATGACGCCGAGTTGGATTGTCCCCATGTGCCGCAGGGCGATGCTGATGCAGTAATGCGGGATGCCGTAGAAGTAGTTCACGGTGCCGTCAATCGGGTCCACGATCCATTGCCAATCGCTGTCCTGATTCCCCGCCAGCCCTTCCTCGCCGTAAATCGCGTGGTCGGGAAACTGCGCGAGCAGCCGCGCGGTGATGAGGTCCTGCGTCTCGACATCGAGCGCGAGCTTGATGTCGTGCGCGAGCATTTCGTTGACCTCGGCCACTTTGCCAAAGTAGCTGCGAAGACTTGCCCCAGCCTCACGCGCAGCGGCGATGGCGACTTCGAGCGCGGTGGATATGATGGATTCAGACATGCCGGCACTGTGCCCGGCGAGGCGTGGGGAAAACAATGCGGAATATGCGGCGAGACGTATGAACTACCGAAGGGCTGCGCGATGGGAGCGGCGACACTCCTGTCGCCGACAGGCTGCATGGTCCGTGATTGGCCGCATTTTCCCGCTTCTAAGCTACTTCAGCGAGCTGACATACTCGATGATGTCGCGCAGTTCGCGCTTGGTGAGGAGGTCGGCGAGGTTCGGCAGCATCCCGCTCGGCGCGTTGTCGCGCTTGGCGATGTCGGCTGCTTTCACCTGCTCGGCGGGCATCCCCGGATTCGCCAGCGTCAGCACGCCGTTCTCTTCGCTCTTCAAAGTGCCCGCCTTCACGTTGCCGTCCTTCATCGTGAGGATAACCATCTGGAAGTTCGGCGCGATCTTCGCGTTCACGTTCACGATGCTCTCCAAGATGTAGGCGCGGTCGTGCGTCTTTGCGAAGTCCGTCATGTCCGGCCCGGCGTCGCCGCCGCTGTTCGCGATTTTGTGGCAGCGCAGGCACGCGGCGACGGGGTGTTCTTTGAAGAGCTTCTCGCCCGCTTCCTTGTCGCCGCCGCTGAGCGTGATCTGAAATGGCGCGACTGGATTGGTTTTAACGAGTTCGCCGAGCGCGGCGGCGCGGCCTGCGAGAGCTGCTTTCGCCGGGCCGGAGGATGCTGCATGTTTCTCGACGGCCTCGATGATTTCCAGATGCGCCTCGGCGGGTTCATTGGAGAGGTTGCCCGAAAGCCGTGCGAGGAACTCGCCCGCTTTCGCGCTCTTCGTATCTCCGAGCGGGCTGGCGATGTCCTGCTTCTGTCCGGCATCGGCGCTGGCCCACGCGGCGATGAGTTGCGTCGCTGCGAGGTCCGGCGTGCGCTTGCCCATGAGCTTGCTGGCGGCGGTTTTCAGCGCGGTATTTGCGTCTGCACCGGCGACGATGAGCGCCGTCTCAAACTCCGGCGTTGCGAGTTTCGCCAGCGCATCCAGCGCCGCGAGACGTGATTTTTGCGACGCCTTCTCGTTGCGCAAAACAGCGAGCAGATGCGTCGAGGAAGTCTTCACGTCATTCGCCGCCAGCGCCTCGCAAGTGGCGATGACGATCTTCTCGGATGGAGTGCCGAGCAAATCCGCCGCGACGAGATTAAGCTGGAACGCCGCCTCCGCCGCGCCGCGCTCCGGCATCGGGCGGAAGGTGCCCGTGATGTAATCGCGCTGCGGCGGCTTCGCCCAGTGCGCCAACATGTTCAGCGCGATGACGCGGATGCCCTCGTTCTTCGCCCGCGCCGCATAAGTCGCCAGCGAGTTCGCCCCATCCGTCCCGCCGACGCGGAAGTTCGCATTCAGCGCCCGGATGAGAAACGGCTCGTCGGTCGTAGGATTCGGGCCAATCTGCGAAGGCGCATTGCCACCCTCGGGTTGCCGGATGATGAGCCGCTTCGCCAGCGCCGGAAGCGCCGAAGGAATCGGCGCATCGTTAATTGCAATCGCCGCCTCGCGGACGAGCGCGGGGTCTTTGTCTGTGAGGAAAACAGTAATTTGCTCCTGCGCATTAACCGAGGCTTCTTTCCATTGCGGATACGCTTGCGCGAGGTCCGCTCGATTTCCCGTCGGCGAAGTTTCACCGAGATGCCGTAGAGCAAGCAATGCAGCCAGTCTGACCGCTTTCGATTCATCTTTGATAAAGCCTGCCAGCTCACTCAAGCCGCGCCGATGCTGATGTGCGATTTTGGATAGGGCAACGACGGCAGCGTGCTGAAGATACAAGTCGTTCCCATCGTTTTCTTTCAGCATGGCTAAAATATGTGGAAACGCAGTTTCATCGCCACGCTCCGCAATCGCCATTGTGATGGCAAAGCGGACCTTCGGGGATTTGTCTTTAAGATGCTTCGCAACCGCTTCGGTCGTACCCTGCGTCCACACCACTCGATACCCGGCAAGTTGTTTGAAGCACGCTGCTCGAATGTGCTCCGACGGGTCGTTGTACATAAGCGACGCGAGGTCTTCCGGTTTCACATAGCCCATCACCGAGCGGTATCGATCCCGCATGTATGATGGTTGCTCTATCGCCCACATGCAGTGGAGACGAGCAATCGTCGCCTCTTCTTTCCCCACTCCATCCTCAATGGTTTTCGCGAGCAATGTAAATACTTTCACGGCTTCTGCATTCTTTGCTTCCTGCTCAGCAGTTGGAACGAATTTTGGATTTTTCGCCGAGTTTGCGCCGAGCCAAAGAAGCCTGCCCGCCAACTCCCACTGCGCCCCAAGCCGCACACGCTGGTCCCCATGCGCGAGCAATTTCACCAGCTCGTCCGGCGTCCGCTGCTTGAATCCCTCGCCCAAAATCTTCTGCACCTCCGCAATCTGTACTGCCTGCGCCGTGCGCGCGGCTTCGTGGCTGAGGCGGTAGATGCGGCCTTGGTCGCTGCGCTCCCAGCCTTCATCCCACGCGCTCACGTAGAAGCGCGAGTCGGGGCCGAATGCCACGTCGGTCGCCTGCACATTATCCATGAACGTATGCAGCCCTGTGAGCTTCCAGCCTGCGCCGTCGGGCTCGCTTTTGAAGGTGCTCACTTGGCTCTTCGCCGTGCTGCCTTTGTAGCCCGCGAGGAAAAATGAGCCCGCGTATTCCGGCGGCATCCCGGTGCCGGGATAGTAGGCGAGGCCGCTCGGGCCGTCGGGCAGATTCGCGATGGGCGAGAGGATGTAAGCGGGTTGATTTTTCTTCGCGTCGCGTGGCTCCCACATCTTCTCGGCGAGCCAAGGGTTGTGCTCTTTTCCGAGCGGGTGATGCTGGTAGCCGATGCGCCAGCCTGCGTCCGCGCCTTCGGTGACGGCCACCCAACGCTCGCGGTCGCCTTGGTCGCTGTCGTTGTCGCCAGTGAATAGATTCCCGTAATCGTCGAACGCCAACTCCTGCGGATTGCGCAGCCCGCGCATCACCAGCTCCAGCCGCGAACCGTCCGGCTCGCAGCGGAAGACCGCGCCTTCATCCGGCACTTCGATGCTCGTGCCTTCTTTCGTTTTGATGGAAGCGCCCCGGTCGCCGATGGAGAAATAAAGCCGCCCATCTGGCCCCGCGATGAGCCCGTGAAAGTCGTGGCCCGTGTAGCTAAAGCGGACGCCGTAGCCGCGATGCAGCTCTTCCTTTTTCTCGGCCTTGTCGGTGCCCGTGAGCTTCCACAGCGCGGGGATATTTGTGAAATACAACGCGTCGTTGTGCCACAGGACGCCGCTGGCGATGCCGTCGAGCGCGGAGTTGAACCCGTCCGCATAGACGCTGGATTTATCGGCTTTGCCGTCGCCATTCGAGTCCTCCACCAACCGCACCAGCTCGCTCTCTTTCTCCAGCTCGTGCCAGTCCTTCGGGAAGTTCTTCTTTATCGAGGCCAGCCAGTCGTCCTGATTCCGCGAAGCGAGGTCGTCCTCCACCATCCAGTAGTAGTGCCGAATATCCAGCACGCTGCTGCGGTAGCGATGCGTCTCGCTCACGAACATGCGCCCCTTTCCGTCGAAGCAAAACGCCACGGGATTTGCCAGCAGCGGCTCGCTGGCCCACACGTCGCCGGAGAAACCAGCGGGCAGCTTCGCCTTGCGGAAGTTGTTTTGCACCGCTTCCGGCGTGTCCTTTGGCGGGTAGAGCGGCTGGCGCGGCGCGGGTTTCAGAGCGCCGGACTTCGATCCGCCGCCGGATACATCGGCGGCGTGGACGGAGATGGACAGGATGGACGCGATGGATGCGGAGAGCGGCGTGAGTTTCATGAAAGATCGCGGACCCTAGCGAGCGCGAGCGGAGAGGCAAGCGGACACGAAGAAAGCCAAGCCGCAGAGTCTGCCAGCTTGGCTTTCAAATCGTTTGGGAGCGGGTGTTTAGTCTTTCGACTCCTCGCCTTCCTCTTCGTCCTCCGTCTCGTCGTCGTCGCCTTCATCATCATCGTCTCCGACGGCGACATCGTGGTCGCTGAAGAAATGGCGTTTGCGCTTGCCGGGAGGCAGCGGGACGAGGGTCATGATGACATTTTTGCCCATCATCTTGGGGATGGATTCCGGGTGCCCCATGGATTCCAAGTTGGCCTCGATCTTTTTCATCAGGGCCATACCGATCTCTTTATGGGCCATCTCGCGACCACGGAACTGGAGCAAAATGCGAACCTTGTTTCCCTTGTCGAGAAACTCCTCCGCATGGCGGAGCTTGGTGTCGTAGTCGTGCTTATCAATGTTCACGCGGAACTTGATCTCCTTCATTTTGGAGGCCGCATTCGACTTCTTTTCCTTTTCGTTTTTGGCGAGCTCGTACTTGAACTTACCGAAGTCCACGATGCGGCAGACTGGTGGGATTGCGTTGGCGGCGACTTCGACGAGGTCGAGCCCATGTTGCTGGGCGACTCTGAGGGCGTCTTGGATCTTCATTACCCCGAGCTGTTCGCCGGTGGAGGCCACAATCACGCGCACCTCTCGCGCGCGAATGCGTTGGTTTACACGAATTTGAGTGAGTTGGATGGTATGTATTTAAGTGGGACCCACAGCCGTAGAGCTCGGTTGGGTCCATTTCATTCTGGCGTCGCTGTCGCTACTTCAGGGGTTTTATTCCTGGAAGCAACGGCTCCATTCCTGCCTGTGCCAGCGACCAGCTCAGACGGTGGACTTCAAATTATCTTCTCAGTCCCATGCGGGGTGTATGACCGTTCCTCCTTTGCGGCAAGGGATTTCTCAGGGAGGAAGAGCGATTTATCGTGGGCGATGCTCGCTACTGCTTAAACGGACTACCTGTCGGCGCTGGCGGGACTGGCGCTGGTGTAGGCTGGAGCGGGTCGGCGGTAGGGAGCGCTTCGGCCTTTGGCGCGGGCTGCTCGACCTTGGGTGGGGCGGGCCATTTTGGAGCGGTGATGGGGTTGCCGTTCTTGGTTTCTAGGACGGTGCGAGGCACTTTCACTTTAATTCCGGCGATGGTCTGTTCCTCTTCGACGAGTTTCATCCGCGTGTCTTCGACTTTGAAAAGCTCGCCGTCTTTGTGACGGAGGAACTTATTCATTTCATCCACATGGAATGGGCGACTGCCACGGCGTCCGAAGACGACGGTTTGCCCGCCGGTTTCATCGACGACGCGGTCGCGGTCGAGGCCACGACTCACGGAGAGGGCGGGCTCGGCGGTGCGGTAGGTGGCGATAAGGAGCGGCTTTGGCCGAGGGCCGAAGCCGTAGCTGTTGGGCTCTCGGTCGGGGCTGATCAGTTGCAGGACGCGCATCCCGTTTTTGCCATCGGCAACGAGCGCATACATGCTGGCGGCGACGCTGCCGATTTGCACGGCATGGACATCGTTGAGCGCGCCATCGGCTGTGAACATTTGGTCGAGCTTGGGCTGCTCGGGATTCTCCACGTCGATGATGGCGAGGCCATCCGAACCGTTCGCGACGTAGGCGTAAGTGCGGGCGACGTAGAGCTTGCCCGCGTGCTTGAGCGCGACGGATGCGCCGCGCACGGGGCGAGGCTTCACGGGGTCTGTGATGTCGAGAACTTTGAGCCCATCGGCATCCGTGACAAAGGCGTAGCGGAACTGCACGGAAATCGCGCGTGGCTCGCGGAGGAAATCGCCTGCGTATTCACCGGCAAGGCGTGGCTTTAGCGGATTGCGAACATCCACGACGGCGATGCCGCGAGGCGTGCAGACAAAGACGCGGGAGCCTGCGCACACGGCATATTCTGCGCCGGTGAGTTTGCCGTCGGGGTTGAAGACGGCGTCTTTTTTCAGGAAGTTGTCTGCTGGGTCGCCGTTCATTAGGCAGGTCGTATCAACGATGACGAGGCCCTCTTTCCGATCCGTCGCGAAGACGTAGCCATAGACTTCGTGGATGGGCTGTTCTTCGTTCTCGGGGAGGTGTGTGCGCTTTGGATCGTTCAGCAGCGTGCTCGGCAGTGCGACGCTCGTGCAGTCGGCAAGTTTGACGTGTGTATTTTGCCCGAGTGCGGAAACGGGCTGCGTGAGGAAGCGTTCGCTGAATCCCTTGTTGTCGATATTCGCCACGTCATAGACGCGGAGCCCATCGTGCCCGCAAGCGGCGTAGAGATACTCGCTGCGGAGCGTGAGATCGCGGACTTCGCCGGCGTGATGCTCGTAGCCGACTTTCAGCTCGCGCCCTCCTGCGACATGCTTGGCGTGATTGTCCGAGTATGCGAGTTTTTGAAATGACGAGCCAATGGGTGCCTGTGGTTCATCCGATTCGGTCCAAATGGCGGCGTTGACTCCGCCTTCGCTGCCGATCCATGCGTAACGGCCAAAGAAGTTCACCGTGCCCGTGCCGAAGCCGAGCAGCGAGGTCATCCAGGCATTGTTGTCGTTGGCTTTGCTCATGTGGCAGTCCGTGCAGTTTTTCGTCGTGCCCCGACTGCTCGTCGTGTGGGCGAAGTGAGGATTGAAAGCCTGTCCCGCGTAGCCTTCACCGCTGACGGTCTGCTGTTGGGAATAGATCCATTCACGGTTCACGTTTTGCGAACTTACGACGACGGCGGAAGAGGAGCGCAGCACGGCTAGACGGTGATTCTTCACCGTGCTGTCGATGCCGAGTTGGAATACGTCATCGCGCACGACCTGCGGGTTGTAAGTTGTCAGGTTTCTATCGAGTGTGCCCTCGAACTTGTTCAGCGGCACACGTTGGTTCGCCTTCATGGAAAGATGGCAGCCAAAGCACGAGGTCGCCCACGCGGTGTGGCAAATCTGGCAGTCCATTCGTTCGTTGGAGTGCGCTAGTTTATCCTCGCATTGGCCCGCTGGCGGGAGTTCACCCCATGTCTCGCCATCGCGTCGCAGCGTCTTTGCGTGCGCGGCTTTCGCGTTGTATTTGGACGATAGCGGGTTCACCACATCAATGGTCTGCGGAACCTCCCAGCTTATGTCAGGCGACATCACGGAGTTCTGAGTCAGGACCTCTCCTTTCCATTCAAAGCGCGGCTTCCAAGGCGTCACCGACTTGCTTAAATCGACCGGCTCCGTCTTGCGTGATTTACCGTCCCACGTCCCGCCGGGGCCGCTTGTGAGCATGGTCGGGCGTGCAGACACGGTGCCGTGGCAATCGATGCACATGATCGTCGTTGCGGCGCGCGGTTCGCCATAAAGCAGTCCGTTCCCGTGAACATCGATGTCGAAGTGACAGTCGGCGCACTGCATTCCTTTTTTGATGTGGATGTCATTTAAATGAACGGCGTTCTTCCAATCGCCGGGTTGTAACTTGTTATCATCGAGGTCTAGGAGGTTGCCTTTCTTGTCGCGCTTAAATATCGCGCGAAACACCCAGCCGTGACCGTGGTAATCCGCGAACTGCGTTTGCTTCATCTTCGGATTCAGCTCGCTCACTTTCTCTAGGAAATCCGTGCTGCCCCATAGTCCACGTGCTGCTGCTCCTTCAGGGTTGGAGCGGGTTGCGGCCACCATCTCGGCGTCTGTCGGGTTTTTCTGTTTGAGCATTTCGGCCTTCGATTTTCCATCGCGCCAATACGGGTCATCCGCGAGCGGGTTCGCTGGATTTGGATACATGAACTGCCCCTCTGTTTCCTGATCCCACCACACCATTCCGAGGTAGGGGTTTACGAACAGATTGCCTTGGTGCATGTGGCAGTTCATGCACATCGCGCTGGGAATACTGCGGGTGAATACGTGCTTGATGGGGTGTCCCCGTTCGTTCTTGGGCATCGTTGGATCTTTCGAGAACGACAGTCCTTGATTCCCATATTTGCTCCACCATCCCGAGTTTGTCGGCGAGCGGTCGTTTGCATAGACGACGTGACATGCCGTGCATCCCGAACTCCGGTAATCGCCGGGCCGGTCGTTGCTGCCGAAAAAGCCGAGCAGCGGATCGTGCAGTCGTGTTTTCTGCGCGCCGAGCACGACGGGATCGACGCGGATTTTCGTCCCAAGACCGCGGTCGCTTAGTCGGCGATCGGGCTTGCCTGGCGGCTCGTCTAGCGTGGGATTACCGAGCTCTAGCGGTGATGCGCCGCCCTTTTCAAAAATACGGAATAGGTTTCCCGGCATACTGATATTGAAGCGCGGCAGAGGAAACATCGCAGGAAGCCATCCGTGTTTCAGGGTCTCCTCTTTTGTTGGCTCAAATGGCGCCTCCAGCTTGAGGGCCTGCCCGTAAAGCCCGTATGCCTGCCCAACAAACGCATTTTTTAGCGGCACTGCTCCATTATTGTAACCGGCCGCGCCCCACAGCATCGCGCCGTGATTCATCATCGAGTGTCCGACGTTGTGAGTCACTTCGCCATGGCAAAGCCCGCAAGTTTTATCCGCCACGCGCAAGTCGCCGGGATTCACAAATTGAATCCACTCTGCGGATTCGTGGTTGAGCAAAGTCGTCGAGTTCGGAGGGTTCGCCGATGAAGGCCAATATGCGGGGTTCAGCGGTTTCGGGTGCGCTTGATCGATCGTGAGGCCGCGCTTCGGGTTGCCGGTGTGGCAGTCCGTGCATCCGAGGACTACGTTCGGCGAGGCGTGCATGGTATGTGCGTCTGTCGTTTTGTGGCACTCGATGCAGCCTGCGGATTTTTTCTTCACCATCTCATCGGACTGATCGATGCGATTTTTTGGCGGGAGCTTTACGTTCCCCGGCTTCATCGGCGGAACCGAAATCTCCGGCCCCAGTCCGGAAGTGGTCACGGGCTCTAGCTTCGGTGGCTCTGGCTTCACTGCGGGCGGGTTCTCCTGCGGTGCTGGTGCGGGTGTAGTTTTGAACGGAGAAGTCTGTCCGTTTAGCCACATGACTGGGAAGGAAACCGCGCAGTAAAGCGCGATCCAAAGGAGCCAAGAAAACGGACGCTTGCGGAGAATTGAAGGCATGACTCCCGACGTTTACGCGAGTGCGTCGGCGAGTGGGAGTCATTTTTCACTTTTATGGTGCAAACAACGAAAATTGTAGGGGCGACTCCTTTTTGTCCCCAGTCTGTCTGCGATTTGACTACGTGCAGGGCGGGAACTCTGGCCCGCGTAGCGATGCCCACGGCTCTTCTGCCGAGACATCCACGATCCCCGGCTCTGCTGCGCCTGCGGGCGAGAGGATGGCGAGGAAAACGAGGCGCTCGTTGAAGGGATTAAACGTCCCGTGGACTTCTCCCATCGGTATGAACGCCATTTCGCCCGGCCCTAGGATGCGGTGCTCCTTGCCCACCCACTGCTCGGCGCGGCCCGAGACGATGAAGATAATCTCCTCCCTCGTCGGGTGCGTGTGGAAAGGGTGGCAGCGCCCCGGCTCCATATTGGCGCGCACCATCAGCAGTTCCTTATTGTCCACGACATCGCCCCGGCAGAACCATTCTTCGAGGGTCCAAGGTGATTGGAAGTCCACTTTTTCTGCTGCGGTGACGAAACGGCGAGGATTGCTCATACAGCGAGCCGTGCCGAAATTCCTGCACGGGGAAAAGCAAAATCATCTGCGTGAAAAATATCGCAGGGCAAAATGCTCGCGTCATTTTCATCGAGCAATTTATCCTCCCGCTGATGAAACCAATGAAGCGCAAGGGCCTCACGAGCGGCTCGCAGGGCAAAGAGAGCAAACGCTTCGCGAGCCGGGAACTCGTGCTGCTCGACCAAGCGGCACTGCGCAAAAAAGCGGCATCGGAGTGTAGTCGCCAAATGGCGCGACTGGAAAAAGCGAAAGGAGAGTGGAAGCGCTATGAGACCGAGGATAAAGCGCACTTTGACCAATGGATGGCGGCGACGTTTGGCCCGGTTTTGAGCCGTTTGAGGGAACTTAAATCTGTCATCGCCGAGAAGGAGATGCTGATCGAAGAGGTGGAGATGGAGGTATATTTCGGCATGGCGAGGAGCGAGCGTGCCGCATACGCAGATGTGCGGAATCGTCGAGATAACCCGCCGCCTCCATACGAGCCGCCGCCGAGGGGGAATGCGGCGAAGGAGGCTGACGCCGCGGACTTTGACGACATCTCCGAGCTTGAGCAGGAGATACTCTTTCAAAACTTCATAGAAGCGGCGATGGGGATGTTTCCTGACTGTATGACCAAGGCGGAGTACGAGAAGATGTTCGCCGAGTTTAAGGCAAAGATGTCCGACAAAGGCCGCGAGGCACCGCAGTCTGAGCCGCCGACTCCGGAGCAGGGCCGACTCAAAGAAATCTACCGCCAACTCGTCCGCCGCCTCCACCCGGACACTCGGGATGAGAACGCCGCCGATGTCTCCGCCCTCTGGCACGAGGTTCAGGATGCCTACAGCACGGGCAATATCGAGCGCCTTGAAACGCTACTCGCCCTCACGGACCTTCAGGCCAACACGACCGGCGAGCACACGAGCATGTCGCAAATGAAGTCCGTCCTCACGGAGTTGCGTCGCTCGTTTAACGCGCTCCAGCGCAACCTGCGGCAGGCGAAAAACGGCCTCGCGTGGAACTTTTCGCGGATGGAAGACCACTCGAAAATCCAGCAGCGCATGAGGCAAGACTTGTCGCGGGATATTGCACTATATGAAGAACGGCTTGGGCTGCTCGAAGCGAAGATCGCAAGCTGGGCCATGCCCTCGAAAGGCCGCAAGAAACGTGCGATTCGGCATCAGTCGGAGTTTTTCTTATAACCCGCTTAGCTTCCCTCGCCAATGCGTGCAGCCGGGCCTATTTCCTAGCCGTGCCCGTTCCGGTGGTGCGGCCCGAGTTGTCGTGGAAGGTGATCGAATTGCCCATGCGCGATGCGGTGCCGACGATGCGCCCGGAGGCGTCGCGGTAGGTGGTGCTGTTTCCCGATTGTGAAGAGGTGCCGGTGATGTGCCCGCTCCCATCGCGGAACGTTGTGTTGGTACCTGTCTGCGAGGCGGTGCCGAAGGTGTGGCCGGTCGCGTCGCGATAGGTGAGGCGATCCGGATTGGAGCCCGAGGCGATGGCGGCGGTGTGTCCGGTGCTGTCGCGATACGTAGTCGAAGTGCCGGAGGTTCTCGCGGTGAATTCCGTCCGCCCGCTGGCGTCGCGGAGGGTTCCGTTTGTGCCGTAGAGAGATTGCAGCGCGAGTTTCGGCTCGGCGTGCGCGAGGCTTGTGAGCGTGAGTGTGAGTGCGAGTAGTTTCATTTTCATGAAGCTCTCAGACGCAGCCTCGCAGCGTCTATTCAGCGTTACATCAAGTTCGCGGCTACTTCGGCCATCTCGCTGCGCTCGCCTTTGAAGAGATTGATGTGGGCCATCCAGGGCTGTCCTTGCAGGCGGTTGCGGGCATAGACGAGGCCGTTGGTGTGGGCGTCCACGTAGGGGTTGTCGATTTGCCCGAGGTCGCCGATGAGGATCATCTTTGCGCCTTTGCCCATGCGGGTGATGAGCGTTTTGGCCTCGTGCGGGGTGAGCTGCTGGGCTTCGTCCACGATGAAGATCGCGTTGGGGATGCTGCGGCCTCGGATGTGGGTGATGGCTTCGATTTCGATCTGGCCGGATGCTATGAGCGGCTCCCACGGGCGACCGGGCGGCTTGAGAGGGCCGCTCTGCGGAGCGTGGTGCTGGGGTTCGTCCTGCTTGCGCTGGCTCTGTTTCTTTTTCTCAAATTGCTCGGGCTTGCGGGGGCGGGTGAGCAGGAGTTCCAGCGCGTCGAATGCGGGTTGCACCCACGGCTGCATCTTCTCTGCGATGCCGCCGGGAAGGAAGCCGATGTCTTTGCCGGTAGGCATGATGACGCGGGTGATGAGTAGCTTTTCGTAGTCGCCGACTTGGACTTGCTCCAGCGCCGCGCCGACGGAGAGGAGCGTCTTGCCGGTGCCGGCTTTGCCATAGACGGTGATGAGGGTGATGTTCGGGTCGTAGAGCGCATCGAGGAAGAACCGCTGGCCGAGATTGAGCGCCGAGAGCCAGCGCCCGTTGCGGATGGTGATGCGGTCGCGGCGGAGTTTGTGCAGCTCGCCGCCAGCGGTGTGGCGGGCGGGGATGGCGTGGGTGGTTTCCTCTTCGTTGCGGAGGAGGAGGTAGTGGTTGGCGAGAAAGTTGGCTGCTTTATCGAGGACCATCGTGTCTTGGCTGGCGAAGGCTTGGACGGTGTGGCCGGGCACGTCGAGGGACTCGTATTCTTCGTCTTTGGTCCGCATGGTTTTGCGGATGTCGATGTCTTCCACACGGTCGGTGCGGTAGTCCTCCGCTTCGAGGCCGAGCGTGCGTGCCTTGAGCATGACGTTCAGGTCTTTGGTGACGAGGATTGCGGTGCCTTTTTCCGCGTCGGCCACGGCGCAAGCGGCGGCGATGATGCGGTTGTCCGGCACAGTCATATCGGGGAAAAGCTGGCGCTGGAGTTTCAGCTTCGGAGAGTCGCCGAGCATCTGCCAGTCTTTGCCGTCGAAGCGGGCGAGGGGATTGAGCCAGACGCGGAGGAGGCCGTTGTTTTCGAGCTTCACGCCGTGCTTCATATCGTCGGCAGTGCGGAATTTTTCGCTGAGTCGGCGGTGGACTTCGCGGGCGTTGGCGCCTCGGGTGGAGCTTTCGCTTTTGAACCGATCCAGCTCTTCAAAGACTTCGACGGGAAGCCAGACGACGTTGTCCTTAAATTGGAACGGTGATCCTGGGTCGTGGATCAACACGTTGGTGTCGAGGATGTAGTGTTTCGGGGAACGTGCGGGCGCTTCGGCGGTCTTTGGTGGCATTAAAGTTCGGCGGAAAGTGCCCAGACTTGCCGACGGGTGCAAGGAGCAAGGTGTGAAAATCTCGCGTCCTTACCGGTTGTCCTTTTGCAGGCGCTTGAGGCGTCCGGCGATTCCGGCTTTTTGGGCGGCGTTCATGCGGTCGATAAAGAGGATGCCGTTGAGGTGGTCCACCTCGTGTTGGAGGGCGCGGGCGAGGAGGCCAGTGGCTTCAAATTCCATCGGACTGCCGTTGAGTCGCTGGGCTTTCACTTTGACGCGCTTCGAGCGCATGATGTCGCCGGTGAGGTCGGGAAAACTGAGGCAGCCTTCGATGCCGTCCTCTTTCTCCTCGCCGAGTTCGAGGACGGGATTGAGTAGGATGAGCGGCATGTGGTCTTCGATTTTGAGCTGCTGGCCATCAATTTCCATCGTGCTCGGGCGGTCTTCCACGCCGGTGACATCAATGACGGCCATCATGAGCGGGATAGCGACTTGCTGGGCGGCGAGGCCGACGCCGTTGGCTGCCTCCATCGTCTCGATCATATCATCGGCGAGTTTGGCGATCGCGGGGTCGTTGGGATTAGCTTTGACGCCTTTTGAGCGGAGGACGGATTTGCCGTATTTGACGATTTCGAGGACCATGAGATTGAAGAAAATTCGGGCGTGAGTCTTCCCGCTAACGTGGATACGGCAAGCGAGAAATCACGCGATTTGCGCAGAGATTAGTCCGATGCCACGTCGTCGGCAAAGAAAGGCCGCAACGGAATACCCGACGGGCGAAAGAGGGGGCGTTTCGCAGGGCCTTCGCCGACCGTGGGCATCGGCGGAGTGGCTTCCACTTTCTTCGGGGTGAGATAGACGCGGACTTTCTCGAACCAGCGTTCTACGAGCCACGGCGTTGGCGGAGCGGTCGGGGTGGCCTTATCTAGTCGTTCGACGCGCTGGACCGTTGGTGTTTTGTGCGACGGAGGCGGGGGCTCAATGCTCGCAATCTTCGGCTCCACTGGGGGTTCGACGTGCGCGACCGTCTTCCCATCGCCCGCAGCATATTCTCGCAACGTCACGACCGTCACTGGCCGACGGAGGAAGAAGCTGACTTGCCGCTCCACAGGCAGAGTTGGCAGCCACACGGGGCGTGTCAATCGCTCGTCCATCAACCACCACGGGTTGTCCTGCGACTCCGCATCTGAATAGATTACCGAGGTGCGCTGGGCTGTGCCTTTGCCATCAAACTTCGAGTAAAACGGGTAGTTATAAGTCACTACCTTGTGGGCGATGTTGCCGCGCTGAAGCTCCGCGTGCAGCCCTTCTGCGTATGCCGCCGAAAGAGTCCCGGAGCCTGTGGCGCTGCGAGGCGCATTGACGACGCGCTCCCACGTCGAGCTTGGGCGCACGACGGCACAGCTAGAGACGAACAGACAGGATGATATAATGGTCAGGGATTTCAGCATGTAGGACAATTGCCCAGTCTTGGTAAGCGCGGCGGTTCTGAATCGCAACCATAAATCGAAACGAACGCCCGCCGCCGATCATTGGACGCTCTCCGTTTTGACAGTGCTGCAATTTTCTCACGGATAATTCAGAAAAAGACTCGTGCTTTTCGAGTCGGCCCCCGTAGTTTGCGCGACCATGAAACGAACCAACGCGTTTACCCTTATCGAACTTCTTGTTGTCATCTCCATCATCGCGATCCTTGCGGCGTTCGCGCTGCCGGTGTTGATGAAATCAATGGAGAGAGCCCGCGCCGTAGAGTGCGCGAACAATCTGAACCAGCTCGGAAAGGGATTCATCCAATTCCTCAACGACAGCGATGACGCGATGTTCTCCATCCAGAGCTCTGGGGATGACGCTTGGCCGAAAGTCATGCAGCGCAAGTATGTGCAGGGCTGGAAGGTGTATCGCTCGCCTTTTGATAAAGTCACGGATGTCCGGCCGAAGGATGAAACCGGCAATGTCCCAATCAGCTACGGCATCAACGAGAAGCTGTTCGACACCTTGAAGTCCAAGTGGAAGCCACCGACATCGAAGCTCATTTTCGCAGCTCCCGCTGTGCAGAAGGCCCCGGGCAAGACGATCAAATGGGAGGCAGACGCATTTTCAAACCAGAACTGCAAAGTCAAGGCAGGCGGCGGGACGTCGGGATTTGGCACGCACCAAGAGCGTGATACTCTTAATGTCCTGTTCGCGGACGCGCACACCACGCCGATGTCTTGCAAGGATTTCTCGGACGATAGCTCCGAGAACGGCAAAGAGCGCTGGGACCCGACTTTCGAGCGCGAGCAACCGTAGGGAACGCGGCGGGTCTGTGGGCGTGTGACTTTGGCTCTGGCGATAACATTCACATCTAAACTACCGAGAACACTTATGGCACAGGCAATCATGGACCCGGATGAAGTCCGCCGCTTTGCGACGGAGCTGAAACGATTCACCGAAGACACACAGACGAAGGCGTCGTCGTTGCACGCGCGGTTTGTCGCGCTGACGAGCACTTGGCAGGACCAAGAGCAGTTGAAGTTTGCGGAGGAATTCGTGACGACGATGAAGGTGCTGCGGAAGTTCATGGAAGTCTCGGAGAAGCACACGCCTTTCCTCCTCCGAAAAGCCCAGCGCATCGAAGAATACCTCGACCAACGCTGAGGCATGGACCAGCAGGCACGCATCACAGATACCGACGCGCTGGAGAATCTGCGCTCGGCGCTCATCGTCTTTCAGGCGCGAGCGAAGCGCTCTGTGGATGAGGTGATTGACGAAGTCCGACGCACGAAACGCTGGCTGGAGCAGGAGAAGCGCGACTATTGGGAAGCGCAAATCCGTGTGCGAACAAGGAAGCTCGACCAAGCGGAAGCCGAACTTTTTAACGCGAAGCTCTCCGAGTTCAAAGACTCCATCGCTCGGGAGAAAATGATCGTTGCCAAGATGCGCGCCCTCGTCGCCGAGGCGGAGGAAAAGCTGCGGGCCGTGAAGTATTGGGACCGCAACTACGAGGGCATGGTGGAGCCGATGTCGAAGGGGCTGATGAGCCTGCGCGAGTTTCTCGACGTGGATATGCCGAAGGGCATCTGGCAAGTCACCGGGTCCATCAAGGCTCTCGACGCTTACACCGAGATACAAATGCCCGCCACGCCACCAAAGCCATGAACGTCGCTGGCAGCGCATCCAATCTAAACGAGGCATATAAAGAACTGCTCGCCGCATGGGATCAGACCCGAGACTATTGGCGAGATGCGAAGGCGGCGGAGTTCGGTGAAAAATACATCGAGTCGCTGCCCGTTGATATTGCCAAGGCCATCTCCGCGATGGGCGACATCGATAAAATCCTGAAGAAAATCCGAACCGCTTGTGAATAATCCCATAGACCTCCGTGTAACGCGCACTCTCGAACTCATCGCGGCCCTCAAGCGCACCGTGGGCGACTTTGCGAAGCAGGAGGAAGTCATCCTCCGCGAGACGCGCAACCGTGGCTACCAGCTCAACCGCAAGCACCACGAGGCGACCGCCGCGCTGGAGTCATCCATCGCCACGCGCATCGCGGAAGTAGAGGCGACGTTCTCCGAGCACGCGGGTGCTGTGCGGGCGGCGTATGATCGTCGGCGCGCGTGGATCGAGCGCTCGCACGCCTCGCTGCTGAAGTCGCTCCCGCGCCGTGCCCAAGCCGCTCGCGGCGGGCTCGTGGGGAAGCTGCAACTGGAAAAAATGAACTCCGAGCGCAAGCTGGCGAGCGATTTACACGCGGCGGATTCTGAGTTCGCGGAGTTTGCCGGGCGGCTGGAAGAGCAGCGCGGATTACTGGCCGGGCTGCGCCGCGCGGCGGTGCAGAGCTTTGCGGGCTATAGTGCTTTCGGACGACTGCTCGCTCCAAAAACAGACGCGCCGCCTGCGGGGAAAAAGAGCCATCCCGTGCTGCTCGTGCAGCTAGAGCAACACCTCGTGAAAGCGAACGAGGCCATCCGCGAGTTCCGCACGTTTCCGATTCCGAAGTTCTTCGCCACGATGCCGTTGGTGCTGCTCGTTCCGTTCCTCGCGTTCGGTGCAGGAGCCGCATTCTTCCTCGGCAAAGCGCCGATTGGTGGCGTGCTCATCGGCATCATCGGCGTGCTCATCGCGCTGCACACGGTAGGGAAAAACAAGTCCGCCGCCAGCGCTGAGGCCGTCGCCGCCGCGCTCCTCGCAGCCGCGCAGACTCACGATGCAGTCGCCGCTGCTGCGACCGAGCACCACGCCGATGCGCGCAAGCAGGCCGAGAGTGTTTTTGAGAGAACGAAGAACGCCATCGAGATTCTGTGGGGCACGGCGGGCAATGTGCAGACGGACTTCGAGGAAAAGGGCGCGGCGAAACTCGAAAAGCAGCTCCCTCGAGCGCTGGCGAAAAACAAGACGCTCATGCAGCCTCGCTTCGCCGCCCTCGAGGCCGTGCGCGACGCCGCGCTCGCGGAAATCAACGGGGGCTCTGCCGCCCGCCGCACGACTCTCGCCGCGACGCAAGCGACCGAAAACGCCGCGATGACTGCGAAGGACAAGACGCAGTGGGACGCCCTCGTCGCCGCTTGGGAGCAAGCAATCACGCCGCTCTTCGCCGAGATCGATCTCATCGGCGCGGCGACCGCCGCTCAGTTTCCCGCGTGGACTCCGCAGTATGTGGAAGGCTGGAAAGCGGCGCACGACTTCACCCCGGTCGCGCGCTTCGGTCGCTTCGAGGTGAACCTCAAAACACTCGTGGGCGCGCTGCCCACACAGCTCGCCTTGCCGGGAGCGCCGCACATCCCGCTGCCGCTCTGCCTCACGTTCCCCGAGCAGGGCTCCATCCTTTTCGAGTCGAAAGAAAGCAGTGGCAGCGCGCTCATCGGCGGGTTGAATAACATCATCCTCCGCCTCCTCTCCACGCTCCCGCCGGGCAAGGTCGCCTGCACGATTATTGATCCCGTCGGCCTCGGCCAAAACTTCGCCGGGCTCATGCACATCGCGGACCACGAAGAGTCGGTCATCAACCGCCGCATCTGGACGCAGCCCGAGCACATCGAAGAGCGGCTCACGGAGTTGAGCGAGCACATCGAGAAAGTCATCCAGATGTATCTGCGCGATGAGTTCAAAACGATCAGCGAATACAACGCACACGCGGGCGTCGTGGCGGAAAAATACCAGTTCGTCGTCGTCGCGGATTTCCCCGCCGGGTTCAACGACTCCGCCATCAGGAGGCTCCAGAGCATCGCCACCAGCGGGCCACGGTGCGGTGTCTTCACGCTCATTCATTGGGATCAGCGCCACTCAGGCCACGAAGGACTCGCGCCCGACGACTTGCGCAAAAGCAGCATCGTCATCCGTGGCGGGCAGACCGGTTTCGCGATGGAGGGCCAGCCCGCAGCGGGCACGACGCTGGCGCTCGACGTGCCGCCGGACCCCGAACTCTCCGCGCAACTCGTCCATAAAATCGGCAAGGCCAGCGTGGACTCCAACCGCGTCGAGGTGCCCTTCTCCCAAATCACGCCGCCCGCCGAAGAACGCTGGACGTTCGACACCACGAGCGAGCTGCGCGTCGCGATTGGCCGCACGGGCGCGACGAAATTGCAGTATCTCGCCATCGGCAAAGGCACGCGGCAGCACGCGCTTTTTGCAGGCAAGACGGGCTCGGGGAAATCCACGCTTTTCCACGTCATCATCACGAACTTGGCGCTGACGTGCAGCCCGGAGCAGGTGGAGTTCTACCTCATAGATTTCAAAAAGGGCGTTGAGTTCAAGTGCTACGCCTCCAAGCGACTGCCGCACGCCCGCGTCGTCGCCATCGAGAGCGACCGCGAGTTTGCGCTGAGCGTGCTCATGCGCGTGGATGAAGAGCTGAAGCGGCGCGGCGACATGTTCCGCGCGCTCGGCTGCCAAGACATCGCGGGCTACAAACGCGCGGGCGGCACTGCGCCCGTCCCGCGCTCGCTGCTGCTCATTGATGAGTTCCAGGAGTTCTTCACGGAAGACGACGAAGTCGCCCAGCAAGCCGCGCTGCTTTTCGACCGCATCGTGCGGCAAGGCCGCGCGTTTGGCATCCACGTCATCCTCGGCTCGCAGACGCTCGGAGGCGCATTTACGCTGGCTCGCGCGACGATGGGGCAGATGGTTATCCGCGTCGCGCTCCAGTGTAACGAGGCCGACGCCTACCTCATCATGGACGACACAAACCCCGCGCCGCGCCTCCTCTCGCGGCCCGGCGAAGGCATCTACAACGACGCCGCCGGAGCCATCGAGGGTAACAGCCCGTTCCAAGTTGTTTGGCTGCCTGACGACGAGCGCGACCAGTGGCTCGACAAAGTCACCGCGCTCGCCCCGAAAGAATACGACGGCCCCATCGTCTTCGAGGGCAATGCGCCCGCCAGCATCCGCGAAAACTACGAGCTGGCCCGCGTGCTCGCCGCAAAGCCCACGCAGCAGCCGACCGCCCCGCGCATCTGGCTCGGAGCGCCGAACTCCATCAAAGGGCCGACCGAAGCCACCTTCCACAAACAGAGCGGCAACCACCTGCTCATCGTCGGCCAACGCGAAGAAACCGCGACGACGCTCCTCGGCCTCGCCGCCATCGCCTTGGTCGCGCAGTTCCCTGCGGACGGCGCGAAAATCATCCTGCTCCACGCATCGCCCGCCGACAGCTTGGAGACGAAGTTCTTCGCCCAAATCCCCGGCATCACCCTCGCCGAGCCGCACGACCTCGCGGACCAAATGAACGCGATCTCCGCCGAGCTAAAGGCCCGACTCGCGGGCGACGCCCCCGCCGATGCGCCGCGCATTTTCCTCCTCGTCCACGGCTTGCAGAAATTCAAAAAGCTGCGCGGCGAAGACGACTTCAGCTTCTCAGCCGACGACTCGGAGAACCCCGCCAAGCAGCTCACCGCCATCATCAACGAAGGCCCCGCGCAAGGCATCCACCTCATCGCGTTCGTGGATACCTTCAACAACGTGAACCGCTTCCTGAACCGCAAAACGCTCAGCGAGATCGAAATGCGCATCGTCTTCCAAATGAGCGCCAACGACTCCGCCAGCCTCATTGATTCGCCCAAGGCCAGCAACCTCGGCCTCCACCGCGCCCTCCTCCACAACGAGCAAGCGGGCACCTTGGAGACCTTCCGCCCCTACGCCGCGCCGGACGCCGCGTGGCTGGCGCAGCTCGGATAAATGCCGAAGATTCTCTTCATCATGGCGCTGCCCTTCCTGCTTTGGTGGGCCATCGCGAACTGGTGGCGCGTCCGCACCGCCCGCAGCGCCGCCGAGCGCAACTTGCTCTACCGCTCCTCGATGGCTGCGCTCATCGGCGTGGTGCTCGGCATTGTCGCCGTCGTGGTGATTCCAGGGCAGGGCAAAATCATCGTCCTCCCGCTCGTCATCATCGGCAGCCTCATCTACTCCCGCGCCACCCGCGCGGCGCTGGCGAAGATTCGCGAGCAAGAGAATCAGTGAGCGGCGAGTGGTGATTCGGTTTGCAGTCAGTTTACCGTCACCTTCAGCCGCATATATTGCGTGCCTGCGGCGAGGGGCGTGTTGCTGCGGACGGTGATGGTATCGAAGCCCGCGCCTGCCGTCCGGCTCACTTCCGTCGTGAACGCGTTCGCAGAAATGTCGCCACTGCTCGCGTAGCTGCTGCCGTCGTTCCACGTCGCGAGGTCGGTGCTCGTCTGGACGATGCACACGGCATCCGTCGCGGTGTACGAACGCGTGAAAGTGATCGTCAGGTAGTCGGCGCCGCTGACGTTCGCGGAGCCATGCTGCGGCGCGGCGCTGCGAGACTGCGGGCTGGTGCCGAGGAAATACTCCACGGCTTCCGCGAGCCCATCGGCGTCGCCATCCGCGAGCAGCGATGCTCCGGCGCTGCCGAGATTTGCAACGGCCCACGACTGCGCGGCGGTGAATGGCGTCGCCGATACGCTCGGCGTCACATCCGAGTCGCCGAGGGAAAATGTGGCGCGCACGCGGAAGTGACGCGGCACCGATGGCGTGAGGCCCGTGATCGTCGCGCTCGTCGTCGCGCTCGTACCGGCAATCGTCCAGCCGCTTGTGCCGTTCGCGCTTTTCTCCACGACGTAGCCTGTCGCCGATGGCGCAGCCGTCCATGCGAGCGAGACGCTGCCCGCGCCGACGGCGCTCACATTTAGCGAAGTTGGAGGGAGATAGAAGAGCCGCTCGCGGGCGATGGTGCGCGAGTCCGTCATCAGTGCGCTCGCGCCGGGATTATCGGAAATGGCGAGGTAGTTGTGCCCGTTCGGACCGCCGGGGAAGCTGTTCCAGATGCAGAAGAAGCCGGCGCGCGGGAAATGCGTATCGAGCGCATCAAGATAGAGTGCGTTGTAGCCGTTGGGCGTGTCGTCATCCACCGCAGTCGGGCCGCCCTCGGTGATGCCGAAAGTTTTCGGATGCAGCCGCGAAATAGCATCCGCATCGAACGAAGGTGCCCAGTTTTTGTGGTAACAACTGAACCCCACGCAATCCACCAGCGCGTCGCCCGGCCAATGGTAATCAATCGAGCAGCCGTGACCGCCGATACCCGTCGCATGATGAGGGGTAATCTGCGCCTCGTAGGTCCAGATGATGTTGTGCAGCCCGCGCACGTTCACGAAGTGGTTCCGCACCATCGCGTAAAGATCGTGGTATTCCGCAGGCGAGAGGCGCCCATACCAGTTGTGAGCGCCGTTCATTTCCGAAAGCGGGCGGAAAATTACCGGCCTGTCCGGGCCGAAAAGCGCGATCTCATCGGCGATGGTATTCATCCATCCGGTGAACGTCGTATTCGACGCCGTGCCCGGCGTGAGCAGCGCGGGAATGTCGCGCCCGGTGTGGTTGCCATTAAAGCCGCCTACCCAGGGATTCCACGGCGTCCAGTGGATGATGCACGCGCCGCCCGCATCCATGTAGCTGCGCGCGTAGGGCGCGGTCGCGGTGATGACGAGCGGCGAGTTCACACCATCTGCGGCGATGCTGAAAATAGCGGGCCACTTCGCGGTGCCCGTCTCACTTTGCAAGAGTGCCGCGAGCGCAACCACGTAGTTATCGTAATCCTGCGGGATGTCCTGCGCGTGGTGCCCCACGATGCGCCCGAGCGCCGCGCCGATGGCGAGGCGGCGATTCAGCGCGCGAGTCGCGGCGGTGGCGAACAGGTCATTCATGACGCCAGGACGCGAAGCTGCATCGAGCGGATCGGTGTTGGCAAAGTATTCGAGGATGTTTGGATCACCGTCGCCGTCGGGGTCCGCCATGCCGTCATTCGTCGTCGGCGAAGTGCCGCGCAGTTTCTCCCAGCCGTCGTCCATTAAGTCGCCATCGTGGTCGCGCAGGTTCGGATTCGTGCCGATGAGCGCCTCCTCGCTCGCCCACAGCCGGTCGCCATCGGCGTCGGCATCCATCTCGACGAGGTCCACGTAGTAGTCCGGGTAGTTGCCGACGACCGCATTCACTCCGCTGGGAAAAATCTGCTCCACCGCGAAGTAGAGCGTCACATTCGTGAGCGTCGCGCCCGACGGTACCGACCACGCCAGCACCTCGCTGCCCTCGGCAGTCACCCACGTATTCTCCTGCCCCGGTTGCACCACCGTCTCGGCGAGGATTTGCACCGTGCTGGTCGCGTTGGAGAAACCGTAGCGCGCAATCACCCGCACCTGCGCGAACCCATCGCATCGCACCCGCGCCCGAGTGAGAAACCGCTGCCCGTTCGCGCCCGAGACCGCCGCCGTGATGTCCTGCTTAAACCCATCCGCCGGATGATCGCGCCCCGTCACGCGCCCCGCCGTCGAGCCTGTGTGCGCCAGCGCCGTCGAGCGCACGGCCGATACCGTGAGCGTCGGATGACTGGCAAGCGCCGCCTGCGACATCGTCGTCCAGTTCGCCGACGACAACGCGCTTTCAAACGAAGGATTCGCGATCAAATTCGCCGCCGAAGCGCGAGCGGCAAACAGCGCAGTGATGCAGAGTGCAGATACGATTTTCATACACCCCGCTATGGCGCGGAACGGGCGCGGCGTTACGGGAAAATGATGCGCGCCACTGCACAGTCGGGAATGTTCGTGATTCCTCTCTGCACAAAAAAGGGCGGCGGGATTTCTCCCACCGCCCTTTGCTTTATCCGTGTGCCGCGATTAACCGCGCACGATCACCGTCTCGATGTCGCTCGCGATTCCGATCTCCACGTCCTTGATGACGGAGCGCACGAGATACTCGCGCTCCTCCGGCTGGCCGGGCACGGCGCATGGCGTCGTGTCCGTGATTTCCGCCTGCGTGAACACGCCGAGCTTCGTCCACACCGTCTGGCCTTTGCGGCGGGAATAGACGGCGTTTGCATCCACCTCGCCGCTTGCTTTTGCGAGCTTGATGCGCACCTGCGCGGGGCCGGTGCATTCGAGGCTGCGGATTTTTGCCTGCCACGTCATCGGGTCAAACGGCGTGCCCGTCGGCTCCGTGCGCAGCGCCACGCCGATCACGCCGGGCGTGTAGTTGGTGCTCGATTTGCAACGCTCCACCCACAGGATGCGGCGTCCGTCGATGCCTGCCACGATCGTCGCGCTCGGCGGCAGCGCAGGCCACGCCGGGATCATCGGAAACGCGGGGATCGGCGCGCCGTTGGCTGCGTCCAAGACCGTGCGCACCCAGCCGCTCACCTCGCTGTAGAGCTTTTCGTAGGGGTCGAGGACCGAGCCGATCATCCATTCGGCGATCTTGCAGTCGTTGAGGATGGCGATGATTTCCGGCCCCGCGAACCCGAGCGCCGAAGCGAAGTTCGCGAACGTGTCGCCGAAGTTGCCGTACCAGATACCTTGATCTTTCAAGGCATCCGGGAAGTAAGGTTTTTTCATGATGTTATGTCTTTTGTATTTGTTTTGTTTTTAAAGAGCCGCGCCGTGCGGAATGCACACCGAGGCTCGATATGGATACGGAGCGACTTCCCGATTCTTTCAAAAAAAGTGCAAAATCGTGAACAGGGCGTCCCACGCCGTGAACAGGGCGTGCCACTACCCGGACACGGCACGCCATGCCGTGAACAGGGCGTGCCACTACCCGGACACGGCGCGCCACGCCGTGAACAGGGCGTGCCACCACCCGGACACGGCACGCCACCCCGTGAACAGGGCGCGCCACCACCCGGACACGGCACGCCACGCCGTGAACAGGGCGTGCCACTCCCCGGACACGGCACGCCACGCCGTGAACGGGGCGCGCCACCGCCCGGACGGTTTTCACCCCGCTAACAGAGAGAGAAGCAGTCATAAAGGGGCAGGGAGGGGGCGCTGCCTAGCTCACCCGCGCCGCCGGGCGCGGGGGCGGGTGGTGGGGGCGAGGGGGGCGGTGAGCTTTTCGTAGAGGGCGAAGAGGTGTTCGACGCGGGCGCGGTCGGTGGGGAAGGCGTCCTTGCGGTAGCACTTGTCCACGGCTTTATCGAGCGCGGTGTGGGCGGCGGTGAGGGCGGGCGACAAGCCCAGTCCATCGTAAAGATCGGCGAGCGTGGAGGTGGGGAAGGCGGCGCGGGCGTCGAGCACCCGCTGGGCGGCGACCTCCACGGCGCTGCGCTGCGCGGGCGTGGGGGCTTCGGGCCACGGGTAGTTGTTGTAAACGATCTTGTTGGAATAGCGCGGGTCCGACTTGATTCTGCCCGTGATGGTGAACATCCATGCCATATGAATAGCTGACGTGAGGATTCCAAAATCGAAGAGTGTAGCTTCCGGCACGAGTTGAATGTCGTTCGAGGCGATGACCTCGCATGGGAGGTATGCAATCGGAATGTATTTACGGTCCTGAGAAGATGAACGCGGAAATGCGAGATAGCGTCCCGTCTTCGGCTGGCGGTCCTCGGTAAAGAGTGATGGAAATTGCGCCTTCTTTACTGTGGCTGGCTTGGTGCTTTTTGAGCGCATGGTGCGGACGAGTTCCAGACGCTGCATAATTGAAGGGATTCCACGAACGACATCGGGTGGGCAATCGGCAAGCCAGAGGCAGTGCCGGTCGTTGCCGTTAATTAAGCCCTCTGCGCCGACGTATTCGCGGATGAACGGCGCGGCTTCCGGGTTTTCTGTAAGGAGTTGTTGTTTTTCGGCGGCACTCAGGAGTAGGTGTCCGCCGTCTGCCGGGATGCTACCGTTGATCATCGGCTTCGTATTGCAGATCGGTTTGGTTCGGGGAGGGATTGCGATATTCGCGGCGTCTATCAAGTAGCAGTTGATGCGGCTCACGGGTGAAGGCTGGGGTTCATCGCGAAGGGTCGGATATTCAAACAGAGTCTTATCGGTATTCTCAGTCAGTCCGAAGCCGATGATGACGACGTGGACGTGGGCTTTTCCTCGTGCCTCACTTTCCCAAGTAAAGGTGCGATGGGCGAAATGAATCTTCAGGCCATCGGCCCACAAGGACGGCCATAATGCTGAGACTTGCTCCCCTTGCGTGATGGAGTTCGTCGAAACGAATGCGCAACGGATGTCGGTCCCTTTGCAGTAGTTGATGCAAAGACGATACCAGCACGCGACGTAGTCGAGAACGCCGACACAATCCGCATTTCCAAAGACCCGCCGCACGTCGTCCTTTTGGGAAGGCGTGAGGCGTTTCGAGCCGACGAAGGGTGGGTTGCCGAGGATGTAGCTGCATTGCGAGGGCGGGAGGACTTCGCGCCAGTCTTTTTCCAGTGCGTTGGCGAAATGGATGTGGGGGCTCTTTTTGAGCGGGATGCGGAGGTAGTTTTGTGTGAAGGTGAGGCCGAGCGAGACGTTGGCTTGGTGGTCGGTGAGCCAGAGGGCGACTTCGGCGATGCGGGCGGGGAATTCTTCGATTTCGATGCCGAACATTTGGTCCACGTCGAGGAGGGAGAGCTTGTTGACTTCATTGAGAGTCATCTCCTGCTGGCCGCGCTGGAGGGCGATGAGGATTTCTAGCTCAAGGGCACGTAGCTCGCGGTAGGTGATGACTAGGAAATTGCCGCAGCCGCACGCGGGGTCGAGGAAGCGGAGTGCGGCAATCCGTTTTTGCAGGGCAATGAGGCGCTCGCGTTTGCCGATTTTGAGAGCTTTGGCGCGGGTGAACTCGGCGCGGAAGTCGTCGAGGAAAAGGGATTGGACGACTTTGAGAATGTTGCGCTCGGCGGTGTAGTGGGCACCGATCTGGCGGCGCTCTTTTTTGTCCATGACGGACTGGAAGAGCGAGCCGAAGACGGCGGGGGAGATGCGGGACCAGTCGAAGGCGGCGCAGGCGAGGAGTTTCTCGCGCATGGCGGTGGTGAAGGCCGGGAGGGCGAGACGCTCGCGGAAGAGGTCGCCATTGATGTAGGGGAATTTTTCGAGATCGGGGTTGAGGTTCTTTTGGCGGCGGTCTTCGGGGGTGTTTAGAACCTCGAATAGCTCGTGGAGCTTTGGGCCAAGGTCGGAGCCATCAGCGGCAGTATGATCCTCAATGTAGAACTGGAACTGCCGCGTGGGGAAGATGCCGTTGTCTTCGCCGAAAAGGCAGAAGAGGAGACGGACGAGGAATTGCTTTAGCTCGTGCCCCGCGTGGCCGACTGTGTCGGTGCCGTAGTCGCCCTCTTCCAGCGCATCGTGGAGGTCGCACATGATCTCGGTGGCTTCGATGTTGGCGGGGTCTTCGGGGTTCTGACGGCGCTGCTTGTAGCCAGCCATGAAAAAGAAGTGGCGGATGTGCTTGTGGAGATCGGCCAGCGGGAACTCGAAGCTGGGCGAGGCGGAATCCTCGGGCTCAAGGTCGTGGATGGCGATGCGCTGGAAGTCGGAGACGATGAGGTAGCGGGGGCAGTCCTTGCTTTTTCCAGCGTCTTGCAGGCCGCGGATGTAGGCCATGCCCTGAGAGTGGGCTTTTCCAAGGTCTTCGCCCCCGCTCTTGTGCTCGACGAGCAAGGTGCCGGGCCAGAGGAGATCGATGCTGCCCCAGTGGCCGGAGAGTTTTTTCACCGGTTCCTCAAAGGTGGCGACGACGCGGCGATTGATGCCGAAGACGTTGAAGAAGTCGTTCCAATAGGACTGGCGCTCGGCGGCCTCGCGGCTCTCGTCTTTCCATTCGTTGGAGAAGGCGATGGCGCGGTGTTTGATTTCGTTCCAAGAAAGCGGCATGGGCGAGACGTTGGCGGGCGTGGAGGGGCTTGGCAAGTTTCCTGACTTCTTGCGTGCCCGGTTGCGTCTTCGGAGAAGCCCGCAGGTCTAGCTGAACTCGTGGATCGCGTTGCTCTCGTAGGCGGCGATCAGTTTCTCGAGTGCGGCGATTTCGTTGCGCAGGCGCTCGCCGCATTCGGTGTCGGCGACGGTGCGGGGGTGCGGGTAGGTGCGGATGTGCTCGATGGTGGGGATGATGTCCGCGCCTTCGTGGATGGCGTCGGAGACGCTCTCGAAATGGTGGTGCAGCGCGATTGACGTGTGCTCGGCGTCGAGGACGAGCGTGTAGCCTTTGTCGCCGTAGGCTTCGGAGAATGCGCCGTCGATCGTCACGGCTTGGCCGCTGCGTTTCAGCGGGGATTCGCCCTGCGCGATTTTCACCGGGACGTGGCCGTTCACGATGAGCCCGCGCTCGGGGTCGCAGCCGAATTCGGCGAGCACTTTCTGGCAAAACCACGGCTCGTGGATCAGCTCGAAATACGGGTTCTTCGTCTCGTGGTGCGTGTGTTTGTCGGCGATGAAGTAGCCTTCGAGCGTGGTCATCTTGTCCTTGCCGAAGAGCGGCGAGAGCGGGCTGCCCCACAAGTACCAGAGCAGGTCGAGGCACTGCGGGTCGTTCGTGCGGACGGCGCGTTGGACGACGAGGTTCAGCTCGTCGAAGAGCGCGCGGCCCCGCAGTTCGCGCCCGTTGATTTCCATCGGGAGAAACTCGCCCTTCGCATCCACGGGGACGCAGGCGTGGAAGATGAGGTTCTCGTCGCGCCGCAGCCACATCGACCCTTTTTGCGCGAGGAAACGCATCTGCTGCCAGAGCACCGGGCTTTGCAAAAAGGAGCGCCGCAGCCGCTCGATGCACGCCTGCTCGTCGGGGCTGAGGGCGTTCGGGTTTGCCCAGTCCATCGTGGGCAGATGCGTATCTACGAGAGCGTGCGTTTTGCCTTCGAGCGTGATGGTCCCGGCCTTCGGGTCGATGAGCGGGAGAAGGTCGCGGTGGGCGAGGCGGAACTGCGGGTTGCGCGCGATGAGCTGGCCTTCGAGCTTGAACTGGATGATGGCGATGGCCTTTTGCATCCGCGCCATTTGCAGCGGCTCGCGCAGCCCCACGCCCTTGCAGGCGAACTGCGTGGCGGGGTCGTCGCCATACACATCGCGCGCCAGTTTCTCCAGCGGCGCGAGCGGGATGCCGTAGCCTTCCTCAAGCTGCGAGAGCCGCCGGTACCGCAGCGAAAAGCGCAGCACCGTGGCGATGCAGGCGTCGCTGCCGAGGCACGCGCCGAGCCACGACGCATCGTGATTGCCCCACGTAATCGCCACGTTCGGCTGGTGCATGACGACATCGATCACGCGGTCAATGCGCGGACCACGGTCGCCGAAATCGCCCGCGACGATCAGCTCCGAGATGAGCAGATTGCGAATGACGCGCGCCGTGAGCCGCAGGAAATCCAGCTCGCGCCCGTGCTCTAAGATCGGCTCCAACAGCGCATCGAAATAGGCGGCGCTGCGCTGGAGATACACACCGTAGAGCAGCTCGCGAAACGCCGCGCGGAAGCTGGCGGGGAAGACGGCCTCCATCGTCGCCATATCGTAGCGCCGCGAGAGCACGCGCAGGATTTCAAACTCAAGCCCGCACACCCGCCGCACGAAGACTCGCCGCGCCGCCGCGTCCGCGAAGGTCTGCTGCATGAACGTCTCGCGCGGGTAGTAGATGAGGTTGAGCAGCTCCAGCTTCTCCGCATCGCCGAGGCGCTCGCCGAACGTCTGGTCCACCAGCGGACGAAGGCTGCCCGAGGCGTTGTTGATGATGTGCTTGAGCTTCACATACTCGCCATGCACGTCGCTGACGACGTGAATGGTGCCCTTTGGCAAGGTGAGCATGGCGCGGAGCCCGGCGATGGCCGCGAGCGCCGCCTCCGCCGTGGGGAATTGATCGCGAAGCGCGCGGAGAAAGATGAGTGTCTGTGCGTCGAACTGGGTCATGGGGGCCGAGCGTATGCCGCACCGCGTGCGTCGCCGCAACAATACACACGCGAAATCGAGCGTGCCCGCCTCTGGCAATGGGATCGGCTCGCGGCCGCGTCAGCCGCCGAAGAGACGCTGCAAGAGTGCTGCCAGGCCGACCTTGTCCAGCTCGTGCCGGGCGATCGCAATCATCGCGGCTACTGAGTGAGACGGCGCAGCAGGTCGCCGTAGTTGTCAAAAACGTAGGCTTTCGCATCCGCGAAAGTCTCGGCGACGCGTGGCGCTGGCTCGGACTCGTGTTCGAGTTCGAGTTCGAGTTCGATCAGCAGCCTCGCAACCTCGCGGCGTTCTTCGCGCGGCATCTGGCGCAGTTCAGATTTCAATTCAGCAAGTGACATGCGGACAGGCTAGCACGCTCGCAGCGGCGGGCAAACCGGGAACTTGGCCGGGAGTTACCGCCGGGTGTGGTTAAAAGTGGAAAAGTGGAAAGGCGGGCAGACGTTGGCGCACGGACGGGATCCGCATCAAGGAGGGGGAACGTCTCGTTCCCCTGAACCACGAAGTGGTTCCCGAGCTGCTCGCAGGTTAAGGGAGGCGCTTCGCGCCTCAGGGGAACGGGACGTTCCCCCTCCTTGGGGGCTTTCGCCCTTTTGGTACCGTTCCCGTTTGCAATCCACTTTTAATCACACCCTAGCGCCACGGCGGAGCGGGGGACTGCTGCCGCTCTCCGCCACCGCCGGGAGTCTCGGCGGTGTTGTTGGTCACCACTTTGAGCAGTGTGAGAAGCTCGCGCGGGACGTTGGGGTGGCTACCGAGGCCGTCGAGCGCGAGGCCCGCGTAGCCGTCCTTCTCCACGCCGACGATGTAGGCTCCGTAGTCGCGAAGGGCGCGGGCGATGCGGTGGGCGGCGGTGCCTGCGGGCGCGATGGACTCGGGCAGGAAGTCGGGCGGGAGCGCGAGGAGTGTGCCGAGGTGGAGGTTGCCGTTGCCCGACACGGCGGGCGCGGTAGTGGCGGGCCAGACGAAGCCGGCGAGCGCATCGGCGGGGAGGCGGAGGGCGAGGGCGTGGAAGATGCCACGTTCGAGTTCGCCCGCGCGGATCATCCCGCCGAGCGTGGAGCCGCCGAATGCGCTGGCGACATTGCCGCCGATGCCGGGGCCGAGGAGGTTCGTGCGAGAGAGCGCGGCGGCAGAGGCTTCGTTGAGCGAGGGGCGGCGGAGGCCGAAGAGCTCGATGACCATGTGTTCGCGGAGGTTCACGGCGATGAGCGGGAAACCGCCGCGCATTCCGCCGCCGGTGATGCTCTCGGCGAGATGCACTGCCTGCGCTCGCCCGTCCGGGAGCTGCACACGGACGAGCGGATCGCTGTCGCGGATGAGGACGATGCGGCGCTCGATAAATGTGAACTCCAGTCCCACCAGCGAGACTCCCTCGACAGCGGCAAGCTGCGCGTTTTTGCCGAGCGAGAGATTCCACGGGCTCTCGGCGGCGAAAGGCCACAAGCCGGGGATGCGGCGCGCAGGCATCGTGTCGGCGAGGGCTTGGTCCAGCTCCGCGAGCGTGTTGGAATCGAGGTCGGGGAACTCGCCGGTGAACTGCACGTCCCCCACATCGGCGACGGGCTGCGGCGCTGGCGGGCGGGGCCAGAAAATGAACGCCGCCACCGCGCACACAGCAGCCGCCAGCGTGAGCCACGCGAGCCCGAGCGAGCGGCGGTCGGTCTGCACGGAGGGCGTCGCGAGCGCGCCGAGGAGTCGCGCTTTTGCCGCTGCTGAGTCGCCGCTGGATAGCTCGGCGAGGATGGCCTTTTTCACCCGCAGGTGCGCCTCGTCGCCGCCAAGCAGCGCACGCAGCGCGGCATCGAGGCGCTCTTGCGAGAGGAGTTCGCGCAAGCGGTCGGCATCGGCGGCAAGCGCCTCCTCGATGGCGGCCTGCGCATCGGGCGGAAGTGCGCTGTCGAGCAGCGCGGCGAGTTGGTCGTCAGCGGGCGGCATGGGTTTTCCCTTCGATGCAGCGGCGCAGTTCACTGCGGACGCGGAACAGCGTGATGCGAATCCATTCCAGCGAGCGCCCGAGGACGCCGGCCATTTCCTCGGTGGAGCGTTGCTCGGTGTATTTCATCGTGAGCAGGCGGCGGGTGCCGTCGGGCACGCGGTCGAGGCAGTCCTGCAGCGCTTCGATTTCCTCGCCGTCGGACTCGCGGTTGTGGCGCTCTGTTTCCGCCAGCCGGGCGAGCTCGTATTTGGAAAGATTGGCCTGCTCGCGGGCGTATCGCTGGAGTTCGGAGCGGACGAGGTTCCACGCAATCGCTCGCAGCCACGCTCGCAGCGAGGTGCCGGGCTGGAAGTCCGCGATTTTCCGAAAGGCGAAAATGAATGCCTCATGCGCCAGCTCATCCACGAGATGCGAGACGGGCAGCTTCAGCGCGATGAAGGCGCGGATGTGCGGCAGGTGCTCATCCAGAAGCGGCTCGAAGGCACGCGCATCCCCGGCGCGGACGCGGTGGACGAGTGCAGTTTCGGCTTCTGTGGCAAGAGACATGGCGAACCGTTATAGCGCGAGGTGTGCGAGGCGTTACAAGGAAGAGAACGTGGCAACCGCCTTGCGCTTTGCGTGCCGCCGCTGCATGTAGTCGGGTCTATGCGCATTCCACTTACCATCCTCGCATTTACCGTCGCCGCTTTTGCCTCCGATGAATTTGTCGAATCACCCGACCATCTCGAACAGCCCAACGTGCCGCGCGGCGTGCTGACGAAGATGGAGCCGTGGAAGTCGAAGATTTTCGAGGGGACGACGCGGGATTGGTGGGTGTATGTGCCGGCGCAGTATAAGGCGGATGGCTCGGCGGCGGTGATGGTGTTTCAGGATGGGCATGACTACGTCGGGCCGAAGGGGAGTTGGCGGGTGCCGACGGTGTTTGATAATTTGATCGCGCGGGGCGAGATGCCGCCGTGCGTGGCGATTTTTTTGAACCCTGGGCACAAGCCGAAGGAGGGCGAGGATCTATCGAAGGTGAAGTGGAACTCGAACAATCGTTCGCTAGAGTATGATGGGCTGGGGGATGCGTATGCTCGGTTTCTTTTGGAGGAGATTTTTCCGGAGGTGGAGAAGAAGTGGCCGGTGACGAAGAACCCGGACCTGCGGGCGATTTGCGGGGCGAGCAGCGGGGGGATTTGTTCGTTCACCGTGGCGTGGGAGCGGCCGGATGCGTTTCGGAAGGTGCTCTCGACGATTGGGAGTTTTGTGAATCTGCGGGGCGGGGATGCGTATCCGTCGCTGATCCGGAAGACGGAGCGCAAGCCGCTGCGGGTGTTCTTGGAGGATGCGAGCGGGGACTTGGATAATCCGTTCGGGAACTGGCCGCTGGCGAATAAGCAGATGGATGCGGCGCTGCGGTATATGAAGTACGACGTGCGCTTCGAGTTCGGGGAGGGCTATGGGCATAACTCGAAGCACGGCGGGAGTATCTTCCCGGAGGCGCTGCGGTGGTTGTGGCGAAAGTAGGGGATTTGACATTCGTCATTGCCCCCATCGCCGCTCTCCGCTGAATTGCGCGCCCTCGCAGGCCAACCATTCACTTTTACCAATCAAAAAATCATGCTCGCAGCAGGTATCGTAGGACTTCCAAACGTCGGGAAATCGACTCTCTTTAACGCGGTGACCCGCACTCGCAAGGCGCAGGCGGCGAATTATCCGTTCTGCACCATCGACCCGAATGTGGGGATGGTGGTGGTGCCGGATGCGCGCCTCGCCGTGCTGAGCAAACTCAGCGGGAGTAAGAAGCTGGTGCCAGCGGCGATTGAGTTTGTGGACATCGCGGGGTTGGTGAAGGGCGCAAGCTCGGGCGAGGGGCTGGGGAATAAGTTCCTGAGCCACATTCGCGAGGTGAACGCGCTGGTGCAGGTGGTGCGGTGTTTTGAGGACTCGGACATCCATCATGTGTCGGGGACGGTGGACCCGGTGCGGGACATCGAGGTGATCAATACGGAGCTGATTTTGTCGGACTTGGCGGCGTGCGAGAAGCGGAAGGACCGGAACAACAAGGGCGCGCGCTCGGGGGATAAGTTGGCCAAGGCGGAGATCGCGCTGTGCGAGAAGTTACTGCCGCATTTGGACGCCGGGAAGCCCGCGAGCACGCTGGAGCTTTCGGACGATGAGAAGAAGCTTCTGAAGGAGTTCTTTTTGCTGTCGGGGAAGCAGACGATTTTTGCATGCAATGTGTCGGAGGCCGATTTGGCGGCAATGGCGGCGGGGCAGGATTGTGTGGCGAAGCCGTTTGTGGATGCGGTGCGGGCGTATGCGTCGGCGCATTTCGGGACGGAGACGGTGGTGATCAGCGCGCAGATCGAGAGCGAGTTGGTGGACTTGAGCGAGGTGGAGGCTGCGGAGTATCTCGCAGGGTTGGGCGTGAAGAGTAGCGGTGTGAACGAGCTGATTCGCGGTGTGTATCATCTGCTGGGTTTGCAGACGTATCTGACGACGGGCGAGCAGGAGACGCGGGCGTGGACGATCAGGGCAGGGGATAAAGCGCCCGCAGCGGCGGGGGTGATTCATACGGATTTCGAGCGCGGGTTTATCGCGGCGGAGGTGATTCATTATGATGACCTCGTGGCGCTGGGATCGATGGGCAAAGGCCGCGAGACCGGGAAGCTGCGCATCGAGGGCAAGGAATACGTGATGCGGGATGGGGACGTGGTGGAGTTCCGGTTCAACGTATAAACGGCGGCGCTTTTCGTACGTCGTTGTTTTGAGTGTTTGGGAGAGTTCGAGCGGCTGATACAGCCACCGTCGTCGTGAGTTGCGATGTAGTTTTACACCATGAAAAAACTATTCACTTTCGGCCTGACGCTCGCGCTCAGTGCCCTCATCAGCCCGGCGCTGCTGGCAAAATCCAAGGACGACGACGACAAGAAGAAGAAGGACGAGAAGGGCGCTAAGACCTTGAAGAAAGAAGTCGCGCTGCGCTCCGCAGTCGAGTCTTCGGAGCGTGCTCGTAGCTCGGTGTCGCAAGCCCGCAGTATCCTGCAGCGACCCACCGTGATCGAGCAGCGAGATCGGCAGTGGACGCCGAGCGATAGCTACTCGGACCGCACACGTCATGATTATCGGGACTCCAATCACAACGACGACAGGGGATGGTCGAGCTACCAATACTATCGCGCTCCTTCCTCGGCCTACCGAGGCTGGGACAGAGGTCGCGACTACTCGTGGAATAATCACAGTTACCACTGGTATGACGGCAGTTGGGTCATCATCCGCCCGAACTACGCCTACACCGAATCCCGCTCCTACGGGAACCGTTCGGAAGTCCGCGACGTGCAGGTTCTCCTCGCTCGCCGCGGCTATGATCCCGGCCCGATTGATGGCGACATGGGCTCCCGCACGCGCCGAGCTATCGAGCATTTTCAGGATGACCGGGGACTCGCCGTGACTGGGCGCATCGATCGCTCGCTCCTCGCCGCGCTTGACCGGGGATAGCAGGGATTGCCATCGGTTTTGAATCGGCTGTAATCGCGCAATCTGCGGACGCGCTCCGCATTTCGCTCCATGAAAATATCTGCCGAACTCCACCGCTCTGTAATCGCGCTGCTCTTCGCGGCGACGGCACATGCCGCTGGGCTGGAGGCTGTGCGCATCAGCCCGGATGGTAAATCGTTCGTGCTGGCGGAGTCTGGCAAGCCGTTGCGCGTGTGGGGCGTGAACTACGACCACGATAGCCACGGCGAAAACGGACGGCTGCTGGAGGATTACTGGGACGCCGAGTGGGAGACGGTGCGCAGCGATTTTCAGGAGATGAAGGAGCTGGGGGCGAACGTGGTGCGCGTCCATTTGCAGCTCGGAAAATTCATGAGCACTGCCGACGTGCCGAACGAGAAGGTGCTCGGCCAGTTGCGTCGGTTGCTCGCGCTGGCGGAGGAGACGGGGCTGTATTTGGACATCACTGGGCTCGGCTGCTACCACAAGGCCGATACGCCGACGTGGTATGACTCGCTGGATGAAACAGCGCGCTGGGCGGTGCAGGCGCGGTTTTGGTCCGCAGTGGCGAAGACGTGCCGTGAGTCGAACGCGGTGTTTTGCTACGACTTGATGAACGAGCCGGTCGCCGGTGGCAGCAAGGACGACGGCTGGCTCTCCGGTGAACTGGGCGGATACAGCTTCGTGCAGCGCCTGACCTTGGAGCCCGGCAAGCGGACGCAGATCGAGATTGCGAAAGCATGGGTGGACCAGCTCACCGCCGCCATCCGCGCCGAAGATCGCGGGCACATGATCACCGTCGGCGTCATCCCGTGGGCGATGGTATGGCCGAACGCGAAGCCGATCTTTTACTCGCCGGAAGTCAGTCGCGCGCTCGATTTCGTGAGCATCCATCTTTACCCCAACGCGGGCGAAGTGGAGAAGGCACTCACGGCCCTTGAGGTGTATAAAATCGGCAAGCCGCTGGTGATCGAGGAGACATTCCCGCTCTCGTGTACGGTGGAGGAAATGGACGCATTCCTGAAGCGCTCGAAATCGCGCACCGAGGGCTACGTGAGCTTTTACTGGGGGCGGACGAGTTCCGAGTACGCCGCCGCGAAGGACAAGAAAATGGCCGCTGCGCTCATCGGTGGGTGGTTGGATTACTTCAAGAAGCAGGCCGAGTTTATGAAGCAGCCATAAGGCTACAACGCACCGAGCCCGGCGGCGCATTGGCCGAGGGTGTCTTCGAGCTGGCGGACGCGATTGATGAGCGGGTCCAGGACTTTCTTTTGCGCGGTGCAGAATGCCTCTAGCGGCTGGAAGGTCTGCTCGAGTTCTAAATAGAAACGCCGCAGTGCGTGGCGCAGGTGTTCGTCAATGGAGCGCACCATCGTCTCGCGGCGCTCGGCCATTTGGCGGGAGTATTGGTTGAGGATTTTGTTGCGCTTCACCACGGCTACGAGGGTGCCGACGGTGGCTCCAAGCCCGGCGACGGCCATGGTGATGTCGAGGATGGCGGCTTTCATCAGCGATGCGGCGATGACTGCTCCGATGCCGCCCGCAGCGGCGACGCCGACGGGGACGCGGAGCCAGTTTGTCGTTTCGGAAAAGAGCGCGGCCATTTGGCTCTCGAAGGCTGCACCGTCGCCGCGCTCGATGAGGGAGAGCTCGATTTTGTTGAGCAGCTCTTGGCGTTGCTTGGCGAAGTCGGGGAGCGCGGGCAGGCCGTTCTGGTCTGCGAAGTGGCGCTGCATGAGGTCGTGGACTTGTTTCCACACGCTCTTCAAGTCGGCCTCGATCAGCTCCAGCGCGTCGGCGACGGATCTCGTGGCGCTCTCGCGTTGCTTGGATTCGAGTTCGGCTTGGAAGGATTTCTCCCAGCCCGAGCCGCCAAAGATGAGCTTGAGCGTTTTGCCGAGCGTGAGCTTTTGGCGGAGGAGTTCTTCGCCGCGTAGCTGGGCGCGCTCGTAGTTTTGCGCGATGGTCCAAAGGAGCCCGCCGGTTTGGCGGAGGCTCTGTTCCTCGCGCTCGCGGAGGCTGCCCCGGATTTCTTCGAGCCTGCGCAAGTCGGCGTCGAGGGTCTGCGCGGCTCCTCGGACTTGGCTGCCGTGCTCGTCGAGGATGACTTGGGCGCTGCGGCAGACGCTGCGGAGTTTGTCGTTGCGCGCGGTGCCGTCGGAGACGCTCTTATTGATGAAGTCTTCGAGCGCGCCAAAGCCGCTCTTTTCCCAAAGCTGAGCGCGCTGAGGCTCGTCGGCGGTGTGCTTGGACTCGAAGGCGCAGCGGGCGGAGACGGGGAAGAGCGGGCAGCGTTCGCCGACTTTTTGCAGCATCGTTTGCTGCATGTGCTCGACGATTTTGGCGACTTCATCCGGCGAGCGGAGGTCGGTCTGCTGGAGGACAAAGATGACTTTTTTCAACCACTTGCGGTGGACGTGCTGGAGGAACTGCCACGCGGATGCGCCCCACGGATTCGCGGTGGAAAAGACGACGACGCAGAGGTCTGCGAGCGGGAGGAATTGGCGCGTGATGGCTTCGTGCTCGGCGACGATGGTGTTCGTGCCGGGAGTATCCACGATGTTGAAGTCGCGCAGGATGGGCGCGGTGCGGTGGCACTCGATTAGTTGCGGGGAGATGGGCACGTCGCGCTCTTCTTCGCCGTGCTTGAAGAGATACACTTTGTCCGTGGCGGGAAGCACATCCACGCGGCAGAACTCACGGCCAAAGATGGCGTTCAGCAACGAGGACTTTCCTGCTTTTACTTCGCCGACGACGACAAAAAGAAACGGCTCGCGGAGGCTGGTGCCCAGCTCGTTGAGCGTGCGGACGGTGTTTGGCGACGCCTGAAGATCATGGGCGAGCGTATTGAGCGCGAAGAGCGCGGTGCCGAGTTGTGCGCGAGATTGGAAGTATGCGTCCGCAAGATTCACTGCGCGGCATTTAGCGGGGAATTTGGGGAATGCCACGCCGGATTTTTACCGCAGGTTCATCCACAGCGTGCTCGCGCCGTGGGTGGGCGGGAAATCCGGGAGCGAGCCGGTGCGGACGTAGGCGGCGGTGCGGCGGTTGAGCTTGGCGCAGAAGCGCGCGTTGCGCTCCAGCGTGGCGGGGTCGAGCTTGGTGCAATTCGTGGAGAGGAGGATGGCGCACTTGGGCATGGCGAGCTCCATCGCGGCGTTGATCAGCTCTTCAAAGTGCTGCTCCACTTGCCAGCGGCGGCCTTTATTCCCACGGGAAAATGTGGGCGGGTCGAGGATGATGGCGTCGAACTTTTCTCCGCGCTTGGCGAGTCGCGGGAGGGCGTCGAGCACGTCGTCGGCGTAGAATTGGTGGCCTGCTTCGGCGATGCCGTTGAGCGCGAAGTTTTCCCGTCCTCGGTCGAGGGATTTCTTTGAAAGATCCACGCTCACCGTCTCCGCCCCGCACATCGCGGCGACGACGCTGAAGCTGCATGTGTAGGCAAAAGTGTTGAGCACTCGCTTGGGCTGGAAGCTGCGGAGCAGGGCGCGGTTCGCTCGCTGGTCTATGAACAGGCCGTGGCTGTAGCCAGCCGCGAAGTCGAGGCCGTAGCGCGTGCTGGCTTCGGTGACGACGGTGTTGAGCGGCAGCGCGGCATCGCCGGAGCGGAGGACGGGTGAGATGCGCTCGTCGCTTTTGAGGGGGAGGAAGCGCGCGAACACTCGGGCAGGCTGCCAGCCGGATTCAGCCGCCCAATTTTCCAAACCGAGTGTGAGTTCAGCGAGGGAGGCGTCGTCTTTATGCGAGATCATCGCGTCGTCGCCAAGGCGCTCGACCCAGCCGCCGGGGCCCGAGGCGATACGGTGCGCGGTAGTCCCGGCGAGCTCGAAGGCGGTCCTCTGGGCGGGCTTGAGCCAAGAGGTGAAATGGATGAATGGGCGATGCGGTAACGATGACTTCACGTGGAAAAGGCTGAGAACTGATTGCCAGCCCGCGGCGAATCAACTAGTTTCGCCGCCCTTCCTTCAAAAACACGTTCACTATTATGCGCCGTAATTTCGTTATCCTTTGCCTGCTCGCCGGTCTAGCCACCGCGCCACTGATGCCTGCCCGCGCGGAGGACAAAGGCGGGCAGGAGCCTTTTGTTGAAGCATACATGCTGGTGAGAAAAGCCGATGAGGACGAGAAGAGCGACAACCTGAAGTCGGCGCTGACGAACCTGAAAAAGGCGGCGAATATCCTGACGCGCGTAAAGCAGACTTGGCCCGACTGGCAGCCTGGCATCGTGGAGTTTCGGCTGAAACGGACGATGGAATCCATCGATCGCATTCAGACTCAGATGGGCGGCGCGGCGGCAGATGTATCTCCGAATAAACCAGAGAAGCCGTTGGGGCCTATCGTGGACGATATAGAGGAAATCGGCGTCCTTCCGCCCATTACACCGCCTGGGCCGCCAATCACACGTACGACCACAGTGAAAGGCCCGAAGATTCCACCGGCTCCCATTGGGAATGCCGGGGACGGCATCGACATGATTCGGAACCGCATCAATCAACTCGAATCGAGCCTGCAAACCGCGACTGAAGATTTGAACGCCGAGCGGGAACGAAACAAGCAACTGGAGAAAGACCTCAGTGCCGCTGCGACCGCACGCAAGGCCGCCGAGATAGCGCAGAAAAAGGCGCAGGATCTCGCCGAAGTTTACCAGACCCAGATGCTCGAAATTAAGAAATTGGGCGACAAAAACGGCGCGCACGCCAAGGAAATGGAAGTGCAAGTCGCGGAGGCCAACAAGCGCGTAGCCGCAATGCAGACCGAAGTCGCCGCCGCGAACGAGCGCGAGGAGCAACTCACCGCCCGCGCGAAAGCCCTCAGCTCAAAAGCCAAGGAGGCCGAAGCCTTGCCCGGCAAAATCAAGACCCTCGAAGGAGTGATCGCCGAGGAGAAAAAGAAGAACGAAGAACTTGTCGGCAAAGTCGCTGCTGTCAGCAAAGAACGCGATGACGCACGCACCGAGATCACCAAGCTCAAAGAACTGAATAAGCAGACTGAAAAGGTTATCGCCGACAACACCGCGCTGCTCAAAAAGCTGGGCGATGCGGAGAAGCAAATCCTCAGCTTCAAGGCCGACTCCGTGGACAAGGAGCAGGCAATCGCAAACCTCCAGAAGCAAGTCGCAGACTCGCAGAAAGCCCTTGTTTCCTCGTCCGAAAAGAACTCCAGCCTCACGCTGGAAGTCACAGAACTCCAAAAGAAAGTAGGCGACTATTCCAAGCAAATCCAGCAGTTCAAAGCCGACAAGACCGCAAGCACCGAAGAGCAAAAGCGGATGACCGAAGAGAACCGCCTACTGCAAGGAATCGTCATGCGCGTTCTGCAAGAGGACGCCAACCGCGCCCAACGCAAAAAGATGATCCAGAAGGAGGTGGATAAGCTCCACATCCAATCCGACGTGCTTCTGAAACAGATTGGATTCCTCACGCAACCCGTCGTCAATCTCCGACCCGAGGAACGCAAGCTCTTCAAAAAGCCGGAGCTTACCGTGCAAGACCCCAATATACTTGTTGCCGTCCTGCCAAACAGCGCGCCGTCAACCCCGGAGGCTAAACTACCAGCGGACAAGCCGCCGACGGAAGTCACACCGAGTCCGGCGGAGAAACCCCCGACAGAAGCTACGCCTGCTCCTACCGAAAAACCGCCCGTGAACCCTCCGGTGAAGCCGGAAGTGAAGCCGGAACCCAAACCCACCGAAGTGGCGAAGCTGACCACCCCGCCGAAGAAAATTGACGATCTCCCGAAAAAGGACCCGGCGGAAATGAGCACTGAGCCCGTCAAGCCTGAGAACCCGAAGGCGGCAAATAGCACCGGCGTCCAAACTGCAACGATCCCGAATCTGCCCGACGACGTGAAGCCGCTCGCCGAGCAAGCAAAGGCCGCCTTTGATCACGAGAAATATGCGGACGCCGAGCGACTCTACGACAAGGCGCTCGGTCTTGTGCCCAACAATCTCTACCTGCTCTCCAATCGCGGCGTTGTCCAATTTCGCGCGGGCAAGCTCAAGCAAGCCGAAGACAGCTTCCGTAAAGCGCTCGCCATCGCGCCGGAGGACTCCTTCTGCTGGTGCACGCTCGGGATCGTTTATTACAGCGAGGGCAAATTTGATGAAGCTGTGGAGGCTCTCACGAAGTCTCTAGCGATTAACAGTCGCAATGCCACCGCGCACAATTACCTCGGCATCACCGCCGCGCAGAAAGGCTGGATGGAGGCGGCGGAAAAGGAGTTGGAAACGTCCCTCCAACTTGAGCCGAAATACGCCGACGCATGGTTCAATCTTGCTGTCGTGATGGCCACAAAGACTCCACCGAACAAGGTCGAGGCCAAAAAACTCTACGATAAGGCGAGAGAACTTGGGGCGGATGCAGACGAGGTGATGGAGAACCTCGTCAAGTAGGCTTTGGCGATCGCACGAGGCGAAGACACCCATGAAGAAAATCTTCGTCCTCATGTTGATCGTGTGCATCGGCAGCTTCATCTACTCGGCCTACGATACGACGGACCGATACGCGAAGGCTGTTCGTGCTCGTGACGGAAAGACGGTCAGTGCATTGACGGACGTCATCGCCTACCGGGAATCGTTGAAAAAAAACCTTCGCCCCCTGATAGCTGAGTACCTGCGCCAGCGTTATGGGGCGAGCGTCCCTGCCAATCGGCTCCAAGCAGAGGTTCTCACGGGAGTGATGAGAATTGAGAAGCAACTGGATCTGAGTTTCACCGCCGCGAACATCCAGAAACAAATCGAGTCTGCAAACGAGAAATCTAGGTCGGAGGGCTTTGAGTTCGTGAGCAAGGGGTGGCGGTCGCCGATTACATTCGTGGTATTGGATAACATGGACACTAAAAGCATTTTCGAATTTCAAGGACTCTCAGGCTGGAAGCTCGTCCGCGACGAATCGTCCAAGGAAGGGTTGCGCAAAATCCTAGACCGAGAAATCGGGCCGCGAGGGAAGTAGATGAGCGAAGAGTGAGCTTTCGACCTTGCCCACGGGCGAAATCCGTTGAGGATGCTGCGCTTTTTCCATGAAATACCGCACGTATCTCTTACTAGGCGCACCAGGGAGTGGCAAAGGCACTCAGGGCAAAATCATCGGCGCAATCCCGCGCTTCTTCCACCTCGCGATGGGCGACGTTTTCCGCGCGCTCGATACTCGCACGGCGATTGGGCAGAAGTTCATTGAGTATTCTTCGCGGGGGCAGTTGGTGCCGGATGCGGTGACGATGGAGTTACTCCGCGCACACATCAGCCATCTCGTAGGGTTGCACACGTTTAAGCCCGACATTGATGCGCTGGTGCTCGACGGCGTGCCGCGCAATGTAGTGCAGGCGCAGATCATGAGCGACATGATTGATGTGCGGAAAGTCTTCCACCTCTCGTGCCTGGACCGCGAGCAACTCGTCGTTCGCATCCGCAAACGGGCACTGAAGGAGAATCGCTTCGACGATGCGAACGAGGAGACGATTCGTCGCCGACTGCTGACGTATGACGAGGAAAGTAAGCCGTTGCTGGACTTTTACGGACCGAGTGTTGTGCGCGATGTGGATGCGCAGCAGTCGCCGGTGAAAGTCGTGCGCGATATTGTATCGGAACTCGCCGAGTGAAGGCGCTCTTCCTTTTGTCTGCCGCGACAGCACTGGCGGCACCGGATGCTTCTTCGCAGGCAGTCTCTGATCTTTCCGTGTGGTTAAAAATCCCGCCGGAGCAGCGAGCCGCGCAGGGTGAGTTCGCTTCTGTGGGGCTGACGAAGGAGGACGCAGCACGGGCGGCTGACCTTTTGTGGGAGGACCATCTCGCGTACATCCGCGTCTCGCGCGAGGCCGAGATGCGCGAGAAGATCATCCATGCCCGAGGGCGCGAGATGAAGTTCGAGACGGTCTATTTCGGCGAACGAAAAGATGCGCCGCCGGGTGGGCGCAGTCTCTTTATCTCGATGCACGGAGGAGGTGGGGCGCCTGCGCAGTTGAACGATTCGCAGTGGCGCAATCAGGTCGCGCTGGCGAAAGCATACCGGGCGACGGAGGGCGTCTATATTGCGCCCCGCGCGCCGACGGATACTTGGAATCTCTGGCACGAAGCGCACATGGATGCGCTTTTCGACCGACTCATCGAGGACTGCGTGGCGCTGGAAGGCGTGAATCCGGACCGCGTTTTCCTGCTCGGCTATTCGGCGGGCGGCGATGGTGCGTATCAACTCGCGCCGCGTATGTCGGATCGCTGGGCGGCGGTCTCGATGATGGCGGGGCATCCCAACGAAACCTCACCGCGCGGGCTTCGCAATGTGCCGTTCTCCATCCAAGTCGGCGAAAAGGATGGCGCGTATAAAAGGAACACCATCGCCGCAGATTGGGCGGAAAAACTCGCCGAACTACGCAAGGCTGACATGGGTGGCTACGAGCACTTTGTCGAGGTCCACAAGGGCAAGGGGCATTGGATGGATACGGAGGATCGCAAGGCGATCCCGTGGATGGAAAAGTTCACCCGCAATCCGCTCCCGGAGCGCATCGTGTGGCGGCAGGACGACGTGACGCACACGCGCAGCTATTGGCTCGCGGTGCCACCAAAACAGCCGAAAGCGGGCGATGAAATCATCGCAGAACGGAAAGGGCAGTCCTTTAGCCTCACACTCGGCGAAGGGCAATCTGCCTCCGTGATGCTGAACGACGACATGGTAAATCTCGACGCGCCCATCGTCGTATCTTTCTCCGGCAAGGAAGCCTTCCACGGTCCGGTGAAACGGACCATCGGTGTGCTCACTCGCACGCTGGCGGAGCGCGGAGACCGGCGGCTGATGTTTAGCGCCGTTGCGCCGTAGTCAATAAAGCGGAAAGCCACGGCCAAGCCAGCCAGAGCGCTCCTGCGAAGGCTGCGACGATGGTGAGATTGATGAGATACGCGACGTAAGCAGGTGTCTGCTTTTTTACTTCCTGAAGCACCGAGCCGCACTCCGGGCATACCTCCACCATGCCGGGGAAAACCTCAATGTCCTCACCACGGTAACCGGTGAGGCAATCTTGATAGTTTGGGCATTTGAAGACAATCGGGCGGTCGGCCATCGCGCAGTCGAATTAGCCTAAATAAAGCAGTTAGCCGGATGTGAAAATGGCGGAAGTCGTGCAACAACAGAGAGATGCACGACGAAACGAGCGCGAAAAACGTTCACCTATTGGGTGAGGCCGCAGTGGTGGGCAAAATCCTGCCGCCGGACCTGACCAAGCG
>CANIWM010000008.1 GCA_947471505.1 Chthoniobacteraceae bacterium | reverse complement strand
TCGGCTCATCACATCCTGGGGCTGGAGAAGGTCCCAAGGGTCCGGCTGTTCGCCGGTTAAAGTGGTACGCGAGCTGGGTTCAGAACGTCGCGAGACAGTTCGGTCCTTATCCGCTGTGGGCGCAGGAGATTTGAGGGGTTTAAACCTTAGTACGAGAGGACCGGGTTTAACGAACCTCTGGTGTTCCAGTTGTCGTGTCAACGGCAGCGCTGGGCAGCTACGTTCGGAAGGGATAAGCGCTGAAAGCATCTAAGCGCCAAGCCTCTCCCAAGATTGAATCTCCCTGAAGAGTCGTGGTAGACCACCACGTTGATAGGTCATGGGTATAAGCGCAGTAATGTGTTCAGCTTAATGATACTAATAACTCGTTCGGCTTGATCTTATCCTCCTTCCTGATAGCGAAGGAGAAGATCATCGCAATCTAAATAAAACAAAACTCAGTCTAAACTGAAGTTGATCGAGCCCTATATGCAGATGTCAGAGAACAATAAGTTCTATGATTGACAATTAGTGATAGTCGTCAGAAACCTGCCGCTCAAAAGCGGCGACAGATTTCTGGTGATCTCAGCGCAGTGGCACCACCCGTTCCCATTCCGAACACGGAAGTGAAACGCTGCAGCCCCGATGATAGTACGTCTATAGGTCGTGCGAAAGTAGGACATTGCCAGAGTTACGCCTCGTCTCCTGTGAAAACAGGAGGCGAGGCTTTTTTTCGGGCATACACGATTTTAGAGGAAGCAATAAAATTTTAAGTTCGGATTTGCGTGGGTGATTGCAAGTGAAAGGAGGGAAAGTCTATCGTGAAGGTGATTGAAACGCTGTTCGGATTCTTTGAAGTGAAGGATGAACTAAGCTCCCGCGACGCAGGCTTGGCGGTGGAAAGCCGCATCCACTTCAACGTCGACGGAGCCGAATGGATAGGGCACCAAGCCTAGCGGCCTGCCTGACTTCCCCCCGCAACTTTTCAAAGGACGATCTAAGGTGCGAAGGGAGTCGAGACCGAAGGAGCAATGGCTACACGCTTCATCACAATCGACCACGACACACCGATGCTTTTACCGCCGGATTTGCGGGCGTGGGTGCCGGAGAATCACCTCGCCCACTTCGTCATGGAGGCCGTCGGGATGCTGGATCTGAGCAGTGCGCGGGTCAACCACACCGGCAGCGGAAGCGAGCAGTATCCGCCAGGCATGATGGTCGGGCTTCTCATCTTTTGTTACGTCACGGGCACGTTTAGCAGTCGCGCCATCGAGCGGCTCACTTACGAAAACGTCGCCGTGCGTTTGCTCACCGGGGACACGCATCCCGGCCAAGACAGCGTTTGCGCTTTCCGGGTGAAAAATAAGGCACTTTTACAGAACAGCTTCCACCAAGTGCTCGAAGCGGCGGAGCGTATCAAAGTGCTGCGCGTGGGCGATGTGACGTTGGCCATCGACGGGACCAAAATCCTCGCCAACGCCAGTAAACACAGCGCGGTGAGCAACGAGCACGCCGTCAAACAAATGCTGCTGCTCGAAGAGCAAATCGCCCAACTCCTGGCCAAAGCCGACGACGCGGGCAGTGCGCCGCTCGAAGACGGCCTCCCCATCGCAGGCGAAGTGGCGCGTCGGCGCGACCGCATCGAAGAGCTACGCAAAGCAGTCAGCGTCATCAAAGCGCGAGCCAAAGAGCGTCACAGCAAGCAACACGCCGAGTTTGAAACCAAACAAGAAGCGCATGAAGAAAAACAAACCCGGACCGGCAAAAAGCCCGGGGGACGCCCGGCCAATGCCCCCAGCGAAGAGCCGCAAAGTGGAGACCAATACAACTTCACCGACGAAGAAAGCCGTATCATGAAAACGAGCAGCGGCTTTGAACAAAGCTACAACGCGCTAGCAGCACTGGAGATCGGAAGTCGGCTCATCGTAGGCGAAGGCGTGAGCGATGCGCCCAACGACAAAGAACAACTCAACCCGACGTTCGGAGCCGTGAGCCCCGTGATCGAAAACGTCGCAGAAGTGCTCGTGGACAGTGGATTTTACAGCGAAGCCGCAATTGCCCAAGCCGAACAAAGCCCCGACGGAACCAAAGGCCCCACCATCTACGCCGCCACCGGGCGACACCTGGACGGACGCAGCGTCGAGCGGCTGAAGAAACACGACGATCCCCCCGCCCCCGGCCCCGGAAGAAGTGCCAATGAAACCATGCAACACCGACTGGCGACCAAGGCCGGGCGGACACTTTACGGGCAACGCATACAAACCATCGAGCCTGTATTCGGAATCATCAAAGCAGCGATGGGGTTCCAGCGGTTCAGCCTGCGAGGCTTGAAGAATGTGCGTACCGAATGGACGCTGGGGAGCCTCAGTTACAACCTCAAACGGCTCTTCCACCTCGGAGCGAAGTTCGCGAACGGATAAAACCGAGCGACCCCCGGGCAAAAGACCGACCCCTTGTCCATGAAAGCTAAACCAGAAAAATCCGAAATATCCGAACGCCGACCGACGCGCTTCGCCGGGCAGTAAGAAAAATCACGTGAATCGCGAATTTGAGGTCCTTCGGAAGTCCGACTGGCTGCTAGGGAATCTTCAGCGACTATTGCAATTTCCTCTTAGATTTCCGCCACGTGAGCGTTCACCTCGCCGTCGCAGCCCCGAGCCGCCCCCCGAGCTACGAGCGAGGCTAATTGCGCACGCAGCAAAAGCGACTCAAACGCTGATCCTCCCAGCAAGTGCTCGAAGCGATCTGCGAGCACGAAGAAAGCGTCCAAACACCCGAAAATCAAGCGCTTGTGCGGGCCCCAATCCGATCCCTGAGCCGACGGCGCGCACAGTTGGACTACAAAAGGGCCCTCGCAAAAGAGCTCTCCATCGGTTCCGGGATCCCCAAATCCGGCCACAAACATGTGCTCAACGCGCGGCTCAAAGAAACCCGCAGCGCGTGGAATCCCTACACCGCCACGCCCTCGCTCTCCTCCGCCTCCTGCGCTCAAACTCCATCCGGGACGCCTTGGGGGAGGCCGACCTCACCGCTTAACCTTCCTTTCCATTTTTGATCACACCCAGAGTGGACACGCCCTTAATCTATATTTGCACTCACGTGGCGTCGCCCTGAAGGCCGCCTGCGGCTGGCAATCTCCCTCTGCCCGGTTCGGCTAAGGCCAAAGTGAGAGCCTGCTCGCTACAAGAACCGCGCTCCACAAATGATCGGCCCGAGGCGATTAAAATTGGTCTATGGGTTGAGGCCATTTGCGTAGCCATGGCGAGTCTCCGAACGCTCAAAAGGCTGAGCGCGCAGCGCTTCACAGACCTAGCATTGTTGACGAGGATGCGAAGAGAACCAACAATTTCGCCGGAGCGCCCGCCCGGGCAGATACGCCTTGTTTCTACGCGTGAACCCGCGCAGCCTTACACTGCGGCGTTTGCTGAGCGCCGCTGCATGTCGCTTCGTCGCCTTACATCTGCCATATTCTTTGCCCACGCCGCCGCGCAACTTGTCGCATCGGGGCAAGAGCTACAGTTGCCACAAGTCGAACCGCCGCTCCCGACTGCGCCGGGGGTGATTGAGGAAAGGATGCTCACTCCCGAGGAACTTCCGCTGCTGCCGGATACGCCCGCGCAGGGGAAGCCGGCACCGTTGCGCTTGCGACTTGAACCGGAGCAAATTGTGCCGGTTCTGCCGCCGCTTGAATTTGAGGCAGAGACCGCGCTGAAGATCGTAGTGAGGCGTTTTGAGTTCACCGGCAACACCGTTTTTTCAAAGCGCGAGATGGCGAGACTCGTCGCGCCTTTCACTAATCGGCAGATCACGAGTGAGGACTTGGAAGCGGCGCGGGTCGCAATCACGAAGCACTACATCGACGCAGGCTACATCAGCTCCGGTGCCCTGCTGCCGGATCAGGATGTCGCGGGTGGCGTCGTCTGTTTTCAGATCGTGGAAGGGCGGCTGACGGAGGTTGATTTGCACGGGAACTTTTGGTTTCGAGACCGGTGGCTGCGGCGGCAACTCGCGCGAGCGGCGGGGAATCCGGTGAACTTTAACCAACTCAAAACGGGCCTGCAATTGCTGCGCCAGAATCCCGGCATCACGCAGATCAACGCGGAGCTAAAACCGGGGCTCGTGTCCGGCGATAGCGTCCTCGATGTCATCGTGAAAGAGCGCCACCCTTTTCGCCTCGGGCTCACGCTCGGTAATCAGCGCCCGCCTAGCGTGGGTGAGGGCTACGGCGAGATTCGCGCGGAGATGCTGAACGTCACCGGCCACAACGATCCGCTCGAACTTCGATGGGGCGCACTGCGCTGGATGCGGGATGGCACAGTCGAGTTTGGCGAGGCGGACAACCTCTCCGCACGCTACGAATTTCCCGTCTCGCCGTGGGCTACGACGCTCACAGTTCACGCGGGGAGAAACGACGCGAGCATCGTCGATGAGACGTTCGCCACGCTCGGCATCACCAGCAAATCCGAAGAGTTTGGGCTGACGCTTCGCCAGCCGCTTATCGAGACGCTCAACGACGCCGTAGCGATCACTGCCGGAGCCGAGCGCAAACACAGCGAGACGTATTTGCTGGGGAAACGATTCAGCTTTTCCCCTGGCGCAATCGAGGGCGAGACGGACGTTTTTGCGTGGCGCCTCGGGCTGGAATGGGTCCACCGTAGCCAGCTCGAAGTCCTCTCCGTGCGCTCCACTTTTAGCCTCGGCCAATACCGTTTGGATTCGACGCGCTACGACCCGGCTCTTGCCTCCGGCACGTCGTCCGGTTTTGGCACCGGCTTCGATCCCGAGATTCCCGACAGCAAGTTTTTCTCGTGGCTCGGACAGGCGCAATACATGCGCCGAATTTTCGACGACGGCAAACCGCCCGCCGAGCCCGAGCAAGGCGCAGCGCGGCTCTTGCGGGAATCGCTACTCGTCATCCGCGCCAACGTGCAACTCAGCGACGAGCCGCTTCTTTCCCCCGAACAGTTCAGCATTGGCGGGCTGCATAGCGTGCGCGGGTACCGCGAAAATCAACTCCTGCGCGACAACGGCGTCTTCGCATCCATCGAACTGCGGGTGCCACTCTGGCTGCGGAAAGACGGCACGCAAATTGTGACTCTCGCGCCGTTTATCGACTGGGGAACGGGCTGGGACGTGAACAAACTCGAAGACCACAACGAGACAATCTGGAGCGGCGGCCTCGGCCTCATCGTGAACCCGGTGAAGCACATTCAAGCCACGATTTATTGGGGTCACCCATTCGTCCGCCTCGCGGAGAGCGGCGGGGAGCGAAGCCTGCAAGACGCAGGGTGGCACTTTACGGTTTCTTGCGACGCGTTCTGAGTTCAGCGCAGGTCTTCCGGCGCGGGCGGTAGGCCGCCGCGACCGATGACGAGGAAGCTGCTCAGCTCCGCGCTGAGGCGCATGGGGCAACGCTCGGAGAGGCGGATGTCGGTGCCGAGGATGCCACCGGGCAAGGCGGTGAGCGCGTTGGCGAGCTGGGCGTCGGGGCTTTGGATGTCAATGGTGCCTTGCACGCTGGCTTCGGAGGACGCGGTGATGGCGCTCTCGGAGGCGAGGAACGTATCGGAGATGAGGATGATATTTCCCCCAGCGCCGAGGATGGCGTTGGCGCTGATGAGGCTGTGGTCGAGGATGACGAATTGCGGGTCAATGAAGACGTCGCCGCCGTTGAGCCCGGCTTCGGCGAGGATGGTGGAGTCTTGCAGGGCGATGCGCTGCGGTGCGATAAGACGGATGGAGCCGGCGTCGCTGAGGGCGGAGCGGACGGTGATGCTGCTGCCGTCGCTGAGCGCGATAGTCGTGGCGGAGGTGAGGGTTACGCTTCCCGCCGTGCCTGTGCGGGTGGCTGCGGCTTCGATGCTGGAGGCTTGGGCGAGCGTGATATTTCCCGCCTCGACGAAGACGCTGCCGCCCGCGCCGGGCCCGGCGGTGGTGGCGGAGATGCTGCCGCCTTCGAGGGCGAGCGTGCCGAATTGTGCGTGGATGTTTCCGCCTTTTCCGGCGGCGGTGGTGGAGCGGCTGGCGGCGAGGAGCCCGGTGAAAAGGTCGCTGCTGCCTGGGGCGAAAAATGCGGAGCGGGCGGTGATATTGAGGTCGCCGCCGTCGCCGGGGCCGAAGGTGCCTGCGGAGATGCGTCCACCTTCCGCGAGGGTGAGTGTGTCGGCGTCGAGCCAGACAGTGCCGCCTGCGCCGGGCTGCGTGGGGGAGACGCTTTCGGAGAGGATGCCGGTGCCTTGGCGGCTGGTTCCGCCGCTGATGAATACTTGGCCAGCGCGGACGTGGACATCGCCCGCTGCGCCCGAGCCGAAGGTGCTGGCGGAGATGCGGCCTCCGGTGCGGATGGTGAGTTTTTCCGCGTCGATGGAGACGTCGCCGCCGTCGCCGCCAATGCCCTTGGATTGGCTCTCGGTGCCGATGACGCTTGGGAGTTGGCCGCCCGTGAGCGTGAGTTCGCGGGCCACTACGGAGACATCGCCGCCTAGTCCGTGCCCGGCGGTATTGGAGGAGATTTGCCCGCCGTCGGCGACGGTGATGTGCTCGCCGAGGACGCGCACATTCCCGCCGGTGCCGGTGGATTCAAGTGCGGCGTCTGCGGCGATGCCGGTGAAAAGGTCAGCCCCGTCGCGAGCGATGGTGAGGTCGCGTGCGGCTACGGCGACATCGCCTGCGCGTCCAGGGCCAGTGAGGCGGGTAGTGATGAGGCTGCCGTCGCGGATGGAAAGTGTGTCGGCGCGGACGGCGATGCTGCCGCCGAGAGTTTGGCGGTCGGGGGAGTCGTTGTTGGTGAAAATGCCGGTGCCGCGAGGGTCGTTCTTTCCGTCGAGCGCGAGGGTGCCTGCGGCGACGGCGACCTTGCCGCCCCTGCCGCTGCCGGTGGTGTTGGCTTCGATGCGTGCGCCGCTTTCGATGCGGAGGGTGTTGGCGGCGACGGTGACGTTGCCGCCGTGCCCATCGCCGATGGTGCTGGAGCCGATGCTTGCTCTGTGGACGAGGGCGAGCTCACCGGCTCGGACGCGGACATTTCCGGCGCGACCGGCCCCTCCGGTGTTCGCGGTGATTTTTCCACCGCTCGTGAGTGTGAGTTGCCCGGCGCGGATGCTGACGCGGCCTGCGGCGGCGTCTTTATGGGCGTCGGCCAAGGCTTTGCTGCCGAGGAAGCCTTTGATGATGCGTACGTTGCCCGCGTTCACTTTTACCTCGCCTGCTGTGCCGCGCCCGTCGGTCTGCGTGCCGATGCTGCTGTCGTCGCTGAGGATGTCGAGTTTGCCGGTGATGGAGAGTTGCAGAATCCCGCCGGTGCCGGTGCCGGATGTGGTGGAGGCGATGCCGGCTTTTTTGAGTGTGAGCTTCGGCGCTCGGATGGTGATGCCGCCGCCTTGGTCGCCGCTGCTGTCTATGGACGCTTCATCCATCGAGATGCCTGCTGCGCCCCGCCGCCGGGGGCCGGTGGCGGTGAGCTGTCCATTGAGGGCGACATCGCCTTTTGCGGCGACGCTGGTGAGGATGGCTGGCCCGCCGGGAACCTTGATGGCTGCTCGGTTCGGGCTGTTACCGCCATTGTCGGCTGCGCTGCCTCTTTTAATCCCGATGTCGCCGCCGATAGCGGTGAAAGCGCGGCCCGGCTTCATCGCGAAATCTGTGCTGGAAATCTCGATGGAGCTTGGCGCGTTGCTGAGGAATCCGAAGCTGCGGACCGCCGCGGCGCTGAGGCTGTCTCGATTGAACGGGGTGGTTTTGGAAAAGTTTTTGCTGTCTGTGAAGGTGAGGTGGTCGGCGGTGGTGAGGGTGAGGGAGCCTTGGATATCCACGGTGGAGGCCGGACCGAAGGTGATGCCGTTGGGGTTGAACAGGTAGAAATCTGCGCCGGGGATGGTGGAGCGCAGAGTGCCTTTTATCTGCGAGCGAGTGTCGCCGGTGACGCGGGCGAAGACGGTGGAGATGGTGCCGCTCTGCGTTTGGGTGAAGGTCTTCGTGTCGCCGACGCCGATGTTAAACTCGGAGAAGGTGTGGAAGAGGTTCGCGCCGCTCCGCACTCCGCAGGTGTCTGGAATGACGACATCTGCGGCGAACGCGGCCGTGGTGGCGATAAGTAGTTGAAGGATGTGGCGAAGTCTCACCCCATTTCCTCGCAAGTCAGCATGTCTGAGGCCGGTGCCCTCTGCTGCGGAGCTGCGAGAAAGCGGGTTCATGCTAGAAGGTGAAGAAAAGCAGGTCGTCAGCTAGTGGCCCGCCGACGCTGCGGAGGTCGCGCGCGGTGTTGGCTGCGTTGAAGGCGGCGATTTTTGCGACCGAGGTGCCAAGCTGGAAGACGCCCCCAATCGATCCGCCGAGCACGGCGTTGTTGTGCGCGATGCCGTTGTCCGTGGCGATGCCCTTGCCGCTGAACGCTGCTGCGGAGAGCGAGATTTTCCCGATGGCTCCACCGCCGTTGATCGCCGTGTCCACGTTCGGTCCGACGCCGTAGGGATTTCCAAACACACCGTCGGCTCCGGGGGCGATGCCAGCAGCGATGGTGGAGCGGGCGATCACTCCGTAGATGGAGATGTCGCCGATGAATGTGCCGACGGAAATGACCGAGGCGCCGAGATTTGAAGCGGTGCCAGAGGTGCCGATATTCACCGCACCGATGGAACCTTTCGCGGTGACGGTGCTGCTGATCATAGAGCCCGCGTTGCCCGCGCCTTTGAGCGTGATAGAGCCGATGTTGCCCGCGCTTTGCACAGTGGTTTTTGTCATCCCTCCCGCTGAGGCGACGATTTCGCCGATGCCGCCGGTCTTTGTGATGATGCGGGCGTTCATGGCGTTGCTATCGACAAATTTGAGCGCCTGCACTTTCGTCGCGATGGCGTTGGCGATAAGCGAGCCGCTGAAATTTCCGGTCCCGGTGAATGCGGCAATCGAGCCTAGCGCATTGATGGTCCCGGTGAAATCACCAACGCGCACATCGAACGTTGCGGAGGCCGAGGTGGAAGTGAGGGTGACGATACCGCCGAGGGCGACATTTCCGGGATCCAAGTGCGAGCCTGCGACGGAAAATCGCGTCTTTATATAGCCAGCGGAGAGCGAAGCTGCGGTGGCGAATCCACCCACATCAAAGGTATCCACGTAGCCTTCGATGGCGCTGCCCGAGGAGTTCCACTTCCCGTTAAGGACGGTGATGAGAGAGACGTTTGCGGTGGTGAGCAGTCCGACGTGGAATTTGTCCACTTCTAGCACGGCCAAGTTGTCTCCACGGATGACGATGAACTTATCAATGCTCTGCGTTGTCTTGATCACGCCGGGGAAATGCCACTCGCGCACGGAGAGTGTGCCGAGCCCCCCGCCGCCGACGCCGCCGGGCGTGCCGTCGCCCGTAATATCAATCGTCACGCCCGCGCCGAGCACGTCGCGGAGGGTGATGTTGGGGTTGTTGTTATAGGTGTCGGGCGTGGTGGTATCCGTCGTGATGTCGTAGGGGAGGCCGGAGCCAAATTTGAGGATCGTGTTTGGATTCACGTCGAACATTGTGACGTTCGCCACCTTTCCAGCGATGGACAAATCGGGCGTAACATCGGCGATTCCATCGCCAAAGACGAGGTTCCGGTTGAGCTGGATCGAGCCGATGTGTGCGGACGAACCGATGCTGGTGATTTTCGCGAGCTGGGTCGGCAATGGGCGCGCGATGCTGCCAACGGTGAGGACGCTGGTGAGGTCCGTTTGGCGCAGGGTGATAGAGGCGAGATTGCTCCCGCCGGGGACATACTCGACATCGGCGTAGCCGGGGCCGGTGAGCGTGGTCGTCACGCCGCGAAACTCCACGCTGCCTGCGCCGACGGTGAGCGTGCCGGTGAAGGTGCTGGCGTTGTTTGCCAAGACGAGCTTCCCGCCGCCCGAGAGGATGGGGAAGCCAGCGAGCGGCCCATCGGAGAGGAGTCCGGTGAGGTTCAGGGTCTTCGTGGCGGGGACGACAAAGTTTATAAGGCTGCTGACGGAAAAGTTCCGCGCAGAACTCACCGAGCCGAGCACTTCCAGAGTCCCTCCATCGGCCATATACACGCTGCCCGACACTGCGCCGAGATTTCCGTCGCTGCTGATTTTGAGCGTGCCGCCGGTGAGGAAGACGCCGCCGGTGAAGTAGTTCCTCGCGGTCAACGTGAAGTCGCCCAAGTCTTGCGTGACGCTGCCTGCGCCAACGAGCGTGAGACCGATGCTCAGAGGTGCGGCACCGAGGTGCTGTAGCCCGCTCACGCCGAGAGCGACGCTATTTCCGGTGATGGAATAAGGATGAGTGTTGGCATTAAAAATGATGCTGTACGTGCTGCCGGAAACGGTGTCATTGATGAGAGCGGAGCCCACTCCGGCGTCGTCAAAGAAAAGCGTATCGCCGCCTACCGGTGCGATACCGCCGCTCCAATTCGCACCGATTGCCCAGTGCGAATCGAATGCTCCTGTCCATGTGAGGTTTGCGGGGGCGATGCGAGTTTCGAGTGTTTCAATCATATTATGGTTATTATGATGAATGCCATACGCTACGGTTTATTAGTACGTAAAGAATAATAATTCGCCCATAAGATTTCAGCCGACCTGCGTCCTTTGCCATCGCGAAGCCAAGGCTGAAGCTCGGAGCCGGCAGTGAGAGCGGAGGTAGGCGACCGGAATTCGAGGCTATCGATCATACTTCTGTGGGGCGCGGTTACTTTTTCCGTTCAAACTCAGCAGCAGACTTCAGTCCCGCTTGTTGGAGCAAATCGGCGCGCTCGGCTCGCAAGGCAGCGTCTTTCGGAGCGGCATCAATTTGGTCCGAGAGCGCGGAGAGCGCGTCGTACCACACGCCCTTCGCGGCGTAGGCTGAGGCTTTGTCGGTGTCCGCTTTCCCCAACTCAGCGGAAAGCTCGGGAGTGGGTGCCATCATTTGGATGATTCCGCTGGCGACGAGGTCTTGCGAACGGTTCTTCGCGTCGGGCACAAGGGCGACGCTCCATTTATACGCGATGCCGGGCTCCAGTGTAACCTTCTGCCGGGCGAGCTGGATGCGATGGATGCCAGCGCCGCCGTCCTTTTGCTCCGCGAGTGCAGTGCCCACTTTCAGCAGCGGCTTCGGGCTCTTTGGATCGACAAGGGTCAGCTCAAACCTCAACGCGACATCCTTCGGCGCGGGGCCGGACTGAAACCAAAAGAGCGATGGCTGCGCTTGCGTGGTCATGGCGACGTGGTCCGGCGTGAGCACTAAGAGCGTGGGCAGCTTCGCGCCGCCAGTGCGCGAACCGCCATCTCCATCGGTGCGCACACCCGTCGCCGCGGATGGCGGAGGCGTGTATTTCAAAAGCGTGCGCTTCGGCTTCGTCGCTGCGGGCTCTTGGGCAAATGCCGTGGCGGTGATGAGTGCGACGAGAATAGTGGCTTTCATATTACGGTTGGTTCTTTGGTGGATGAGAGGACGCTGTGGACGATCACTTGGTCGGCTTTTCCTTTCAAGTTCAGCGGCCCGATCAGGCGCGTATCGTAACCCCCGTGGAGCCTCTGGCAAGTGGCATCACTGATGAGGATCGTGCATTCCGTGCCCGCGGCATCCTCGCCCACATCCTTGCCTGCGCCTTCCAGCCGTGCCGCAGTATTCACGGTATCACCGAGTACCGTGAACTCCAGCCGCTCCTTGCTCCCCACGCTCCCCAGGACCAGCTCCCCGGTATGAATCCCGATCCGCATCGCCGTAGTCGGGCGGCCCTCCGCACGCCACTCCGCATTCAGCCTCGCCAGTGCGGCCCGCATCGCCAGCGCACACTCCACGGCGTGCTTCGCATCGAGGTCCATCTCCGCCTCCGTCTTCCGGCCCACGGGAATCCCGAACACGCCCATCATCGCGTCGCCGATAAATTTGTCGATAATCCCTCCGAAAACATCGACGCGCGAAGCAATGCCGTCGAAGTAGTCATTCATCCAGTCCATCAGCGTCGCGGGGTCCATCTTTTCCGACGTGGTCGAGAAACCCTTGAGGTCCGTAAACAGGACCGTCGCCACGAGCCGCTGCGGCATCAGCCGCCCGCCATCCACAAACTGCTCCCGGCTATCCATCAGCGCATCCACCACCGCAGACGAAACATGTCGCGAGAAAATCGACTTCATCATTCCGCGCTCCATGCTCTCCAAATATGCCACCAGCGAAGTCACCAGCGTCGCCGCCACCGCGCACGCAAGAATAGGCGCAGCGATCGGAATCCACACCCGCTGCGAAAAGGCGAACACCCCCGCGAAATACAACACCACCAGCAACAGCGAAAGCGCTGGCGCAATCTTCCACGGTGAATTTAGCAGCAGCCCCGCGCCTCCGCCAACCAGCGCCGCACCCGCAATCCATAATACCTCCGCCCATTCCGGCCACCACGACATCGGAGCCGCTCCATCCAGCGCCGTGCGCAAGAGTTGATGCGTCATCATGATATGCTGCTCGACGCCTCGCAAATTGTTGTCCACTGGCGTCGGCTTACTGTCTTTGATGCTCTCCATCACCGTCGCCAAAAATACAATTTTCCCCGTCAGCGCACCTTCCGGAATCTCTCCACCCAACACCTGCCCGGCACTGTAATCGTAAGGCGTATTCTGCCGGTCCGAACCGCGCACATTCCGAAACCGGCGAGGCGCTTCAAAATCACACAGATACTCGTAGTCCGGCGGCTCCAAACCCACGTACCCGCCTGCATTCCCCGTCAGTCGAGGGAACACCGTCTTCCCCAAGCGCATCACCTCTTTACCCCCCGGCCCCGCCACAAAATCATACGGCACGTTGATCTCCCGCAAATACGCCAACGTCACCGCCAGACTCAGACTCGGCACCGGTTCATCCAGCTTATGCTCCCCAATCAACAACCCGCGCCGAAACACCCCGTCGAAATCCTTCGGCAAATTGTTCGTCGCCACTCGGTCTGGTTCCTCATCCAACGAGGGCGGCCCGGCAAAATAGTCTAGCCTCGTGATTCCCACCACCCGCTTCAGCTCCTTCAGCGCAGCATCCAGCTCCGCAAACCCCGCCTTGTCCCGCGGCTCCGGCAAGTTCCGATAAAGGTCCAGCCCGATCACTGCCGGCTTCTGCGCATCGATTCCCCGCAGCACCTTCGCCAGCTCCCGGTCACTCAGGGGATGGCCATACGTCTTCAGGTCATCCTCCGTGATGCCGACGAGCACGATCCGGTCGTCTTTCGATTCCAAAAGCGTTCGCCCTTTCACCAAATGATCATACACCAGCAACTCCGGCACTTGCAGCCAGCCCTGCGCCCTCACGATGAGCACCGCCGCGAGCACCACCACGCTAATGAGCACACACGCGACCCGTGGACGGAGAAGATATTTGCGGAGCGTTTTCACAGCCAGTTCCCGATGATAAGATACGGTGCCCAATAGCACGGATGCGCGTAGCGTGCGTCCGCCAGCAAGCGCCGCTGGGCATTCTGGAGCGCGAGGGCCTTGGTCGTCCCGCCCGGCGCATTCAGGCCCGTGTAAAAGCCGGCGACCAGCTCCGCAGACGCTTGATCGTTCACGCACCATAGCGTGGCGAATGCGGCGCGGGCACCGGCTTTCACAGCGACGCCGCCGAGCCCGAGCGCGGCACGGTCGTCGCCGGCGGCGGTCTGGCAGGCGCTGAGCGTGAGTAATTCGAGCGGCTTTTCCGCGAGCTGGCCGGGGCGGATGAGGCGCTCCAAATCATCGAGCGTCAGCTTGTCGGAATGCGTCAGCACAAAGCTCTTGCGCACGTCGGCGTCGATGTGACCGTGCGATGCGATGTGGACGATGGTAAACGGCTCGCCGCTGAATTTCTCCGTCACCCGGGACTTCACGAACTCACGGTTCATGAGCTGTTCGCGCTGCGGATACAGCTTCCCGAGCCGGTCCACCTCGAGCTGCACTGCGGGCAGCGGCGGAAAATCCTGCACGCCGTCGGTGAGTCCGCTGATCATCATGCGCGGTGCGCGGAGGCCCGCCGGGCCCGATTCCATCAGCTCCAAGCCCGGCGTCACGGCGATGGCGTATTTCTCGATGAGGAACTTTTCGCCGTCGTGCAGCGCCGCCATCGGGATCGTGCGCAACGCCCCATCCGGGACGAAAACGAGCGTATTGATCCCGCTCGATTTCAGCATCGGCTCTACCGGCGCGATGAGCAGCGCGTGGAGCTGCCCCGCTTGTTCGAGAAACTCGTTCGTCGTTCGGTTTTCGAGGTTCACCCGGAAGCTCCGCACTTTCTCCGTCAACTCCACATCGCCAATCGGCGCTTGGAATCGCTCGATGCGGCCCGCAAGGCTCAGCAGCAGCTCCGTGCGCTTCTCCAGCGGGAGGATGTAAAGCACCGCCGCAGTCTTTGATAGGTTCTCCACTCCACGCTGCTTCGAGCGCAAAAGGTTCACACAGTCGTCCTGAAAATAGTCCTCCAACTCCGCAGACTTCAGCGACTCCGCCGTGGCTCTCGCCTCACGCAGCACGGTCTGCAATTCCGCGTCCTTCAGTCCATCCGCGCGTTGAAGCAAAAGGTCCGAAAGCTCGTAATAGATCGCCCCGACTGCCTTGCGGTACGACGAACCGGCGTTCCGATTCCCGTAGCGGATCGCCACATCGTTGCGGATGGATTCGAGCGCCGCAACAGCCCGGCGATACGCTTCGGTTGCGGCATCGCGCTCACCTATTTTCCCGAGGATGCGGCCCGACTGCCACTGCCAGCGATACTGCAATTCCGCCACCTGCAAACGCTGCGCCAGAGCGAGCGCCCGGCGAGTGAGTGCCAGCCCCTCGGGCAGCTTTTGCTCCGTTTCATACAGCGCACCTTGATGCCCGAGCGCCCAAGACAGTGCGCGCTCATCGCCCTGCGCCGTCGCCATTTTCGCCGCCTCCGTGTCGAGTTCCAGTGCCCGCTTGCGAAGGAGATTATCATGCTCGGGAGCTTCATGAAAAAGCCGCTCACACGATTTCGCCAGTCCGAGGAGGAGGAAAACCCGCTCATGCCCCGCCGGCAGCGTCCAAGCCGCTTTCACTGCGGAATCGAGCGCCGTTTTCGCCTTCGCAAACTCCTGCGCACCGAGCCACGCTTCCACGAGATTTCGCCGCGCCCGGGCCGCGAGCTCCCCTTTGCCCATCGCAGCCGCTTCACCAAACGCCGCCGACGCGCCCGCGTGATCCTCCGTCCCGCTCAGCAAAATGCCGAGGTCGTTCTGCACTTGAGCGATCACCTCCGTCGCGCGGAGCTTTCGTGCTGCTTTCAATGCCAGCCGCAGTAATGGCTCCGCCTCCGCAGCCTGCCGGGAATACATCAGCACCGCACCCCTCGCCGCCTGCACTTCCGCGATGCGAATATCGGACTTTGCAAGCGCCTCGGCAGCATCCAGCGTTTCCAGCGCGACACGATTTTGCCCCAGCTCCCGCAATGCACGAACGCGGGCGAGGAGCGCCGCGATTTTCGTATCGCCATCCGCTCGCTGTGCGGACTTTCCCCACTCCTTCGCCTCCGCCGCGAAATCACCCCGAACTCTCGCAGCCCGCGCCGCGTCATCATCCGCCCAAGTGGACACTGCCACCGAAAGAACGGCACCGATCACCGTCCAAAAGAACATGCGTGAAGACATCGTGCTGTCGTGTCCCACCGAGTTGCACAGGCGTCAATCTCAAAGCCGGGCTCGGCGCTCGCGGCTTGCGCTCGCCGGATTCCTCCGCCATTTCCAGAGCGATGATTCATCCGACCGCCATCATTCATCCATCCGCGCAGCTCGGCCAAGGCGTGAGCGTCGGGCCTTACGCCATCATCGAAGGCGCGGCCATCATCGGCGACGGCTGCACCATCCAAGCCCACGCCATCATCGGTGCACACGTCGTCATGGGGAAAAACAACGCCATCGGCTACGGCGCGATCATCGGCGGCGATCCGCAGGATTTCTCGTTCAAGCCCGAGGTAAAAAGTCGCGTCGTCATCGGCGATAACAACCGCATCCGCGAATACTGCACGCTCCACCGTGGCACGCGCGACGGCTCGGATACCGTCGTGGGCAACGACTGCTTCCTCATGGGCGGCACGCACCTCGCGCACGATGTCCGCATCGGCAACCACGTCATCACCGCGAACAACGTGCTGCTCGCCGGACACGTCACCATCGGCGACCGCGTCTTCCTCAGCGGCGCGGCAGCCGTGCATCAGTTCATCCGCATCGGCACGCTGGCTATCTGCCAAGGCGGCGCAGGCTTTACCAAAGACCTCCCGCCTTACGTCATCGGCGCAGACTTCAACGGCGTCGCCGGGCTCAACGTCGTCGGCATGAGACGCGCCGGGCTCGACCCCGCCGCCCGCGCCGAAGTGAAGCGCGCCTTCACCCTCCTCTACCGCTCCGGCCACAACGTCCGCCAAGCCATCGACGCATCTGCCACTCAGACATGGGGCGAGCACGGCACGGTCTTCTGGGACTTCATCCGCGCGGGGAAAAAGAAAGGGCTTTGCGATTGGCTGGGCGCTCGTGGGAAGACGGCAGTGATCGACGTGGAGTGATTCAGCGGACAAATGCTTGATTGCGACAGCACGGGCGCTAGATACCGCCCCCTCTTTTTATGCCTACGCCTGAAGAACAGCTCGCCATCCTCAAGCGCGGGGCCGCGCAAATCATCTCGGAGCAAGACCTGCTCGCGAAGCTGAAGCTCGGTCGCCCGCTCAACGTCAAACTTGGCGTGGACCCGACCGCGCCGGACATCCATCTCGGCTTCACCGTGGGCCTCACGAAGCTCCGGCAGTTCCAGGACCTCGGGCACCAAGCCATCCTCATCATCGGCGATTTCACCGCGATGATCGGCGACCCATCGGGGCGCTCGAAGACCCGCAAGCAACTCACGCACGACGACGTGATGCGGAATGCGACCACGTTCAAAGAACAGGCGTTCAAAATCCTCGACCCGGCGAAAACGCGCGTCGTCTTTAATGGCGAGTGGTTTGAAATGATGACCTTCGATCAAGTGATGAAGCTCAACTCCCGCGTGACGATGCAGCAGATGCTCCAGCGCGAGGATTTCAAAAAGCGCATCGATGAAAAGGAGCCCGTCTTCCTCCACGAAATCCAATACCCCATCATGCAAGGCTGGGATTCCGTGATGATCAAAGCCGACATCGAACTCGGCGGCACCGACCAGCTTTTCAACTGCCTCGTAGGCCGCGACCTCCAGCGCGAGGAAGGCCAGCCGCAGCAAGTTGTCTTCCTCCTCCCGCTACTCGAAGGGCTCGATGGCGTGAACAAAATGTCCAAGAGCCTCGGCAACTACGTTGGCCTCGCGGAGACGCCGGAGATCATGTTTGGCAAGCTCATGAGCATCACCGACACGCTCATGGCGCGTTACTACGACTTGCTCCTGTGCGAGAGCGTCCCCGCCGACTTGCACCCGATGGAGGCGAAGAAGCAACTCGCCGCCCGCATCGTCGCGCGCTACCACGGCGAGGAAGCGGGGAAGCGCGGGCGCGATGATTTCGAGTCCCGGTTTTCCAAAAAAGACCTCTCCACCGTCGAGCTACCCGCCCTCCCACTCGCGGGCCTCGCGCCCGACATCGTCAGCATCGTCAGCGCGGCATACAGCGTGTGTTTTCAAATCGCCAAGTCTCGCGGCGACGCCCGCCGCCTCGTGGAGCAAGGGAGTATCCAGCTCGATGGAGAAAAAGTGAGCGACCCAAAAGCGACGCCCGCATTCGCCGCAGGCCAAGTGCTGAAGCTCGATAAGACGCGCAGCGTGCGACTGGCGTAGGCGCGCTTGCATCCACGGCGGCGACTGTGCAGCTTGCCGACATGCAGCCCTCGGGGTCTCCGCACATTTCTACGCCACGGCTTTTTCGCCTCTTCCTTTGGATGCACTGGCGGGCCTTTCGCGCCCGGCTGACGAAGTCGAACAAGGAGTCTCCGCTGCTGGCGTGGGTGCTTGCGGCGTTCATCTTGGGCTACTTGCTGTTTGGCTTTTGGTTGTTCAAGAGCGGGCTGGAATACCTCTACAAGTTTCCCCTCGTGGGCAGTCTGCTGGCGGAGCGGATTCTGTTTCTCATCTTCGGGTTTTTCTTCGTCATGCTCGCGGTGTCGAACCTCATCATCGGCTACTCCACGCTGTTCAAAAATCCCGAGGCACAATGGTTCCTCTCGCTACCTGTGAGGCATCGCGATGTGTATCGGTGGAAGTTTGTCGAGGCGCTGGCCATTTCATCGTGGGCGCTGGTGTTCCTCAGCGCGCCGATGCTCACGGCGTTTGGCGTGGTGCATGATGTGCCGTGGAATTTCTACGTGCAGGTGGCGCTGGGCTACGTGCCGTTCGTCATCATCCCGGCAGTCGCGGGGTCGTGGATGATCCTGCTGCTCGTGCGTGTGTTGTCGCGGACGTGGGTAAAGAAGGCGCTCATCGCGCTTGGCGTGGTGCTGATGCTCTCCATCATTTTTGGCATTAAGCCCGTGACTGAGGATGATGCTGCCGGCGTGCAGGAGGCGCTCCTTTTTCCCAAGCTGATGAAGGGCACGGCACTGATGACGAGCGGCTTCCTCCCCAGCTCGTGGCTGGCCAAAGCGGTGCATTCTTGGAGCGTGGATGGGCTGTGGAAAGATGGGCTGTTTTACTTCATGCTGCTCTCCAGTTGGGCGCTCATGGGGCTGTTCCTAGCGTTCGACGGTGCGGGGCGCATCTACTATGGGAGCTGGTCGGCGGCGCTCAGTTCCCTCGCGGAACGCAGCCAGCGCGAGGCTGTCGCCAAGCGCCAGCGGACGCGGCGCCGGACGGTCCTCGGCTGGGTGCAGGAGAAATTGCGACCCCTCTCGCCGAAGACCGTGGCGCTCGTGTTCAAAGACATCCGCATCTTCTGGCGCGACCCGGCGCAGTGGACGCAGTTCATGATCTTCTTCGGCCTGCTCTGCATCTACGTGGCGAATCTGCGCAACGTCGCCGCAGAGTTTAAAGACCCGTATTGGGAGACGATCATCAGCTTCCTCAACCTCGCCGCCAGCGCGCTCACGCTGAGCACGCTCACGACGCGATTTGTGTATCCCATGTTCAGCCTCGAAGGCCGCCGCATCTGGATTCTCGGGCTATCGCCCGTCGGGCTCAAGCGCGTCATTTTACAGAAGTTCTGGATGAGCTTCATCGTAACGTCGGGTATCACCATGGCGCTCATGATTGTGTCGTCCATCATGCTGAAATTCCCGCCGTGGCGCGTGGCGTATTTCGCCGGAGCCATCGGGCTGATGAGCGCCGCCCTCAGCGGCCTCAGCGTGGGCCTCGGTGCGCTGTTCCCGAACTTCAAAGAAGACAACCCATCGAAGATCGTCAGCAGCTTCGGCGGGACGCTGTGCCTCGTCATCAGCTTTATCTACAACACCCTCTTCGTCGCGCTGCTCGCGCTGCCGGAGTTTTGCCGCGTCAAAAAGACCCCGCTTTTGCTCCCGGAATGGTTCACCCCCGCCATCGCGGCGGTCATGAGCCTTGTGCTGGTCTTCGTTCCCATGATTCTTGCGACTCGGAGAGTGAAAACGCTGGAAATGTAGAGCCGCATTTGGTTTAAGAAACGCGCTGCTCCGCTATCATGCCCAACGACCGTCCGCGCGAACAATTACTCGACCTTGCCGAAGGCGATCCGCTTTCAACTGAACATCTGGATGAACAAGTCCAGAAAGCTCAGGACGAGCTTGCGTCCCTACGCAAACGCCAAGACCTCATCGAGCGCCAAAAACGCGAGCTCGAAGAGATGAGCAAGCGGCAAGACCAGTTCCAAACCGGTCGCGCCGAAGCCGTAGAAAAGCTCACCCGCGCCGTCGTCGTCCTAGAGCGCGAGAAATACGAAGCCCAGCGCCGCGTGGAGACGCTCGAATCCATAGACGAATCCTTCAAAGCGCACCTCGGACTCCTCGAAAACATCGATCCGAAAATCTGGGAAGGGCTCGACCTCAACAAAGAACTCACCCGCGCCCTCGGTGCCGTGGATGACGCCCGCACCGAATACAGCAAGAGCTACCCGAAGATCGCCTCCGAGCCCACCGCCGACTACTCCGCTCCACACAGCGACAGTGTCGCCAGCGATAGCGGCGAGCGGGATTTGAAGGATTGGTTCATGATGGGCCTCGCCTTCACCGGCCCGCTCATCCTCGCCATCATCCTCGCTGCCGTCGTCATCGCCTCCCGGAAATAGACACCATGGCCCGCGACAACGACCGCAACAAAAAGCGCCCCGAGCCGTCCGCTATTTCCGACCGTCAAAAGCGCCTCGCCGAAGAAGACGCCCGCAACAAAGTCGAAGAAGCCCGGCTCCGGCAGATGCTCCAGGCCGCGCCCGCAAAGCGCGAAGAACTCATCAAAAAGCAACGCGACGATCTCATCGAACGCAAATCCAAAGTCGTCCACCTCGATGGTCCTATCGAGCGGCGGTTCGATGGCATCACCGGCCCTCGCACGAAGAGGTCTCGCCGGGCACCCAGAGGCCACACCTTCAGCCAACTCTTCTGCCTCCTCCTCTTCATCATCCTCTGCATCTCGCTCTATTACGCCTTCCGCACCATCAGCGCGGGGTAAGCAAATGCACACCATCACCGTCGGCCCCCTCACCATCACCGCCACACTCGACGAAAACGGACACCTCACCGCCGTCACCCTCCCCGAAAAAGTCCCCGCCGGGCTCCACTCCTCGCACCTCGCCGAAGCCCTCCGCCAGCTAGGGAAATACACCATCGCCCTTCCAAAAAGCGGCCCCTTCGTGCGCAAAGTATGGGACCACCTCCGCCGCATCCCCTGGGGCCAAGCTCTCACCTACGGCGAACTCGCCACCCAGCTCGGCAACCCACGCGGCAGCCGCGCCGTCGGCCAAGCGTGCGGCAAAAACCCCCTCCTCCTCATCGTCCCCTGCCACCGCATCGTCGCCGAAGCCGGCCTCGGCGGCTTCGCCCTCGGCCTAGAGTGGAAAGCCGCCCTCCTCGCGCTGGAGACAGAGCCGCTTTAGCCCGCTTACCACCACTTAGATTTTTCAACACGGAAAATGAGCGACAACACCGTTCCAACTAAATCCATCCCACCCGCAGTGGCCCCGCTCATTTCCTCGCAGGAACACATGAAATCGCGGCCCGTATCCGTTTTCTACCAGCTCGGGCTCGGGCTCGTGACGTTCACGATGGTTCTGCTTCCGGTGGTTTACTTCGCGCTCACGGCGATGACGGGATACGGGGTCTATCACTTCGCGACGCACTATTTCCCCGAGATATGGGAGTGGCATGTGAGTGGCCGCTACGGGATTTTGATAAAGGCTCTTTGCTCCTGCACGCCGCTGGTCGTCGGGACAATCATTGTGATTTTCATGGTGAAACCCATCTTCGCTCCGCAGGTGAAGCAAATGCAGCCCATCACGCTGAACCCCGAGCATGAGCCGCTCTTCACACTGTTTGTACAGCGCATTTGCGCAATCGTCGGCGCTCCAGCTCCGCGTGAAATCCGGCTCGATTGCGAGGTGAATGCCTCGGCGGGATTCCGCCGGGGATTCCGCAGCTTCCTGGGCCATGACCTCGTGCTCACCGTAGGACTGCCGCTGGTCGCCGGTCTTTCGATGCGGGAGCTCGCCGGCGTCGTCGCGCACGAATTCGGACACTTCACCCAGGGCGCAGCGATGCGGCTCAGCTACCTCATCAGGCGGGTGAATCTGTGGTTTGCACGCGTCATTTACGGACGCGATTCGTGGGATGAAGCGCTTGAGGAATGGTCGGAATCCGAGACGTGGTGGGTTTCATTCGTGGTCCGCTGCGCACAGGTCGGTGTCTGGTTCTCGCGATTCCTCCTCAAGGTGCTCATGTATTTCGGCCATGCGATCTCTAGCTTCCTGATGCGCCAGATGGAGTTCGACGCCGACCGCTGCTTTGCACACATCGCTGGCAGCGAAGCTCAGGAATTGGCCACGCTCCGGCTCCGGGAACTCGGTGCGACGATGACCCACCTTCACCGCGAAATGGATAAAACGTGGCGCACATCCCACCGCCTCCCCGACAATATCCCGCTGCTTGTGGGACACCACATCGCCCTCATTCCCAAGAAGGTTCGGGAGGAACTCGAAGCCAGTATCGAAAACGAAAAGACTGGCTGGCTCGATACCCACCCCGCGGACATCGCGCGCATCATCGCTGTTCGCAGGATTGCCGCACCGGGGATCTTTTCGGAAGATGCGCCTGCCACGGAGTTGTTCGAAAACTTCGCGTCGCTCGGAAAATTCGTCACGCTCGCGCACTACGACGACGATCTGCAAATCCCCACCACCGAAGACTTCCTCATTCCTGCCGAAGCCGTCCTGAATCCACCAAAACCTACCCCGCAAATCAACCCCTTGCCCCCGATGCAGCCCCTTCCGCAAGCCCCACGCTGGCAAGGCCCCCCGAAGTAAACCGTTGTTGGCCTAGAAACGGTGATGGAGCCTCACACGAAGACGCAAAGGCACGAAGAAGAGGGCGAGAACGTTCCAATCACCCAAAAGGTGAGAGAGCCGTTTGAGTGGTCCCCTTTGTGTGAGACATCAGGTTTCCATCGGGAGAGGGGTGAGTGGCGTGCCCCCAAAAGTTGCTCCACTTGTTATGAGAGTATTTCGTGTTTTTGGTTCAGTTGATTGTTGATGTGGTGCTGGTGCCAGTGGGCCGGAAGGTCGTGCTGCTCGATGGGTATGGCGCGGCGGAGTTTGCGGCGGAATGGGCGGCGTTACCGGCGCTTCGGGATGTGATGTGGGATGCGGAGGTGGATTTGAGGTGCGCGCGCACGGAGGTGTTAATGTTTCAGGAGGCGATGGTGGAGGTGGTGATGGCTTATGGGCATTCGGCTGGCGGGCGGCTGGCGGCCCGTTCGCCGTTGTTGGAGAGCCTGCCGCGAACTTGGCCGGAGCGGCACGAGGCGGGGGCGGTCAAGCCTCGAAAGCTCCGGGGAGGCGAAGGCTGAAGGTGCGTCGGCTGCGGGCCGCGCCGGGCTTACTTCAGCCGTTCCGCCGCGCCTGGTTCGCTCTCCCAGATCATTTTGCCGTCGGCAAATGCGGCGGCAATTTCTGCGCCGTCGAGTGCTCGCGATTTGGAGGTGACGAGGCCGCTGGTCGTGCCGCGCCAGACTTCTTTCGTCTGCCAGGTGACGATGGTCTCGCCTTTCACGAAGCGGGTCGTGATTCCTTTTCCGGCCACCGCGCCTTTGGGCGGAACGGGCGAGGCTTTCAACTCGGGGCTCTTTTCGCGGACGATCGCGCCGCTGCCGGGCTCGCTCTCCCAGACGACTTTCGCGCCGTCAAACGCGGCGGCGTGCTCTTTGCCGTCGGCGGAAATCGCGGCGGCGCGGAGTGGGTTTGTCGTGCGGCCTTGCCAGACGACGGTGCCGTTCCACGTCACCACGGCGTCGCCATTCACGGACGATGTGGCGAGTTCACCTGCCAGTGCGGAGGTGGCGAGGAGGAGCGCGGCGAGCAAGCGCATTTAGCAAATGCTCAGCACTTTGGCGACGATGTCGAGAGGGCGCGGGAGCTGTTTGCGCTCTAGCTCGGGCGAGTAAATCGCGGGCGCGTCGATGGAGCTGATGCGGAGAACCGGGGCGTCGAGATCGTCGAAGCATTTCTCCATGAGAATGCTGGAAATCTGCGCGCCGACGCCGCAAAACGGTTTGTTTTCCTCGATGAGCACCGCTCGGTGCGTCTTGCGCACGCTGGCGAGGATGGCTTCTTCGTCGAGCGGGCGGATGCTGCGCAGGTCGAGGACTTCGGCGTTGATATTGTGCTCGGCGGCGAGGATTTCTGCGGCGCGGAGGGCGGTGAGCGCGGCGCGTCCGTGGGCGATGAGCGAAATGTCGGTGCCCTCGCGCTTCACGTCCGCCTTGCCGAGCGGGATGAGGTATTCTTCCTCGGGCACTTCCCATTTTTCGCCGTAAAGGAGCGTGTTTTCCATGAACATCACGGGGTCATTGTCGCGGATGGCTGTCTTCATGAGCCCCTTCGCATCGTAGGCGGTTGCAGGGCAGACGACCTTGAGGCCGGGGACATTCGCGAGGAAATTTTCGTGCGTGTGCGAGTGCGTCGCGCCGACGTTCGTGCCGCCATTCGCGGGGCCACGGATGACGATGGGGCAGTTGATGAGCCCGCCGCTCATGTAGCGGACTTGCGCGGCGTTGTTGATGATTTGGTCCCACGCAACGGTGGCAAAGCTCCAGAACATCAGCTCCATGACAGGCCGGATGCCGAGCATGGAAGCGCCGATGCCCATGCCGATGAACGCGGCCTCCGAGATGGGCGTATCCATCACGCGCTTGTCGCCCCACTTCTTCCAGAGGCCCTTGGTGACTTTGTAAGCGCCGTCATATTGCGCGACTTCCTCGCCCATGAGGACGACGTTTTCATCGCGAGCAAGTTCTTCGTCAAAGGCTTGGTTCAGTGCGTCGCGGTATTCGATTAAAGGCATGGTTTAGATGAGAGTTGAGAGTGCAAAAAGTCGGTAGGTTGGCAGGTTCACGGAGCTTCGAAAAAGAGGGTGATATTTCGAGCAGACTGCTCGTCAAGACCTCCAGAAATGGTTGCCGCTCCGCCAGTGATTGGCTCGTTAATGGTTGGCGCACACAACACGATTGAGCAGCCAAAGACCATTGCAATTCTGTGTCCGACGGCTTTTTGCGTCGCTTGTCCGAATAGCTTTTTCCCATCATCAGTGAACTTCAGAGAAAGCTCCCATCCATGTTCGCCTAAACAGGGAAAGCATTCAGCGACATGCGAACGGTTTAGGAGCGCGGCCTTTTGAACAATGAGCGTTTCAAACACCATCTTTTCTTTGACTCGGTATTCCACACGGAGAATCTCCTCATTCTCCGATAGCTTTATTTTAGTGTAATCGGGCGCTGCCGCGACTCGTCTCGCGGAATCCTCGACGACTTGCTTCATTGCAAAGAGTTCTAGTTTTTGACGTTCAGCTTTGGGCAATTTAACAAACTGGTCGATCCGTTGCTCTTTGGTAAGTTCCTCGACTGCATTGGAGCGAACCGCCATGCCAACGAGAAGCAGCGAAAGAGCAAAACTGATGGTGCGATTGGGACGTTTCATTCTTTGATACAATCTGCCTCGCTATACTCCGGTTCGTCCTCCCCGTAGGCTCGGGCAAGTCCGTAAGCTGCGAGTTGGAACCAGTCGCGTCGCTCTTCTTCAATTTCCAAAGCAAGCGCCTTGACGTTCATCACCGCTTCTTGCCGACTTTCACCATAAGCCATCACACCCGGAAGCGTGGGGACATCAGCGATCCAGCGACCATCAGCTTCGAGTTCGGTCTCGATCTTCATAAGACGCGATTCAAACTCCAAGCTGTCCTCAGCCCGATGGTCCTCTGATGCTGGCGTTTTTTCGGGTCGCTTGTTCATCCACTCAACATTCATCAGTCGTTGAAAAAATGCTTCCCCGTCCGCCCTGCTTCCGTCTGGCGGTCCACTTCGTAGTACACGTCTTCGGTGATGCTCGAAACTTCGGGATATGGGCTTTCGTCGGCGAAGACGGCGCTTTGGGCGGCTTCGGCTTTGATGGTTTCTTCGAGGGTGTCGAACTGCTCTTCCGTCAGCACGCCTTCAGCGACGAGCTTGGCTTTGAAGACGTTGATCGGGTCGTGGTTCTTTTTGTAAAAATCAATCTCCTCGCGCTCCCGGTAGCCGCCGACGACGTTGTGTTTCGCGTCGGCGACGGAGTGGCCGTAGTAGCGGTAAGTATCAATCTCCAGCATCGTCGGGCGGCTCTCGTTGTGGGCGCGCTCCAGTGCGACGTTCACACTGGCGCGGACTTCGTAGATGTCGGTGCCTGCGCATTGCGCCCACTCGATGTTGAAGCCCGCTGCGCGCTCGGCGAGGCAGCTCTTAAATGCGCTGCTGCGTTCGAGGCTCGTGCCCATGCTGTAGCCGTTGTTTTCGATGATATAAATGACGGGCAGATTGAAGAGCGACGCCATGTTCAGGCTCTCGTAGAGACAGCCTTGGTTCACCGCGCCGTCGCCCATGAAGCACATCGCCGCGCCCTTCACGCCTTTGTATTTCAGCGCGTAAGCGAGGCCGAGGCCGAGCGGCGTCTGACCGCCTACGATGCCGTGTCCGCCCCAGTAATTCTTGTCCGGCGCGAAGAAGTGCATCGAGCCGCCTTTGCCCTTCGAGCAGCCCGTGGCCTTGCCAAAAAGCTCCGCCATGCACTCGTTCATATTCATCCCGGCGGCGAGGGCGTGGCCGTGGTCGCGGTAGGCGGTGATGACGTGGTCGTCGTCGCCCATCAGAGAGACGCAGCCCGTCGCGATGGCTTCCTGCCCATTATAGACGTGGAGGAAGCCGCCCATCTTGCTCTGCGAATACTGGCGGATGGATTCGTTCTCAAAACAACGGATGCGCAGCATGTCGTTGAGGAGCTTGAGTTTCTGCTCCGCAGACAGGCGGGCGTTGATGGGGGACTTGCCGAAGTCCGGTTTAGAAATGTCCGTGGATTTTGCAGAAGTAGCCATAGTTCAGTGAATAGTGAAGTCGCTCCGAGCGTGAATACTCAAAAACGACTCTCGGATGTTACGGGTTGGCGCAAATCGCGCAACCTTCGATTCATTCATGTCGCAAATTCTGCGCCGATACCCGGCTCCGTGTCGAATTTTCAGTCCGTCCTGCTCAGTATATCTCGACTGGCGAACGCTTCCCGTCCTCCGGGCTGCGCTGCGCGGCTGCGGCGGCACCGAGCGTCGCGATGCGGAGGTCCATCACTTCGGCGTCGCGGCGGCGGAACTCTGCCTCGTCCCACGCCTCGGGCGGGGAGAGTTTCGCTTTAAAAGCCGCCATATTCGCCAGCGCGCGGTCCAGCTCGGCAGTGGCGACTCCCGCGAGGAAAGAATGCGCTTTTTCCACCATCTCCACGCGGTGACAGATCATCGCGAGGTCATTGCCAGCCGAAATTGCGCGGTGGATGACTTGCTCCAGCCCGCTATCGCCGGTGCCGTAGGGATTTAGGATTGCGCCCATGTCGAGATCGTCCGTCACCACCAACCCACGGAAGCCGTGTTCGCCGCGCAGGAGGTCTTTGATGATGCGCGGAGAGAGGGAAGTGGGCACCCCGGAATCATCCAGCGCGGGATAAAAAGCGTGGCCGATCATCATCGAATCCACCGGACTCGTGCTCGTCGGCGAGGCGAAGTGCCGGAACACCGCCAGTTCGTTTGCATCCAGCTCTGCGCGGGAAAAAGGCACCGTTGGCAGCTCATGGTGCGCGTCCGCCGGGCAGCGCGAATAGCCGGGGAAATGCTTGCCGCACGACAGCACGCCCGCCGCCCGCATCGCATCGTTAAACAGCGCCGCATTGCGAATCACATGCGCCGCGTCGTTCCCGTAGCAGCGCCCGCGCAGGGAGTTGTCCGCCTCATCGTCGAAGGAGATGTCGAGCACCGGACAAAGGTCCAAATTAAACCCAAACATCCGCAGCAGCCGCCCCGTGATGCGCCCATGCGCGGCGATCAGCGCGGGCTCGTCTTTGTCGCGGAGTTGGTTCGCATTCGGCGGTTCGTTGCCGATGAGTTTGAGCCGCGAGACGCGACCACCTTCTTGGTCAATGGTGATAATCGGCGGCGTATCCGAGACCTCACGCAAGTCGTCGCACAGCTTCCGCAGTTGCGCCGCCGTCTGGATGTTGCGCCCAAACAAAATGAACGCCCCCGGCTGAATCCGCCGGAACGTCGCCGCAGTCTCCGCATCGAGCACGGGACCGGGCACGCCGGTCATCAGCAGTTGGCCGAGATTCGTCCCCATCCGGCTACTTTTTGCCCTTCGGGTCGAGATTCGCCGACAGTTCTTCTTCCGTCAGTTTGCTCTCCACGCCGCTCGCCGGGACTTCCGCTTTTGCGCTCCAGACGATTGCGTTGAGGACGAGCTTGCGCTGGTCGTTGTTGGCCCAGCCTTTGTGAAAGTGCCCGCCGGTGAAGCCGAAACCGCGCCCGCCGTCTTCGCGCTCTACGGCCCACGCGACATGCTGTGGGAGCTTGAGTTCTAGCACGTCCTTTTTCTGCTCGGGGTTGCCGCTATGAGTGCCCTCGCCGCGCTTCGTCGTGTCTTCCGTCGCGATGGAGCTGAGGATGGGCGTCACGCCCTTCATTCCATTGCGGAAGCGCATGTGATAGTACCATTCGTCGTTCGTGCTAAAGGGCTTCACGCCACTGCTGATCGGGTGCTTCGGGAACTCGCTGAAATTGGCCGTCCAGTGCGGGTTCACGCTCCACCACTGCTCGAAGTAGCCGCCGAGCCAGTTCAGAAATTCCGGCGAACCTTTGCCCTTCGAGCCACGGTCCGCAGGTGGCGGCGTTTTCACGGGTTTGCCGTCGGGGCCGGGTGCGGCGTCGGGCCAGTTGGTCTTTTCGTACGCGGGCTCCACGGCGTAGTGAAGACACACAAAGCCGCAGCCGCGCTTCATCTCCTTATCGAGCTGCGCGAGGTGATCGCCCGCGACGGCTGGGTGCCCGCCACCACCGTCGGAGTAGATCAAGATCGTGCTCGCCGCTGCCATTTCCTCGGTGCTCGGCCACTCGGCATTGAGCTTCACTTTTACGGAGACGAGGTCTGCCGCGCCTTGCTCTAGGCACTTTGCCAAAAGCTGCACGCCCGCATTGTGCTCGTGCTCGCCCGGCCCGTGGGACGGTCGGCCTGCGATCATGAGGACGTTCTTTTTATCGGCAGCGAAACCGAGAGTGGAAATGGCGAGTGAGAGCAGAAAGGTAAGTTTCATGCGTTCCAGATGGAGAATCCGCCCGACGAGTGCAAGCAGACTATTTCCCCAGCTTCGCAAGCTCCGCCGCCTTCTGGTAATTTCCGCGGAACTGATCTGACAACTCCTTCGCGAGTTGCACCTGTCGAATCTTCGGCGCGTCCTTTGCCAGCGCGTCTTTGATGCGCCCTTTCGCGGCTTCGTAATTCACCGCGGCTACGTCCTCGAACGCGGCAAGCGCCTCGGGGGGAAAACTGCCCGTCGCCTCCCGAGCGGCGATCAGCGCGGCCCATGCGTGGGTCAGCTCTGGGTGCGTGTCCACGCACATCACGCGGACGATAAACGCAATCGAGCCGAACAAACTGCCCGTCTTTTTCCCATCGTAGGTGAACTCCTTCGCGGCGACATACGGCAGCACGTCTGGGTCGCTTCGAAAAGGGCGAAACTCCTCCCCGTAGAGCGACGGCAGCGTGGGCAGGCGGCGGAGCGCGTGCGTCTTCGGGCCGCCCGGCGCACCGACTTTCCAGCCCCAGATTTTCTGCCCATCACCCAGCACGTATTCGATGAATGCGCTCGCGATTTCTTTATTCGGCGCACCACGGAGCAGGGCGATGGGGTCCACGCCGAAGCTCGTGCCTCCTTGCGCGTCGGAGTATCCGATGCGCGAGCTGCCATCCGCCCGCCGCACAGCCTCGCTCTGGTAACGACCGTAGAAATCAATGGTCATGCCCGCTGCCGCCTCGCCCGATTCCACATCGAGCGAAATCTTCGCCGACGAATCGCTAAAGTATCGCGCGTTTGCCCCGATGCGCTGGAGCAGCCGCACCGCCCGCTGCCAGCCCTCCGCGTTATCCGCGCCCGCCTCTTTCATCTGTTGCTGGATGAGCATCTCGAACGCCTTGTTCGCCGAACTGCTCTGCATCGGATTTGCCAGCGCGAGACTGCGGAAATACCGCGCATCCGCGATGTCCGCCCACCGGCGCGGCGGCTCCACCCCCAGCGTCGCGATGCGGTCCCGATTAAATGCGATCCCAAACGCCCCAATCGCTGAACCCACCCAGCGCCCGCCTTCATCGTAATACGGCTCGCCGCCCACCGTCGGCTCGATGGGTTTCCCTTTCCCGAACAGCTCTGGGTGCGCTGCGACATACCCGCAATCCACGAGAAATCCCTGCCCTGCCGAGCCGATGAAATCGAACGACCCGCCGCCAAAAAACACATCCATCCCCGAAGTCACTTCCGACGCCAGAAACGCCCTGCGCGCTCTCTGCGCGGGCGTGTCGTCCTCCGGCGTCGCGTCGAGGACGAGCTTCGCGTCCACGAATCCCGACTCCACATCTTTGCTCCACGCACGCCCGAGCGTCTTCTCCCAGTGGTATTGAAACGCCGCTTTATATTGCCCGGAAATATACCGCCCTATCTCGCTCGTCCCACCCGGCGTGCGAAAGTCCACCGTCACCGTGCGCCCCGTTTTTTGCTGATACCACTCGCGGAACCCGCGCCCAAACTCCGAGCGAATCGCCTCATTGTGTGGGGTGATGACGATCACCGAATCCTGCCCCTTCAGCACCAGCCCATCGCCCCGAGGTCGCAGCACGATAGGCCCAACGACAAGGACGGCGAGCGCGACTAAAAGTGGCCAAGGACGCGACATGCCACCGTGCTACGCCAAGCAGCCGTCGAGTTGCTTACGGATGACTTCTTCCTTGAGATTCTTGCCGATGAATACGAGCTGGCTCTCTCGCTTCTCGCCTTTCTCCCACAGCCGATCCCACAGGAGCGTGAAGCGGTTGTTCACTCCGTGAAAGATGGCACGGCGGGGGTTGCCAGCGATGTTGAGGAACCCTTTGCTGCGGTAGATCTGCTCTTTCTCCGACATCGTCTGGACGAAAAACTCGAGCTTCTCGATGACGAACGGTTTCTCGTAAGAGTAGGAGAACGAGTTCACGTCGTGGTGATGCCGGTTGCGCATCTCGTTCAGAAACTCCGGGTCCACGGCGAGCTTCCGGTCGAGGTCGAATGCGTGCATGTCGAGCAGCTCTTTGATGTTCGCCTGTGACTGACTGGTGCGGATGATTTGGCAGTGCTCGTTCAGCTCTTTGATGATGCCTTCGACTTTTGTGAGCTGCGCCTCGTCCACGAGGTCTATTTTGTTCAGCAACACATAGTCGGCGTTCACGATCTGCTCCCTCGCGGTGTCCTGCGACGCGATGTGTTTTTCCACCTGCTCGGCGTCCACGACGGTGATGATGGAGTCGAGCATCACATGCTGCTGGAGCTGCGGGATATTGAGAAAAGTCTGCGCCACCGGCTGCGGGTCTGCGGCGCCGGTCGTCTCGATGAGGATATAGTCAAAGCCTCCGCGCTTGATGAGCTTCTTCACGCCCTCCACGAGGTCTTTGCGCACCGAGCAGCACAGGCAGCCGTTGCTCAACTCCAAGATGTCGTCCTTCGTCTTTTCCACGAGCGCGCCATCAATGCCGATCTTGCCCATTTCATTGACGATGACGGCGAACTTGTAGCCGTGCTGCTGCTTGAGGATATAGTTTAAGAGAGTCGTCTTCCCCGCGCCGAGGAAGCCGGTGAGGATGGTGACTGGAATGCGCTTTTGGCTCATAGAAAGTTGGTGTATTTGCTGAAAACGAAACTGGCGGCTGGGAGATAATCTCCAAGCCGCCAGTTTGAAAGGTTCGTTGCCGAATTAGCGCTTTTTGCGAAGCATCGGGAGACCCGTGCGCTCGTTTTCGATGACTTCCATGTTGGATGGAACGGCATCAAGGCCGCCCTCGGGCTTCACCTCACCGGCGAAGAAGTAAAGTGTGACTTCCTGACCGCCCTTCAGTTTCTGAAGGCGGTTGTGAAGATAGTAGGTTTTTTTCGATTTTTTGGAAACAACGGAGAATGCCATGTCTGTATTTTTAAGTAGTAATTTGGTTAAGAGAAATGTGTGAGCCGGCAGATTACCGATTACTTACGCAACAATGCCAGCCTTTTTCAACGTGGAGTAAGCTCCATTCTTATTGATGGTCTTCATCGCGCGGGCCGTGAGCTTCACGGTGACGAACTTATTCAGCTCTGGCACCCAGATGCGCTTGGTCCGCAGATTGGGAAGAAAGTAGCGCGGCGTAATCGCGGTAACGTGCTGACCGATGCCGCCTTTCTTCTTGGCTAGACCGCGGCGGTGAATCTTGTTGCCCCGGATGGGCTTGGCTCCTGTGATGTCGCAAATTCGGCTCATAAAAAAATATCGTAGAAAACTGGATGTGGTTTTGAAAAGAGGCGCGGAAGATGGGGAGGATGCTCGGCGCGGTCAAGGGGATTCTCGTCTTTTTTCTGGCGGCCCGGATTTCGACGTATCGTCTGGAGCGAGCTTCCGCTTTCCAAGCTCCAAATCTCCGCTACAACACGCCGCATGAGACGCATCCTGCCTTTCGCCATCTTCACCACCATCGTCGCCGTTGCCACAGCGCAAAGCCCCGTCCCGCCGCCAACGCCGGGCGACGACGGCAAAGTCGCGCCCGGAAAAGTCGCGGCCAATAAACCCATCTGGCGCGCCAATTTACCCGGCGGAACTTACGAACTGATCGTCGGCGCAATGGTCAGCGTGAGCAGCCACGAATACGTCATCGAGCCCGGCACCACGCGAGTCACCGAGGTGAATGTGGACACCACCGGCCAGCTCAACGTCCGCTTTTACTACATCGAAGCAGGCATGGCCGCGCCTCCCGGCGGAATCGGCGGCGCGACCTTCGACAAAGTGAAGAGCCTCGTGAACGAAGCTGGCGAACGCACGGGCACGTCCGACCTGTGGAAAAATGTGCGCAAATCCTACCCCACGACGACCCACGCCCACACCGTCGAATACCGCGTGAGCAGCAAAGACAGCCTCAACAAAATCTTCTCCAGCGCCTCAAAATGCCTGCGCACAGGGCGCGAGGATGAGGTGAAGGTTGCAGATTGATTTCATCAAATCCGGGCGGCTGCGGCGTCGGTGGCGATTTGCGCTTTGAGGGCGTCGAGCGATGCGAACTTTTGCTCGGGGCGGATGAAGTGACGGAAGTGGACTTCGAGGTCTGCGCCGTAGAGATCGCTGGTGAAGTCGAAGAGGTGGACTTCCAGCAGGCGCTCTTTGTCGGCGTCTTGCACGGTGGGGCGGAGGCCGATGTTCGCTACGCCGGGGATGCGCTTGTTTCCTAGCTCGGCGGTGACGGCATAGACGCCGTTCGGCGGGAGCTGTTCATTTTCCGGGCGGATATTCGCGGTGGGGAAACCGATGGTTCGCCCTAGTTGATTGCCCGCGATGACGGTGCCGAAAAGGCTGAACTCACGCCCGAGCAAACGCTGCGCTGCGGGCAGGTCGCCGCTCTGGATCGCAGCACGAATCGCGGTGCTGCTCACGGGTTGCCCGGCGATGGCGACGCTCGGTGTGCCGCTGGCGGAGAAGCCGAGTTGGGGGCCGAGTGCGGTGAGTAGCGCGAGGTTGCCAGCGCGGCCTTTTCCAAATGCCCAATCTTCGCCGACGCAGATTTGCCGGAGCGGACAGGCGGCGGCGAGTTGCCGGATAAAGTCGGCGGGCTCGGTGGCGGCGAATGCTTTATCGAAAGGAATGACGAGCGTGTGTTGGACGCCGAGTGCTTTGAGAATGCGCAGTTTGTGTCGCGTGGACGTGAGCAACGGCGAGGCGTTGCCGGGGCGCAGGACGCTGGTGGGATGCGGGTCGAACGTGAGCACGACGGCGCTGCCGTGATTCGCTGCCGCGAAATCGAGCGCGCTGGAAATGACGGCGCGGTGGCCGAGATGCACGCCGTCGAAAACTCCGGCGGCAATTGCTACCGGGCCACGTAGCGCGGCGAGTTCAGCGATGGCGTTCAGGGTGTTCACGTTCGAAGTCCCTCCTTCAGGCGGGTTGCGACATTCTTGGGAGGACAAGCGTACTGCCGGGAATTGAGGTTTACTCCGCCTGAAGGCGGGACTCCAAACGCCGTTCTCACGCCCCGCGCAGGATGCTGACTTGCGGGAGTGTCAGGATTTTTTTGAGCACTTCGTCTACGTCGCCGTTTTTCAGCGCGTCCACGGTGACGGCTCCTTCGACGCTGAACTTGCCGCTTTTCGTCCGGCGGAGGGCGCGGAGGTGGGCTCCGCAGCCGAGCGATTCGCCGATGTCGTGGGCGTAGGTGCGGACGTAGAAGCCTTTGGAGCAGACGACGCGGAAATCAATTTCCGGCATCCGCACGGCTTGGATTTCGTGGGCGTACACATGGACGAAGCGTGGCTCGCGTTCGACGACTTGGCCTTTGCGGGCGAGCTTGTAGAGGGGGACGCCGTTCTTTTTGATCGCGGAAACCATCGGTGGGATTTGGTAAAAATCGCCGTGGAATTTCGCAAAGGCGGCGTCGAGTTCGTCGCGGGAAATCTCGGGCACGGGTTTGGTTTCCGTGATTTCACCGTCGGCGTCTTGGCTGTCGGTGACTTCGCCCAGTTTCATCGTGCCGACGTATTCTTTGTCTTCGGCCATGATGAGGTCTTGGATTTTCGTCCCTTTGCCGATGGTGAGGATGAGCAGGCCGGTGGCCAGCGGGTCGAGGGTTCCGCAATGGCCGACTTTGTCCACGCCCATGCTGCGCAGGGCGCGGCGGGCGATGGCGACGACATCGTGGGATGTCATGTCGGGTGCTTTATCTACGAGGAGGACGCCGTCAATTTGCCGCGAGTTGTTCATCAATTGCTGTAAGGACTTTTTGTTTTGCTGCTTCGAGAGGGCCGCTCATACGGATACCGGCTGCGAGTGTGTGCCCGCCGCCGCCAAAGAGTTGTGCGACTTTGCAGACGTCGGTGAGCGCGGCGTCTTTGGAGCGGAGCGAGACGCGGACGCGCCCATCTTCGAGTTCCTCGAAAAACGCGGCGACGACGACGCCTTGCACGGCGCGGATGGTATCAATGAGCCCTTCATTATCCTCGGGCAGCACGCCGAGCCCGGTGCTGACGGCTTGCGTGAGCGAGAAGCTGGCGACGCGATCCGCGCTGGAAAAAGTGAGGTTGTTCAGCAGCGATTTGAGCAACTCGATGCGGCGGCGTGGGTAGCTCTCGTAGATGCGCTGCGACAGTTCGCCGACGCGGACGCCGAGCTTCACGAGTTCCGCGCCGATTTCGTAGGTGCGGGCGGTGGTGCTGGGATACTGGAAGCTGCCGGTGTCGGTGCTGATGGCGACGTAAAGATTGTCGGCCATCGCGGCGGTGAGCGGCAGTCCGCATTGGCTGAAAAGCTCGAACAAAATCTGCCCGGTCGCGGGCGAGCTGGAGTCTATAAAGTTGAGGTCGGCGTAGCGCGGGTTGCTGATGTGGTGGTCAATGTTCACCCACACATCCGCGTGCGCGACGGACGCCAAGCACGAGCCTGCACGGTCCTTCACGGCGGTATCGAGCACGATAGCGACATCGAACTTCTGCGGCTCAGCGCTGGGCTTCGAGACGTGTTCGTTGCCGGGTAAAAAGGTGAACTTTTCTAGGCAGCCGTCCTCATTCCACAGCGTCACGTCTTTGCCGAGTTGCTGGAGGCAAAGCCCCATCGCCAACGTGCAGCCGAGCGCATCGCCATCGGGCCGGATGTGCGACATGACGACGAAGCGTTGCTTCGTGCGGAGCAGGTCGGCGATTTGGGTGAGTGTGCAGTTTTCTGTGCTCATTGGTAGATTGTCCATTTCGTCCATTGGGTCCACTCCGTCCGTTTGTGCGACTCTCGATGGACGAAATGGACGCGATGGACTGAATGGACTTTGTCGCTCATTCCTCCAGCGCCTTCTTCTCCTCCTCGGTCAAATCGGGGATGCCGAGTTCGTCGAGAATCTGCATGACGCGGTCGCCGCGTGGGCCGGCGGTGTCGAGTTTGAAGTGCAAGTTGGGCGTGAACTTCATCGTCACTCGTTTGCCGATTTCCGCCTGCAAGTGGCGCGCCTTTGCGTTCAGCGCGCGGACGGCTTTGTGGCCTTCGGCGTCGGTGCCGATGACGCCGACGTAGGCGTGTGCCTGCTTGAGGTCAGGTGTGACATCGACCTCCTGAATGGTCACGAGCTTAGCGTCGAACGTGAACTCTTTTCGGACTAGATCGCTGAGCTCGCGGTGGATGAGCTCATTGACTCGGGCAATACGGTTTTTCAAATGGCTTAAAGCGTCTGCGCGAACTTCTCCAAAATGTAGCACTGGATGATGTCGCCGGGTTCGTATTCGTCGTAGTCGCCGAGCTTGATACCGCACTCGACGCCGCTGCGGACTTCCTTCACGTCGTCCTGGAAGCGGCGCAGTGTGGCGATACCGCCGTCGTAAATCGGCTGGCGATTGCGCAGCACACGGGCGCGGGCGGTGCGCTGGATGCGGCCGTCGTTGACGTAGCAGCCTGCGACGACGCCTTTGGTGAGGTCGAACACTTGCTTCACCTGTGCGTGGCCGATGACTTGTTCGCGGCTCTCCGGGGCGAGCATTCCTGCCATCGCTTCTTTCACCTGATCGATGAGTTCGTAGATGATGGAGAACAGCTTAATCTGGACGCCTTCACGCTTGGCGGCGTTCGAGGCGTTGTTCTCCACTTTCGTGCAAAAGCCGATGACGATCGCGTTGCTGGCGGCTGCGAGCAGCACGTCGTTTTCCGAAATCGGACCGACTGCGGCATGGACGAAATTTACGTCCACTTTGCGGCTTTCGATTTGGTTGAGCGAATTAATGATGGCTTCCATCGAGCCCTGCACGTCGCCTTTGACGATGACGTTGAGCACGGGTTTTTGCCCTTCGGCGATGGTGTCGAAGAGGCTCTCAAGCGTCGCACGCTTCGGCGAGGTGAGCTTGCCGAGACGCTTCTTTTCCTGCCGTTCCGCGCCTAGTTGCTGGGCTTCCTTCTCGCTTTTCATCACGATGAGTTCGTCGCCTGCATTTGGCATTCCGCTAAAGCCGATGACCTTCGCGGGAGTCGCGGGGCCGGCTTCTTTCATGTTCTTGCCGAACTCATCCACGAGCGCCTTCACCTTGCCGGAGAAGTCGCCGCAGATGAACGAATCGCCCACGCGGAGCTTGCCCATTTTCACGATGGCCGTTGCGGTTGGGCCGCGTCCCTGTTCGATCTGCGCCTCGACGACCGAGGCCCGAGCAGGCACGCGCTCGCTGGCTTTGAGTTCCAGCATTTCGGTCTCGAGAATGATCGACTCCAGCAGGTTATCCATGCCGGTTCCCTTCAGTGCAGAAACGGGGCACATGATCGTGTCGCCGCCCCAGTCCTCGGGTGCGAGACCCTTCTCCTGAAGCTGGCCTTTCACTTTGTCCACGTTTGCGGAGTTCATGTCGATCTTGGTGATCGCCACGATGATTTTCACTTTCGCCGCCTTGGCGTGGGCGAGAGCTTCCATGGTCTGCGGCATCGGGCCGTCGGTCGCATCGACTACGAGGACGACGATGTCCGTGACGCTCGCGCCGCGTGCCCGCATCTGCGTGAACGCTGCATGGCCCGGTGTGTCGAGAAAAGTGATGGTGTGTTCCTTGCCGTCGGCGGTCTTGCGCTTCACGCTATACGCGCCGATGTGCTGTGTGATTCCGCCCGCTTCACCGGCTGCGACGCGGGTCTTGCGAACAGCGTCCATGAGCGTCGTCTTGCCGTGATCGACGTGGCCCATGAAAACGACCACTGGCGGGCGCGGGACGAGTTCTTCCGGCACCGCTTTTTCGATCTCTTTCGCCTTCGGGGTGGCGATGGGCTCGATCTTCTTTTCTTCCTTATGAACGCCGCCGCCTTTTTCGCGTTTTTCGCGCTCATACTTCCAGCCGTGGGCTTCGCAAACCTTGAGAATCACGTCCACGTCAACGTTCTGATTCTGGTTCGCAAAAATGCGCATTCCCATCAGGTCTTTGATGATCTGGAAAGGCTTCAAGTTCATCGCTGCGGCGAGATCCTTTACGGAGATCGGAGGCTTCACGTGGAGCACTTTTTCGCCGCTGTCGCTCACTTCTGCGGTGGCGTTTACCGGCATCGGCGGCGGCGCGATGGGTGCGGGTTCTGGCGTGGGGGCGACTTCGGGGGCCATGATGCGCGAGATGGTCGGCATGATAGCGCGGCTTCCCGCCGTGATCGGCTTGCGCACCAACTTGGGCTGCGGCTTGGTTTTGCCGTGTTCGTCAATGAGGGAGACGACTTCTCCCTTCGGTTTCTCGATCTTTTTCTTAGCCGGCTTCTCCTCTTCCTTTACAGGCTTCTTCGGTTCCTCCACAGGTGCGGCTTTTCGGCCTGTGATGGGTTTGAGCAGCGGCGGACGTTTAGCCTGTGCTGGCTTGGCGCTGTCGGAATTGGATTTCTTGATCGGCATGAAATTTGAAATAGTTCGTTCTCATGGCTCCACTATTGGGAAGCCGCGTTTTGTGCGTTGGCGACGATTTTTTCGGCAGTGGCCGCATCAATCCCAATCGCTTCGACGATGTCGTTCGCAGAGAGTCCGTCGAGGAGGTCCACGGAAGTCATCCCAGCATTGACGAGTTTTTCTGCTACGGCCGGGACGATTCCCAGTTTTGCAGCAAGGTCTGCCGCCGCGCCGGAGAGGCTGGCTTGGAATTTCTGTTTTACGGAAGTGTCCTCTTGGATGTTGATCTCCCAGCCTGTGAGGCGGGCGGTGAGGCGGGCGTTTTGGCCGCGCTTGCCGATGGCGAGCGAGAGCTGGTCGTTGTCCACGCGGACTTCGACGGCCTTCTTTTTCTCCTCCAGCCAGAGGTCTTTGATCTTCGCAGGCTTCAGTGCCTCGGTGACGAAGTCCTTCACGTCTGCGGACCAGCGGATGATGTCCACCTTCTCGTTATTCAACTCGCGGACGATGTTTTTCACCCGCGCGCCCTTCATGCCGACGCACGCGCCGACGGGGTCCACTTTTTCGTTTGCAGACCAGACGGCGACCTTCGTGCGGAAGCCTGCCTCGCGAGCCACGGACTTGATTTCCACGGTCTTATCGGCGATTTCTGCTACTTCCGTCTCGAAGAGGCGGCGCACAAAATTTGGGTGCGAGCGCGACAAGATAATCTCCGGCCCGCGGGCTCCATTATCCACTGCGACGACGTAAGCACGAATCCGGTCGCCAATCGCGTAATCCTCGGACTGCACGCGCTCGCGATTGGGCAAAATGGCCTCAAACTTCCCGAGGTCCACCTTCACATCCTGCCGCTCAAAACCACGGACGATGCCTGAGACAATCTCCCCGGCGCGGTCGCGAAACTCATCATAAATCATCTGCTTCTCTGCCTGTCGGATGCGCTGCATGATGGCCTGCCGAGCCGTCTGCGCGCCGATACGACCGAGGTCTTTCGGAGTCACATCAATCCACACTTCATCCCCGACTACGGCATCTGCCTTAATGGCCTGCGCCTTGACGAGTTGGATTTCGTCGTGCTTATCCTGCACGCGGTCCACCACCTTGAGCTGCGCGCGAGCGACGACGACGCCGGTCTTCGGGTCCATCGTGAGTTCGAGGTTGCGCCCTGCTTCCACAGATTTCTTTGCAGCGGAGAGAAGGGCCGTTTGTACAGCCTCGATGAGGATCTCACGTTTGATCCCTTTGTCCTTCTCGAAATGTTCGAGCATGGCGATGAATTCTGCGTTCATGGCGTGTAATTAATTAAGTGCTTGATCCAGAGAACAAAAAAAGTGGCCCTTCAAAGGATTTTGAAGGCCCACTTCGGTTGTCTTGCCGGAGTTGTTGCAGGCAAGTTAGCAATCCCGATAGACTGGTGTCAAGCTGGGGTTTCGTCGGCAAACCTGAGCGGGTGTGTCATTCGTCCATTCGCAACTCGGCTTTTCCTGCCCGCAGCCGGAGTTTCGCTTTCTCGCGGGCGGGGTCTTTGAAGGTGTCATCGTACACCGTGTCGGCACCGGTCGCGCGGTCAAACTCGGCAAGCGCCACGTTGTAGTCGTAGCGGGCCTGAAGCTCCGTGGTCCGTGCGCGGGTGAGGGCGACGCGGGCGTCGAGCACGTCGAGCTGTGTACCTGCCCCCGCGGCGAGGCGTTCTTTAGCAAGGCGCAGAGCCTCGTCGGCTTGTTCGACGGTTTTTAACTGGCTGGCGATCAGCTCTTTGGCCTCTCTCAGGCGTGCAAACGCACGGTGGACTTCGAGTTCGACTTGCTGGAGGGCGTCTTGCTGGCGGACGCGGGCGGTGCCGAGTTTGGCCTGCGCTTGGATGACTCTGCCCTCGGTCGCTCCAGCGTCGAAGAGGTTCCACGAGCCTTGCAGCCCGAAATACCAGCCGTTGACCTCTTTAGAAATGTCGTCGGTGAGCCGGGAGTTGCGCAGCTCGTAGCCCGCGTTGGCTTCGAGGCGTGGTTTATCGCCAGCGCGGGCGATGGACACTTGCTCGGTTTCGTTGCGGACATTGCGCTCCTGCACCTTCAAAAGCGCGCGGCGGCTCTTGGCTGAGGCGAGGGCTTTTTCCACGCTCCAGCCGTGTTCCACCATGCGGAGTTCGCCGTGTGCATCGAATGGCGGGCGGGCGTTTTTCGGCTGTGCGACGCCGCTCGTTTTCGCGAGGTCGAGTAGCGCGAGAAGGTGGTTATTTTTCGCGCGAATTAGCTCGGGCTTTGCATTGGCAAGCTCCACCTCGGCGCGGAGGACGTTGAACTTGGGCACGGTGCCGGCGTCGAATCGGTTCTTCTGATCTTTGAGTTCCTCTTCAAGCAGCGTGATGCTCTCTTCGGCGACGTGGATGAGTTCGCGATTGAGGAGGACTGCGTAAAATTGCTGGCGGACTTTGGCGATGACGCTCTCGACGGTGTCGCGGAGCGCGAGGTGGACAGCATCCGTCGTATTTCGCGCGATGGTGATGGCGGATTTCACCTGTCCGCCGGAGTAAAGAAGCTGCCGTGTCTCGATGGCAAAGCGCCAGGACTTATCGCCCTCGCGATTGAAGTCCGACGACGACGCTCCGAAGCTCCCGAGACCGCTGAGATTGCGGCTCGACTGCTCCAAAAGCTCCTTGCTTTCCTGCCGGTAAGTGCCTGTGGCGGAGACGGTAGGCAACGCTTCCGAGCGGACTTCCAGATACTGCCCGCGGGTCCGCTGGATGTCGTAAAGCGCCTCGCGAATGAGCGGGTTATTTTTCAGCGCAAAGTCCACGGTGCGCTGGAGTGTCACCTCGCCGCTCAGGGTCGCGCCGGGTTTTTCCGCAGCTCCCGCTGGGCACGCCAGCCATGCCGCCAGCAGGAGCAAAAAGCCGCGCATTACTGCGGACAGTGCGGGAATATTTTTTCGTAAATGGTCAGCCACGTCGTTTGTTCTTCCGGTTCTAAATGGTCCATGAGCCCGACCAGCGTTGTCGCCATGTCGTTCCGGACGCGCTGGACGAGTTGTTCGCCCAGCGGCGTGATGTGAACCAAAATCTTTCGGCGGTCTTTGGGTTCATGGCCGCGCCGGACGTATCCCAATTTCTCCAGCCGGTCCACAATTCCCGTCGCCGCAGCCGTCGTGTGCCGCATCCGCTCGGCCACCGCCGTCATCGTAAGCGGCTCTGGCTCTGTGGCTAAGAAGCAAAGGAGGAGGTATTGAGGGAAGGAGACATTCCCCCGCGAAAGCTCCTTCGAGAGATTCAGCACGAAAGAACGCTGCATGGTGGTGAAAATGTCGGCGAGGCTCTCGGCATTGGCTCTCATTTGAGAGTCGGTGGTAGTTGATGTCATGGATAGTAAATGGCATTGACGTTAAGGCCGATAAGTAATCGGTCAACGCTGCTCTATTTTTTAATACGCCCCGCCACATCCCGCAGACTCACCGCGCCATCATAAATCGCCTTACCGATGATGCACCCGTAGAGCCCCGGCATCTCGTTTGCCTGGACCACATCCTTTGCGGTGCCGATGCCTCCGCTCAGGATCACCTGCCCGCCGAGGGCCGTCACCGCAGCGTTTACCCGCTCCGTCTCGCCGAAATTTGGCCCCGCCAGCATCCCATCCGTGGCGATGTCGGTATAGATAATCGTGCTGGCTCCGGCCGTGATCGCATTTACCGCCAGCTCCAGCGCACTCTGTCCCGTCTCCTGCGTCCACCCCTTCACGCTCACGATTCCCCCCTTCGCATCAATCCCGACCGCGATCCGTTCCCGGCCAAACTCCTTTGCCATATCACGCACAAAATCGAGCGACTCCGCCGCCTTTGTTCCCAAAATAACCCGCGAAACGCCTGCATCCAGCGCCCGCCGGATCGCCGCCGCATCGCGAATCCCACCGCCCAGCTCGCACGGGATCGTGACCGCCGAAGTGATCGCGCGGACCGAATCCAGATTCCGCTGCGCACCGGAAAACGCCGCATCCAAATCCACCAGATGCAGCCAATCGCCGCCCTCATTCTGCCACTTTCTGGCGAACGCTGCAGGGTCGCTGGAATACACGGTTTTCTGGTCCGCCTTACCTTGGCGCAAGCGCACCACCTCGCCGGACATCAAATCAATCGCTGGAAAAAGAAGCATCGCAGCGAGAAAGCCGAATTCCCCGGCAGAAACAAGTTCCGCCCACTAAAAATAATTCCTCGCACAAGCTGCTTGCCTTTCCATCGCCCGATCCATAAACCCGAGAGCGACAGTTAAACCTTCACATCAACTCAATATATGGCCGATAAAAACTCAAAAGTACCCGAAAACGTTCCAGGCGCCTGGTACGTAGATAACGAACTCTGCACACCCTGCCGCGTCTGCTTGGACGAGGCAGCCGACCTGCTGAAATACAACGCCGACGAATCGAAGGTGTTCTTCTTCAAGCAGCCCGAAGGTGCCGACGAACTCGCCCACGCTGCATCTGCTCGCGACGTCTGCCCACAAGCAGCCATCGCGGAAGACGGCGAATAAACCGCTCATTTTTCACACAACACCCCAATCGCCTTCACGGGCGGTTGGGGTGTTGTTTTGTACCGCGGTAAAGCGCAGGGATGCGCGTCTTCTCGCACTTTTTTCCGTGATTTCTCCCGCCCTCCGTCGCTACGGTCGCAGCCTTATGTGGAAAGGCAGATTTCAGGAACAGACCGCCGAGTTATTGCAGACATTCAGTGAGAGCATCAGCTTTGACTGGCGGCTGTGGCGTCACGACATTGAGGGCTCCATCGCGCACAGCGCCGCGCTGGTAAAAGCGGGGCTCCTCACCGCCGAGGATCGCGCCCAGATTGTCGCTGGGCTGCGGGAGATTGGGGCGGAGATTGAGGCGGGGAAATTCGAGTTCAAACTCGCGCTCGAAGACATCCACATGAACATCGAGGCCGAGCTGACTCGCCGCATCGGCGCACCCGGCGCGAAGCTCCATACGGCGCGTTCGCGGAACGACCAAGTCGCCACGGACCTCCGTCTTTATCTCCGCGATGAATGCGACGCGATCAGCGCCGGGCTGCGGGAACTTCAAGCGGCGCTCGTCGAGCTGGCGGAGCGGGAGCAGGACGTGATCATCCCCGGCTACACGCATCTCCAGCGGGCGCAGCCGGTATCTTTTGCGCACCATCTGCTCGCCTACGTGGAGATGCTCGACCGCGACCACGGGCGGGTCGCCGATGCGCGCAAGCGGATGAACATTTTGCCCCTCGGCAGCGGCGCGATCGCAGGCTCCACCATCCTCATTGACCGCGCGTATGTCGCCGAGCTGCTGGGCTTTGACGGCGTGACGCAAAACTCCATGGACGCCGTGAGCGACCGCGACTTCGCCGTCGAGCTACTCAGCGCGCTGGCGCTCGTCGCCACGCACCTTTCGCGGCTCAGCGAGGACGTGATTTTGTGGGCTTCGAGCGAGTTCAAATTCATCCACATCAGCGACGCCTACACGACAGGCAGCTCGCTCATGCCGCAGAAAAAGAACCCCGATGTCGCCGAGCTGACGCGGGGGAAAACGGGCCGCGTTTTCGGCAATCTCGTGTCTCTTTTGACCACGCTCAAAGGTCTGCCGATGACCTACAATCGCGACATGCAGGAGGACAAGGAGCCCGTCTTCGACAGCGTGGATACCGTCAAAGCCTCGCTCGCGGTTTTCTCCGGCATGATGCGCGGCGTGCGGGCCAACCGCCCCGCCTGCGCCGCCGCCGTCGCCGACCCGATGCTGCTTGCCACGGACCTCGCCGATTACCTCGTGAATCGCGGCGTCCCCTTCCGCCACGCGCACGAGTTCGTGGGCAAAGCCGTCGCCCTCTGCACCCAGCGCGGGTGCGACCTCCCGCAGCTCACGCTTGCAGACTATCAGGCGATTTCGCCCGCGTATCAGGCTGACCTTTTCGACTGCTTCCGGCTGGAAACCGCGATGCTCGCGCGCAAAGCCATCGGCGCACCCTCGCCCGCAAATGTCGCCGCGCAACTCACCCGCTGGAAGCTCATGCTCGGCTGAGCGGGCGCTAAGGTTTTTTGTCATCCCGTATTATCCCGCCGCGCACACAGCGCACCTATTCCAAAACACATGAAAATACTTCTACCTTTCGCCCTTTCACTCATCGTCCTACCCGCGTTTGCCGCGACGCCGTTGCCCGATTCCGTCAAAATCAACGGGTTTGCTATCGGCTGCCAAGCGTGGACCTTCAACAAGTTCACGGTCTTCGAGGCCATCGAGAAAACCAAACAGACCGGCGCAAAGGTCATCGAATTTTTCCCCGGCCAGAAGCTGTCCAAAGAGCAACCCGACGTGAAGTTTAGCCACGACGCCCCCAAAGAAGTCTGGGAAAAAGTCGCCGCCAAACTCAAAGAAGCCGACATCACTCCCGTCGCTTACGGCGTCGTGGGCCTCTCCAAGAAAGTCGAAGACAGCCGCAAAGTGTTCGAGTTCGCGAAGTTCTTCGGCATTCGCGTCATCAACACCGAATCGGTGGACGCCATTGATGGCTTCGAGCCTCTTGTCAAAGAATACGACATCAAAGTCGGCTTCCACGACCACCCCATGCAGCCCAACAATCCAAACTACAAAATGTGGGACCCCAACTACATCCTCTCCGTGGTAAAAGACCGCGACGTCCGCATCGGCGCGTGTGCAGATACCGGCCACTGGGTCCGCAGCAATCTCAAGCCCGTGGACTGCATCCGCATCCTCAAGGGTCACATCGTCTCCAGTCACCTCAAAGACCTCCACGCCCCGCTGCCTAGCGGCCACGACGTTATCTTCGGCACCGGCGTCAGCGATGTCCCCGCAATCCTCGCCGAATACAAAGCGCAAGGCTTCGACGGCCCCATCTCCATCGAATACGAATACAACTGGGACAAGAATGTGGACGACGCCACGCAGTGCATCGACTACATCAAAAAACTTGGCGCAGCCAAGTAAGCGCACCGCACGCCAAGCGGGCGGTTGAATATCGAGAGGGTCAGTGCTCAAAGCGCTGACCCTCTCTTCATTTTTACGCCGAAGAAGCCGTTGGCTTACCGACAGACATGCGCGGCGACAGTTTCGGCCCTATTTTTCCGATGCGTCGAACTCGCGGCGCACTTTCCCGTCGGGACCGATAATCGGCGCAGCGTTCTCCACCTTCCCCAGCGCACGGGAACCAGGGGCGGGGCCGTCGAGACCGAGGTCGCCCTTCATCTCGGCGACGAGCGATTTGAGTTTGGCGACGATTTCTGGATTGGTGGCGGCGACGTTCTCGGATTCCCCGATGTCCTTTTTAAGATTGAAAAGCATCGCCGTTGCGGGCGCGGGATCCGGTGCTTTGGCATCCTTTTTAACCTCCTGCAAATTGGCGAGCCGGAGCTTCCAGTCGCCGTGGCGCACGGCCTCCAGCTTCAGGCCGCGGTAAAAATAGAACGTCTCGTGCACGGGCTTGGCGTCGGGTTCTCCGGCGAGGATGGGCCACAGGTTTGCACCGTCGATTTTGCGATCTGCGGGCACTTTTCCACCGGCGAGCGCGGCGAATGTGGGCAGGATGTCGAACATCCCGGCGATGGCGTCGCTCGTGGTATCGGCGGGCACTTTTCCCGGCCACCAAGCGATGGTGGGGACCCGCATTCCGCCTTCCCAAGTGCTGCCTTTGAAGCCCCGGAGTGGAGTGTTCACTGCGCGTGGAGTGCCGCCGTTGTCTGTGGTGAAAATCACGAGCGTGCGCTCCGAAAGACCTTGTTCTCGGACGGTATCGAGAACCCGTCCGACGCTCCAGTCCACCTCCTCCACCCAATCGGAGTAGATGCCATTCGGCGATTTGCCGGCCCATTTCTTGCCGGGATAAAGCGGGAAATGCACGGCGTTGTGCGGCAGGTAGAGAAAGAACGGGCGCTCTTTGTTTCGCGTGATAAAGGAAACGGCTTCATCCGTATAAATCTCCACGAGCGATTGCTGGTCGTCGGGCAGGACGCGCTTCACCACTTTGCCGTTGCGGAGCAGCGGAAGGGGAAACTGGCCTTTGCCGTTACCCTCGGGAAGCGGCTTGCCGAGGTCTGATCTGCTCCCGTCGCTCCCGGGCCCCATGTCATTCGAGTATGGCAGCCCGAACCATTCGTCAAAACCCTGCTTCAGCGGGATCATCTCGGGTTGGTCGCCGAGATGCCATTTGCCGACGATACCCGTCGCATAGCCCACGTCCTTGAGCACCTCCGCGACCGTGATCTCCGCTGGCGAAAGGCCCACGGCATTGCCGGGAAATAGAACGTGCGGAATCGGCAGCGCGCGCTTTGGGTAGCAGCCAGTCATCAACGAAGCGCGTGACGGCGAGCAGACCGGCGCGGCGTAAAACGAAGTGAGTTTGCGTCCCTCTTTTGCCATGCGATCGATATTCGGCGTCCGGTTCAGCTTCGAGCCAAAAGGCCCGATGTCCGCATAGCCCATGTCATCGATATTGATGACGATGAAGTTCGGCTTCGATTCCGCCGCGAGGGCTGATGATGCGTGAAGTGTGGCGACGAGTAGAAGAAATGCGGGACGAATCATAGTGTTGAGTGGAGGACATACCGGACGCGCCCGCTTTTCCGACAAAAACCACACGATTCCGCGGAATTCTCACACCGGAGGTCGAGCGTAGATGCGCGGCTTTCGGAGTGGTGGCTCTGTGAAAATACGGGAATCCGCCTACTCGTCGCCTAGCCCCCGAAATCATCCCGCATCGGCGAACACGGCGGTCCGTAAATCAGTCCGGGGCGATAGCGCTCTGGGCTTGATGTCGCCGATTCGCTGGCCTGCCTCGATTCCCACCCGGAAATAGGACCCAGTCTGGACAGAGCAGCACTGCAATGGAGCGAGCTGCCCGAGATCCCGGCATAGCGCGTAGTGCGGGTTTTTCCGCAGCCAGTCATCAAGCACACGCGCGAATGACTCAGGAAAACGGCCATCGCAAAACAGCGTATAATGCGATGGCCCGCTAGCGCAGCGCTCCGGCGCAAGCAACGCAAACGACGGCGCAAACGAACACCCCTCGCAAGCCTCCGCAATGGCTCGCGTCACGAAAACCTCCGTCAGTTTCTCGCCGCACAAATCGCTCGTGCTCCCACCGCGCCCTAAAAAACGAATCGACGGCGTGCGTCCGACAAATCCGTCCACCTCGACAATGTCCCCGAGCCGGTAACGCCAAAGCCCGCCGCCCGTGGTGACGATAACGCTGTATTGCTCGGCCTCGCAGAGTTCATGCGCGAGCAGAACATCACCGCGCGAATTCTCGAACTCGAAAAAGTGCGAACGAATCGCCAGCGGATGACGTCCGTGGAATGGAATGGAAACGACCGCCTCGGTCGCGAGCAGTCCCTTATTCTGAATCGAGATGCCGGGCAGTCGCTTCCGCAGTTCCGCCTGAGGAAGCGCGGACTGCGCATCACCCCAGCAACTCACGACTTTCAACCGCGGCCAAATGCCGTGGATGTCGGACGGCGCAAGGCTTCGCAGTTCGCTCGCTCGCTGCCGCATCGGCTCGGCGGAAATGCACGCCCTCACTTTCGCAGGAAGTCCACCGGCCCGGCGGCATCCGCCGTTTTTCACATCAGCGAGAAGTTCATCCCACGACGCGCACAACGCATCGAGCATCAGCGCAAGGAATGACGGATGCCATACGGACACCAGCCGCAGCCCGCGTTGGCGAAGCAGGAAGAGCAACGTCAGATAGCGCGAGGTCTCCACATCCCGGACCAACCGCAATGCGTTGGGCACAGCAAACGTGGCCTCTGCCAGCTTCTGCGCGACGCCGCCGAGATACGAGCTGTCGTCGTCGAACCCGATGGGCACTGCTGATGGATCGCTCGTTTCCGGAAGTGATGGCGATATCGACCAATACGCCGACCCGCCCACAATCGCGGGATACTCGCGGGCAAGATCGAACATCCACGGGCCAATCGCCGCATTCATCTGACGCTGAAACGACGCCGTGTATGGGATGAGTTTACGCCCGCCGGACGAACCACCGGTCGGCACAAGCCGGGTCACCGAGTCCGTCGTCAAGACACCCTGCTCACCCTTCATGACTCGATGAACCCACGGCTCCAGCGTCTCGTATTCAACGATGGGCACACGTTCACGGAACTGCTGGTAGTTGCAAATCGAGTCGAAGCGATGCGCCCTTCCGTAGGCGCAGAGCGCGTTGCGAGCAATCATGGCCGACAGCACTTCCTGCTGCGCCGCTTGTGGATTCCGCAAAGCCCGTAGGAAACGAGCCCAGGCCGGGGAACTCGCCGCGAGCCATGCTGCATTGGCAATCGCGGCGATCATTGCGAAATCATTCGGCGACCCGCCGCAGTCAGATTCGATTCCGCGATTTCGGTGATGCACACAAGCTCGTCGCCGTTTGCATGACCGCTGTTGCGCTCCAGAAAGAACGCGATGTGGGCATTGCTTGCACGCCCATCCGGCGACTCCGCGAGCGCAGCCCGCAGTCGCTGCGGGGAGTTGAACCGGACAATCCCGTCGGCACCGTATTGCTCTCCATACTGCGAGGATGCGAGCGAGTCGGCGATGCGCTGAAACACCGGCGGCGTCGCCGCATCGAAGCGTGGATAAAACTCGCGCCAGAAGACCGGCAGGAAACGGTATGTCCGAAATCCTGATGTGAGGAGCAACCAGTAGCACCGCCGCTCCGGCGCGGACGCACGGAGCGAATTCACAGCGGCGATCCAAGTGCGGGCGAGCGCGGGAGAATTCCAAGCCTCGGGCGCCACAATCGTGTCGCCCGAAAAGATGGCGGTGATCGGCTCGCCCTCGAATCCGCGCTCGCAGACCAACAGCGTGGAGAAGCCGAGCAACCGCCCGTCCCGCCGAATCTCGATCACCCAGTTCTTCTCCGCGAGGTCGCGATCAAACTGCGGACGCGTCACTCCCTCGAAATGTGCCGCGAGCAGCGCGAACATTTCATCCTGCTGCTTTTCGCTCAGAGCTTCGCGGGCGATCAATCCAGTGGTACTCATAGAAGGGCGACGTCGGCCAGGACCGCACCGTTGAGTTCAAGTGGATTGTCTCCCGGCCAGCTCACACGATACAGACGCGAGCGCCATGTCCGTGTCGTGAATGAGCGGCGAATGGCGGAGGTTGCTTCATGCCAACGTGGAAGGGCGACCGTGATAAACTCCGCTCCCGCTGCATATCGGAACAGTTCGGCAATAAACTCTGGGAGCGAGCGGCCAACCATGAACGGAGAGAGAAAGACCTGCGGCAGCGTCGCACCCACAGGGGGCAGTTGAACTCCACCGAACAAGCGACCAGCCCAATTAATAATGGGCCGGGCAAGATTGAGCGCTCGCGAATACCCGCAAATCACCGTCTGCCGAAAACTCCGCTGGTCCCACAGACCGCCACACGCAACAATCTCGCCTCCTTCTTTCATCACGAACAAATCAGAGACACCATGGCTGGACAGCGATTGCAGCCGGGCCCTCGTCCAGCGAGTTGCCAGCGAGAACTTTTGTCCGTGTTTCGAAAGCAGAATCAAAACCTCCTCGATATGCTCGTCTTTCATCCGCTCGATGCGCGGAGTAGTCTTCGGCAGACTGCGTGGCACTGCGATGAGCAGCGTATCGAGTTCGCCGAGAAACGAATACTGCGGCAGTCCGCGCGCGCCACTTTCCAGCAAACGCCGGGCGCGTTCGTTGTCCGCCGCGATGCTGGTAAAATAGAAATCCGCCGGGCTGCTCCGTTCCTGTTCGTGAAAGAAATGGAAGCCGTCACGGATGATTCCAAATCGCCCTCGCGCAGCTGCATCAAGCCGCAGTTCCGCCATGTATCCGACATCGAACGGTCGGCCATTCAGCCAGGCTTCGCGGCGAATGCAGCGGCCCATACAGACCAGCTTCTCTCCCTCTCGCACGACGATGGTTTGATCGCGTCCGCCAGCGATATTCACTCCATTAAAGTAGCTGGGCTCTCGCTCAAAGCTCACGCTTACCGAGCCGCGCATCGGGTTGTCGCGAAGGAGCCGGCGAATCGCCGCGTCATCGCCAGGTGTGGCGATTTGAAAGCGCGGCTTCACTGCGCCATGAGCAGCGATCCCGTCCATGATTCATCTCCGAGCGGATACGTATCGCGCAGGCTCACATCGCCGCGGTGCATTCCGTTGATCAGGTAAAAATTGCGCCACATGAATCCGTTTGCCCGATTCACGGAATCGAACCCGCGCTTTACGATACTGCTCCAAGAATAGAAACGCTTTCGCGCACCGAGACATCCGCGTTGAAGTTCCTCGGGCGTCATCCCGGCGGGCTGAAACGGGATGCGGTTGTAGCTGTAGCGGTCGTCGAGCCACCACGCGTCGTAGAGCAGTCGCCCCTCGTCTGCGAGCCTGCGGTAGAGCGGCGTGCCGGGGAATGGCGTGAGGTGATTGAACGCCGCGATATACATCGAGTGTTCCTGCGCAAACGAAACCGTTTCATCAAAGCTCGTCGCCGTGTCTCCGTCGTAGCCGAAGACAAATGTGCCGTAGATGCGGATGCGATGTTTGCGCAGATTCGCCAGAGCCTTCGTGAAACCGCCGCGCGCGGTGTTGAACGTCTTGTTCATCGCCGCGAGGTTTGCGGCATTCAGGCTCTCGAACCCAATGAGCACGCCCTGACAACCGCTCAGCGCAATCAGTTCCAGAAACTCTTCGTCGTGCGCGGCGTTGATGCTCGATTGACCGACCCATCGAATGCCGAGCGGGATGAGTGCGCGGAAGAATTCCTTCGCCTGAGCAAGGTTCGACGTGATGTTGTCATCGACAAAAAAGAACAACTTTTTCGTCCCCTTCAGCGCGGTCAGTTCGGCAATGATTTCATCCGCCGGCCTTCTAGTCTGACTTTGCGAAAAGACCGTCTGCACCGCACAGAAGTCGCACTTGAAATGGCACCCGCGCCCCGCTTCCACGAGACCGATGGGCAGGTAACGCTTGCCGCGAAAAATCGAGCGGTCCGGTCGCAGACCCACAAGCGGCGGGCGGCTCGTGGAGCGGTAGAATTTCTCCAGCGTGCCATGGCGCGCATCATCCAGGACACGCGGCCAGAGTTCCTCCGCTTCGCCCGTCACCACAGCATCGGCGTACTTCGCGACTTCATCCGGGCACAGGCTGGGATGAAAGCCGCCCATCACCACCGGCACGCCGCGCCGCCGATATTCGCTGGCGATTTGGTATGCGCGCTTCGCCGTGTAAGTCTCCACGCTCATCGCCACGAGGTCGGTCTTTTCGTCGTATGGAATCACCTCCATCCGGTCGTCGTAAAAACGCACTTCCACATCCTTCGGAGTCAGTCCCGCGAGAGTCGCCGCGGGCAGCGGCTCCATCTGCCACGTACGGATGTATCCTTTATCCCCGCGCCGCCGGCCGATGCACGGGTGGATGATCGTGATTTTCATGGGATCGTGAACTCAGCGCGTCGAAAGCGTCTGCATGTCAGAACGCGCGAGCAGCTTCTCGTCGGACGTGACGAGGATAAGGTCGTGAACTACAGCGGTCGCTGCGATGATTCGATCCGCCGGGTCGCCATGGAAATCAGCGGGCCATTCGTACGAACGAAGTGCGATTTCGATCGAGATAGGGATTAGCGTGATGCGATCCGCAAGCATGGAATCGCGAACCCATTGTGTGACCGTTGGCAGTAATTCAAGACGGCCCTTGGCTACCTTTTGCGCGACCTCGATGATGCTCATCGGCGAAAGAGACACCTTCTCTTCCTGAGTAAGAATATCCCGTGTAGTGGATCGAATCCGCTCTGGCTCTGAAAATAGCCAAAGCCAAGCGTTGGTGTCCAAAAGGTACGGCACGCTCTTCAGTGGCTAATCGTTTTTGCCGCGTGGGAAGTCTTCCCATTCTTCTGGGGAGAATGCCGGCTCGTCAGGGTCCACACCGGGAGCGAAGCGCACGGTCCCGGTTCCGCTGCCGATGTAGTCGGCTAAAGTCCCCGTGTTCTTTTTCGGGGTTGGGTTGATCGTCGCAATGACTTTCCCATCGCGAATCAACTCCACAACGGTATCGCCTTTCTCGATCACGCTGAGTTCGTCCACGCAGTGCGCGGCGAAGTCGCTGACGGTTAGTTGTCGGGTGCTCATAGCGCTAAGGTAGTCGTGGCAAGCGAGAGCGTCAATCACACCGAGTGTTTGCAGGGGGCGATGGCAAAGCTTCGCAAACGCCGCCGCTCGCCAAGGAAAACGCTCGACGCACCTACGGCGTAAATATTTTCCCAAAACCCCAGATCTGAATAGAGCCGTTGGCACCGGCTGTCGCCAGATGTCGGCCATCCGGCGAAAAGGTGATTGTGGCGATCCGCCCAAAGGAGGTTCGTTTGGAGCCTAGGCTCCGTCCGGTTTTCATATCCCAAACGTAGAACCCAGCCCAATCCTGCAATTGATTGTAAGCGGAGCATACCAGCAAAGAGCCATCGGCTGACCACGCTTTCCAGTCGGTCATTTTTTCATTTAGCAATCCTTCGCCGCTTGCAATCGAGAGGCTGGACTTCACTGCGCCAGACTCAGTTTCGAGGATTACGATTTCGGTGCCGTGGGTTTTTGCGTTCACCGCAAACAGGGTTCCGTCTGGCGAAAATGCGGACACTTTTCCGTCTCTCCCGAAACCTTTGATTTCCCATTCACCGATTACTTCCAGAGGGTCGAGTTTGAAGCTGCGGAGCTGATGTTCTGTGGCGATGCTGATTTTTCGTCCGTCGGGCGATAGAGCGACTTCTCGTATCCGGTCATACCGGTCAAATTCGCCGAGGGACAAGCGCTCAAGACGGTCGGCGACTTCTCTCACGTCTGACTTGAGGTGGACGAGATTGGCAAACCCATTCGTCATGTTCGCGAGATACTTGCCTGTTCGGTCAAACGAAAGGCGGTGCGAACGGACTGGCTTCGGCGGATTTTTGAGGTGCGAGATTCGCGCGTGCGGCGGCTCACCTGCGTCCCGAAGCAAACCGCTCGCGTTCGCGGGGGCGCGAGCGTAGTCCCACCAATAGACTCCTGCGCCATCTCCCGCGATGAGCAATGTGTCCATCGGATGGAACACCATGTCCCTGAGGTCTCTCTCGGGATCGGGACTTGGAATGCGTGCGATGATCCGCCCTTTGGCCCAATCCCAAATCAGTATTTTTCCACCATCGCTTGAAGCGAGCAGTTTTCCATCTGGTGAAAACAGGGTTTGGTCAATCGAATGACTGTGAACGGGAGGAGATGCAGGCAGGCGACGCTCCCAAGTTTTGGTCGCGACTAAAATGACAGCGGCATGCCGACTCATGATGATCGTTTCACCATCTACGGAGAACTGTGCGGTGTTAGCGCCATCTCGAAGCGTGTGCACGAGGGCTCGCTTTTCCACATCGTAAATACGGCAATAGGTCGCCGTGGCGACAAACAAAGTTTTGCCATCGGGAGAAATATCGACATCCCGAATGCTTACGTCTGGGGTGTAGCTATCGGCACCTCCGATAAAGACCGACTCGAGGTGATTTTCGGCAGTCCTCCTCACCACGACAAAGCTCAATTCATCGTGTAACACCGTAAGCGGCGTATGCAGAGAAGCGGTGATCTGTGGCTGCAGCGGCGTGCTCTTTAGGACTTCGGAGTCCGCATCAACATCCTGTCCACTGGCGGCGTCAAAAATACGAACGCGGTTTTCGTCAACTTTCGAAAAGCCCGCCATCACCCAATCATTGCCCGACCAAGCGAGGCCCATATTGAATGAGGCGACGGGCAGCGGGATGTCCTTGTGCCAGACTTCTTTCCCGGAACTAGCATCGAGCACGAGCACGCGATGTCCCCCGTGCACGCCGGGGATGTTTGCAGAGATAGCCAGTAATTTTCCATCAGGCGAAAATCGAGAGAAGTCGGGCAATCCCAAGTCCTCGCGAACCCATCGAGCCGTGCGTTCCGGCCAATTCCAAACTCCGAACGGGCGTTTTAGCTTACTGTTTTCAAAGCTCTCATGAATCCCCGATACCATGCGTCCATCAGCGGAGAAATCAGACCCACGACCGAAGATTGGTATCTGCATCTTCGGAAGACCTGTTCGTGCGTCGAGAACCGAAATGCGCGCCTCATTCAAGTGCGCCAGAAAAAGCTCCGTCGCGTCTGCCGACAACCGGCTAAATGCGACCTCCTCAGAAATACAGAATGGTCCGCCGCCAAGCGTTTGCACGATGGCCGGCTCCGGCTTGGATGGAAGCAACGAAGGCAGCATTTCATCATCCGCCCATCCTGCCATTGCCGCCAAAATCGGACACACACCAAGCCGACTTATTTTCATTAAAAAGGACATAGTCAACAATACGGTCTTTCTCCCGACGGAGTAAATAGGTTCCACCGTTGGGAGAAGGCGGAAAGGTCTCGCGATCTCGTCTGTCAACTCCAAGGCTTTCACACCCCTGCGACCTCCCGCACCGGCACCGATGGCGCACGCCCGATGATCCAGTCGCAGTTGTAAAAACGGCTGAGGTTGTGCGCGTAGAATCGGTAGCCGAGATTCGTGCCGAGGCGCACGGGCCACGGCGCAGGTGAGCGGCGGATTCGGCGGATGATGGAGCGGTAACTGTAGGCGTGTTTCCATGCGGTCTCGATACCCGTTTGCAGTTGCTCGACGGACATGTGCTTTGGCTGAAAGACGACGTGCTGCGCGTCGTAGAGTTCCCAGTTTTTTGTGAGGATGCGGCCTTCCGCTTCGAGTCGTAAATAGAGCGGCGTGTTTGGAAATGGCGTGACCACCGCGAAGCGCGGAAGGTCGATGCCGGACTCCACGGCAAACTCCGCCGTTTTCATAAAGACACCCGGCTTATCGTCATCGAGGCCGAAGACGAAGCAGCCTTGCAGCGCGATGCCGTGCGCGTCGAGTCGCTCGACGACTTGCGCGTAGCCAACGTTGGAATTGAACCCTTTGTGATTCTGGCGGAGGTTGATGGCGGAGATTGATTCCAGGCCCATCAGCAAGCCTTTGCAACCGCTGCGGCCGGCGAGTTCCAGCAGTTCGGCGTCGTTTGCCAGCAGGGTCGTGGCGAGACCGTACCATTGCAGCTTCAGCGGCACGAGCGCGGTGAAAAGTTCCAGCGCGTAACCGCGATGGGCGATGATATTCAGGTCCACGAAGATGAGCTTCTTTGCGCCCATCTGCCGGATGTCTGCGATGACTTCGCCGACCGGTTTTTGAAACGGCTTCCGCCCCCACGCCGTCGGCACCACGCAGAAATCGCAGCTATGCACGCAACCCCGCGTCGCTTCGAAAACATTACTCGTGAGAAAGTGCGACGCCGGCAGCAAATCGCGCCGTGGAAAAGGCCGCCCGCCGATTTCGAGACCAGGCGCTTGCGTGTAGCGCGTCTTCATTTCGCCGGCGGCAAAATCGCGGAGCAATTCCGGCCACGTATCCTCCGCATAGCCGACGACGATGGCATCCGCGTGCGGCTCGGCGTCCTCGGGGATGAGCGTCACATGCGGCCCACCGAGCACCACGGTGATGCCGCGTGCGCGAAAATGATCCGCCAATTCATAAGCCCGCGACGCTGTGCCCGTGATGACCGTGAGTCCGATCATGTCCGCCTCCAAGTCGAGCGGCACGTCCGCAATCCCTTCGTCGATGAGCCGCACGTCGCACGGGACATCCTTCGGAATCAGCGCCGCCAGCGTCGTGAGCGTGAGCGGCTGATAACGCAGCGACTTTTTCCAAATGCCACCGCGATGCCTATAGAGCGGGCCTTTGGGAGAAATGAGGGCGAGTTTCATAGGGCCTACGCACCGCCTAAAATCCCGCGCAACGCCGCGAGATTCTCCGCTTCGTCGAATATTGCGCGGACTGGGATTTCAAAGCTTGGGACGACATCGCTGGAGAGCAATCCGTCCTTTTGCGCGGAGGTCGGCGGGTAGCCATCGTCCGTGAGCCGGTATAGCTCCACAGTCTCGGCTACAGGATCGATGATCCAATACTCACCTACTCCGTGGAGCTGATAGTCCTGAAATTTGATACCTCGATCCCTCGCCTCGGTGGACGGCGAAAGCACCTCGACGATAAGATCGGGAATGGGAAATCGAAGCGTGTCGGGATTAATAAGCGCGGCCTTGGCGAGCCCGAAAAACGTGACATCTGGCTCGAAATCATTGCGGGGGAACGTGGTCATTGCTTTTTCGATGCGGACCTTTCCGCACCGATACGTAGCCGTATGTGCGTTCAAAAGATTGTATAGATGCTGGGCCGCCATCAGGTGCCGATTGAGCGCCGGGGAGTGCATGATGACCTCGCCCTGAATGAACTCCCATTTGTGCTCAGGGGTGACGTCGGCATAAAACTTCGCGCGCAGTTTCTGTTCGCGGGCAAAAACCTGCTGCCCCTCTTGGAGGAGCTCCGGTAGCATCGGCGAATTCAATAGCGCATTGAGAAGGTCGGACTTCATTTTTGGAAAGATACCACTCATCGCTGTCGTCGTAAATCCGCAAAACGATTTCCGCTTTTTGAGTGGGGGCACTTTGTGACATGATCACCGCCGACATGAAAAACGCCGCCATCCCAAACCGACTCAACGCCGCCATCGTCGTCGCGCAGATGCTTGCGATCGGCGGATGTCTCTTTGCCGTGACGAGAGTCCACGGTTGGGCGTTGGGATTTCTCGCGGTGGTTTTTGGAATCGTGATGTATTCGGTCTATGCGATAACTCACGAAGCGGAGCACGCGATGCTGTTTTCCAACAGACGGATCAATGACTCGGTTGGCGCGTTGATGGCGCTGTTTTTTCCGGCTCCGTTTCACCTCATGCGACAGGGGCACTTGGGGCATCACTTGCGCAATCGATCGGACGATGAGGCTTTTGACTATTATTTCGATGGCGACCACAAGCTATGGAGAATCCTTGCGTTCTACGGGATTCTTACAGGCTTTTTTTACGTGATGGTAGTGCTCAGCAACATCCTGTTTCTTGTACTACCGTTTCGATCCGACAAAAAATACCTGCACGTCGATCAGGCGACGACCGCATTTATCGAGTCGCTCAATCCCCGCTATCGGCGCCTCATTCGGCTGGAAGGCGCGGCGGCGATTGCGTTGCACACTGGTATCGTGTGGTTTCTCCAAATTCCTTTCTGGCACTACATCGCGATGTATGCCGGATTCGGGTTCATGTGGTCGGCGATGCAATATGTGCACCACTACGGCACGGAGCGACACGTCACGCGCGGCGCACGGAATTTGTGGATTTGGAAGCCGCTTGATGTGCTTTGGCTGAATCACAACTGGCACCTCACGCACCACACGCATCCGTCGGTGCCGTGGGTGCATCTGCCGAAGACCGAGCTCGATGGAAACACCGGGCGCGGCTGGCTGCTCACCGCGTATTTGAAAATGTGGCGCGGCCCGCGGCGCGCTCCCGAAAGCGTCCCGAACCCGCACGCCGGAAAGGTCATTCCGTAGCTGTGTTGCTTCAACTCGCAAAAGCAGAGTGGCGGCTGAAATTGCGCATCACGGTCGTTTTGAATGCGGTATTTTGGGTCTGCTACGGCACGCTTGGCCGGCACGCGCTTTTCCCCGTCCACGAAGTGCCGATGTTGTGGATTGATCGAGTGGTGCCCTTTGCTCCGGAGCCGTGGAGCTGGGTTTATCTGTCTTACTTTGCGTTTTCCGGCGGGCTGCCGTGGTTGCTACCGACACGTGAGGCGATCAGGCGTTTCGTCATCTGCGTGGGGATCATGCTGTTCATTTGCTTTACTGTGTTCCTCTTCCTCCCCACGCGAGTAACGCGACCGGAGGTTATTGGAAGTGGGGTGGCGATGAATTGGATTGTGACACTCGACGGGACTTTAAACGCATTTCCGTCGCTTCACGCTGGATTCATCGTGTCCATGAGTGCGCTTGCGCTGCGGGTGTTTTCGGTCCCGCGCTGGACGATCGTCGTTTGCGGGCTATGGTTCGCCGCGATCGCATATTCCACGCTGGCAACGCGGCAGCACTACTCGCTCGATTTACTGGCCGGCGGGATTATCGGCTGGATCTCACATTGTTTCGCCTGGCGCGGGGCGAGGTAATCCACCCTGCACAATACATCCCACCCAAGATGCTCCTGCGCCAATCGTTTTCGTGCGGCAAAAATCTGCTGCGCCGCGTGGCCAAGTTCGCCGAGCCAATCGCAAAGTGTGGAAGATGCTGGCTCGCCTTCCCACGGCTGCTCACGGTTCGTGCCGATGCGGAGGAGCGTGGCGTAGCTTTCGAGGTGCGGATCGACTCGGGGGAAACCGAGCGCAGTAGCGCGCGCGGACGCTTCTTGCGGGATGAGCAGTCCCGGCGGATCTAAGTCGCCGAAGTAGAAGATGGGGCGCGTTCCCCCGAGTTCGGCGAAGATGTCTGCGAGATAGCGGATGCCGTCTGCAAAACGGTTGCCGTCGCCATAGATGACGGCGCTGAAGTGGGCGTGCTTTGAGTTCCAGCGGCAGTAGGAATGCCACGTCGCGGCATTCTCGATGACGATCAGCGGTTGGTGAGCGGCGGCGGCAGGGCCGCGTTTCCAAGCGAGCGGCACGCCGATGAGTTCGCAACGCAGGTCGCGCGTGAGGTCGAGCCGTCCAGCGCGAAACAGTGAGCAGCCCTGCATCAAGTCGAGGCGCTTTTCGTCGCCGAAAATCTCAAGCGACCTTTCTTTAATGGGTATGGTGTCGAGCGCGGCACGGTCGGAAATGAGGAAATCGTGAAGCCGCAGCAGGTCTACAAACGGAATGTTGGTCCGCGCTTCGGCAAGGAAGGCAAGTGCAGGCACCCACGGGAACTCGCGGATGCGGCGAGCTTCGTCATCGCTCGTTCGGGTGAAGCCGAATGCGTCGCACCAGCGGTCCTCCATCGCTAGCGGGATGGAGATACGTGCGATGCGATGGGCAAAGTAGCGGACGTTTTTGAGGTTCACCCATCCGGCGATTGCGAGCGCTCGAGCATCGCGCTCGGCGTCCGACTCTTCAATCGCACTTCGCATTCCGGCACTCTCGAGCAACTCGCTCCAGCTTCGCGTAAAAGGCTGTTTTGCAGGCTCAGCGCGGTCGCCGCGCGATCGCTGCCATTGCGCGAAGAGTTCGCACGCGATGGGCAACCGCGCGGGGTTCACTCGAGCGCCTCCAGCGCCTCGGTCATCGTCGCAATCATCGGAATATTCGTGATGCTGGTGACGTAACCTTCACGGTCGCGCTCCACGTTTTTCTGGCACATCACGACCGTCTGCGCGTGTGGCACCATCACGCCCAGCCGCTCGGGTGGAAAAGCCATGACGAGCTGGAGTTGGAAGGTTCTTGCCAGAGCGAGACAGTCTTCAATGCCGTCGCCAGAGAGCTTGGAGAAAGCCTCATCCATCACCACCAGACCGAGCTGCTGCGAGCGCCCGGACGCGCGGTCGCCACGATCATACACTCGCCGGAACGCAGCGAGCATCGAGATGAAAAACGGCGCCTGGCTCTCACCACCACTGAGGTTCCGTCCGCTGCGGTTCAGCGAAATGGGCGGCGCGTCCGGCTTATCGGCAGGCACCATCTCGATGTCGTAGTGATGGTAATTCCGGTAATCGAGCAGCCGCCGGGCGCGGTCGTCGGCCTTGTCGGCAGCGTCCACTGCGCGCATGAGTTCGGCCTTCGCACTCTGCGATTCAGCATCCTGAATCGCTGCTGTGAGCGGGTCGGTCGGCTCCAGCCCGGAGCCGAGCAACGACCAGATCGCGCCAAACCCGGCTGTGTCTTTTCTCTGACTGATGCGATAGCGGAATTTACCGACTGGCTGGCTGAGATACCGCTCCAGCAGCCTCACCGTCGCTGTTGCATCAGAAATGCGGCGGTTCAATTCATTGAGCACATTTTCCCCGAGACGCCGCTCCCACTCGGCTTTCCGGTCGGCAGCGAGTTGACGGGATTTTTCCAGCTCCACTCCATCCAGCACGCGCAACCGGGCCGTCCACGGCTCGTTGCTTTCATCCTCGTGTGAAAATTCGTACTGATACTCAGGGTGGCGCAAGTTCCCTTGCTCGTCGCGCACCGTGGCAAGAGTCTGGCGCTCGTGATTTCGGACGTGCCTTGCATCCAGCGCCGCTTTTTCAGCGGCGGTCCGTCCCTCAGTAATAGCATAGAAACAGTCTGCCCACTTCGAGTGCTCCGCGCGGAAGCGGTCTGCGATCTGATCGAGTTCTGCATTGAGAATTCCGGCGAATCGTCTGCCGAGAGCCGCGCGGCATTCTTCGACGTTGAGACGTTCTGCTTCCGCGTCACCTGCTGCCGAGGCGATGGCTTCGCGTATCGGTTTGGCGCGAATCTCGAACTCTTGCGCCGATTTCGCCAGCCCGCCGATTTGCTGGTCGAGCTTCGTCTTTTGCTCATCGAGCGCCATCAAGCGTGCTTGCCGCTCCGCTCGCTCAGGCGTGGAAAGCAGCGCGATAGTCTCGCGGAGCGTGCCCAGTTCGCGTTCCAGCGCGGGAAGTTGCGGCAGCTCCGCAGAGCGATCTGGCAATTTCGCATCACGCAGCCCCGCTTTAGCTCCGGTGTCGAGCCACGCACTCACGTCGTCGAGTTGGCGTTGAAGCACCGCTGCTTCGCTACGGATTTCGTTCTGCTCTTTCTGTTTCGCTGCACGCATCCGCGCCAAGCCTTCACGCCCCAATGTCCGCTCGACAGATGCTCCGGATTTTAAGCGTCGGCGGACCGGCGCATCCTTGAGCATCCCATCTGGCGTGATGGCGCGAGCAAACGCGTTGAGTTCATCGGCAGTCTCCACACACTTCACGTCACCGAGCAGATGCTCCACGAACGTCCGCGCGATTCCGTGGCGGACTTCGACTTTGCTGAACAATGAATCCTCCAGTGGTTTTGGGCGAAGCTCTCTTGCCTCGCTGGGATTCAGCAGCGCTTCGCCTTCCCGTCCCGGCATCGTTCGGCGGAAAGAATCCAGGGCCGCAAGATAGTCTGCGCTTTCTGGCACGATGACCGTCCAGCGATGGCTGTCCAAAAACAGTTCCAGCGCAGGCCACCAACGCTCCGCCTCGGGCTTCACTTCGATGAGCCGCCCGAGTTGCTCTGCACGTTCACCGAGTCGCAGTCGCACAGCCTCGAACAGCGGAAACGCACCCGGCGCTCTACCGTCGGAGATCTGCTTTAAATCATCTTCGAGTTGCTTCACGCGACTATTCGCCGTGTGCACTCGCGCTTTCATCGGCTGGAGAACTTCGCCAACCGCGAGCCACACTTCATCAAAGCGTCGCGCCAATGCAGACATCGATTCCAGTCGTTCATTCTCCTTCCCCTCCCTCAGTCGTGCAAGCAGCCCATCGTCCACATTGGCAGCGCTGCGGATGCCTTCGAGCGAAAGCGATTCACCGTGACGGAGCCATTCCATCCAGCGTTCATGCCGGTCGTCGAGCCGCTGACGTACAGCCTTCTGCGCGATTTGCAGCTCCGCGACTTGGTGCTGCTTTTTCTCCGCATCGCGCGCGAGCGCATCGAGCTTTACGGCATCGCGGTCACCTCCGATTTCAAATCGCACTGCGTTGAGTTGAGCCTGCAATGCCTCCGCTTCCGCACGCCGCACTTCGAGCGTCGTCAGATCATCGGTGTGCTTCGACTCCAGCCGGGAAAGTTTCTCCGTTTCCACATCTCGTATTTCTCCCGCCCTAGCGAGTTTCAGCATGAAATCGACGTGACCGAGCACTGCCGCTTCGCGCCCGGCAGCTTCGCATTTCGTGTGTTGCTCGCAGATACGCCGCAGGAATGCGGCTTCGTCCTCCTGCTTCTCCAGCCGCTTCTGCGTGTGGTGATACGCTCGCAATGCCGAGCGCACCTCGCGCACGTCCAGCGGGCTTTCTTCGAGGATAAATTCACGGATGAACTTCTCCACATTGTCCTCCAACTCAAACGCGATGGCTTTTGGAAACGTCCGCTGAAATGCAGCCGCGTCGAAGTTCAAGTGACGCGGCGCGGCCATCTCTTCGAGGTAATCGCGCTGGCGATTGAATATGCACTCGTTTCCATAGTCGCGCCGTAGCCAGCGGCGAAAATCTTCGTCCGTCAGAAACTCCCCATCCGGCGCGATCTCGCTGTATTCCAGTCGATCAGGAATGTAAAAATACGTCGGCGACGGCGACGCGTCCGGGCTTGTGAATTGCAGCCGCACGCCCCACGTCTCGCGCTCTGGTTTCGCACGTCCGTCCGTCGGTTTTGAAAACTCCAGCGCGACGAGTGTCACCCCGTTTTGCCGCAGAAAATGCCGCTGACCGTTGCGTATCTGGTTCGTATCGCCGAGGCAGTACCCGACAAGGTCGCGCCCCCGCGCATTGCCCGCTGCAGCGCGGTTTGCGCGCCAGTGTTCGCCGAGCAGGACGTACTGCACGAGGTCGAGCAGCACAGATTTCCCCGAGCCAAAGGCACCGGAAATGAGCACGTTGTCGTCCACATCAAAAATCTGACGAAAGCCATACCAATTCAACGCGATGATGCGCGTAAGCGAAATGCGACGGCTCATTGTGCGATCTCCTCTGCGGCGGGTTGCTGGTAAATCGCCACTTGCTGCTGCCAAGCGTCCGCACTTTCAAACGGGATGACGTGCGCCAGCGTCGGCAAAATCTCCACATGTGATTCACCGAACTGCGCCGCATCGTCGTGCCACTGCACGCGCACCAGTCGCCGCCCGCGCAGCTTTCCGAGCATCTCTCGGAGTTGCGCGACGGATGGCGGCTCGATCGCTTCAAAATAGAGTTTCAGCCGCCGCCAGATATCGCCCGTGGTGACGATCACGGATTCGGCGACCTGCGCCATCCGTTCATCGTGGTAGATGCGCCAAAGAGTGAGCACGAGCAGCGTCTCGGCTTTGTTAAACCGCGCGAGCAGGCCGCAATCTCCGGGCACCGGGCGCAGGAGGAAAATCGGGCGGTCTGGATCGGCGAGCAGCGTGAGATGGAGCGGCGCGAGATACTCCGCCAACTCCGGCTGATATTCCCGCGCAAGCAAATAGAGCTCGCGATGATGCCCCGCATCGCCGATGAGTGCGCCGTGCGCGAGCAGCTCCGTGAGCACGTCGGAAAGCGCCGCTCTCTCGTCTTCGCGGATGCGGTGCCAGGTGGAAAATGTCGGCCAAGGTAGAGGCATGAGTTTTAAGCGATTCGTTCGATTTCAAACCGTTCGACAACGTGCTTCCCCTCGCGGTCGCGTGGAATCTCGCCGGGCTCGGTGCAGCATTCAGCACGCGAAAGATGCACGCGCCAGCGGACATTCCGCTTCGTGGACGGTGAAATTCCTCGGTCGAAAGCGAGGACCGCGAGCAAGTCCAGCATCTCCAAAAGATCGTCCGATGCTTTGATTCTCAGGGTCTCGGTCGAAACGCGCTGCCCCTTTTCGGAGAGGTGACTTTCCACGAACCGGACCGCTCGCTGCGGGGTAAGGATGTTCAGATTCCGCCGCCGGATTTCATCCTTCGCCGACTCGGCATCCACATCCGCTGGGGAAGCACCAAGGTCGAGATTCACCGCAGCTCGCTGCTTGCGTCCGGGCGAAAGTGAATCCGTACCGAACCAAATGGCGACAACCGGCGACAGAAGCGGCATTCCATTTTCTGCCGCGAGCGAGGCGAATGATTTCCCAGCGTGAATGCGGGAAGCTTCATCGAGAAACGTCTTCACCTGCTCCGGTCGTCGCCCGCGCATCTCCGTTTGGTAGCGGTGCCGCGCATCCGAGAGCCGTGCGAAATCCGCCATGCGGCCATCGATGAGCCGCTGCTTCACCGGGATCGCCGCAAGTCTGCGCTCCAGCTTTAACAGCCATCGTTCCGCCTCCGTATATGCGGCAGTCGTCTCCAGTCCGAGATGCTTGGCCAGCCCTTCAGCGAGTCGTTGCTTTGTGAAAGGATCATAAGCCGCCTCCTGCACCACCGAACGGGCTTGGCTGAGCTTTGGCAGCAGTCCTGCCTCCTGCATCGCGTCGTAGCAGACCATGTGTTCGCCGGAGTGAAATTCGACGAGAAATCGCTGCAACGTTTCCTGCGCCGACGCACTCTCGCGCTGCGCCTCCTCCTGCCGCAGGATGAGCGTCTCCACCATGTGCATCTGCTCCTCCGCGCGGCCGGCACGGTCGAGCATATCTTTCACCGTCTGGCGCATCTCCTCCGGACCGAGTTTCGCCGGATTCAGCACATCCTCGCGTAACAAGTCTGCGCACAGCGAACGTAGCGTCACTGCGAAGTCCTTTAGCTCTGCGGGGCGATCCTCCGCCAACTCGCGCAGCATCCGATTTAAACGACGGAGCGCAGGCGTGATGAGCACGAAATGTTCGTCAAGACTCACCCGGCGCGGCTCCAGCCAGTGCGCCTCCAGCAGTTTGTTAAAGAACTGTCCGGCCCGCTGATTCAGGTCGCGGAACGCGCCTCCTTCATCCTCATCGAGTTGCACGTCTGGATGCCGGGCCAGCACTTCGCGAATTAAGATTCGCGCCTCCGGGTAAAGCACCTGTCCGCCGTCATCTGCCGCTTCCACCAGCCGGTCCGCGCAGTCCACGTACACCGCGGCACTGGGCCGTCCAAGCGGTCGGAAAAACCCGCCGTCAAAAAGACGCGAAAGACGCCCGCCGAGCGATTGTGAAAGTGATTCCATGCTTCTGAACACGATTCGTTACGGTTTCGGTCATTTGCCGTCACGGACAATCCACGACCGCTGCGGCGATGATTCCGGTGAGAAGCGGGAGTGCGTCCCATTGCGGCGAAAGATAGTGGTCGGCTCCGAGGAGCGGGCAAACGGTGCCGGGCAGTTTTTCGCAATCAGCGAGCAGGATTCCGCCTCCGTCGTTCGGTCCGAGCGGAGCGAGACGCTTGTACGCACGCGGTGCCCAAGGATGCGCGAGGTCTCGCTCCAGCGGGAAGCCGACAACATGGACGATGTGCAGAGTCGGAGGAACGGCGGGCCATGCAACGCCCTCGTCGTAGCGAAGATCTTCCAGCGTCTTGCCGCTGTGGCCGCGCCACCAAAGTAGCAATCGCACAGCCCACCATCGGAGCGGACGATTCCGCAGCCACGCGATGAGCGGAGTTCCGTTCACGATACCGCTGAGGCTCACCCACGCGGTCACATTCGAGAAAGCGTCGGGGCGCAACGCAAGCGCGCGCTTCACATCCGCGCCACCTTTACTGAGGCTGACAAGCGCGACGCGTCTGCCACGGTGGGCGGCGAGCCACGCTGCAATCGTCGCGGCGTTTTCATCGAGTCTTCCAAAAGCGGCGACGGGGATCAGTTCAGCTTCGCAGCCGAGCTTCCGTGCGATATCGAATATCCGCGCACCATCCGCGCCACTGTCGCGATGCTCCCTGTAGAATGCTCCGGGAACGACTCCGATGATGTCCGCATGAATACTCGCGCACTGCTCGAACTCACGCGCCGTTTTTAGGAAAGCCGCGTTTTCGGGAATGCTCACGATGCGCTCGTGAAGCTGCGCGGTTGCGTCGTCCAGGCTCACGCCTTTCGACGCCCTGCGAAGAATCCGACCAGCACCCCAAAGACGCCCGCGCTGATGCCGCCCCAGAGCGCGACTTTACGTGTCGCAAGGCCGAGGACGGGATTGTCGAAAGCGTTCACCGAGACATGAAACGCAGTGACCAGCCAGCGGTCGCCGCGCTTTGCGACAGTCGCCGTGAAGACGCTGTTCATAGGCAGGTCCGAGCCATCCATGAGGATGAAACGATCGTGCAGATTCCCCCATGACACGGCCCAGTCGCCATTCACCTGACGTCCGATAATTTCAGGCTCGGATTGAACCTCACGCACGATTCGTTTGTCCCCGGTCATCATCCGGGTGTGATAGGCCTTCACCGCTTCGGGGCCGCGGCAGACTTCGCCATTTTGCCAGGTCACTACCGCGTCTTTGTCGAGATTCGCGACGATGCCGTCGATGTCGCCTTTTTTGAAACTCGCGACAAGGCCTTCTCGGAGCTTGGTGATCGCTGCGCCCGCTTCATCAATCGGCAATTGGGCGATGCCCGGCAGTGCCGAGGCGAAGATGATGAGAGCGCAGAGATAGTTTTTCATAGGAGCTAACGGTGTATGGTGTGGAGCCATTCAAGGTAATCGACGAGCATTTTATCGGCGCTGATCATGCGTTCGTGATGGTAACGGATGCCGGTAATCTTTCCGATGTCCGACTGGAAAAATGCCGCGATGAAATGCCGTCGCACCGCCGCGTTGATCGGATCGAGAATTGTTCGCGCCATTGAATTTGATGAGCGCGGAACGAAAACCACAATCCGGGCATGAATTGCGTGGTTCGGAAGCGGACGGACTGAAATCATCCCATACGTGGTTGCTCGTCGGAATTTTGCCACGCCAAAGAGCAGTGATCCGCACCACGATGTCAGCGTCATCTGCGAGTGTTTTCCAGCAAACATGCGGGTGAGGTGGTCCGTATAAGAGTTGCCCGCGATCGAGAGATCGAGGCGACAGCGCATGGCAAACGGATGGGGCGAATCGACCACGGGCTCTGCAATGAGATTTCGGTCGTGGGTGGCCGCGAGGTGTTGTTTATCAAAGCCGTTTCCGCCGATGAGATACCAGGGCACAGCCTCCGTAAAATCAATCGGCCTTGCCGGAACCATCGCCTCTGGATCGACCCCATCAAAAAACGGCAACGGGAACCGCGCTTCCGGCTGGTTGAAAAAGAACACCAGCCCGGCGCGCTCCTCGACGGGATAGGTCTGCTGCCGGGCGAACTCCGGAATATCCGCCGAAGCCGGAATACGCTCGCAACGTCCATCGCGACCGTACTCCCATGCATGCAACGGGCAAACGATGCGCCCGTTCTTTACGCACCCGCGTGAAAGGTCCGCTCCCATGTGGCTACAACGTCCGCTGATTACCGTCGTCGTGTGGTCCGGAGTTCGGAATGCAACGAATGTCTGCCCGTCTGGAAGATCAAAACGCACCGGTTTGCGCGCCAACTCCGCAACTGTGCACACAAGATACCAGGACGACGGAGCCGCCGCGAACTCTCGTTTCATCTCCGGCAAATTTGGGTCGCGAATCATTTTACTTTCTCAGGGTAAGATAGATCGCCCGGACGTCCATCACCGACTGCCCCGGCATCTCCAGCGCTCGCAGCGTGAGCGGGCCGCGGCCCTTTTCGAGTTGGATCGTTCCCAGCTTCAGCGGGCGGAATTCCTTCATTTGCGATTCGCCCGCCGGACGCGGGATGGTGTCTTGATTTGTGTAAAGCGGCGGGTCCCAACCGGGCTGCACTTTGCCGGTGAGCTTCGCGCCGTTCAGGCTGAGCTCAATCGTCGCGCCGGCATCGGCGAGCGGCGCGGTGTAGTAGATCACCGCGTCGTATTCGCCCGTTGTGTGAACATCGACATCCCAGGTGATGCGGCCGTCGAGCGACTTCCAGTTCACGAAGTAGGATGAGTTCGGCGCGTTTGCGCTGCGCTTGATTCCGCCTTCTGCGACGCCGTCGCGCGCGGGCAGCGGCGTGGTGGGAAACTCGGGATAGCCGACGGGATACGGGCGATCGTCGGTCGGCAGAATGCTCATGGCGGTCAGGCCCATCTCCTTCTTCCACGCTGCGAGTGCCGCCGCCATTTTGGAGGCAACAGCAGGCTCTTGCGCGGCGATGTTCTTCTTCTGCGAAGGGTCTGCTTCCATGTCGTAAAGCTCACCCGCATTATCCAGCCGGTAGCGCTGGCTCCGTGCGCTCACCTTTCCTCCCCAGGTGGAGAAGATCATGCGCCCCGGCCAGTCCGTCGTCTTGCCGGTGAGCAGCGGAGAAAGGTCCCGACCATCGAGCGGCTTCGTGCCGATGTGGCGGACATCCGCCATCGCAGCGAGCGTGGGCAGCAGGTCGATCGCGCCCGCAATTTCCTTCACGCGAGTCCCGCGCGGAATGTGCCCCGGCCATCGCACGAAAAGCGGCGAGCGCACGCCGCCTTCATCGGTCGTCCCCTTGCGGCCTTTCATCGCGCCGTTCCAGCGCTCGGAGTTCGGGCCGTTGTCGGAGAAGTGAATAACCACGGTGTTTTCGCTCAGCTTCAGGTCGTCGAGCCTGCGGAGCACGCGGCCCACATTCGCATCGAGGTTTTCCATCATCGCGAGCGCACAACGCGTCGTCGCCAACGGCTCCTTTTCCCCCGCCTCGCTGCGCATCGCGATCGGGCGATCCTTGAAGCGCTCCCACGCATCAGCCGGCGCGGCCCATGGCGAGTGCGGCGTGTTGTACGGGACATAGCAGAGGAAGGGCTTCGCGGCGTTGCGCTCGATGAACTCCAGCGCCTTCGAAGTCAGGTCGTCGGCGATGTATCCCCTGCCCCGCACAAGTTCCCCATTATGCTCCAGCGGCGGGTCGAAATACTCGCCCCAGTGCCCCGAGGTAAAGCCGTAGTATTCATCGAACCCGCGCGCGTTCGGATGGAACGGCCACTGGCTGCCGTTGTGCCATTTTCCAAATGCCCCCGTCGCATAGCCCGCCGCCTTGAACGAATCCGCTAGCGTCTTTTCATCGAGATTCAGCCGCTCCTGTCCTGTGGACACTCCACGCACACCGCCGCGCGGATGATACCGCCCGGTGAGCATTTCCGCGCGCGTCGGCGAACACACGGGGCACACGTAGAAGCGCTCCAGCATTGCGCCATCGCGCGCGAGCGAGTCGATGTTCGGCGTCTGGAGATTCGTGTTTCCGTTCATGCTGTAGTCGCCCCAGCCCGAGTCGTCCGCGAGGAAAATGACGACGTTCGGCCGGTTCGCCGCGCTCACCGTCGCGACGGCGAAAAGGAATGCTCCGAGGAAAAGAATGGTTCTCATGCGAGGAGCAGTAACCGTTCACGCTTTCTCAAGCAACGCTGCCGCGAGCCCGTTTCCGACTCGCCTCTACGGCCATCGACTACTTCACGTAAACGCCGACCAGCGGACGGGCGGACGGCTTCGTATTGGTAAAATCACTGACGAATCCGGTGCGGGTGCGGAACTCCACATGGCCTGCACCGCCGCCGCCATAGACGAGGACGCTGCCGAGAGGCGCTTTGTACGGGTCGGAACAGGAGATGCGGCGGAAGCCATACTTCTCCGTGAGCTCGCTGGCCGCCTCTTTCGCGTAGGCGGAGGTCGGCCGGGAATCGACGAGGCCAGCGCTTACGAGGGCATTTTTGACGTACCGCCAGCAAGAGCCCTGACTGTGTGCATAGGCCCTAGCGGAAGCGATTTCCATCGCTTTGACCATGCGCGAGTCGTAGCGGAAAGAGGACGATAGAGGGCCGAAAAGAGGGATTTTACTGAGGTCGAGCTTCTTGGCCGTCTCTGGGTTGCGAAGGGATTCCGGCTTGGCGGCTTTCGCGGGGGCAATCTTGGCTTCCACCGCGACCTGAGCTTTTACGGGCTCATTGAATGTGACGCGGGGGCCTCGCTTCGGGGATGCGGCGATTGCGGGGAGAGATTTTGGCTTTGCCACCGCTACCTTGGACTTTAGGACGACCGGCTGCTGGGCTTTTTTCGCAGAATGTGCCCGGCTGCTATCGTAGATGGACTGGATACTAGGGAGCGAGTCGGCGGTTGCGGCGACGGCCAAGAGCTGGCTGACCATCGCAATTCGCACAAAGTTGGCAGACAGGCTGCGGAGTGTTGGAGCAATCTTCATTCGTTCGGGGCGGAACTTAGCGGCTGTAGCAGATGGGTCAAAGGTTTAGTTTCGCCGCTCCTTGTCCGCGCCCTACGCTTTCATCCGCTCGATACGGGCACCGAGCTGGTTCAACTTTTCGTCGATGGACTCGTAGCCTCGGTCAATGTGATAGACGCGATTGACCTCTGTCACCCCATCGGCGCGCAGCCCGGCAAGCACGAGCGCGGCGCTGGCTCGGAGGTCGCTGGCCATGACGGGGGCTCCGCTCATTTTCTCCACGCCCTTGATGATGGCGGTGTGCCCGTCGAGCGAGATGTCTGCGCCCATGCGCTTGAGCTCGCTGACGTGCATGAAGCGCTGCGGGAAAATGGTTTCGCTGATGACGCTGATGCCGCTCGTCTGTGAAAGGAGCGCGCACATTTGCGCCTGCATGTCCGTGGGGAAACCGGGGTAGGGCTCGGTGGTGAGCTGCACGGGCGTGGGCGAGGGATGGCCCTTGATGCGGAGCGTGCCCTTGCCGATTTCGATCTCGTAGCCCGACTGGCGGAGCGCATCAATGAGCGCGCCGAGGTGTGTGGGGTCCACGCGGCGGAGCATGACATCGCCGCCCATGATGGCTCCGGCGACGAGGTAAGTGCCGGCCTCGATGCGGTCGGGGATGACTTCGTGCTCGGCTCCGTGAAGCTCGGGCACACCTTCGATGACGATGCGGCGAGTGCCTGCGCCCTCGATTTTCGCGCCCATTTTGTTCAGGAAATTGGCAAGGTCCACGACTTCGGGCTCGGCAGCGGCGCTCTCGATGACGGTGGTCCCTTCGGCGAGGACGGCAGCCATCATGACGTTGTCGGTGCCGAGGACGGTGGGGCCTTGCTTGCCGCGCAGGTTCACGGTGGCTCCCCGGAGTTCTTTGGCGAACAGCTTCACATTTCCATGCTCGATGCGGCTGACTGCGCCGAGTGCCTCAAAGCCTTTGAGGTGCAAATCAATCGGCCGGTCGCCGATGACGCAGCCGCCGGGAAGGGAGACGGTTGCCTCGCGTTCCCGCCCAAGGAGCGGCCCGAGCACGCAGACAGACGCGCGCATTTTCCGCACGATGTCATACGGGGCTTCCGTTTTGATTTTCTCAGCCTCGATGCGGACGACGCCGCTGGCCCTCTCGACATGCGCGCCGAGGTGGCTGAGGATTTGCAGCATGTAATTGATGTCGGAGAGGTCCGGCACATTGGAGATGACGCAGGGCTGCCGAGTGAGGAGTGCCGCTGCGAGGATCGGGAGCGCGCTATTTTTGCTGCCGCTGACGCGGACGGTTCCATTGAGCGGGTGACCGCCGTGTACGAGTATTTTATCCATGAACTATAATACGAGCCGGGGTCTGTAATCTTTCAGGATTTTTTGTCGCGAAAAAAATAGGGAGCGGGAGGGCTAGTAAAAATACGCCCACAGCGAACCGGGGATTACGGCAGACGCGAGCATCAGGGCGATGCCAGCGCCGATTCGTTCGCGCCGGTAAAGTGCGACACCGCCGAAGAAAGCCAAAATCGCCCACGGCAACCAGAGAATCTCCCGCCAGCGCGATGAGAGATAGAGCCCGCAGAGTGCGAGGCCGAGGCAGACCCAGCCTGCGTAAAGTGACTGTGCATCGAGGTTGTAGCGGAGCCGCAGCCACGACCACTTCAGCAGCGTATGCCACGTCGGAGCGAGAGCGCCTCCGAGGTCCTGTGCATCGCCGGGGACAAGCAGCCAGCGGAGCGGCAGCCACTCGGAGTTGCCCGCTTCTTGGACAAAGTCGTCGTATTCCAGCACGCCATCCGCGACGAGCTTATGGAGCTCCTCAATCTCGAACGGGCCGAGAATTTCCCCACGGCGGAGGACATAGTGCGGAACGTTCGCAGGTGTTTTGTCGTGGGTTGGAGTGGGTTTGGTGTCTGAGTTTTCAGGGGTCATAATGGCGTGATATCTGGGGCGACTAGAGCGGCGGGGCAGTGGGTTGTCGAGCAAGTCTCTTGGCGCTTTCGCATTCCCCTCGTATAAGAGGCGCGTGTCATACGCCGACGAGATCATTTTTCCGAAACAACCATCCGCTGCCCTGCGGCGCTTTGCCGCGCTGCTGGAGCCGAAGAGCGACGCGGAGCTGGAGGCGATGGCGCAGGAGTCGGCGCTCGTCACGCGGCGGAATTTTGGGCGGGCGATGCGGCTTTTTGCGCCGCTGTATCTCAGTAACGAGTGCATCAATAACTGCGCATACTGCGGCTTCTCGCGGGATAACCCGATTCTCCGCGTGACGCTGGAAATCGCCAGCGTGATGAAAGAGGCGCGGCATTTGGCAAAGGAAGGTTTTCGCAATGTCCTGCTCGTTGCGGGGGAGCACCCGAAGTTCGTCAGCAACGGCTACCTCGAAGCGTGCATCCGCGCGCTCGTGCCGGAAATCCCGACCATCGCGCTGGAGGTCGCGCCGATGGAAGTCGCCGACTACGAGCCTCTCGTCCGCGCTGGGGCGGAAGGGCTCGTCGTTTATCAAGAAACCTACGACCGCGCGACCTACGCGGAGATGCACACGATGGGGCCAAAACGCGACTTCGACTGGCGGCTCGCGTGCCCCGAGCGGGCCTACGATGCGGGCTTTCGGCGCATCGGCATCGGTGCGCTCTTCGGCCTCACACCTTGGCGGGCAGAGGCGCTGGCGCTGGCGGCGCATCTCGATCATTTGATGCGCCGTTGCTGGAAAGCGCAGTTCACCGTCGCCCTCCCACGGTTGCGTCCGTGTGCCGGAGAATTTGCGCCGCGCCACGAGCTGCCCGACCGCGAAATGGTGCAGACGGTGTGCGCGCTGCGGCTGTGTTTCCCCCACGTCGGCATCGTCCTCAGCACGCGCGAGCCCGCCGCTTTGCGCGACGCGCTCCTGCCGCTCGGCATCACCATGATGAGCGCGGGCAGCCACACCGAGCCCGGCGGCTACACCGGCGAGGGAAAAGACGACCTGCACCTGACAGTGCGCGGTCGCCGCGTGGAGACGGAGCAGTCCGGCCAAGCCACCGAGCAATTCCAAATCGCCGACATGCGCAGCCCGGCTACCATCGCGCAACTCTTGCAAAATTGCGGCTTCGAGCCCGTGTGGAAAGACTGGGACCACGCCATCCTCGCACCATGATCAAGCTCAACGGCAAGCCCACAGAAACCTCCGCAACCACCGTCGCCGAGCTAGTCGCCGAGCTAGGCTTTCCCAAAGGCACCGTGCTCGTAGAGCTAAACGGCACCGCCCTCCGCCCAGACGAATGGCCGCGCCTTTTACAAACTGGTGACGCTGTGGAGCTGCTGCGGATCGTCGCCGGGGGGTAACGGCACTTGCTCGGGAGGATACTCGTTGCGCGACTCTAGGCCCTGTGCTAATCGGACCGCATGAGTTTGGCTGAGATAAAAACTGAAATTTGCAGAATGACGCCAGAGAGTCGCCGCGAAATCGCACGGTTGCTTTCCACTCTTGATGAACGGGAGCCGGATTGGGAATCCATGATTTCCCGCCGCATCGCATCGGCTGACACGGGAAATGTTGTTTCCCAGAGTGAAATCGAAGCACTCCATGCCCGTCTCGCCGCCGAAGGCCGCTGATCGATGGCTTACCAATTCGCCTTGGAGGGAGAAGTTGCAGAGGCATTCGCTTTACTCAAAACGTCGGAACGATTGACCCTCATCGCCGCCTTCCGCAGCCTCGCCGCAAACCCCGATCAACTCCCCCGACGAAGACCTCTTGCGATGTGGCTTTCTCATCCATGAAAAGCTATTTGGGAAATGGACCCTCACCTATCGCTTGGACGTGCCGGTAAAGCGGGTGCTGATTCTCGCCATTCGAAGTTAGCACGCGCCGCGAGCTACACCGCGATGGGCGCTTTGATCGCCGGATGCGGGTCGTAACCTTCGAGCGTGAAGTCCTCGAACTGGAACGCGAAGAGGTCTGTCACGGCGGGGTTCAGTTTCATCACGGGCAGCGGGCGGGGCTCGCGGGAGAGCTGTTCTTTCGCCTGCTCCATGTGGTTTGAGTAAAGGTGCAAGTCGCCGAACGTGTGGACAAATTCCCCCGGCTTGAGCCCGCAGACTTGCGCGATCATCAGCGTGAGCAGCGCGTAGCTGGCGATGTTAAACGGGACGCCGAGGAAGAGGTCTGCGCTGCGTTGGTAGAGCTGGCAGCTCAGTCGCCCATCGAGCACGAAGAACTGGAACAGTGCGTGGCACGGCGGGAGGGCCATGCCGGAGACTTCGCCGGGGTTCCACGCGCTGACGATGAGGCGGCGGCTGTCGGGGTTTGCTTTGATCTGCGCGACGACGTTGGCGATTTGGTCAATGTGCCCGCCGTCGGCTGTGCGCCAGTCACGCCACTGCGCGCCATAGACGCGCCCGAGGTTGCCGTCGGCGTCGGCCCACTCGTCCCAGATGCTCACCTTATTCTCCTGCAAGTAGCGGATGTTTGTGTCGCCTTTGAGGAACCACAGCAGCTCGTGGATGATGCTGCGGAGGTGTAGCTTCTTCGTTGTGAGGACGGGGAATCCCGCCGATAAATCGAACCGCGTCTGCGCGCCGAAGACGCTCGTGGTGCCGGTGCCGGTGCGGTCGGATTTCGTGTGCCCTTTGTCGAGGACGAGGCGGAGTAAGTCGAGGTAGGCTTGCATGGCCCTAGCGGAAAAAGGCGGCGATTTTCTCCACGACGTAGTTCTGCTGCTCCGTGGAAATCTCGGGGTAAATCGGCAGCGCCAACGTCTCGCGGGCTGCGCGCTCGGACTCGGGGAAATCGCCCGCTTTATACCCGAGATACGCGAAGCATTCCTGTAGGTGCAGCGGAAGCGGGTAGTAGATTTCCGTGCTCACTCCGGCAGCGCCGAGGTACGCCCGTAAGTCGTCGCGGCGCGGGGCGCGGACGATGAATTGGTTGTAGATGTGATGGTTCACCACGCCCGTATCTTTCCACGGCTCCACGGGCACCGTGAGCCAGCGTTCTAGCTCGTGCAGCGAGAACAGCCTGCGGTAGGTCGCAGCCCGCGCACGGCGGCCCGCGCTCCATGTGTCGAGGTGCGGGAGCTTCACATGCAGCACCGCGCTTTGGATGGCGTCTATGCGGAAATTGCCGCCGACAAACTTGTGGTAATAGCGGACCTCCATCCCGTGATTCCGAAACGCCCGCAGCCGTGCGGCGAAGTCGTCGTCGTGGCAGACCACCATCCCCGCATCGCCAAACGCGCCGAGGTTTTTCGTCGGGTAAAATGAGAACCATCCCGCGTTGCCCATCGCTCCCGCAGCGCCGAGCGCGTGTTGCGCGCCGAGTGCCTGCGCGGCGTCTTCGAGGATTGGGACATTGTAGCGGCTCGCGAGCGCCCGCAGCGCCTCCATATCCGCACAGCACCCGTAGAGATGCACGGGGATGATCCCTTTCACATTCTTCGTCTTTTTGAGCACCTCCTCCACCGACGCCGGGCAGAGATTGTAAGTCACCGGATCAATGTCCGCAAAAACAGGCCGCGCACCCAGCCGGGCGATGCAGCTCGCGGTGGCGAAAAACGTGTATGGCGTGGTGATAATCGCATCGCCCGGCCCGATGCCCATCGCCATGAGGAGCATGAGCTGCGCATCCGTCCCGCTGCTGCACCCGATGGCGTGTTTCGCGCCGCAGTACTGCGCCACGGCCTGCTCGAAAGCCTCCGTGCGAGGCCCGAGCACGAGCGCCTGCGAATCGCAGACTTCCTCGATAGCGGTGAGAAATTGAGACTTTAGCGGCGCATATTGCGCACGGAGATCGAGCAGCGGTACTTGCATCACCCCACAGATGGCGGATTCAGCCCTCGCAGTGCAAGCCCGCGTCGAAATCTATAGGAGGGGCGGTATCATACCGCCCTGCGGCCCGAAGGGTCGCCCAAAGTCTTACGCTTTCAGCGAAGGGACCGCTTTACGGGAACCACTTCGTGGTTCAGGGCGGTAAGATACCTCCCCTTCTGCTGCGCTAGAAATCTGTGTCTCTGTGCTCGCCGCTGGCGTGGGCTCCGTCGGCTACGATGCAGCGGGTGAGGTGTGCGCCGGGGGCCACGGTGGCGTTTTCCCAGATGATGCAGTTTTCCAAACTCGCGCCTGCGCCGATGGTGGCGGTGGGGTGGATGGTGTTACCGGGGCCGGCGACGGCGAGGTATTCGTCGCGGGTGCCGAGGTCGCGCCAGGTGCCTTCGTCGAGGAGGATGCCGCCGAGCTTTGCGCTTGCGCGGATCATTTCGTGGAAAATGGGGACGACGGAGATTTTCTGCGCGGCGGGGATGCGGGCGATGAACTGTGGCTGGACGAGGTAGATGCCGGTGAAGAGGCAGCGCGGCTCTAGCTCGGGGCGGAGCACTTTTCGCAGGTCGAGGATGCGCCCGCTTGCGGCGTCGAAAGTGACGTTGCGGTTGTCGCCAGTGGTGCGGAGGATGAGGGTGACTTCGTTGCCGGATGCACGGTGGTGCGCGATGGCGCGGGGGAGGGGAATGTCGCTGAGGATGTCGCCGTTATAGACGATGAATGGGCCGTCGCCGAGCAGCTTGCGGGCGTTCCAGATGCCGCCGCCGGTTTCGAGGACTTCGGGGGTTTCTTCGATGAAGTGGACGGGGCAGCCGCGCCATTCTCCGGTGGGGAAAAACTCGGTGTATCGTTCTGCGCGCCAGTGGGTGTTCACGACGAAGCGCTTCACTCCGGCGGCGATAAGGTGGTCGAAGGCGTGGGTAATGAGCGGGCGATTGGCGAGCGGGATGAGGGGCTTGGGCCGACGGTTGGTGAGCGGGCGGAGGCGTGTGCCGAGGCCCGCGCCGAGGACGAATGCGGTGTGCATTTATTGGACGACTTCGTCCGGTTCGACGCGGCGGCGGCGGGGCTTTTTCGGAGCTTCTTCTTCGGCGGCTTCCATTGCTTCTTCGTCGTCGGTGACTTTCTTTTTCTTGGGCTTTCGGAGGCCGCCTTCTTTTTCTTCGGGCTCGGGTTTTGGGAAGCCTTTGAGGGCGCGGCTGATGATGGGGCCGACGTTGGAGCCGCCGTGGATGGAGTCGTCGCCGGGCTTGCCTTCATAGACGGCGGCGAAGGCCCACTTGGGCTTTTCCGCCGGGGCGTAGCCGCCAAACCACGCCGCGACACGCTCTTTCGCGCCGGAGCCCCACTGCGCGGTGCCGGTCTTCCCGGCGAGGCTGACGTTGGAGTTTTGCGCGGCGTGGGCAGTGCCGCCTTTGCCGTTGACGACGTTGAAGAGGCCCTTGCGCATGACGGTGATGACTTCTTTGGAAATGTCGAATTGGTGCCGCACGCGCACTTCGTAGCCGATGCTCACTTTATCATCCACGCCTTGCACTTGGAGGACGAGGCGGGGCTGATAGACGGTTCCGCCGTTGGCGATGGCGGTCATGGCTTTTGTGACTTGGATCGGGGTGACGGTGGTGAGCCCTTGGCCGATGGAGAGGTTCGCGAGGTCGCCCATTCCGGCTTTGCGTTTGTCCACTTTGAGGATGGTTTCTATGTCGTTGAAAGAGCCCGCTTCCTCGCCGTTGATGGGGATGCCCGTCCGGCTACCGAAGCCGAGGTGCCGCGCATAGTCAGTGATGGGCCCGAAGCCGGCCTTCATGCCCATTTTATAAAAGTAGGTGTTGCAGCTCATGGTGAGCGCGCTGATGAAATTGTGAGGGCCGGTGTCCTTCTTCGTGTGGTCCCAAAACTTGCGCCCGTCTATGGTGAGGAACGCCTCCCCGCCGAACTCGTCGTCGGGGTCCACCTTGCCTTCATTCAGCGCGGCAAGGCCGGTGATGACCTTGAACACGGACCCGAGCGGGTAGGCGGAACGAAACGCGCGGGGGATGAGCGGGTTGTTGTTTTTCGGGTCGCTGAGCGCCGTCAGTTCGCTCTCGGTGATGGTGGGGATGAAGACGTTTGGGTCGTAGTTCGGCATGGAGGCCATCGCGAGTATCTCGCCGGTATTGCAGTCCATCACCGACATCGCGCAGGGGCGGTTGGCGGCTGTCAGCGAGGCTTCCACGGATTTTTGAAAACGCATGTCTATCGTGGTGACGACGTTTTGCCCCGGCGTCGGCGCGACGAGGACGCGCTCCTCGGACTTCCGGCCCATCGCATCGTAGGAGACAAATAGCGCGCCGTTTTTCCCCGTGAGCTGCTCGTTAAACGTCAGCTCCAGCCCCTCGCGTCCCTCGACTTGCGGCCAGAGCAGCTCGTTCGTCTCCACGCCGCCCGTGAGCCAATTCCCCATGCGCCCGACGTAGCCGACGATGTGCCCCGCCGAGCGCCCTTGCGGATAGACGCGCTGATAGACGGACTGGAGCGTGAGCCCCGGCGGATTCATGCGGGTAAAAGCGGCCACTTCCGCCGGAGAGAGATCAATCGCCGAGGGGATGACGAGCGGCGTGATGGAGCGGTTCTGGTAATGCTTCAGCCCCTTCTCCGGCACCGCCAGCGGGCGGCCAATGATCCGTGCCGCGAGCGCCACTTGCTGCGTGATAAATTGCTGCGCCTCCGCATCCGTGAACTTCGCGGGTGTGGGGAAAATGATCGCGAGATTCTGCGCGATGCGGTTGCGGGCGAGTGGGACGCCGTTGCGGTCCGTAATCTGCCCGCGCGGCGCAGGGATGGTGAACGTGTAGCTGCGCGCCAGTTTCTGCGTCTCCCAAGTCGGCTGGATGATGACGGGCTTCGCAGGAGCCGGGGCGACCGGCACCGCCACGGGCTCCGGCGGCGACATCACGGGCACATTCGTCGGCGCTGCGCCGATGATCGCGCGCGGCTCGCCGGGCCGCGCAATCACAGTTGGCCGCCGCACCTCGGGCTCGGCTGGCCGGGTGATGCTGGAGACTCCTTGCGGCTGCGACTGCTGCGCAGAAAGCGGCAGCGCCAGCGCAAAAGCGGCGGTGATCGTGGTAAATCGGTTGGACTGCATGAGCGCGGAAGGTAGGCGCTTCGCGGAATACCTCAAGAGCGCGCATTTCACGCGCCGACTCATATCGCCCAATCGTCCCACTCGGCGCTGCCCCGATTTTTATCCAGCACCCGCACGCCCATGCCCTCGGCGAGGACGAGCGAGCGCGGCGGGACGCTGTGGGTGAGGAAGACGCTGGCTCCCACGGTGGAGCCGTTGCCGATGGTCGTATCGCCGCCCATGATGGTGGCGTTGGCGTAAATCGTGACGTGGTCTTCGATGGTCGGGTGCCGCTTTTGCCCGCGAAGCGCCTGTCCGCCGGCGAGCGATTTCGCGATGAGCGAGACGCCTTGGTAGAGCTTTACGTGCGTGCCGATGATACTCGTCTCGCCGACGACGACGCCCGTCCCGTGGTCGATGAAAAAGTGGCTGCCGATATGCGCGCCGGGGTGGATGTCGATGCCCGTGCGGCTGTGCGCCCACTCCGTCATCATCCGTGGGATAATGGGCACCTCCAGCGCGTAGAGGACGTGCGCGCTGCGCTGGACGGCGATGGCCTCGATGAACGGGTAGCTGAGGATCACCTCATCCGTCGCGCCCGCCGCCGGGTCGCCTTGGAAAGCCGCTTCGACATCCGTTTTCAACAGCTCGCGAACGCGCACCAGTCCGCCAAGAAAGTCGTGCGCCAGCTTCGTCGCCTGCGCGTTCGGGCAGTCCGGTTCGTTGAGTCGCAAGCTCTTGCAAATCTCCTCCGCCAGCCGCTCGGCGATGCTGTAAATGCGGTGGCTCGTCACCCGCTGGAGATGCGAGCTGTGGATCGGCTCCGCATCGTGAAAGCCGGGGAACAAAAGCTGGAGCAGGTCTTCGCAGATCGTGGAAATGGTCCGCTTCGACGGCAAGTTCGCGCCATCGACGTGGTTGATGCCGCCGCCGGCATCGTAAGAGCGCATTATCGCCTCGGTGATTTTTCCCAGTTCGCTGTCCATGATTCCGTGAGGTTACACGGCAGCGTCCGACTTCCGCAAGAGCGGCTCACCCCCGGCCATGACGGCGGCGAAACTCCGCACGATATTCTCCCATCGTGGTAATGATGTCGCCGCGGATGCCAAAAAGTCGGTCGCGAAGTTGCTGGAAGATTTCTTGCGAAATGAAGCCGCCGTCGAGGAGGTGCATCGTCGAGTCGAGCCCGTTCGTCAGAGCCGCGAGCGCGCGCTTGAGGTAGGCGATACTCATGCCGAGTTCCTCGACTTCGTCATTGCTCAATGCCGCCGCCAGTTTTGCCGTCGCGAGCGAAACCTGAGTGCTCAGGGAGATCATCGCAGGATGTTCCCGCGCCTTCTCGTCAGAGTTATCCAGTAGTTCATCAAGCTCGCCATTGAATGCCAGCGCCTGCCGGTAAATGGGGTGCCGCTCAAAGCTCGGCCCGCTCTCTTCCTCGTCGGAATCGTCGTCAGCGTCATCGGCAAATGCCGCCTCCACTTCTTCCTCCCACTCGCGCACCTCGCCGTTAATCATGTGCTTCCAGCCCATCTCTTCGGCGATGATTTCGTCGCGCTGTGGGTGGTCGATATACTTCTCCAGAAGCTCCATATACTTCTCGGTACGCTGCTCCTGTTCTTGGAGAAAGCGCTCCCACTTAAACTCATCCCAAGCTTTATCAGAGTGTGAATCGGCCATAGCGGCGGAAAGTAGAGCGCACGCTGCGAAGTGCGCAAGCGGAGAGTCGCTGCAAATCACAGTAAATGACGTGAGCCTCGACAAGTAGGAGAGGAAGGGTAGATTCCGCGCCCTTTTATTTATGAGCAAAAGCCTGCATGTAGCCATCGTTGGAGCCACTGGAGCCGTCGGAATCGAAATGATGAAGACGCTGGAGAAACGGAATTTTCCTGTCGGGAAACTGACGCTGCTCGCCTCTGCGCGCTCGGCTGGGAAGCCGCTGCCGTTTCGGGGCGAGCTGATCCCCGTGCAGGAGCTCACGGAGCATTCGTTCGCCGGAGTGGACATCGCGCTCTTCAGCGCGGGCGGGGGAATCTCGAAGCAATACGCGCCTTTTGCCACACAAGCTGGGGCCGTCGTTGTGGATAATTCTTCCGCTTTCCGCATGGACCCGGATGTGCCGCTCGTCGTGCCCGAAGTGAACGGCGCGGACATCGCGCTGAGCCGCGGCATCATTGCGAACCCGAACTGCACGACGGCCATCACGCTCATGGCGCTGTGGCCGCTGCATCAGGCTTTCGGGGTGAAGCGCATCTTCGCTTCCAGCTACCAAGCCGTCAGCGGCACAGGTGCGCAGGCGCTCAAGGAACTGGAAGATCAAGTCGCGGCGATTGTCGGCGGCTTGCCCGTCCCGCGCTCGGTTTATCCCCACCAAATCGCGTTCAACGTCCTGCCGCATGTGGATAGCTTCCTCGATACCGGCTACACGAAGGAGGAGATGAAAATGCAGAACGAAGGACGGCGCATCATGCACCACCCGACGTTCCGGGCATCGGTGACTTGCGTGCGCGTGCCGGTCTATCGGGCGCACTCGATTTCCGTCAGCGCAGAGTTTGAAAAGCCCGTGAGCGTCGCCGAGGCGCGTGCGGTTTTAGCAGCGGCAGAGGGGCTCGATATTGTGGATGAACCCGCCGAGGCGAAATACCCGCTCCCGCTGAATGTCGCAGGGAGCGACAACTGCCAAGTGGGCCGCTTGCGCATGGACTGCGCGCTGGATAATGGCCTCGCCTTTTGGGTCGTGGGTGACCAGTTGCTTAAAGGTGCCGCGCTCAATGCGGTGCAAATCGCGGAGTTGATCTAGTGAATGGCGAACGCGCCCGCCGCATCGTCATCACTGGCCTCGGCCCTATCGCCGCCTGCGGGGTCGGGCGTGAAGCGTTTTGGCGCAGCATCCGCGAGGGGCGCAGCGGCATCACGCGGCTCTCGGCGTTTCACGTAGAGGGCTGCCGCGCTGTCAGCGTCGGGGAAATCGCGGCTTGGGACCCGGCGGTCTTTTTTCCCCCGCACCGGCTGAAGCGGCTCGACCGCTACGCGCAATTCTCCGTCGCCAGCGCGCTGCTGGCGCTGGAAGACGCGCGGCTCCCGTGGAGCAAAGAGCGCCCGCAACCGCGTACGGGCGTCAGCTTCGGCACAGCCCTCGGCGGCATCGCGGGGGCGGAGGATGAGCACGCGCGCTTCCTGCAAAAAGGCCCGCGCGGCGTGAACCCGACGCTCGCCTTGCAAGTCTTCGGCGGCAGCGCGCACGCCAATATCGCCATCGAATGCGGCCTGCGCGGAGTCGGCACCACGAACTCAAACTCCTGCTCCAGCGGCGTCGTCTCCGTGGGCGAAGCGATGCGCTACATCCGCGATGGCTGGGCCGACGTGATGCTCGCCGGCGGGGCCGAAGCACCGCTGAGCCCGCTCACCTTTAGCTCGTTCGATTTCATAAAAACCATGTCCCGCTGGGCTGGCCAGCCTGCCGCCGAAGCGTGCCGCCCATTCGACAAAGCACGCGACGGCTTCGTCATGGGTGAGGGCGGCTGCACGCTCGTCCTCGAAGAACTCACCCACGCCACCGCACGCGGCGCGCACATTTACGCGGAAGTCTGCGGCTACTCGCTGAACAACGACGCCTACCACATGACCTCGCCGCACCCCGACGGCGAGAGCACCACCGCCTGCATGGCCGCCGCGCTCGCCGATGCCGGTATCGCGCCGGAGCAAATCGGCTACATCAACTGCCACGCCAGCAGCACCCAGCTCAACGACGCAGGCGAAGTCGCCTGCATCAAGCGTCTCTTCGGCGACCACGCCCGCCGCCTCGCCATCAGCGGCACTAAGCCCTTCACCGCCCACCCACTCGGAGCCACCGGCGCGATGGAGACCGCCATCTGCGCCCTCGCGCTGCAAGATCAGTGGCTCCCGCCCACGCTCCACCACCGGACCCCCGACCCCGCCTGCGACCTCGACGTAGTGCCCAATGTCGGACGCCCCGCGAAGTTCGAATACGCGATGAACAACGCATTCGGCTTCGGCGGAATCAACGCCTCGCTCGTGCTGCGACGGTAGCCGCGTTTACTGCATCCCCGTCGGCACTTTCGCCACGAGGTGCTTGATTTTCTCCGCCTCGTGCCGGTTGCAGACGAGGATGGCGTCGTCGGTTTCCACGACGATGAGATCGCTCACGCCGAGCAATGCGATGCGACGTTTTTGAGTGGAGAAGATGAGGTTGTTATGGGCTTCGATGAGCGTGATGTCGGTGTTGCCGACGTTGCCGTGGCCTTGGTCGGGGAGATACTTGGCGAGGGCCGTCCAGCTCCCCACATCGTCCCAATCGAAGGCGCTCTCGACCATGAGGACGCGGCCCGCTTTTTCCAAAATGGCGTAGTCTATCGAGATTTTCGGGAGCGTGGGGAAAACGTCAGAGAGGAGCTTTGCAAAGTTTTCGCCGCCGTGAATGCGCGAGACGAATGCGCCCAGCTCGGGCGCGTGGCGCTGGAGCGCGGAGAGGATGGCGGGGATCGTCCAGATGAACATGCCGGCGTTCCACCGGAAGTTGCCCTGCCGGAGAAATTGCTCGGCCAGTTCGGCGTTCGGTTTTTCGCGGAAGCGCGTCACGTCGTGCACGGCGGGGCCATCTTTCGCCTCGGCGACGGCGAGCGCGCCGCCCATCTCGATGTAGCCAAATCCTGGGCACGCCCAAGTCGGCTGGATCCCGATAGTCACAAGCTCCCCAGACTGCCGAGCAGCAGCCGCAGCGGTGCGGAGGGTCTTTTGAAAACCAGCCACATCGCGGATGAGATGATCGGCAGGCAGCACGATCATTGTGGCGTGCGGATCGCGCGCCGCGACCCAGCCGACGCCGAGCGCGATGGCCGCAGCGGTGTCGCGTTTGGCGGGCTCGGCGACGATGTTTTCCGGCGGCAAAGTCGTGGCGAGTTTGCGCACGCCAGCCTCTTGGTCCGCGTTAGTTAAAATGAGGATGTTCTTCGCAGGAACGAGCCCGTCGAGCCGACTGATAGTGGCTTCGAGCAAGGTTTCCTTACCAAAGAGCGACAGCAATTGCTTCGGGCGCGCCTTGCGGCTCAGCGGCCAGAACCGCTCTCCGCTACCACCAGCAAGGATGAGGACATATAGGGCAGATGACATAGTGCGGCGGGTCGTAACGGAAAAGCGCGCAGGACGCTAGAACTCTGTGTGTGCGTCGGTCTTTTCCGACGGAGTCGCGGGGCAAACCTTTTGACGCGCCAATATCCGTGTGGCAGTTTGGCACGCATGAGTGCGCTCGCTGCCACATACAAATTCACCATCGAAGACTTCCAGCATCTCTACGAATCGGGCCTTTTGGATGCGAAAGACCGGATCGAATTGCTCAACGGAGAACTCATCATCATGCACGCAATCGGATACCGCCACGCTCAGGCTGTCACAAATCTCAATGCCGAACTCGGCGAGCAGGCGCGGCGGCGCTTCAAGATTTCTCCGCAAAACCCGGTAGAGCTGGAGGAGCATTCTGCACCTCAGCCGGACCTCACTTTAGTCCCGTGGAGCCGCCGCGACTCCAAGCGGCATCCTACGCAGGAGGAGGTTTTCCTCATTATCGAAGTGGGTGATAGCTCCGTCCGCTACGACCGCGAGGATAAGCAGCGCGCCTATGCGGCGACGGGCATCCGCGAGTTTTGGCTGTTGAATCTGGAAGACGATATTTTGGAAATCTACCGCCAACCGGAAGGCCCGGCGTATCGGGAGAAAATCATCGTTTTAGCCGAAGGTGTGGCGTCGCCGTTGGCGTTCCCGGATGTCGTCATCGCGCTGTCGGAGATACTCCCGCCGCGATAGCCCGTTCGCGGATTTGTGAAAACTCCCCTTGCCAGCGAGGGCGGGGGCCGCTTCTATCCGCGCCCCGAGTTTTTGCTCGCGTGGCGGAACTGGCAGACGCGTATGACTCAGGATCATATAGGGAAACCTGTGGAGGTTCGAGTCCTCTCGCGAGCACCATTTTAGGGGCAGACTGGCAGCAGTCTGCCCCATTTTGTTTCTCGGGGCTTGAGGGAAAGATTGAACACTCCGGCACGCCGCGTAGTCTCCACAGCCATGTCCGACACACCCCGGCCTACACCTGAACCCGAGCCCGCGCCGCCGCAAGCGACGTGGCCTGCCATCCTTGCTGCGCTGAAAGAGAACCCGATCTCCACGGCGCTCCTCGCTGGGTCGCTGCTTGTGCTGTGGGTGTTTTATTTTATCCCGACGCCCTTCATGCTCGGCAGCCAGTCGGCGGGGCGGTGGATTGCGGCGAGCTGGAACGAGGAAAACGATCAGGTCCACTGCTGGGGCATCATCCCCATCTTTTTCATCCTGCTTCATCTCAAAAGGGAGCAACTCTGGGCGGCGGCGAAGGAGCCGACGAACTCAGGGCTCGGCTGGGTGGCGGCGGGGATCGTGGCTTACGTCCTCTCGGTGCGGATGCTCCAGCCGCGTCTGTCCATCTTCGCTCTGCCGCTACTCGTCTATGGCGCGGTCGTCTATTTGTGGGGCAAGAAAGTGGGGCGGTTGGTCATTTTTCCGTGCCTCTTCCTGCTCTTCATGACGCCGATGGGCAATGTGGTGCAAAACACGGCGGGCCTTCAGGCAAAGACGGCGACGGCCATCCGCGTGATGTCCACCATCTGCGGAATCCCGATTGAGGTGGATGGCGCGATGATTCGCTCGCCGGACGGTCGCTTCGAGCCGATGGAGGTCGCTGGCGGTTGCTCCGGCATCCGCTCGCTCATGGCGATGCTGATGCTCGCGGCGCTCTATGCGGAGTTCACGATGCGCACGGCGGGGAAAAAGTTCGCGCTCTTTTGCTGCTCGCTGCTCTTCGCGATTTTGGGGAACTTTGCGCGCGTTTTCTCCGTGGTCATCTTTGCCCGCTTCCTCGACCCGAAGACGGCGACGGGGCTCTATCACGACTGGTCGGGCTTCATCTTTTTTCCCGTCGCCGTGTTGGCGATGGTGGGGCTGGGGAACTTGCTCGACCGCGATTGGTCGGGCGTAAAAGCGTTGTTTAACAAGCCGCCATCCAAGCCCGGTGGCCCCGCCGCACCGACGCCCGAAGAGCCGGAGAAGCCCACGAAAGGACCGATCTCGTATGACTATTGAACCTAAACGCGCAGGCATCTTACTGGCCGTGGTGACGCTCGGGTTGAGCCTCGTCTTCGCACTGCCAAAGGGTCTCAGCGTCCAGCCGCTCGGCGTGGTGGAGATGAAGGACATGCCGGAATACATCGGCGCATGGCGCGGCACGGATCTGGAGATCACGACAAAGGAACGCGACACACTCGGCGAGGACACCGGCTTCGCCCGCAAAGCCTATGCGACGCTCGGGAGCTATTCGGGGAAAAAGATGGGGATCCCGGCGGAATACACCGGCATCACGCTCTCGGTCGTCCTCTCCGGGCAGGATATGAATACGAGTATCCACCGCGCCGAGCGCTGCCTGCCGACGCAAGGCTGGAACATCGCCGACAAGCGGGAGGTGCCGTTCAATTTACCCGGTCGCGGGCACTTCACCGCGACGCGGCTCTACAATACCAAGACGACAAAAGACGAAGCCGGGCATCTCCAGCAAAATCGGATGCTTAGTTACTACTGGTTCGTCGGCCACACCGGCATCACGGGTTCGCATTTTGAGCGCACGATGATTGATATGAAAGACCGCCTCCTTTCCGGCTACAACCAGCGTTGGGCCTACATCACCGTCACGGCGACGATACCCCCCGCCCGCGACGCTGCGAAGCAGGCAGACGTGGACCAAACCGTGGACGAGATGATCCGCGAATACATCACCACGTTCATGCCGAAGGTGGTGAAAGAGTCGGTGTTGATGCCGTAGGCGGATAGCAACTCCCGCTCGTTTCGCAGGGAGCCAAGCACCCCATACCACATCGGACACAGTCAAGGTTCCGAACGCCTTCTTCCTACACGCCAAAAGCGGGAGTCCTTTAAGCCGGCTTCCATCCAGCAGCCGGAACAGCGCCCGATTTTGCACATACGGCGGATGCTGTCTCGCAGGCTTTGCGAAGATTGTCCTGCGGCGCATCGCCACGCAGCAGCCCGAGCACAAAAGCCGCAGTGAACGAATCACCAGCGCCGACGGTATCCACCACCTCGGTCGGAATCCCCGGCTGATCGAAAGTAGCATCCCGAGAAACCAGCAGCGCACCCTTCGCGCCGCGAGTCATCACGACGAGGTTGAGCCCGAAGGCCTCACGTAAATGCCGCAGCGTGGCCTCCGCCTTTTCTGCCATCGCCACACCGCAAGCGTTTGCGACTTCGCCCAATTCATCATCGCTCAGCTTCAACACGCTGGCTTGCACGATGGAGTCGCGGATGACCCCGGCATCGTAGAACGGCCTGCGCAAATTAACGTCGAGGACCCGGAGGATGCCGCGTTCCTTCGCGAGCCCTAGTGCCCGCTGTATCGTGGTCCGCGACACCTCGCCCCGTTGCCCTAGAGTGCCAAAGTAGATTGCGTCCATTTCTGCGATACGCTTCTCGAATGCGGTTGTCCACGCGATGCGATCCCACGCGGAACCGGTATGAATCTCAAATGTCGGTTTCCCCGCCGCATCGACGCTTACGCCCACGCTTCCGGTCGGCGAGTCCGCGATGCGTTGCACGAACGATGTATCGATCCCAAAGCCCTTAAGGATCGCGAGAGCCGCGTCGCTGCGCTCATCATTACCGACCGCGCTGAGCACCGTCACTTGAGCTCCAAGAATTGCCGCATGGCAGGCGAAGTTCGCAGGCGCACCGCCGAAGCGTGCACCTTCAGGAAAGAGGTCCCACAGCACTTCGCCGCAAGACAGGATGCGTGATTGTCTCAAGTTCATGTCGCGAAATGCAGCGTCAGCCTTTCGCGATCCAAGAAGCAACGCATCCCCGCGCCATGCCGTGCAAACTTGTCATCACAAATCCACAGGTTGTCAGGATGCCCGACGAACCTCACGCTTTCGCAAGCAGCGCCGGGATGATGGGCGATTTGCCGTCGGGCGTGGTGTAAAACGGGCGGCCTTCGATCTCGTAGTGCGTTTCGGGGCTGATGCCGAGGGCGTGGTACATCGTTTGGTGGATGTTGCCGATGCTGACGGGATTCTCGATCGTTGTGCAGGGGCGTTCGTCCGCTGTTTTTCCATACACCTGGCCGCGCTTGATTCCGCCGCCGAACATGAGGACGGAGCCTGCGCCGGTGAAGTGGCGGTGCATTCCGTAGTGCTTCATCTCGGACATTTTCTCGGGCAGCTTTTTTGTGTCCGCGCCTTCGGGGGCGGGTTTGGCGGCGGCGCCTTCGAGCATGGCGTCGCGGCTGAATTCGCTCGCGAGGATGATGAGTGTTCGGTCGAGCAATCCGCGGGCTTCGAGGTCGCGGACGAGCTGGGCTACGGGGCGGTCGATTTGGCGCTTCATGTCGGCGGTGCGAGCGTGGCCGGTGTTGTGCGTGTCCCAGTATTCAAACGGTATGTATTCGCTGGTCACTTCGATGAAGCGCGCGCCGGCTTCCGTGAGTCGGCGTGCGAGCAGACAGCCAAGTCCGAAGCGGCCTGTGTTGTATGCGTCGTAGGCTTCCATGGGTTCGAGCGCGAGGTCGAACGCTTTGGCCTCCGGTGAGCGGAGAAGTCCGTAGGCCTGCTCCATGGAACGGAGCAGCGAGTCCTGCTGGTAGTCGCTCGATTTTTCGGCGACGCCGCTCTTTTTCAACATCTCGCGATAGAGCGAATGCCGCGCTTCGAAACGCTCGGGCGTCATGCCCTTCGGCGGACGCACGGTCTCCAGCGCGGCAGTCGGTTCTTCCACGAGAAATGGTCCGTATTCGCTGCCGAGAAACCCGGCGGTGTGAAATGTTTTGAGCTCTTCTTTTTCTCCGCGATCGAAGCGCTGGCCGATGACGATAAACGGCGGAACGACGGGATTGCGCGCGCCGAGTTCTTTGGCGACCCACGCGCCCAAGTGCGGCGCGGCGACGCTCTGCGGGGGCTCGTAGCACGTGTGCCAGTGGAACTGATGCCGCGAGTGCAGGATGCTCCCCATGTCGGCCACGACGTGCGAGCGGATGACCGTGCCGCGGTCCATGACCTTGCCGATTTCTTCGAGGCCTGCGGAAAATTGCACGCCATCGAGCACGGTCGGGCGCGACTCAAAAGTGGAGAGCACTTTTCCCGCTTCCATCCCGACTTCAAAAGGCACGTAGCGCTTCGGGTCGAACGTCTCGGTGTGCGCCATGCCGCCGGCCATCCAGAGCAGGATGACGGTATCGGCGGTGGCCTTTGGTTTTGAAGCGATGGCATACGAGCGTCGAGGGGCACCGACGGTCATGGCGGCGATGGATGCTGCGGAAAGCTGGCGTAGAAATGTGCGGCGGTCGTTCATGGTTTATCGGATGAGTTGGAATTCGGGCAACAGCAGCACCGACCACAGCAGGTCGGCAGGCGCGGCGGCGGCGAAGGCGAGTTCGTCTGCGCGCGGATCGCGAAGGAGTGCGGTGCGGTAGATGTTTGTCAGGCGCGCTGTCGCATCGGGGATGCGGGCGGACCATTTCGCGGCGGCTTTGGTAAGAGTGTCGTCGAAGCTGCGTCCGTTTGCAAAGGTGAGCGCTTGCAGAAGCGTCGCCTGCGTCGGGCGGCTCATATTGATCTGGTCGCGGATGGGCCGTCCAAGGACGTTTTGCAGCGGGTCGTTGTCCACGAATGCAGCGCGCACGAAGCCGCCGTGCTCCAGCAGCGTAAAGCCGCGGACGTCAGCCCAGGGGAGTCCGGTTGGTCCGAGCGTGATGACCGGCGCCCATTCACCATCGGCAAAGGCGGGCTGCTCCCATCCGTCGGCGGGTTTCTCGGCGCTGCGCCAGCCGGGGCCTGTCGCGAGGACGAGCGGCGTTTTGTGTCCCTCGAACCACACGGCGACCGCGAGGCGCAGTCCTGCCGCACCGGGCGCGATGTTGTCGGCCATGACGGCGACGGTGATTCCGGTTTGCCCCATTACAGCCTCGGTCGCGTCGGCATCCACGGCTTCGTTCCAGTTCGGGTTGTCGAGCACGCGTGTGCCGTTGATATAGCAAGCGAGCGTATTGTCCGCCGAGCCGACGACGCGGGCGAGCCGCGGCTTGCTGCCTTTGGGAAATTCCACGACGGTGCGGAAGTAGCGTTTTCCCTGCGGGAACGCGTTGATATTTCCATCGGCTTCGTCGTTCCAAATCCACTGCGCGCCCGCGGCGAAAGCCGGCCCGCCTTTATCGCCGGGGACGAACTTGCGCTTTTTGTAAAGCGGCGTGGCGATACGGCTCACAGCATCCGTGAATTGCTCGGCGCTCAATCGCCGGACGACGGGCCCTTGAAAAACGAACGACGATTTCGCGAGGTCGTCCGCACTGGCGACTTCCACCGCCGGGAGTTGATAAGCACGCGACGTGAGGATGAGCCGCAGCGTGCGCGTGACGCGGTAGCCGTTCGCGGCGAAATCCGACGCGAGCCAGTCGAGCAAATCGCGGCTCCACGGCGGATTGTCCAGCGCGTCCACCGGCTCCACGAGCCCGCGGCCAAAGCACGCCGCCCACAGCCGGTTCACCATCACGCGAGCGAGCCGGCCGTTCTCTTTCTTCGTCAGGATATCCGCGAGTTGCTTACGCCGTTCTGCGCGCGGAGCCTCGGCGGTAATGCTGCCGAGTTCGGGCCAGAAAAACGCCGCCCCAGCCGTTTCGCCGGTCGGTTTATCGCACCGGAAAAGGTCGAGCGGTTTGTCGGAAAAAACAGCGGCCAGCGCGTGCGCGTCCTTGAGCGTGTAGTCGGAGATGAAACTATCATGGCACGACGCGCACTTGATATTCACGCCGAGCAACACCTGCCCGATGCTCTGCGCCGCCTGCAACTCGATGCGCTGTCCGGCGCTCACATCGCCGCGCCATTTGATGCCCTTGATGAACCCCTCCGCGCCCGGCGCCTGCGTGATCAATTCGCGCACAAACTGATCGTAAGGCACGTCCTTGAGCAGCGCATTATACAGCCACGACGAAACCGGCAGCCGTCCGCCGTCGATGTAGCCCGCGCCGCTGTAATCGTTGCGCAGCGCATCATTCCAAAACGAAAGCCAGTGCCCTGCGTAGTCTTCCTTTCGTGCAAAAAGAGCGTCCACTGCCTTCGCGCGGTTGCCGTCGAAAGCCTGCAATTCCTGCCATTCCGGAATCAGCCCGACGACATCGAGCGAAGCGCGACGAAGATACGCGCGGTTGTCCACGGGCGCGGGCCACGCGAACTTTTTCTCCAGAAAGTAGCCCGCTACAAACTTATCCACGGGATTCTCAAATGCCTCGGTGCCCGCAGGGAAATCGGGCGTCCGCGGCGCGATGGGCGCACGCTGAAAGACGATGCCCGCAGTCGCGCCATCCGGCCACGGAGCCCCGGCGGCGATCCATTTCTCCAGTGTCGCGACATCCTTCGGATCGAGCGGACCCTTCTTCGGCGGCATCGCCTCTTCGTCCGTCACCGGAAGCTTCAGCCGCCGGATCAGCTCGCTCGCATCCGGCTTCCCCGGCGTGATTGCAGCACCGCTTTCGCCGCCCTTCATCGCCGCCTCGCGGAGGTCCAGTCGGAGTTCTGCCTTCTGCTTCTGCTGTCCGTGACACTTCGTGCAATTGTGCGCCAAAACACCCCGCGCCTCCGCGCTGAGCACCGCCAGCTCCGGCGAGAGCGGCTCCGCAGCAAACGCACCGGCGGCAAACAGAATTGGAACAAGATACTTCATGAAATAGGAATCGAATTATATGGGTGAGGAGGAACCCCGTCTGGCCGCAAACCATAGGGGCGAATACCCGTCACCAGTTGGGTTGCCTGTCCGTTAAAAGCCGTTGTCTGACGCGAAGGTGCAGATGGTAGTGGCTACGATTGACCGGTGCTTGCGAGCTGGCGGGCTTTGGCGCTGGCGGTGTGGTCGTGGTCGGCTTTGGTGTATGCGCCAAAGTCGTTAAAGAACCACTTTTTCGCCCAGCGATACATCCAGTGTTTCTCGGGGATTTCTTGGCCGGGGAGCCATTGGGAAAAGCGGGGCGTCATGGCGTCGAGTTCGGCCATCGCGGTGCCTCGGATCGTGGTGTCGCGCGCGCCGTGTTTGAGGACGATCTCTTTCACTAAATCGGGGCGCTCCAGGACGACGCAGCCGCGTGTGTGCTCGGCGCTGAGCTCGCGGAAGTCTTTCAAAAAAGCGGAGTCGCGCATGGTCGCATACACGCCGCGTGGGTCGCGGATGTTCTCGGTGGCAAATTGGATGATCGGGCAGGGCTCGATGTCGCCTTTCGGGCCGACGTGGTGGGAGATGCCGGTGCTCATCGGGCAGAGGGCTTTGCCGTCGCCAGCGTAGTAGGCGTCCACGATGCCGATGGGCATTTTGGTGCGCATCTCGACGACGAAGCGGCGGACTTGGACGAGCTGCTCGGGGCTGAGCGCGAGCTGCGCGTTCATCTTCGGCCCCACGGGGCGGAAGGTGTGGAACCAGACGTAGTGCGCGCCAAAGTCGATCAGCTCCCGCAGCCATTGCTCGGTGCAGAGGTCGCCGATATTTGTCTGGCACACGCTCGTCGCGACTCCGGTGAGGAGCTTCTCTTTTAAACAAGCACGCAGCCCGCGCAGGGTGCGCTCATAGACTTGCTTGTTGCCACGCCGCTCGTCGCTGACGACTTCGCGGCCTTCGATGCTGATGAGCGGGGTAACGTTGCCGAGTTCGCGCAGACGCTTTGCGATTTTCTCGGTGATGAATTGGCCGTTGGTGAAGACTTGGAAATAGCAGTCGGGGTGCGCGGCGAAGAGGTCGAGCAGCTCGGGGTGCATGAAAGGCTCGCCGCCGAGGATGCCGAAGAACGCGTTCCCGTGGGCCTTGGCGTCGTTGATGGTGGCGTTGAGCGTATCGAGGTCAATGGCGACGCGCTCGGCGGCGACATCCACCCAGCAGCCCTGGCAGCGCAGGTTGCAGGAGTTCAGGATGGAGAGGTACAAAAAGGGCGGGAAGAATTCGCCGTGCTGAATCCGCTTTTTGAAGAGCTGAATAGAGAGGACGCCTTTGTAGCCGAAGTTCCAAAGGAATTTCCCGAGGCACCGCGGGTCGGTGGTCTGTAAGATGCGCAGTGCTAGTGATGGAAACATACGCAGTGGGGTCTATCGCGGCGGCGGAGACTTGCAAGCAGCGGGATGGAAATCGGGCTATTCAACGCGCCGTCGCGTCTGGCAGATTGCGCGGATGCAAACACGAACACTTGGCAAAACAGGGCTCCAACTTCCGATCCTCAGCTTCGGCGCATCGTCGCTCGGGGCGGAGTTTCGCAGCGTGAAAGTGGAGGAGGCGCTCCAAAGCGTCCACGTCGCGCTGGAGTGCGGGCTGAACTTCATTGATACGTCGCCATTTTACGGACGCGGCATGAGCGAGGTGCTCCTCGGCATCGCGCTGAAAGGCGTGCCGCGCGACAGCTACACGCTCTGCACGAAGCTCGGGCGCTACGACTTGGCGCACTTCGATTTTTCCGCGAAGCGCGTGGCGGAGAGCGTGGATGTCTCGCTGCACCGCCTGGGAACCGATCATCTCGACATCGTGCTGTGCCACGACATCGAGTTCGTGCCGATGCAGCAGATCGTGGATGAGACACTCCCCGCGCTGCGCAAGATACAGGCGGCGGGGAAGGTGAAACACATCGGCTTCAGCGGCTACCCGATGAAGGCATTCAAGTTCATCCTCGACCAGACGGACGTGGATTGCGTGCTGAGCTACAACCAATACACCCTGCAAAACACGCGGTTCGCCGACGAGCTGGTGCCCTACCTAAAAGCACGCGGCGTGGGCGTGATGAACGCCGGGCCGTTCTCCGCCCGCCTGCTCACCAACGCCCCGCTCCCGGCGTGGCTCAAAGAGCCCGAGGAAGTAAAAGCCGCCGCCCGCGCCGCCGCCGCCCTTTGCGCCAGCCGGGGCGTGGACATCGCGAAACTGGCGCTACAATTCTCCATCGCGAACGAGGACATCACGACGACCGTCTCGGGCAGCGCGAATCCGGCCAACATCCGCAATTGGGCAAAGTGGGCAGCCGAGCCCCTCGATAAAGAGCTACTCGCCGAAGTCCTCGCCATTTTCGCCCCGGTGAAAAACCTCGGGCATCGCGAGGGACTGCCGGAGAACAACTGACGCGGGGGAAGTCGAAGCTGGCAATTCCTTGCCGCAGAGATAAGGTGCGCGGCGTGCAAGACACCGCGCCATTCGTGAAAAAATTCCGCAGCTTCGCCGAAGCCGAGGCTTGGGAGGATGAGCACTACCGCTCGCTCACACCGCAGCAGCGGATGGCAGAGCTTTTTGCACTCATAGCCACCGTCACTCCCGATGAAACTCAACTGGACGAAAGAATTCCGCGAATTCGTCGCATCACTGAACAGGAATAATGTGCGCTACGTGATGCTCGGCGGCTACGCCGTGGCGTGGCACGGGCATCCTCGTTTTACGGGAGACGTGGACTTCTTTATCGAGCGTACACCGGAGAACGCCGCGCTCGTAGTGCGTGCCATTGAGGATTTCGGGTTGGCTTGTCTCGAAATCTCGGCAGCGGATTTATTGGCGGAGGAAAGCTGCGTCTTTTTCGGTGCGCCGCCTTGGCGGGTGGACCTCATCAATTTTGCAACGGGAATCACGTTCGATGAGGCGTGGGCATCTCGGATTGAGGGTGATATGGACGGCACACCCTGTCACATCATCAGTCGCGAACTCCTGCTTCAAAACAAGCGCGCCACTGGGCGAAGCAAGGACATGGCCGACGTGGAAACGCTGTCTCGGCGTTCGAGGTAAATGGCGATCTTCTTTCGTGACTTGTGCCCGTCATCCGTGGCGGTATTGCGGGACAAACCATGAAAGCACTCCAACTCGAAAAACCTCTCTCCTGGCGCACCATCCAAATTGACGAACCACCGGCACCTGGGGCTGGCGAGGCGCTCATGCGCATTTTAAGCGTGGGAGTTTGCGGGACGGATTTGGGTGGATTTCTCGGTAAGATGCCGATGTTTTCTTACCCGCGCATCCCCGGCCACGAGCTGGGTGTGGAAGTGATCGCCGTGGGTGAAGGCGTGACGAATGTGAAGCCGGGCGACCTCTGCTCGGTGGAGCCGTATTTGAACTGCCGCAACTGCTACGCGTGCCGCCGTGGCTTCACGAACTGCTGCGAGCATAACAAGACGATGGGCGTGATGTGCGATGGCGGGCTCACGGAGCGCATCATCCTTCCGGCGCGGAAACTCCATGTCGCAAACCGGCTGACGGCGGATCAGTGTGCGCTTGTGGAGATGCTTGCCATCGGCTGCCACGCGGTCGATCGTGGCAACCCGAAGCGCGGCGAGACGGTGCTCGTCATCGGTGCGGGTCCGATTGGGCTTTCGGTTGTCGAATTTGCGAAGCTCTCGGGCGCGGACACGGTGGTGATGGACATCAGCGAGACGCGTCTCGCTTTCGTCCGGGAGAAAATGGGAGTGCCCAATACCATCTTGGTTCGCGGCGATGAGTCGGACTTGAAGGCGCTCGCGGAGTTCACGAATGGGCAGATGGCGGACGTGGTCATCGATGCGACCGGCAACAACAAGTCCATGGTCCGTGCGATGGAGTTTGCGTCGTTTGCCGGGCGGGTCGTGTATGTTGGTATCACGCAGCAGAACTTGGAGTTTCCGCACGCGCCGTTCTTGCACCGCCGGGAGCTAACGCTCATGGCGAGCCGCAATGCGCCCGCGCGCGATTTCACGCGCATCATCTCGCTGATCGAGGACGGGCGCATCGACACGGGGCCGTGGATCACACACCACGCTTCATTCGAGGAAGTGCCGGAGGCTTTCCCTATTTGGATCAAGCCGGAGACTGGGGTGATTAAGGCTGTGATCCACGTTGCGTGACGCGGGAGGTCACTCTGCTTTCACGTCTTCGAGCGTGATGACTGCGCTGGCTGCGGGGCCGGCGGCTTTGAGCGTGAAGGGCTTTTCTGTTCGGGTGCCGGTGCCGGTGGCGTTGAGCTGAGGGGCGCGGAGGTTTCCGAGGAGGAGCGTGCCGGTGAGGGTAAAGGTTCCTTCGGGGTGGCGGCCTTCGGCTTTGGTGAGGGTGATGGTGTTGCCGTCGAGGGCGAAGTCGGCGTTGGTTTCCGTCACGGTGCTGCCGTTCCAGTTGAGCGGGATTTTCGCGCCGGTGAGTTGGACTGCGCCGCCGAGCTTGATGGACTTGAGCGCGCCGTCTGCGGTGAGGGTGCCGTTGACGATTCCGCCGAGCGGCCACTCGAAGCCGGTGAGCTGCGAGGCGTCGGCGAGGCGGAGGTTTTTGGCGGTGAGCTGGATGCGGCCCACGGTGTCTTCGTTGAGCAGCTTGGTGAAATTCACATCCGGCCAGCGTTGCCACAGGTCGAGCGGGAGGAGTGCTGCGCCTTCGAGCCAAATCTCGCCGTTCTTTTGCAGGCGGATGTCGCTGAGGTTGACGAGGCTGGGGCCGACGCCGACTGCGGCGGTGAGGATGGTGCCGTTTTGGCTGACTTTGAATTTGTCGAAGAGCAGTTGCTCGCGCTCGACGGTGCCGGAAAGTTCGGCGTCGAGCGGGTAGGTCGCGTTGGCCCCGAGGAGGTGAAAGCGCCCGAGCTTCGCGGTGAAGTCGCCCTTTCGCTGATCGTCGGTCCATTTCCCCGCCCATGAAATCGCGGCGCTGCCAGCGACGGGCGCGGGGAAGATCGGCGGGCCGAGGAGCGCGCCGTAGAGCCGGAGGTCGCGGACGGATGCCCTCACGCGCCCGTCGAAGCCGCCGGTGTCGAGGCTCACGGTGCCGTTGGCGCGGAGGTAGTCGTCGTCGTTGTCAAATTGGGCGTTCACGATCTGTGCTTCGCGTCCTTTGAAGACGAGGGCGCCGGTGAGGTGATCGAGCGGTGCGGTGCGCCATTTCAGGCCCTTGCCGTTGACGATGAGTTGGCCGTCGTAGCTCGGGAGGGTCTTCGGTTTTGCGCCGGAGCCGCTCACGGAGCCGCGCAGGAACAGCTCGCCAGCGGTGTAGGTGAACTCGGGCAAGAGCAGCGCGGAAAGCTCGGTGAGGTTGCGGATGGAGGCGTCGATCTTGAGGTCGAACGGCAGCTCCCACCACTTCGCGCCGGGCTGCGGCATGGCGAGGGTGCCGCTGAGGGCGAGTTCGTTGGAGCCTTGCTTGAGCTTGCACTCGGGGATGACGAGCCGCTGTTCGACGACGGAAAGGCCGAGCACGAGCGTGTCCCACTGGCGCGATTCCCACTGCACGCGGTCCGCTTCCAGCCGCAGCCGCGAATCGCCGAGCGTGATGTCGCGCGGGCTGCCGTGGAAAATGAATGTCCCTTCGCGGATGACGCCGCCCGCCGCTTCGCTGAGGCCGAAGAATGTGGAGAGCGAACCGAGGTCAATGTTCGCAAATCTGCCGTTCACGCTGAGGCCGAGGTCTTTGTCGTGGGGCGCGATTTCGGCCTCGGCGACGAGGGTGCCGCCGAAGGCGTCGAGGGCAGTCTCCCACGCGATTTTCCCCAACGGCAAATCCGCAAGCTCTACGCTGAACGTGTTCACTTTGAGATCGGGCGCGAGCGTCATCCCGGCGGCGGTGATGCGGGTGCCTTCGAGGCTCGTCCGTCCGCGCACTTCGCGGAAGTTTTTGGAAAACCAAGTCGTCTTAATGGTGAGTTGCCCGGCGACGAGGTGGCCGGGCTCTAGCGCGCTGGCGATGAATTTCAGATTGCTGGCGCGGATGAATTCCGTGCCGCGCTCCATGATCACGTCGGCGTCGCGCAGGTCGAAGAAGAGCGGCATCCGCAGCCAATCTCCGCCGGGCCGGAGGTCCACCCATGGCGCGGAGGAAACGGCGGGCACAGGTGCGCCAGCGGGCAGCGCGAGCTTTGCGGAGACGCCGTCAATTTCCAGCCGCTGCCACCAGATGCCGTTGCCGCCGAGCGGCTCTGCGCCGAGCTGTGCCGCGCCATTGCGAATCCACCCGGCGACGGGCGCGGGGAAGATATTGCTCCACGCGAACCACCCGCGAACGCGACGGGCCTCCAGCCTTGTCGCAGCGCCGGTGGGCGAAGCGTAGGTCCACACGGTATCGCGGAGGACGAGGGGCTCAAAGATCGTCCCCTCCACCGCGCCGATGGTGACGCCGACGCCGTTGCGCCATGCCTCAAAGTTCACGACGCCACGGACGACGTAGGGGAAAACCGGAGCCTGAATCGCGATGCACACGAGCAGGATGAGCCATAAAATGAGCAGGCGAAGTTTGCCAAAGAACCCGCGCTTTTTGCGGGCTTTGGTGTTGGATGCTTTATTGGGCGTTTCTTTGTCGGACACGTGGAAAGGCGAGCCTTGTAGCCGGTCCGCGGAGAAAGTCACGCAGGGCGAACGAAGGGTGTGGTTAAAAGTGGAATGCGTGAAGGTCGCGATAGCGGCCTCATGCGAGCGAAGCGAGCCAAGGAGCGGCGGCATTCCTGCCGCCGTCCCTACAGCGCGAAGCGCCCAATCAGAAAACCGTGCAGATTCCGAGAGCCGCACGCTTCGGATCAGGCGCTTGGCGCGTTTGGGGACGGCGGCAGGAATGCCGCCGCTCCTTGGCTCGTTACACTCGCAGGGTTGGCGTGTCGCCCCTTCATGGGCGAAGCGCCCACGCCACTCGCACTCATTCCACGTTTGATCACACCCGCGAACGAAAGCTGGATTTCCCGGCGGCGTCGGGCATGTAGGCGGGATGCACCGTTTCGCTCTATCGCTGGCTGTTCTTGCTTCGCTCTTTCTCGCTGCTTGCTCGGGGGGCGGCACGGTTTACTACCGATACTCTCCCTCAAAGGGCGGGCGCATCGTGGATGGATTGGCGGAAGTCTCCGACGGTGCGCCGGATGTGGTGAAAGACGCTATCGCTGCCGGCAACCGCATCGTCGGCCTGCCCTATCGCTACGGCGGCGGGCGCTGCGAGGGGGTGGATTCCGGCTACGATTGCTCGGGCATGACCTCCTACGTTCTGCGCGAAGTGGACCTGCTCGATGGCTGCCTGACTTCCGATGGGTTCCGCAACTATGGCCGCAGTGGGCGTGGCGAATGGATCACGATTTACGCGAGGTCCGGCCACGTCTTTCTGGAAATCGCGGGCCTGCGCCTCGATACCGGCTGGCACGGAGCTGGCGAAGGCCCCCGCTGGAGCACAAAGTCCCGCTCATCAAAGAACACCGTGCTGCGGCATCCACGGGGGCTGTAGGAGATTGCCCGATACCCCTCTCCGCACGTTCGCTCACCATGACCACCGACACACCACCACCACCGCGCCGAAAGTGGCACCTCCAACGCTGGCTCCTCCTCCTCGCCGCCGGGTTCCTCGCATACGGCGGGTGGACCCAATACGCCTTCCGCGCTGCGCTCAAAGAGGCAAGGGCGCTGGGGTGGAAGGTGCAATACACCGACCCGATCGAAGAGATTCGGCTGAACTGGAAGGCCGCATTTAAGAAAGGGACTTGGTCGGATGGCGTAACCGCCATTGGTATTTTGACGAGCGAAGCGTTTGAGCAACACCTCGCCATCGTCCACCTGCTGAATCCGAAGGGGCTGCGCATCGACAATGCGGCCACCTTGCGCGAACTCTCCGCCCTGCGCCCCCTCACTCGACTGCAAGAGGTGGTGCTCCTCAACTGCGCGGTGCTGACAAATGTGGACGTACTCAAGAACCTCACCGCCCTGCAATGGCTCCGCCTCGACAGATGTACGGGGCTGACAGACTTGGACACGCTCAAGAACCTCTCCGCTCTGAAAACGCTCATACTCACTGGCTGCACGGGGCTGACGAATGTGGACGCGCTCAAGAACCTCTCCGCTCTGCAAGGGGTCGTGCTCATCGGCTGCACGGGGCTTACGAATGTGGACGCGCTCAAGAACCTCCCCGCTCTGCAATCGGTCTATCTCACCGGCTGCACGGGGCTGTCGAAGGAGAGCGTCGCATCGCTGAAGGCCGCCCTCCCGAACACGAAAATCATCGAACCATAGCCGTACGCGAATGCGCGGAGCACCGAAGGTGCGGCGACATCCCAGCCTAGGGCAACGCCCTAGGTTCCGGCCCGCGCAACGAACGAGCCCTGAAGGGGCGGCTCATCTTGGAGCGCCCCTTCAGGGCTGGGATTCTTCTGCCAGACGACCTAGGGCGTTGCCCTAGGCTGGTATGACATCGGGCCTTTGGCCCTCACTGCCACAATCCGTGCGTGCATTTGCGCGTATCTGCGGTTCAAAAAAAACCGCGATCCCGCTACGGTGCCGTCCAGTTTTGCTTCGGCCCGGCGGGGCTGCTGCCTCGGGAATTGCGGGCTTGCAGCCAGAGTTGATAGAGGTCGCCCGAGTCGAACGTGACGGTCGCCGGGATTTCCACGAATAGCTCGCCGGGATTGCCGATGGCGAGCAGCTCGGGCATCCCACCGGGGCCTTCGCGCCAAGCTTCTAGGCGGGTCGCGCCTGCGGGGAGGGCCGTCGTCGTAAGTCTCCGGTTAGCGGGCGTCCACAGGGTATCCACCGGCGCTCCGGGGATGACTTGCTGGGTGCTGCGCAGCAAGTTCACATCGAACAACGTATCTACGCGGTCCGGCGTCGTGCCCCAGAGCGACTCGCAATGCCTGGGGCTGAGTGAACAGCGTGCTACAGAGATTCACCCAGAAGCACTGAGGATGTGCGCGGGGGAGCGCGGGCTTCTAGCCCGCAGTGTCCGGCATCCTGCCGGATACACACACCGTGGCACTCGCGAGAATGGCCCTCTGCCGAAGCGTGCGTCTCCCACTCCCCGGCAGGATGCCGGCGAGGACGGGCTGGAAGCCCGCGCTCCCCCGCGCCAGTCTTTTTGCCTGCTCACATCGGCGCTTTATTTAGGGAAGACGGGATAATACGGGCTCAAGGAGGGGGAACGTCCCGTTCCCCTGAGGCGCGAAGCGCCTCCCTTAACGTGCGAGCCGCTGGGAACCACTTCGTGGTTCAGGGGAACGGGACGTTCCCCCTCCTTGGGGGCCGATCCCGTCCGTGCTCCACCTCTCCACTTTTAACCCAGAAACCGCTATGGGGTGTCCACGGCGCGGAGGGTGCGGATGGCGGCGGCCATGTCGGGTGCTCCGAAGATGCTGCTGCCGGCGACGAGGGTGTCGGCTCCGGCGGTGCGGCTTTGTTGGCCGGTGGTGTGGTTGATGCCGCCATCGACTTGGATGCGGTAGTTGAGCTGCCGGATGGTGCGCTGGTCGCGGGCGGCGGTGACTTTCTCCATCTGGCCCGCGAGGAAGGGCTGGCCGCCGAAGCCGGGCTCGACGGTCATGATGAGGACGAGATCGACGAGGGGGAGGAGCGGCTCGATTTCGCTAAAGGGGGTGCCGGGTTTGAGGGAGATGCCTGCGCCGATGCCCGCCGCGCGGATGTCGCGGAGGGTGGCGGCGACGTCGCATTGGGCTTCGACGTGGATGGTGATGTTGTGGGCGAGTTTGGCAAAGCGCGGCCAGTAGTGATCGGGGCGCGAAATCATGAGATGCACATCGAGCGGGGTGGTGGCGACGCGGGCGACGGCGTCGCAGAAGCCGGGGCCGAAGCTGATGTTATCGACGAGGTGTCCGTCCATGACATCGAGGTGGAGCCAGTCTGCGCCTGCGGCTTCGACGGCTCGGATTTGTTCGTGGAGACGCCCCCAGTCGGCGGCGAGGATGGATGGTGCGATGATGGTCGGGTGCATGGTGTTTTTTTGATCAGCTAAAGGCGCTAAAGGGCGCTAAAAGGAGGCTATGTGAACGTCGTGTGTGTGGCAAAAATTTTAGCGTCTTTTAGCGCATTTAGTTGATCACCGGCGGGCGCGTGGGTCGAGGGCGTCGCGGAGGGCGTCGCCGAGGAAGTTGAGGGAGAGAAGGGTGAGCGACATGGCGGTGGCGGGGAAGACGAGGAGCCACCAGTAGCTGCGGATGGGGTTGATGGCGTTTTTCCCATCGCTGAGGAGGCTGCCCCAGCTCGCTTGTGGGTCGCTGATTCCGAGGCCGAGGAAGCTCAGGAATGATTCGTCGAGGATGACAGCGGGGATGGTGAGGGTGAGATAGACGACGACTACGCCGATGAGATTGGGGAGGATGTGGCGAAGGAGGATGCGGACGTGGCTTTGCCCCAGTGCGCGGGCGGCGAGGACGAACTGCTGCTCTTTTAAGGTGAGGACTTGGCCCCGGACGATGCGGGCCATGGAGAGCCATTCGATGAGGCCGAGGCTGAGGATGATGAGGAGCACTTTGGCGTAGCCTTTCATCTCGGGCCAATGGACGTGGAGAAAGCCCTCCAGCCTCGGGGCAAACGTGAAGATGGCGACGATGATGATGATGAGCCGGGGGACGCTGTGGAGGACTTCGACGAGGCGCATCATGACGTTATCCGTGCGCCCGCCGACGTAGCCGGAGACGAGCCCGTAGGCGGTGCCGATGAGGAAGCTGACGAGCGCGCCGCACATCCCGACAATGAGGGAGACGCGTGCGCCTTGGAGGACGCGGGAGAAGAGGTCGCGGCCATTGAGGTCGGTGCCGAACCAATGCTCGGAAGAGGGTGGCGAGAGGGTGGCGGAGGAAGTGGTCTCGGGCGCATACGGGAAGACCCACGGCCCGGCGATGGCGAGCAGGATGATGAGCCCGAGCACGGCAAGCGCGGCGATGGCTTTGGGGTTCTTTAACAAGCGGCGGAGCGCTCCGGGATGGGTGGCTGGGCTACTCATCGAGTGTGATGCGTGGGTCGAGGAACTTGTAGGCAACGTCCACGACGAGGTTCAGCAGGACGAGGAGCGTGCAGTAGATGACGACGGTGCCGCAGCAGAGGAAGACGTCGCGGTTGAGGACGGAGTTGACGAAGAAGCCGCCCATGCCGGGGAGGCTGAAGACGGACTCCACGACGAGTGAGCCGGTGACGAGATTCGCCGCGAGCGGGCCGACGAAGCTGACGACGGGAAGGATGGCGACCTTCAGCGCATGGCGGTAGATGACGCGCTTCTCCGCCAGCCCTTTTGCCCGTGCCGTCCGGACGAAATCCTGCCCGAGCACCTCCAGCATACTCGTCCGGGTGAGGCGGCTGATATACGCGATGAACGGTCCGGCAAGCGTGATGGCGGGCAGCACGATGCTCGACGCGCCATTCCACCCGCCGACGGGCAGCCAGCGCAGCCACAGAGCGAAGACGAGGATGAGCGCAGGCCCGACGACAAAGGTGGGCAGCGAGACGGCGAAGAGTGCAAAGAACATCGTCCCGGCGTCGGCGAGCTTGTCCTTTTTGAGCGCAGCGAGACTGCCAAGCGTGACGCCGACTACGGTGGCGAGGAGTAAAGCGAGGGCGCCGAGCGTGGCGGAGACGGGGATGGTTTGGACAATGAGTTCGCGGACGGTGCGGTCCTTGTATTTGAGGCAGGGCTGGAAGTCTCCTTGGAGCAGGCCGGAGAATTCACCGAGTTCACGAGTCCCTTGCGAAACCTCTCTTCCGCCGGATTTTTCGGAAATGGTTTCTTGCCGGACATCTCGGACATTTTCCTTCGAGTTCTTGCGCTGCACGCCGATGTAGCGCGCCCATTGGGAGAAGAGCGAGCCGTCGAGGTCATACTTGCGCTCTTCCGCATTGAGTTGCTCGGGAGTCATGGCGCGCTCGCCTTGGGTGAAGGGATTGCCGGGGGCGAGTCGCAGCAGGCAAAAGCTCGCCGTGACCGCGACAAGCAGCACGAGAAACAACGAGAAGATGCGGCGGACGACAAACGTGAACATTCAGCAGGCGCAGATAGGCGCGAAAGGGGCGCGGTGCGGCAAGCCATTTGTCCGCAATTTGATCCAAGACATTCGCCAAAGACGTGGCTATACGTGCGAACCGTCCATTTTATGAATACACCACCCATGACTCACTCTTCGCTCCGCCTGGCTTGTCAGTTGGTAATCGCCGCGTCTTCGTGCTCCGTCGCTTTTGCAGCGCCGTTGCCCGCAGAGCCGATCCGCGAGGCAGAGCAGCGACAGGTGCAAATCGGAGCGCAGGCGAAGAATCTCGTGGCTGCTCTGGATGCGATGCTGGGGGAGTATGAGCGCAATCATCTCGGCGGCGACGACGCGCTGACGGTGAAAGCGCTGCGCGGGCAGCTCGACCGGCTGAGCGTGGAGGAGATGCGGACGGTGGTGGACCTGCTCCAGCAAGCGCGGGCTGTGCAGGATCGCGTGGCGGCAGCGCAGACGGTGGCGGATGCGTATTCCGCACAGAAACGGATCTCGGTGGAAATGGCGCGCATTTTAGCCGCGCACACGCAGCAAGGTGAGGCGGCAGAACTCGCGAAACGGCTGAACGAACTCGCCGACCGGCAGGCGCAGAATCTCCGCAACGGCATCCAGCTCGCCCGCATCGGGCAGTGGGCGGGCGCGACAAATTTGGAGTCGATACGGAACGCGCAAATGGAGACGCAGCGCGGCGAGCAGGCGGCGATTGCGCAAGAGGTGCAGCTCGCTTCGGGCCGTCTGCGCAAGCTCGCAGCAGAGCCCGCAGATGCGGAAGCGGCGCGGAATTTCAAACAGCTCGAGGCGCAGCTCAAAAAGGTGGAAGCAGACACGCAGAACGCGGCAGAGCAGCTCAAAGTCGGGCAGCTCCAGCCCGCGCTGGGTAGCGAGATTTCCGGGCGGGACGAGCTGCGCCGCGTGGCGCGTGCCGTCGCCCCGAGAGAGCGCGGCGCCGAAGGCTTGCGCAAGGCGGAGGCGGAACTCGGGAAGCTCATCGCCGAGCAGACGCAAACACGCGACTCTACCGCGAAGCATCCCGTGGAGAAGGCGATGGATAAATGGCTTGCCGACCAAGTAAACCCCGCCGACCCGAAGCAAACCTTGGATCAACTCAAACAGAACCCGGAGATGGCGGCGAAGTTCAATCAAGAGATGGCGCAGAACAGCGCAGTGCTAGGGCGCGTCGAAGACCAGCAGGGCGACATCGCCATTAAGAACGACTTCCTCGCGCAAGACTTGGCCGATGTGCCGAAGGCGCTGGACTCGCTCAAGGGCGCCAACCGCGCCATGCAAGAAGCGCGGACTGCCCTCAAAGCGATGAACGCGCCCGAAGCCGCAGCAAAGCAGACCGCCGCGCTCGAAAAAATGACCGCAGCTCGCGAGGACATCCGCATCCGCGCCGAAGAAGCCGAGATGCTCGCAGCACGCGGCGGCGACAAGACGAAGAACCTCGAAATGCTCAAAAGCGCCGTCGAGAACCTTGCTAAAGAAGAAGGTGCCGTCGCCAAAAGCGACACCCCAAACCGCCAGCAGCAAGCTGACGCCTCCCGCCGCGCCGAGAAGATGGCTGAGCGCGCTGCCGAACTCGCCCCGATGGCCGCCGAGGCGCTGAAAGCCGCCGTCGCCGACGCAAAGCAAAGCGAGCAAGCAATGGCCGCCGCCGACCCCGCCAAAGGCCGCGAAGAAGCCGCGCAAGCCGCGCAGAACCTCGCAAAGGCCGCGCAGGAAATCGCGAAAGAAATGGCCAAGACCGAAGCGGCCAAGCAACAGGCCGCCGACGCTCTGGCTGCACTAGCAGAGCTGGCGAAGCTCATCGAACAAGAGCAGTCCATTGATTTGGACGCTGCAAAAGCCTCCGCCCTCAGTGCGAACCGGAGCAAAGAGGAACTCAAGCGGCTGGCGCAAATGCAGTCTGCAATTCAGGAGAAAACCGAAGAGTACAAAGGCTCACTCGGCGCACTGCAACTTGCCGCCACGCAGGCACTTGGAGACGCAATGCTCGACATGGGCTCCGCTCGGGGAGAACTCGAAGCTACCAACGCCGCCCCAGCCCGCGAAGCCGCGCAAAAGGCGATTGAAAAGATGCTCGCCGCAAAAAACTCGATGGGCAAAGAACTCGCCGAAGCGATGAAGCAAATGGGCAACGAACAGCCCCTCACGCCCGACGAACTCGCGAAAGCCGCCAACCAAATTCAGGAAGCACTGAAGGACGTCAACGCCGCCCAGCAATCGCTCGCCCAAGCCGCCCAGCAAAGCCCGCAAGCCGCGCAGCAAGCGATGGCGAAAGCCGCCGAACAACTCGCAAAAGCCGCCCAACAAGCCGGCCAAGCCGCCGCTGAAGCTCTCGCTAATTCCCCCGAACTCCAGCAAGCGGCCCAGCAAGCCGCCACCGGCGCAGCGCAAGCGATGGCCGGACAAAATGCCCCCGCGCAACAAGCCGCGCAACAAGCCGCCCAGCAGCTCGCCCAAGCCGCCGCCGCGATGGCCGCACAACAAGCGGGCATCGGCCAGCAACAAGCAGGCGCGAGCCAGCAGCCCGGCCAAGGTCAGGAACCCGGCCCCGGAATGAAAGGCCAAGGCCAGCAGCCTGGACGCGGCTCGGGCACGGGGAAAAAGCAGACTTCCACGGACAAGCCGCCGGGCGAAGGTGCTGAAGATTACAAGGCCGGCGGCGATCCTCAGGCCGTCGAGCGGCAGGCTCGGCAAGCTGCATTGAAAAAGGCAAACTTCATCGCACTCCCAGCTAGGGAGCGTGAAGCGATTCAGCAATCGCTAGGCGAAAAATACCCGGCAGAATACGGCCCAATGGTCGAACAATACCTGTTGAATCTCGCTAACGAAGCAGCGAAAAAGTAGCCGCTCAATGGCCTCTCCAGAAAAAATTTCGAGAAAAACTACAAGAAAAACCGGACCTCCGGGTCCACAACGCAGACATCCAAATATGTTCAAATCCAAAGCCACTAAAAAATCTGAATGGGTCCAAAGCGCTCTTGAGCGTTTCGAGCGTCCGCTTTTGCAATATGCTCTCAGCATCCTGCAAGACCTCGACCGGGCTAAGGATACCGTGCAGGAGACCTTCATGCGCCTCCACACGCAGGAGCAGGCCAATATCGAAGGCCATCTCTCGCAGTGGCTCTTCACCGTCTGCCGCAACTGCGCGCTGAAATCGCTGAAGAAAGAGGACCGCTATATTTACGTCGAGCACGAGGAGTTTGAGCATCGCCGCGTGGACAGCATCACCCCGCTGCAAGACATGGCCCGCCGCGAGCAAGTCGCCCGCCTCATGGAGCATGTGAAATCGCTCCCGCGCAACCAGCAGGATGTCGTGCGCCTTCGCTTCCACGGCAACCACAGCTACCAAGAAATCAGCACCATCACCGGGCTGAGCGTCGGTAATGTCGGATTTATTTTGAACGCAGCGATGCGCAACCTTCGCACCAAGATCGAGCGCGATGAGAAAGACGAGAAGATCATCTATTTAGCCAAACAAGCGGCCTCCTAGGACCAATGACTATGAGAGGAAAAGTATCAGACCAAGACTTAACAGACTACGCACTCAACGAGTTGCCGCCCAACGAGCGGCTCTACGTGGAGAGTATGCTGGGTGTCTCCGAGGAATGCCGGAACGACGTTTATGCCATGCTGGAAATGGGCGAGATGCTCAAAGAAGGCTTGGAACTCGAAGAAGACCCGACCTTTATACTCGACGATGCGCAGCGTGATCGCGTGCTCGATGTCCCGATGTGGACTTGGTTTGGTGTCATGCGCCGGACGGCGGCGGTGGCATTGTTGGCGGCTGGCGTCACTTTCGGAGTCACGCGCCCTGCTATCTGGCAACTTGGCGGCACCGTGGATAAGCTGGCGACAGCGAGTCAGGCCGTGCAGTCGCTCGTCGGAGACGTTCAGGCAAAGGGTTACGCAAAGTCGGTGGAGGAATTGACCGCACGTTTTCAGTCTGCGTCCGCTTCCGCGAATAGCGGCGAGTTTCAGTTCGTAGCCGCACCGGCCATCTGCACCCCGCTTTCGCCCGGCTTGGCGGATATGCCGACGATGCCCGACATCGCGGAGATGTAGAGAGTTGAGGAGATTGATCAGCGGGCTTGATGCGCCTCCTTCCCTGCTCCAGATTGGTCGGCACTATGAACCGCCGCGATTTCCTCAAGTCTGCTTCCACTGCTACGCTGGCCGCGTTGGCTGCGAATGAGCCGCGCCTTTTTGCCGCAGGCGAGCTTGAGAAAATTGCGCCTCGAGCGGACTGTATCATCGTGCTGTGGATGGCGGGTGGGATGGCGCATACGGAGACATTCGACCCGAAGCGTTACACGCCGTTTGAGAAAGGCGTGGAGTCGAAGGCTGTGTTGTCCACGTTCCCGAGTATCCCGACGAGTGTGGATGGCGTGCGCTTTTCTGCGGGGCTGGAAAAGACGGCGGCGGTGATGGATCGGGGAACGCTGATTCGTACGGCGCAGGTGGCGGACCTCGGGTTTATCCTGCATTCGCGGCATCAATATCACTGGCACACGGGCTATGTCCCGCCTCAATCGGTGGCCGCGCCTCATATCGGAGCGGTGATGGCACGGACGCTCGGGCAACGCAATGCAGCGATTCCGGCGTTTATCAATATTGGTCAGCGGCTTGACCTCGGAGAGGGTGAGGAGCTGAAGTCATTCACGACCGCAGGCTTTCTCGGCAGTGAGCATGGGCCTTTTAATATCCCGTTCCCGCAGGACGCGACGCAGGCGGTGCGGCCTCCGGAGGGGATGACGCCGGGGCGGTTTGCGGATCGGAATAAGTTTTACAAGCGGCTACTCGAAGCGAGCCCGGTGCGCGAGGGGAGTGCGTATCAGCGGGAGTCGTTTGTGCGGTCGATGGATAACGCGCATCGGCTGCTGGCGTCACCGGAAGCGAAGGCATTCGACCTCGCGCTGGAGCCCGCCGAGAGCGTCGCGAAGTATGTGCCACAAGGCTTTGATGCGGCGAAAGTGACGGGATTAAAGCTGGATCGCGAGGGTGTATATGAGGTGCAGAGCGCGGGCCGCTTCGGGCTCGGGTGCTTGCTGGCGCGGCGACTAGCGGAGGCGGGCGCGCGGTATATCGAGGTGACGACGGAGTATATTCCATTTCTAAATTGGGATTGCCACGAGAACGGCCACACGAAACTTCAAGCGATGAAAGCGATGATCGATGCACCGGTCGCACAGCTTATTCTCGACCTTGAAGAGCGCGGCCTTTTGGAACGCACACTCGTGGTGCTCGCGAGCGAGTTTTCGCGCGACATGCTCATTGAGGGAAAGCAGAACAGCCAACAGCGGGAGCAGGCTCGCGTCCCGGACAAAATCGAGGAACTGAAGTTCTATGGGATGCATCGGCATTTTACCGAAGCGGGCTCCGTGCTGCTCTTCGGTGGAGGAATGAAGCGCGGTCACGTTCACGGCGAGACTGCCGACGAGCGCCCGTGCAAAACAGTGAAAGACCCCGTGTCTATCGAAGACCTGCACGCGACGGTTTATAAGGCGATGGGGATTTCGCCGAAGCTCAGCTACGTCGTGGAGGAGCGCCCGTTTTACGTCACGAAAGACGGGCTCGGGCGACCTATTGAGTCGCTGTTTAGTTGAGGGTCGAGTTTTTTTTGCCTACTTCGCCTTCAGCTCGTACTCGCCAGCGTCGAAGGACATCACGTTCGATTGCTTGCTGATCTTGAACTCTTCCACGAGCGCCCCGTCGCCTTGGAGGACGGTGATGGCATCGCCTTCGCGGGCCATGACGGCCCACTTCAAGCCGGGCGTGTCGCTGAGGTGGATGAGCGGGAGTCCGTCGGCTGCTTCCAAGACAGCTCCGCCGGGTGCGGTGGCGATGCGGACGGCTAGTTCGGATTTGGCGTTGTTCTCGGCAAGAGGGTTGGGCTTGGAGGTGATTTTGATTTCAGCCTCGGGAACGAAGGGCTTGGGACGTCCGAGTTTTGCGGCGATGTCTTCAAATTTCGCGCTAGCGATGATGCGCTTGAGATAGACGACTTTCCAGGTGGATTTCTTTTCGCCTTCGGGCAAAGGCGCGGCACCTAGGGCGAGGGCGCGGACTCGCTGTTCGCCGCCGCCTTCTTCGATCAAAAAGATCGTCTCGCTCCACATGGACGCTGCGAGCTGCTGCGGCGCGGGTTCATCTTTGGCGTAGGAGAGTCGGCGGAGAAACTCGCCGCTGGATGAATAAGCACGGACCTCGCGACCGATGGCTGTCTCCATGATCGCCCACACCGTATTGCCAAATCCGACGGTGGCAGTGATGGCCTTCTCATCGTCGGCGAGGGCGACATTTATTGGTGGCTCGCCGGATTTGCGGACTTGCAGTTTGCCGCCTTCGGCGATGGCGATTGCGTCCACCTTCGGCGGTTCTGCGCCTTCCTTTTTCATACTCCAAGAGAACTCAAGTTGATCGCCTCGGACGTGTTCGAGCCAGACGTGGATTTCATCTTGGCCCACGTTTTTCACCCCGACGGCGCGGATGACTCGTGGAGAGTCGTCGGCTTTCATCCAGTCGTTGCCGTGATACGCGACACCCTCTACGCCGAGGTCGCCGACCATCCAGCCGCGCACGCCGTACTTTCCGGGAGGCTGGGCGTTGCCGGCATCGTCCTTGCCATCCCATGTCGTGATGAAGCCGTTCACGCCGACGGTGAAATCTTTCTTCGTGGCCTCTTTGTGCAGGGTGCGAATGAGTTTACCCTCTCCATTATAGACGCCAACGCTGAGCGTCCCCTCCATCGGCGGCGGTGCAAAAGTGATGCGCACTCCGTCTTGCTGCGGTGGCGGCGGCGCTGCGGGTTCCTCGTTTTTTTGAGATACGGCAGGTAGCGCCAGCGCGAAGAGCACGGCAAGAATGGTAGGGTGAAAAGTCATAACGCACCGGATATATCGGGAAGATGGGCCGGTGTGCAAGCTGCGGAAAAGGCGGAATCGCTCCGTTTTCATACAATCCAACTAGCCAATCCGCCACTGGCGTGCCATTTGCTAAGCGTTTACAGCCCAAATGAAGAAAGCGCTTATTACTGGAATCACCGGTCAGGACGGCAGTTACCTCGCCGACCTACTACTCGAAAAAGGATACGAAGTTCACGGCATCATCCGCCGCGCATCGTCGTTTAACACCTCACGAATCGACCACCTTTACCAAGACCCGCACGTCAACGGCGTGCGCATGTTTTTGCACTACGGCGACCTCAGCGATTCGCTGAGCCTCACCCGCCTCATCGACCGCGTCACACCCGATGAAATCTACCACCTCGGCGCGCAGAGCCATGTGCGCGTCAGCTTCGACATCCCAGAATACACGGGCGATATCGTCGGACTCGGGACGATCCGCATTTTGGAAGCCATCCGCGAGGCGAAGGTGAAAGCGCGCTTTTACCAAGCCAGCAGCAGCGAGATGTTCGGCAAAGTGCAGGAAGTCCCGCAGAAAGAGACCACCCCATTTTGGCCCCGTAGCCCCTACGCCGTCGCGAAAGTGTACGGCTACTGGGCCACCGTGAACTACCGCGAAAGCTACGGGATGCACGCCAGCAACGGCATCCTCTTCAACCACGAAAGCCCGCGCAGGGGTGAGACGTTCGTGACGCGAAAAATCACCCGCGCCGTAGCCCGCATCAAGCTCGGGATGCAGAAAGAACTTTACCTCGGCAACCTCGACGCGAAGCGCGATTGGGGCTACGCGAAGGAATACGTGGAGGGCATGTGGCGGATGCTCCAGCAGCCAGAAGGCGACGACTACGTGCTCGCGACGAATGAGACCCACAGCGTGCGCGAGTTCTGCGAAGTGGCCTTCGCGCATGTCGGGCTCGACTGGCAGGAGTTCGTAAAATACGACGCCCGCTACGAGCGCCCCGCAGAGGTCGAGCTCCTCATCGGCGACCCCGCAAAAGCGAAAGCCAAGCTCGGCTGGGAACCGCAAACGACCTTCATCGGCCTCACCAAATTGATGGTAGATGCCGACCTCGAGAACGTGAAACGCGAGGTCCGCTAACGGAGCGTCGCGCTGCTTGCCCAAAGTAAAAAGCCGCATCGTAGGGCGAATGGGAGCGGGGCTTTCCTAAGCCCCTCTCCCATTCGTTTCCAAGCGGCCGGCTTATTTACGAAAGATGACATCATACGGGGTTGCGGGCGCGGTCTCTCAACTCTCAACTCTCATCGAAGCAGCGTCACCCCGCCGTCGATGTCGTAGGCGCTGCCGGTGATGAACGCCGCTTCGTCCGAAACTAGAAATGCGACGAGCGCGGCGACCTCACTGGGCTCGCCCATACGGCCGATGGGCTGCCACGCGGAGAGCTTCGCGAACATCTCGGCTTTGGTGTCGGGGTAGTTTTTCTCCAAGTAGCCATCTACAAATGGGGTGTGGATGCGTGCCGGGCAGACACAATTGCAGCGGATACCGCTGGCCACGTAATCGCGCGCCACGCTCATCGTCATGCTAAGCACTGCGCCTTTCGTCATCGAGTAGGCAAAGCGGTCGGAGATGCCGAGCTTCGCGGCGACGGAGCAGATGTTCACGATCGCACCGCCGCCTGTCATTTTCTCCACACCGAAATGGAGGCCGTGATACACGCCTCTCACGTTCACGGCGTAAAGGCGGTCGAGGTCTTCGGGCTTCGTCGCAGAGACGTTGCCGATGTGGGCGATGCCTGCGTTGTTCACGAGAATGTTGAGCCTGGGCACTGCGGCAAAGGCGGCGCGCATGGCTTCGGTATCGGCGACATCGGCGGAAAGAACGTCGCATTTTCCGCCAGCGGCGGTGATGGCGGCGAGGGTGTCGGCGGCTCGTTCGGCGGTGGGTTCTACGGCGAAAACGTGCGCGCCTTCGGCAGCGAGGCGCTCGGCAATAGCGCGGCCAATGCCGGAGCCCGCGCCGGTGACGACGGCGGTTTTATTGGTAAGTCTGGTCATGCTGGAGGAGCCCCGCGCTATTTGCGGCTCAACTCTTCCACGCGGCGCTGCATGTCTTGGATCGCACGCTGCATCTCACCGATGGCACGGCCCATTTCTTGGAGTTGACGTTGCTGATCGCCGCCCGCGTTTGGGCGTTGTTCGGCGTGGGCTGCTTGGAGTTGTTTTTGCAGCGCGTCCGCTGGTTCATTCATCCCGGCAGCGCGGAGGCTGCGGATGGCGTTTTCGACGTGCTGCATTCTTTGCTCGGGGGCGTTGTCTTTGCCCTCACGCTTTGCACCCTCGCGCTCGGCACCGCCTTCTTTGCGGTTGGCTTCGCGTGCGTGTTTGGTGATTTGCTCGGCTTCTTCGTGGAGCTTTTGCGCTTCGTCCATGCGGCCTGCTTCCTTTGCTTCGCGGGCTTTTTGCTGGAGTTGCTCGGCGCGTTGGGCTGCTTCACGCACTTGGGGCGATGGCTCACGCCGTTCTCCGCCGTCTTTGCGCCCGGTGTCGCGAGTGGCTTGTGCGAGTTCTTCGGCTTCGCGGTGGAGTTTTTGTGCGTCTTCCATGCGGCCTTGGTGCTTGGCTTCTGCGGCGCGAGCGCGGAGTTCTTGGATGCGCCCTCCGCCTTCGTCGGCGGTGAGTAGGCGTGGTGTGGAGATTGCGATGACGGCAATCGTGGCGAGTGTTTTGAGGTGGTGGTTTTTCATAATGATGTGTTTTGAGGGGCTGCGATAATGCCCAACGGGAGAGAGCTTCGCAACCGCTCAAACTGATTTTTTCCTTCCCTCTGCATCGGAAAAAACCAACGTCCTGCGATGCACGTCCCGACATTTATCGAGCACAAACGCGATGGCTTGGAACTCACGCAGAGCGACATCGCCGAGTTCATCGCAGACTACGCGAACGGCGAGATTCCTGATTACCAAGTCGCCGCCTGGGCGATGGCCGTTTATTTCAAAGGGATGACGGATGCCGAGACGGGCGCGCTCACCAAGGCGATGCGCGACAGCGGGCGCTCGTGCCGCTGGCCCGCTGGCTCGCCGCCGAAGGTGGATAAACACAGCACGGGCGGCATCGGCGACAAAGTCTCCCTCATCCTCGCGCCCCTCCTCGCATGTGCAGGCGTGTGGGTGCCCATGATCAGCGGGCGCGGGCTCGGCATCACCGGCGGCACGCTGGATAAACTGGAGAGCATCCCCGGCTTCCGTGTCGGACTTTCCGAAAATGAAGCACTCGCACAGCTAGAGCGCATCGGCGTGGTGATGATGGGGCAAACCTCCGACTTGTGCCCTGCGGACCGAAAGCTCTACGCCCTCCGCGATGTCACCGCGACCGTGCCGAGTCGCCCGCTCATCGTCGCCAGCATCATGTCCAAGAAGCTCGCGGAGTCTCTCGACCGGCTGGTGCTCGATGTGAAATTTGGCAGCGGCGCATTCATGAAAACCCGCGCCGAAGCAGAGCTGCTCGCCCGAGATATGGTCGCCGCTGGGCGCGAGTGCGGCGTGGAGACGAGCGCCATTTTGAACCCCATGGATGAACCGCTCGGCCACACGGCGGGCAACGCGCTCGAAGTCTGGGAAAGTGTGGAGACCCTGCAAGGACGCGGCCCCGCCGACCTCGTCGCCCTCACGCTCGACCTCGCAGAACGTGTCGCGCCCGTCCCGCGCGCGCAGCTCGCGGCATGGCTGAACGACGGCACGGCGTGGCGCAAATGGTGCGCGCTCGTCGAAGCGCAAGGCGGACGGGCTGCCGATACGGAGCGCATCCTTGAGCTCCAGCCAGCGCCCATCATTCACATCGTACGTGCGACTCACGACGGGGCGATTTGCAAGATGGACGCCGGGCTCATCGGTCGAGCCTGCCTCGCGCTCGGGGCCGGTCGCGCGAAGGCGACGGATGCCGTAGATTTCGCCGTGGGATGCAGCGCGATGGCGAAAGTCGGGCAGATGATTTCTAAGGGCGAGCCCCTAATCACGCTGCACGCGCGGGATGCTCGCTCGCTCGCGGCGGCTCTGGCCTTTGTCGAGCAGGCTGTGGGGGGCTGAGCGGCCTATTCGCCGAGGATGCGCTGCACCTCGGAGAGGAGCTGGGTCGGACTAAAGGGCTTCGTGAGGAAGGAGCTCGCCCCGATCCCTACGGCTTCTTGGCGAGTGAGCTGATGGCCTCGGGCGGTGAGGATGACGACGGGAATGCCGATTGTTTCGCTGTTCGATTTGAGGGCTTGCAAGGCTTCTAGTCCATCCATCTCCGGCATTTGCACGTCCATTACGATGAGGTCCGGCTTTTCACTACTCGCAAGCTCCACAGCATCGCGGCCATTGCGCGCGGTGACGACATCGAACGCGCCTTTGCGAAGGCTGAGTTCTGCGAGGCGGATCATGTGGGGCTCGTCGTCAACGATTAGGATTTTCCGTGGTATGGCGCTCATATGTGTGTGGCGAGGAGAACAAAGGTGATGTCGTCCGGCACAGGTGCAGCGCCGCGATGGTGAGTGATATTTGAAAGTAGCGCCTCGCCCAGTTGCGCGGGTGGCTGTTGGGGAGCAGTAGAGAGCCAATCCCTCAGTCGGTCGCTCCCCCATTGCTCGCCAGCAAGGTTCCGGGATTCGGTGACACCATCGGTGAACAGCAGGAGGCGACTTCCCGGTGCGATGGAATGGACGAACTCGGCGTAGTGGGAGTTATGCTGAATGCCGATGGGTACTCCGTCGGAGGGGATTTCGTGGATGGCCCCATCTGGCGCGGCGATGAGGAGCGGGCAGTGTCCAGCTCCCGCGACATGCACGCGGCGCGCGGGAACGTCGTAGTATGCGAGCTGCATGGTGGCGAACATCTCCACGCGGTCGAAGTCCGAGAAAAGCGTGGCTGCGACCCATTCTAAAAGCTCGCCGGGCTGCCGGGCGATGTCGCGGCGAGAGCGGACGAGGGTGCGGAGAATGGCGGCGAACAGTGCGGCAGGGACGCCTTTTCCCATGACGTCGGCTATAACGATGAGGACGCTCCCATCGGCAAAACCGATCACATCATAGAAGTCTCCGCCGACCTCGCGAGCGCTGGTGGCGCTTCCGTACACTTCAAGCCCCGGCGAACGAGGAAGTGCGCTAGGGAGGAGTGATTGCTGAATGCTGGAGGCGATCTCTAAATCGCGCCGCATGACTTGGTTTAGCAGGCTCTCGCGCTGCACTTGTGCGTGCCGGATTTGGGTGCCGAGGAAGTCGGCGAACGTGTGAATGACGTTCACTTGCCCAGCGGTGAACGGGTGCTCGTCCACGCGCCGCCCTAGTGCGACAAAGCCGATGAGCTGCGAGCCGATGAAGACGCTGTGGAGCATCCCGCTGCTTCGGCCCACTGCCCCAGCTAAGACGTCGTCATTGTCTAGAGCCTGTCATGCACATTTGGAGAGGAGGGAATTGAGCATGAGAGAGGTGAAGGCGAGCCAGTGGTATCCGCCGAGAGTGGAGGCGAGGCGTTCGTAGTCGCGGGCGAGCCTGCGGAAGCGGGCGGCCCAGCCGAAGGAGCGCTCGACCACCCAGCGGCGGGGCAGCAGGACGAAGCCGTGTTTGGCCTCGTGGTGTTTGACCACTTCGAGCGCAATGCCGTGCGCGGCCGCATCCTGTTTGGGGGTGTCGCCGGTGTAGCCTTGGTCCACCCATGTCAGCTTGATGTTTTTCCCGGTCACCTCCTGCAGCTCTCTTGCAAGGTCTGCGATTTGTGCGCGGTCCTGCTCGTTGGCGGGGGTCACTTTGAGCGCGAGCAAGTGGCCGAGCGTGTCCACTGCGGCATGGACTTTGGAACCCTTGCGCTTTTTGGCTCCGTCAAAGCCCGCACGCGCTCCGCTCTCGGGGGTGCTTTGCAGTGTGCGGCTGTCGATGATGGCCGCGCTCGGCTGGGCTTTGCGCCCGTCCGCACAGCGCAGCAGAATGCGCAGGTCCCCGGCCATGGCTTCAAAGCATCCCGCTTTGAGCCAGCGCTGCGCCTGCTGCTGCACCGCGCTCCACGGCGGCAGATCATTGGGCAGCATCCGCCACGGGCATCCTGCGCGGATGAACCATCGCAGCGCGTTGAACACATTTCTGGAGCTGTGTTTGCGCTGCGGCGCGTCCTCATCCATCAACTCCAAATACGGTGCGCAAAACTCCCATTCTTCATCGCTCACATCGCTCGTGTATCCGGTTCTTTCTTTGTTCATCCCAAGCGTATGCCGGAGATGTATTTACATTGTACAGCTTAATTGTCCGGGAAGTGCATGACAGGCTCTAGAGGCATGCTCGCATCGAACCAAACGTCCTGCCTCGACCACACTGCGAGCCCGATGGCGCATCCGTCGGGGGCTGGCTCTCCGCGACTGGGGACTTGAATTTTCGCTGGAATCTCCGGCCCGCTACCGCTCGCGAGCGTGAGGGTGCGCCCATCGGGTGATGCGACGAAGAAGGCATACCAGGCTGCGGAGGTGACGCGCGCGAGCTCTTTCATCCAAGGCTCCACAAGCGCGAGCGGATCCTCGGCATTGGAAAACGTGGAAGTGAAACTGAAGATGGCCGATAGACTTTCGTAGCTCGCGGCGAGTTCCTCCGTGAGGAGGGAAAGCTCAGACTCCAGTTCAGCAACGGTAGGGATGGGTCTGGCCTTCGCCGCTTGGTCTCTCGCCTTCGACATGGCTAGGATATTGCCGTTCCTCCCCCGGAGATAATCAATCGAGTCCGTGAGCGTGCGGATCAAAAAAAGCCCACGCCCGCCTTCACTTTCGAGGTCTGGGAGCTCCGTGGAATCGGGAAGTTCGAAGCCATCCGTGTGGTCGGTGATTCTTACCTCTACCGATTTTGCACTGACGGAGGCCTCGATGGAAAGCGCAAGGCCGCGACGGGATTCTGGTGCGTAAAGCGCAGCATTATTCGCGGCCTCGACAGCCGCGAGTTCCCACGCGTCTAACTCTGCGGCAGAGACGCTTTGCCCGGCGAGAAACTCGCGCAACTCCATCCCGGCAGCACGGGCAGCGTGGAGGGAACACGGGAACTCCAATCGCATCATCGTTCGTTTTTCGACGGGTTGCGCGATCTGGAAAGATTTCATCGGGCTTAACGGTGGATGACCTCGAGCACTCGATGCAATCGAGTCAATTCGAGCACCTGCACTACCGTGTTGGTGGGGTTGATGATGCTGACGGTCCCTTGGCGGGTGGACATGGTTTTTTGGAGTGCGATGAGCGCGCCGAGCCCGCTGGAGTCTAGAAATCTCGTGTCCGAAAGATCGAGCTCCACGGCGGTAGTCTCCGGCTTGAGAGCCGCACGGACATTGTCGCGCAGCGTTGGCGCGGTGATTGCGTTTAGTTCGTTCACATCAGTGATGCGAAGGGTGGTTCCCACGGAAAAAATCTTCATGCGTCTTTGAATTGACGACGCGGAGCCTAACGGGGCTTCGGCCAAACGCACGTCCAATTAAGCGGCGAACGATACGAAAGTTGCCATCACTCGTTGCGTGGGCGGCGAAGGCGCTGGAATACGCGAGGGCATCCATTTCGCTGAACGCTGGCGCGGCGAGCAGTGCGCGGCTGGCTAGATCGGCGACGGTTCGGCGCAACGCGGGGCAGATTGGTTTAGTCTTCATGATCCGAAGAGGACGGCGGGGATGGTTTTGATGAGGAGCAGAAGGTCCTTCAGCACCGATTGCTCTTCGATGTAGCGGACATCGAGCTGGACTTGCTCGGGAAAGTCTATGGCGTTGCGGTTGCCGATTTCTAACATGCCGCCGTTGCGCTCGCCGACTTGCCAGAGGCACGTCAGGCCGGGCTTGGCGAAAAGGCGGCGGCGGTCTGCCACGGAATATTGCGCGACTTCGCGAGGGAGAGCAGGGCGCGGCCCGACGAGCGACATCTCCCCGCGAAGGACGTTCCAGAGCTGCGGGAGCTCGTCGAGCGAGGTCTTGCGCAGGATGCGACCCACGCGCGTCACTCGGGGATCGTTCTTCATTTTGAAGGTAATGCCGCTCGCCTTCTCGTTTAGCTTCATCACCTCCGCGAGACGCTTCTCGGCGTCTGTGACCATGCTGCGAAACTTCAGCATCCCAAACTCGCGGCCTGCGAATCCGACGCGGCGTTGGCCGAAGAGCACTGGCCCGCCGTCGAGCTTCACGAGGATGGAGACAAGGATGAGGATCGGCGAGCTGATGACGAGCACGGTGAATGAGACGATGATGTCCAGCACGCGCTTGGCGAGCCGCGAGGATACTGCGGCAAATCGCCAGCGGGTGCGCGCCCAGCGGAGCTGGACGTTGAGCCGCCAGCGCCCAAACGGGCTTTGCGCCATGCCGATGCGGCGCAGGGATTGATCGGTCGAAGAGCCGGGTGTCATACGAGTGCGAGGTCGAGTTTCGTGGCGGAGACTTCGACGAAAAGGTCCTCTAGGTCGGAGATGTAGCTGTCGAAGTCATACCGCTCGGAGACGAGCTGGAGCCCGTTTTCCCCCAGCTCGCGGGCGAGTGCTTTGTCGCCGAGCAGGGTGTCAAGGCGCTGCGCGAAAATGTCCGTATCCATCCACGGGACGAGGAATCCGTTGTGGCCATCAATCAGCCAATCCTTGATGCCACCGGCATCGAACCCGACGACCGGCAGGCCGTAGCGCATGACTTCCAGCCCGATGGTGGCGATGGGCTCCGGCCACACGCTTGGCAGCGCGACGGCGGTGCATTCCTTGTAGTAATTCTTCAGCTCATCCTGCGAGACGAAGCCCTTGAAGTGGACGCGGTCTTGCAGGCCGAGCTTGCGCGAGAGCTTCTCGCACGCAGCGCGGTGGTTGCCGTCGCCGAGGATGATGCACTCGAAGTTGTTCTTCATTTTCGCCAGCGCCTTGAGCATCACATCCACACCTTTGCCGCGAATGATTTGGCCCGCGTAGATGATGAGGTTCCGATCGCTAAAAGTGCTGGAGAGCCCCGCCACGCCGGGGCGGGGGACGGGCGCGTGGATGCGGATGCGGTCGGCATCGAAGCCGTTGCGGAGTAGCTCGTCGCGCATGTATTGGGTGACGACGACCATGCGATTAAAGCGGCGGTTGAGCGCAATCTCGCGGAGTTTTTCCGAGAAGCTCTGGAGCTTCAGCGGGAGGCCGGGGCCGGGGTTGCGCACGACGCTGGCGAGGCATGGGAAGATGCACGCTGGCCCGGCGGCGCGGGTGCAAATCTTGCGCGTGAGGTAGTCATACTTGTAGCTCCTCATGCAGTAGATGTCGTGGTCGTGGACCATGCGGACGAGCGGGACGCCGGACGCGACGAGGGCGTCAATCGTTTCGAGGTCGGACATTTTGTGAACGTAAACCGCATCGGGCTGAAACTCGCGCAATGCACGGGCGACGGCCTCTTTTCCGCCGATGGGGAAACGCTCGGGGAATGTCGTGCACCACGCGTCTTCGCCGCGCCCAGTACCGGGGCCGTGGAGGATGCCCATGCGGTTTCCTCGGAGACCCAGCTCGGTGGCGGTGATGTGTGCATTGGCCTCAGCCCCCGCAAGGGCTCCGAAGCGTTCGTGGACGTATAGGATTCGCATAATAATTCGGTGTGTGGACGCGCATCCCGGGGCCGATGCAGTGGCGGCTCAGTTCATCTGAGTTTCCAACTGCGCTCGCATCCCGGCGATTGCATCTCTGACCATAGGCAAGAGACGTTCCACGCTGGCGGATATTGCCTTTACCATCGGAGTGCATTGCGCGCAGCCGCTCGCCAACGCTGATTCCTCCATCGCTCGCGCCATATTCACCGATCCGTCGGAGCCCACCAATCCGAAGAATCCCACGAGGGAATGTGCGGCCTTCGCGAACTCGCTCGCATTGCCAGAATCGTGCTTTCGCACGACCTCTGCAATGGCGTGTTCAATGTCGCGGTCAAAAATCTCAAACATCTCCAGCGCACCGTCGATGCCGAGTTGTTGAATCAATGCTGCGGCCGATCCAGCGACATCCTCGATGTTTTCTATATTCATAAAGCTTGAAGTTGGCCGATTTGCAACAATCCGACGGAGCAAGGTGCGGAGAGTTTCTGGGCGCACGGGTTTTGAGAGATATTCGTTCATCCCAGCGGCCATGCATCGCCCTTCCTCGCCGTGCATCACGTTTGCGGTCAGCGCGATGATTACCGCTGGGTTGGACTCGCCGCGCGCGGTTTCCGCTTCGCGAATGCGCTGAGTCGCTGCCATTCCGTCGAGGCGGGGCATTTGGAGGTCCATGATGATGATGTCGAATCGGGTCCCTGTCGCCGCGTCAACGGCAGCCGCACCGTCCTGTCGGCGACGGTACAAAAGCGGAATTCTTGCCGGTACAAAAGCGGACCGTGTTTTACAGAGAAAAAGCGCCGAGAATAGGGGGCCAAATGTTGGTTGGAGGATGTTCAACGACCCAGAACCTGAGTTTTGGGTGGTGGATGAGGGTG
>CANIWM010000007.1 GCA_947471505.1 Chthoniobacteraceae bacterium | reverse complement strand
GCTTGGTCAGGTCCGGCGGCAGGATTTTGCCCACCACTGCGGCCTCACCCAATAGGTGAACGTTTTTCGCGCTCGTTTCGTCGTGCATCTCTCTGTTGTTGCACGACTTCCGCCATTTTCACATCCGGCTAACTGCTTTATTTAGGATTACGGACAATCACGCTCAAAGTGACGCCGGATTTTGGAACTGTGCCCATGCGAATGCGGATGTGGTTAGACCCATCAAGAATGCTCAGATTCGCTCCGGTCGATCTCGACTATGGGGACGAAGATTTGGAATTCGTTGCGCGCGAAACGTAAGAACGAGGTCAGGCAACGTGGAACTATATAAACACCGCCTGGCAGAGCTTTTCGAGAGGATCTACTGCTGTCAGTTGCTCGCCGCTTTCGCGAAGCTGCGCCAGCTTTCCTTGGGGGTGCTGCCGATACCGATGAGCACGAGGTTGACTGCGATGAAGCCCATGAGCCAGTTGAACGCGCCTTCTTTGAAGCCGTAGCTGTGGAGGCCGATGCCGAGTAGATTGGTGCCGAACCATGACCATGCGGTGATGCAGTTTCCGGCGACGGCGAGGTTCATGAAGCCGCGCTCTTTTACCAAGCCGCCGAGGCGGGCGTGGAGGATGAGGGCGTTCCAGATTACGATGAGGAGTGCGCCGTTTTCCTTCGCATCCCAGCCCCAGAAGCGGCCCCAGCTTTGGTCCGCCCAGATGCCGCCGAGCACGGTGCCGACAAAGCTGAAGAGCATGGCGAAGCACAGGATCGCGAAGCCTGCGCCGTAGAATGCTTTGTTCATCTCGGGGGTGATGTTTTTCGTGAAGACGCCGTTGAGGATGTAGAAGATGCCGAGGATGCCTGCGACGAACGTGGAGGCGTAGCCGAGCGTGACGATGACTACGTGGGTAGAAAGCCAGAAATTCGTGTCGAGGACGGCTTGGAGCATGATGAGCGTGTCGCCGTCGAGCGCAAGAAAGTGGGCGACCATGAGGCAGCCAAACGCCATGAGCGAGGCTACTGCCGTGCCGATTCCACGCGGCCACATAAACTCGATCACGATGCCGAAAACGGAGGCACCGAGGGCGATGAATAATGCAGAGGAGTAGAGGTTCGTTACAGGTGGGCGACCCTCGTGGATAATACGGAAAAGGAGCCCGCCGAAGATAATAACAACCGTCAGCACGGTGAGCCGTAGCGCCGTGAGCCGGGCCCATTCCATCCTTGCGGGCGCAAACCACACGGCGAGGGCGAAGATGAAAGCGGAGACGGCGACGATCATCCCTTGGTAGAAGAGTTCGGTGAAATTGAACCACTGTTCGTTGCTGGCTTTGCGGATGCGCTTGTCGGCGAGGCCCGTGGATTTCAGCGCGGCGCTGTAGTCGGTCACGGCGGTGGTGAATGCGGGGGCGTCCTTTGCTTTGAAAGCGGCGGCCATTTTCGCGTAGTGGGCGAGTGCGAAGTTCGGCGGCGCACCGCGATCTACGGCGAGCACGGCGTTGATGCTGCGGGTCCATTCGTCTTTGCCGTTGGTGAGTGCCGTCGGGGGGATGACGAGGGCGACGTTCTCATCTTGCCGCTCGCTGAACCACGCCAGCGCGGTGTTGTCGCCGGGCCTGCCGTCCATCTGCGCCTCGAATGCTTCGCGCGCTTTCTTCATCATCGCGAGGTCGGCTTCTAAGCCTTTGGTGAGATCGCCGCCTGCGGCTGGGCCGAGGGTGACTTTGAGCGATTTGTAGGAGCGGATGGCTTTCCACAGATCAACAAGCGCCTTTTGGTAGGAGTCGCGCAGTTTATCCTTCACGCGGAAGGCTCGCTGCGTCTCCTGCTGGAGCGCGTCGAAGCGCGGGAGAATTTGGTTCCAAGTGTAGTGCTTGCCGTCGGAGAGCAGCTTCTCGTCGGCGGTCATCGGCACGCCGAGCAGTCCTTTTACGTCGGGGTGGTCTATGCGAAATGCGGGGCGCGTGTCGGCGGTGGCGGGGTCCATCATCACTTCGAGCATCCAGTCCACGGCGGAGATGATCTTCGGTTTGTCGAAGGTGCCCTTCCACGGCTCGGTGTTGAGCGTTTGCTTGCCTCGGAGCTGGAGCAGGGAGTTGCGCGCGAGCGAGTCCATCGGCTGCGTGCGACCGCTTTGAATGATGGGCAGTTTGCCAAACTCCAGCGTCGGGAATGCGTCGGCCTTGTTCTTTGGCGGCATCAGTTTCATCCCCACCATCAGGGTGAAGAGCACGGTGACGATGAGCGGGATTCTGGACTTCATGATTGTTTCCTCCGGCGCGTGAACATGAGCATGTGCATCAGGAAGTGACGCGCCATCCCGTATCCGACGAGCGCGCAGCCGTAGTAAGGCGTGAACCAGCCGGGGTTGCGGACGATTTGCAGCGTGCTCGTGCCTCGGCTCGTGTTCGCGGCTTCGCGGCCCATCTGGTGTTGGAAAAAGGTCAGTCCCGAGTAGCGCAGCGGACTGTTCATAGAAATCTCCACGCGGTCGCGATTCTCGGCGGCGTTTGTCGCGGCGAGGTGGACGGTGCTGCGGAAGTCTTTGGGCGTCTCCGTGCCGTCATACTTTTCGTGCGTCGTCTTCAAAAGGGTGACGTGAAACGGATGATAAAACCGCTCCGAGCGAATCCCGAAACGCCATTCCTTGCCGCCAAACTCGAACTTCTGCTCCTTCAACATTGGCGACACGATCCACGTCCCAAGCGTCGCGCCGTTGGCCGCGAGTTCGATCACTGCGCCGGGTAAATTGCGCTCATCCATCGTCAGTGCATCGGGCCGTGGCACAAGGAAGAATCGCTGCGCTGCACCTTTGTCGCCAGCGGCAGCCGGTTGTGTATCGGTGATGTCGCGGCCCGCCTCCAGCGTCTCGGCGGCGTAGGCGGCATCGGCGCTCTGGCGGTTTTTGAAAGCGTCAATCATCTCTGTGCGGAAGCGGGTCTTCAGCTCGGCGAGCAGCTTGGCCGCTTTCGCAGGATCGCTCGCGATGCGGGTGACGGCGGGCACCGGATCAATGTCCGCCTTTTCTCCCACCGCGCCCAGCGCTGCGCGCCAGACTTGGATTTTGCCGCCTTCCTCGAAGACCTTCTTCGCCTCCGCTGCCAGCATGTCGGGCGATGAGTATTTGCCATCCATCGTCGCCAGCGCGCCGCGTAGCGTGCCGAGGTCTTCGATGGCTTGCTTGCGCTCGATGATGCTCGCGTTTTTTGCCGACTGCGTGAGCCGCACGGTGAAGGGAAGATTCGGGTCCACGAGCACGCGTCCGGTGCCGAGCAGGCTTTGGTGAATGGTCACGACTTTATCGCGCCCGTCGGCGTCGTCGTGGATGAATACCAGCTCGCTGTCGTGATGATGCTCGCTGTAGTTGCGCGACTCGCCTTCCGCGAAACTCATGTGCGTCTCCACGGAAAGCAGGTCCGTCCCGAGCTGCCCCACGAGCAGCGTGATGATGCCGAGATGCACGGCATCCACGCCCACTTTTTTCCCGCTGCCCTTTTGCCAAATCGTGAGGTCTGCCACCATCAGCACTGCGTAGCCGAGGAATAGCCAGAGCGGATTCCAGAGCAAAAACGTCGTCACAAACCACAGCGCGATAAACACCAGTCCGTAGTGCGTCAGCAGCGCCACCATCCCGCCCGGCGGGCGCTCAAAGCGGCGCGTGTGCGCGCAGATGATGTTCACCAAAAAGAGCGTCCCAATCGTGTAGCCGCCGGGAAAGAACGGCAGCACCCACCAACCGTCGCCCGCGTGGCGGATGACCCACAGGCTCTTAAACCAACGCTCTTGCGCGAGGTAGAGCCCCTCCTGCGTCTGCGCCCAAGTGCCCGCAAACACGAGCCACGCGCCCAGCGCGAGCAGCACCACGGCAAGTTTCACCGACGTAAATAAATCCCAGAGTTTCTTCATTTGGCAGCTTTAGCGAATGATACGAACGCATCCCGTGCTGCGGATACCGCCGCCGCTTCGCCCGTCAGTTTATAAAAGAACCATTGTCCGCCTCGGGGGACGATTGCGCCGACCATCGTCTTCGCCTCGCCTTTCAAATCGGCCAGCACAGCGCCCGGCAGAGCGGCATCCAGCGGCGCGGTGCAAGTCGCAAGGCCTGCTTCATCCGTCGCGGGGAGCCCGACTTGGCCGCGCCAGCGATTGATGTTGGCCAGCATCCCGCCCGTGTCGCTCGGGAAGACGCTCACCGTCACCTCGGCTTTCGCGCCGTCTTTTTCCGGCACGGAGAATTTGCCCATCTGCATCGGCCCCGGCGTCAGCGCCGCCCAGCCTGTGGGCAGTGCGATCTGCGGAGCGTCTGCGGGGGCGGGCTCTGGCGCTGGCTCCGGCTTTGGCGCTGGCGTCGGTTGTGTATTCGCCTCGAAGCGCACCGTCGTGAGGAATTGCTTAAACGCCGCCACCTGTGGCTCCACGGCCTCCGGCGAGCCTTGCAGTTTGAAAAACCAGCTCTGCCCTCCGAAGTTAAACATGACCGTGACGATGCGCGCCTTTTTGCCGCGCTGCTCGCCCGTGAGGTCGAAAATCTTTCCCGTTCCGCCCGCCACCGGGATGTCTGTGAGCGCGCTGGCCGCCTCTGCATCCGGCAATGCTTCTAGGCCGAACACGGAGCGCCACATATTCACGAGCACGGGCTCTTTCCCATCGAAGGCCCCCAGCGGCGTGATGTTCACCGAGGCGTCGCCGCCATCAATTACGAAGCGCCCGATGGCCTGCACTGGCCCGCCCTGCACATCCGGCCCGGCGTCTTTCCAGCCTGCGGGAAGCGTCCATTTTACATCGGGCAAAATCTCGGTGTCCTCGGCTGTGGGCTCTTGCGTGGCCGTCGGTTTTTCCGCAGCGATCCGCTCCTTCGGCGCGGTATAGACGGAGATGGTGCGCTCTTTGCACGCGGTAGAAATCAGCGCGCAGCCCGCCGCCGCAAGGGCGACTCCGCGTGTGATGTGATTGGAAATTGGCATGTGGAAAGTGACCGGTGGGCCTATTGGAACCCAGCCGGGGCGCGGTTTATTAGCGGGCCATCGGCGGACGGCAAGTGAACTCGGACGCGGGAACTTATTTCCCCACGGCGATGAGCTGCTTCATCGTGGCGATAAAGAGCACGCCGTTCGCGGCTGTCGCGGTGCCGCTGATGCCAGCGCCGAGTTGCAGCGTGCTGAGCACCTTTTTCTCCCGGCCCGCCGCCATGATCCAGAAGTCCCCTTTGCGCGAGCCGATGTAGAGTTTGCCGTCGGCGACCATCGGCGATGCCCAGAAGTCGCCCTTCGGTCCTGGCTCCGTCCACACGCCTTTGCCCGTCGCGGCCTCGACGCAGTGGATGGTGCGCCCGATGTCGGCGATGAAGACGAGCCCGTCCACGACGGCAGCGGTGGAGACGACGTGCTTGTTCAGCTCGTAGCTCCACAGCTCCTTGCCATCGGCGGCGTCGAGGCACTTTAGCCATGCCTTGTTTTTGCCCCAGAAAAGGTCGCCGCCGCCTGCGACGTAGAGCTTGCCGTCGGCGAAGACGGGCATCCCGTAAATGTTGCTCGGCCCTTCGCTTTTGTTCTGGGTGAAGCGGTGGACTTCCGTCTTCGGGCCTTCCGGGTCGATGTCGTACTGCCAGAGCTTTTTCAGCGCGACGAGCTGGGCGGCGGGCTCGGTTTGCGGCAGGGGCTCGAAGGCGTAAGTGATGCCATTGCCTCCGCAGAAATAGATCATCTCGCGGCCTGCGACCGTGCCCAGTGAGGGCGCGGACCAAGTCGCGTGGAAGATATTCGGCGCGATCTTCTCGTCGTCGCGCGCCACGTATTTGCCGGTCTCTTTTTCCAGCACGATGAGGCTCGGCGCGTCGGGCGTGCGGATCTTCCGGTGGGTGTTGTCCACGCCCGTCCCGGTGTTGAGGTAAAGGTGCTGCCCGTGGATGAGGATGGAGCTGTGCGCGCCGTCGTGTGGGTAGATGCCTGCGCCGCTCGGCATGTCGAACGTCCACAGCGGCGGCTTGTTCGGGTCGCGGGCGTCGAGGCAGAGGACTTGCGCGCGGTTCGTCACGACGTAAATGCGGTCGCCTGCGATGGTCGGCGGCGAGGACATGCCGGTCTTTGGCCAATCGAGATACGGGTCTTCGGCGGAGAGCTTCGGCGAGGCGAGCTGCCACAGGAAGCTCCCGTCTTTCTCGCTGAAGCACATCAGCACGCCTGCGTCGGCGGTGCTCTCCGCGTTCCTCGGCTGCCCGTTATTCGTGGAGATATACACGCGCCCGCCAGCGACGATGGGAGTGCCGTGCGTCTCCGTGCCGATGTCGGCGATCCACTTGATGTTCGCCTTCGTCGCTGGGTCGAAAGACTCCACCAACCCTCGCTCGGCAGAAACCATGTTGCGGTCCCACGCCCGCCCAAACTGCGGCTGGTCTGCGGCGAGGAGAGGGACGGCGATGGCGAAAAAAAGGACGGACTTCATTGGGTGCCGCTTATGCAGGCGGCGGCGGCGTTGGTAAATCTCCAAACGCGCGGCTACTGCGCGAGGAGGGTGATGAAAAGTGGAAATGCCGGAATTGGCGTAGCCGAGCCAAGACGCGACAGTAGCGGGGCCGTCCCGGCCCCGGCGCGACACGTAGTGGCGCTCTACGCAAGCGCCTTTGGCGCCTCGGGGCCGAGACGGCCCCGCTACCATTGCGACTCATGCGCTTATTCGACTTTCAATCACACTACTGCGCGAGCAGCCAGTCGCTCACCCTCGCGCCGCCCTGCTTTTTCCACAGCGCGCCTTTGCCCAGTGCGAGGATGGCGGGCACGTCGCCATACTTCGCGATGGCGGGCTGGAAGTAGGGGCTGCGCAAGTCCGCCACTGTTTCAAAGCGGAAGTCGCCGAGGTCGAGAGCGGCATTCGTCACGGCATCTCCGCTCAGCGCACGCGCCGTAGCGGCGATGGGCGCAGTGTCATCTAGCGCGACGAGCGAGACGGTCTTCGACTTGTGTTCTTGGTGGTCGCGGATGAAAGCCAGCGCGCTCAGCACATCATGCACGCGCTGGGCGAAGAGGCTGTCGTTATACCCATGCGTGTAGCACGCGGCCTCGCGCGGATTCTTCACGCGGCGCGTCGGCGTGTCGCTTTGGCCGTCGAACAAAAACTCGCCCTGCATCAGCATATCCACGCCCACGACGCTCACGCCGCTGGCCACGAGGCGCTGCACTTCGTCTGTCGGTTCGCTGCCGTTAAGCAGGCCATTCTTTCCCTTCGCGGTGAGCCACAGAACCGTGTGGCCGTTCCACTTCTTCGGGTGGAAAAAGAGCGCGGGAATCGCCTCATGCCGCGCTGCATTCTCGATCACCGCCTGCATCATCACCCAATCGCCACGAACACTTTTCTTCAGCGTCGAATGGTCCATCGCTGCCTTCTCTCCCGCCAATGTGCGGTGGAAGATCGCCTCCACTGCCGCCTGCGTCTGCTCGGCGGTGAGATGCTTGCGCGCATCGTTCACCCACCATTTGCAGAGCTGCTGCTCGAACTCCGCGCCGCCCTTCGGCGCAGGATGCGCCGCGTCCCACACCGTCAGCTCCTCGCGCGAAAGTGGCACGAACTCCGGCTCATCAACCTGCGTCTTCCCGAGGCGCAAGTGCTCGTTAAAGAACCCATACATCGCCAGCCGCGATACGCGGTTATAATTGTGCGGGAACTCCGGGTGATGGAAGAGCTGCACGTTCTTCGCAGCGCCGAGCGACGCCCAGTGCTTCGCCAAATCCGGGAAGCCTTTCGTCGGCATCTCCTTCGTCCAATCATCCGCCGTCGTCATCCCCAGCGGCTTCGGCGCAAAGAGCGCGGCCAGCTCGATGTTCCCCGTCCCCACGCGCAGGAGGCTGGCATTTTCGCAAGTGCAGCCGCCCTGCATCGCCGTGCCCACCATCACCGCCGGGAACGCCGCCGCCAAGCGCGGGTCCAGCGCCGCCAGCAGGAAAGTCTGCGTCCCGCCACCGCTCGCACCCGTGCAAGCCAGCCGCGTGCGGTCCACATCCGGCAGCGTTTCCAAGAAATCCAGGGCCCGGATGGACGACCATTCCTGCAAGCCCAAGATGCTCTGCGCCAAGCTCTCCGCCTGCGGCGTAAACAGCCCGCCCGCCGTCGCCGCACTCTGCTTCCCGAACTTGTGCGCCGTCTCAAAGCTGATCTGCTGCGAGTCCGCATAGCCGATCATATCGTAGTGAAACACCACGCACCCCATCCGTGCCAACGTCGCACAGCGCGCTTGCAGCGGGGCCGAGCCATTCGCCATCGAAGCCTCCGCGCCCTTCGCGATCTCCGCTTTCACATTCGCCTCCCCGTTCCGGTAAAAACGCCCGTCGTTCCAGTGCCCGTGCGGGCAGAGCACGCCCGGATACTTCCCCGGCTTCTCCGGGCGGAACAGACTCCCCGATACGAAAAAGCCCGGCATCGCCTCGAAATAAACGCGCTCCACCGTGAACCCATCGCGCACCACCTTGCCGTGAATCACCGCATTCAGCGGCGTCCGCGTCGGCTCCGGGAAAATGCCCAGCGACACGCGGAGCTGCATCCGCACTTGCTCCGCGCGCACGTTCCACTCCGCCGCAGAATCCGGCGGCGACCACGGGAAATACCCATCGAGATCTTTGAGCGGTTGCAGCCGGACATCGTCTGGCAGCGAGCCCGCAGGCAGCGCGCGAGGCGCATCAGCAGCGATGGCGGTGAAAGCGAGGACGGGCAGGAGCAGTAGGCGTTTCATACGCGGGGAGAGTGCGGCGATCCCGCGAGCGGTGTCGATTCCCTATTCCAGCCGATAGCCGAGGCCATGCACTGTGACGAGGTGCTTTGGCTCTCCCGAATCGTCCTCCACTTTCTGCCGGAGTTTTACGACGAGTTGGTCCAGCGTCCGCGTCGTTCCGTAGTATTCGATGCCCCAGACTTCGTTGAGGATTTGGTCCCGCGACACGGCGTTGCCGCGTTCGCGGAAGAGGACGGCGAGCACCTTTAGTTCGCGCGGCGTCAGCTCGAATTTCGTCCGCCCTCGCATCCCGCGCAGCGACGCGGTGTGGACGCGTACATTCCCAAATGCGAGTTCCTCCGGCATGTCCTCCTCCGCCGCTGCCGTATGCTCCGCGCGGCGGAGGAGCGCTTGCACACGGGCGATGAGTTCGCGGAGGGAAAAGGGCTTCGTCACGTAATCATCCGCGCCCAGCTCTAGGCCGACGACTTTATCGATCTCCTGCCCTTTCGCGCTGAGCATGAGGATGGGCACGCGGTTCTTGCCCGCGCGAATCTCGCGGCAGAGGTCGTAGCCGCTTTTGCCGGGGAGCATGATGTCGAGCACGATGAGGTCCGGCTTGCGCTGGCGGACGAGGCTCAGCACCTCGCTGCCTGCCGAGCAGTCGGTGATTTCGTAGCCCTCGGCGCGCAGCGACTCGGTGAGCCCGAGGCGGATGTGGGCGTCGTCTTCGACGATGAGGATGTGCTTTTTCATGTGGTGTGAATCGGGATGCTCAAGGTGAAGCGACTGCCGCCGCCTTCGCGCGGTTCGTAGGTGAGTTCGCCGCCGTGGGCTTGGGCGATCTGGCGGGCGAGGGTGAGGCCGAGGCCGCTGCCCTGGATGCCGCTGCTGAGGCTATCGTGGGCGCGGTAGAATGCCTCGAAAATCTTGCGCGCGTCGGAGGTGGGGACGCCGGTGCCTCGGTCGAGGATGCTCACTTTAATGGAGCCGGCTTCGAGCCATGTGTGGAGCTGGATGTCTTTGCGCTCGGCGCTGTATTTCTCGGCGTTGGAGAGGAGATTGACGAGGATCTGCGCGAGGGCGTCTTCGTCGCCGAGGACGGGGTAGGGTGCGGGTGCGGCGATCCACTCGGTCGTAAAGCCCGCATCGCGCAGGTGCATCTCGTGGCTCTCCCGAACGCGGGTGATCAGCTCGTGGAGATCGAGGTGCATTTTCTCGAAGTGGCGCTGGTTGCGCCCGAGCTTGGCGAAGTCGAGGACGTTGTTGATGAGGCGGGTGAGGCGTTCGCTTTCGACGGTGATGATGCGGAGGTATTGGTTCTGTTTTTCGAGCGGCTGCGGGCGGTCGTGCATGAGCTCGGCAAACATGCGGATGCTGGTGAGGGGCGTCTTTAGCTCGTGGGAGACGTTGGAGACGAAGTCGGTCTTTTGCTGGGCGAGGGCGAGCTGGCGGCGGACATCGGCGGCGACGAGCCAGCCGCCGAGCGCGATGAGGGCCACGGCTCCGGCGACGAGGAACGCGAAGGTGCGGTGCAGCCCGCGCGCGCTGTCGGCGAGGGCGGTGGGGCGGGCGAGGTAAATGGCGGCTTCCCAGTGGGGGATGAGTTCGCCGATTTCGCTGGCGACGAAAGGGCTCTTCCAGTCGAGCCCAGTCGCGCCTGCAGGGGTGGTGGCGATGGGGCGCGCTTTGTCATCGAGGAGGGCCACGATGCGTGCGGGCTCGCCGGTGGTCGCGTGGTCGGCGAGGAGCGCGGGCCATAGATCGCGGAGGTCGGCAGATTCTACGAGGCAGCCGAAAATAAACGTGCGCGCCTCGGGCGGGCGCAGCCAGAAGATGAGGTCGAGCTTGTCCTGCACAAAGCGGGCGACCATGCCCTCGTCTTCGTCTTTGGTGAGGACGGCAAACTCCGCCGTCGCGGGCATGAGGGCGGACCACTGCGCTTCGTTTTCGAGCTCCTGCGGGCGGACGAGGCGGAGCGTGGCGTCTTGGTTCCCAAGTGCGGCGTCGGCGGGTGCTGGGGGCTCGATGGATTTGGACTGGCTGGCGTAAAATTCGGGCGCTTTCGCTTTGGCAAGCGACTGCGCGGCGTCGTTCTTCATGCTGCGCTGCACGTTGCCGGTCTTGCCCGCCACGGGATAGACGACGGCGGCTTGCGTGCTGCAAAGGAACGCGCCGTTTTCCCACAGGAACTTGGCGGCGTCCTTGTTCTTGGCGGCGGTGGCTGGGCTGGGCGCGAGGATTTTCCCATCCGGGCCGATGGCGAATCCCACGGCCTTGCGCTGCCAGACTTCGGGCAGGGTGTTGGAGAAGTCGCGCGCGAGTTTCTCCGCATCCGGCCTATCCGCGAGGAGGCGGCGGACGGCTTCGCCAAAGCTCTGGCGCTCGATAGTCATGGCCTCGCGGACGGACGCGGCGACGGCATCCGCCTCCGTCTGGAACAGCTCGGTCGTGCGGCGCTCAAGGATGAAGCGCTGCTCGTCGGCACTGCGCAGCGCCAGCCAGCCGAGCACGACGGCAGGCAGGAGGACGATGAGCAGGAATATCCAGACGCTCTTTTTCATGGAGACCAAACTATGCAGGAGCCGAACCGTGTCTGTCAGGCTTCGGTATTCGATTTGTAAAAGAATTCGCTACTCCTGCCCGACAGCATTCAGCTTTCTCCAATCCCGGTACCTCAGGAATGGGCGTGGCTTGACCGATAAGGCCGGCGCGTGTTGTCTGTGCGCGGATGTATCGGCTTGCTCTTAAGATGCTTTATGGGGATGTGGCGAAGTTCATCATGCTGATTGGCGGCCTGACGGTTTGCTCGTTGCTGATGACGCAGCAGCTCGGGGTTTTTTGCGGGCTCATGCAGTGGACGACGGCGACGATTCGGAATGTGGATGCGCCGATTTGGGTGTGTGATGCGAAGGTGGAGCAGGTGAGCGAAATCGTGGCGATGCGCGACATCGAGGTGAACCGGGTGCGGAGCATCGAGGGCGTGGAATGGGCCGTGCCGCTGTACTGGGGGATCATTCAGGCGCGGCTGCCAAACGGGGCGTTTCAGCAGATTCAGCTCACCGGTTTAGATAGTGCGACGCTGATCGGGCGTCCGCCGAGGATGACGAGTGGGGATGTGGAGGATTTGCGCCTGCCGAATGCGGTGGTGGTCGATCAGCTCATGCTGAAAAAGTATGCGTCGAAGACCGTTTCGCCGCAGCATCCCGAGGGGGTGACGCTGAAGGTCGGCGATGTGTTCGAGATCAACGACAAGGAGGCGCGCGTCGTCGGCATCTGCTACGCGGAGCAGAGCTTCATGGGGCAGCCGTATATTTATACGACCTACGAGCGGGCGATGGAATATGTGCCGCAGCAGAGGAAGATGCTGTCGTTCGTCTTGGCGAAACCACGGGACGACATCGCAGCGGCGGAGGTGGTCGCGCGCATTAAGAAAATCCCGAGCGTGACAGCGTTCACGAAGGAGGATTTCCAAGAGCAGACGATGAACTGGTATATCAAATACACGGGCATCCCGATTTCGTTCGGCTCGGTGGTGGTGCTCGGGATCATTGTGGGAATCGCGATCTCCGGGCAGACGTTCTATCTTTTCGTGCATGAGAACTTGCGGCATCTCGCGGCGCTGAAGGCGATGGGGGCGAGCAATGCGTTGCTGGCGGAGATGGTATTTTTGCAGGCGTTTTCCGTCGGCATCACCGGCTACGGACTGGGCACGGGGCTCACTGCAATTATGGGGCGACGGTTCATGGCGCTGGGGGAGCCGCCCTTTTATCTGCCGTGGCAAGTGCTGGCGTTTGCGGGCGCGGTGATCGTTTTTATCTGTCTCTTCGCATCCGGCATCGGGCTGCTAAAGGTCTTCCGCGCGGAGCCCGCGATTGTTTTCCGCTGAGCTACTTTTTCGCGAGCAAGACGCGCAAGGCGGCTAGGTTTTCCTCTGCGGAAAAGAACGCTTTCACGGGCAGAACGAGGCCCTTGATGACCTCGCTGCGTATCTCGCCAGTGCTGGATTTGAGCGTGAGTTCATACGCCGCGCCGCGCAGGACGTATTGCTCGGCGACGCCTTTCTCCGTGTCCAAAATCCAATACTCGCCGACGCCGTGGCCTTCGTAGTCGTCATACTTCACTTTGCGGTCGCGCGCCTCGGTGGAGTCCGAGAGCACTTCGACGATGAGGTCTGGGATGGGGAACTTCATCGTGTTCGGCTTGAGTTTCGCGACCTTCTTAGTGCTGAAAAACACGATGTCCGGCTCGTAGTCATTGCGCGGGAAAACGCAGAGGCACTTCTCGCATTTCACCTCTCCGAGATGGTGGATGTCCACGTAAGTGCTCACAAGGCGGAGCACTTTCGTCGTCACATCCAGATGCTTGTTCTTCGCAGGCGAGTGAAGGATCACCTCGCCGTCAATGAACTCAACCTTTTGGTCAGGAGTCATCTCTTCGTAAAACCTCGCACGCCGCTGGCCCTCTTCGCGGATGAGCTTTTGCAGGCGGTCAGCGACCTCCACGATGTGTGGTGAATGGCGGAGCGGTTCGAGCAGAGCGTCTATCGTCTGAGTCATTCCGACGAGATAGCACCGCCACACACGGGAAGCAAGGCGGCACTCCCAGCGAGTTCAAGCAGGGATGCTTGACCCTGCATCGCTCCGCGTGTTCCTTCTGCGGCTCATGTTTTGGCTTGTTCACACGATGGCGATTGGCGGGGGGCTGGGGGTTCTATGAGCGCGCAGATTTTGGCCGTGAGGACTTCCGGCGTGGTGAAGACTTTTGGGGAGGGCGAGAGCGCTGTGCAGGCTTTGCGGGGCGTGGATTTTGACGCGCACTGCGGCGAGATGTTGATGGTCGTGGGGCCGTCGGGCTGCGGGAAGACGACGTTTCTCAGCGTGGTGTGCGGGACGATGCGGGCGGATGAGGGCAGCGTGGAGGTTTTTGGCACGGATTTGCTCCAGCTCAGTGCGGGAAAGCTGACGGCGTTTCGCGGGAAAAATGTGGGGTTTATCTTCCAGCAGTTTAATCTCATCCCGACGTGGAACATCGTGGAAAATGCGAGCGTGCCGCTCCTTTTGAATGGCGCGAGCAAGCGGGATGCGGAGGCGGAGGCGACGCGGTTGCTCACGGAGGTCGGGCTGGGTAAAAGGCTCCGCGCTTTCCCCCGCGAGCTGAGCGGCGGGCAGCAGCAGCGTGTGGCGATTGCCCGGGCGCTGGTGCATCAGCCGCGCTTGCTGATTTGCGATGAGCCGACGGCTTCGCTCGATGCGGCGTCGGGGCGGAAGGTGATGGAACTGCTGAAGGCCAGCGCGTGTCGCCCGGATCGGTGCGTCATCGTCGTCACACACGACAGCCGGATTTTTCCCTTCGCCGACCGCATTGTGGAGATGGGTGACGGCGTCGTAAAAGGCGTGCACAACGCCGGAGAATACCACGTTAGTTTTTGAATTTCACATGAAGCGCCTCTTTTTCTGGATACTACTCATCATCGCCGTCATCGGTGCCGTCAGCGCCATTCGGCTCGTGGTCAATTCACGCAGGCCGTCTGCCACCGCGCAGATGGTCGCCGAGCCGCCGCGCGCGCCATTTCCAAAGAGCATCGGTGCGCGGGGCCTTGTGGAGAGCGTGGATGAGAATATCCGCATCTCGCCAGCCATCGCCGGACTGGTGATGGAAGTGCCTGTCACCGTCGGGCAGCCCGTGAAAAAGGGCGACGTGCTCATTAAACAAGACACCCGCGAGAGCGAAGCAATGGTCACGGCGCAAATCGCCGAAATCGCCGCCCTACAAACGATGGTCGCGGAAGCCGAGATCGCTCTCGCCGACAAACGCGACCGCTGGGCGCGCACTGAGAAACTCACCACCGCCGCCAGCGAGGACGAGCGCCAGCGCACGCAGTTCGCTGCCCGCGCAGCCGAGGCGCAGCTCGCCAGCACGAAAGCCAAAATCGCGACCGCGGAGGCCCAGCTCGCTCGTATGAAGGTGCAAGTCGAGCTCCTCACAGTCCGCGCCCTTCGCGACGGCGTGGCGCTTCAAGTGAATATCCGCCCCGGCGAATTTGCGTCGCCTGCCGCCAAAGACCCCGCGCTTTTGATCGGGCGGAACGAACTGCAAATCCGCGCGGACATTGATGAAGACAACGCATCGCGTTTTTCCAAGGAAATGCCCGCAGTGGCCAATATCAAAGGACGCCGCGACATCGAGATTCCGCTGCGTTTTTCCCGTATCGAGCCCTACATCGTCCCGAAAAAGTCGCTCACGGGAGAGAGCGGCGAGCGTGTGGATACGCGGGTCTTGCAGGTCATTTATCAATTCGACCGCCCCAAAGGGGCAGAGGTCTTCGTTGGGCAGCAGATGGATGTGTTCCTCGACGCTCATTAAAAAAGCCGTTATCGAGCGAAAAAGTCGAAAAAGCCGTTGACGGGTCCGTATGTCGCATGTATTCACTTTGTAGTTACCAATCAATCCAACTCCCGAGAAACACTATTCACAAAATGAAATCACCCGGTCCACAATCCAGAAAAGCCTTCAGCTTGGTCGAGGTTTCCTTGGCGCTCGCCATTGTCGGCATCGCCTTCACGGTCATCATCGCCATGCTTCCCGTCGGCCTCCGCCAATCCCGCGCGGCGATAGACACTACGAATGAAGCCCGAATCCTTACGGGCATGAATTCGATTTTGCTCGCGACAGAATATGAGCAACTCACCACCAAGCTGGCTTCGCAAAAATACTATTTCGATGCAGATGGAGGTTACCTCGAGAAAGTCCCGATCTCAGAAGACCCGTCAACGGACAGTCCTTACAAAACGGCCCGCGTTTATCAGGCTGGATTTATCATTGGGCTCAAGGCCACGACAAGTGATCGTACCGATATCAATCGTCTCGTTCATGTAGTTTTCGGCAAAGTGTCGGACGCCGCGAATTCCGCATTATCTGATGTCATCAATGGCACGGTCGCTATGGATGCACTCAAAAAGAACTCACCAGTGAAAATCGCGCCCATCATCATCGCGAAGATGGACAAAACCAAATAGTCTCATGAAAACTCTTAAACAAATCAACGCTGCTTTCACCCTCCTAGAAGTCATGGTGTCCTCCGCTCTCATCGTAGTGATCATGGGATTCCTGATGTACACGATGGATCAGACTCAGCGCACCATGCGCGGGGCTGATTCTCGGATCGGCCAGTTTCAGACGGCCCGTGTGGCGTTCGAGGCGATGACTCGCAATCTGAGTCAGGCCACGCTCAACACTTACTACGATCTCGACTCAACGGACAAAGGCACTAACGGTGCTAAATTACCGTATGGAGAGACTCGTCCAACAGGGTATCGGAGGGCGTCTGACTTACATTTTGTTTCGGGACTTGCGGCCAGCGCCAAGATTCTAGATTCGACAGAAGTCATCGACCCGACTCACGCGGTCTTTTTCCAAGCGCCGCTCGGTGTGAGTTATCAGGACGATAATACGGTGCTCTCCGCCAGTGGCTACGAGGCAGCGCCAACTACAGATTCCTCGAATGATAAGGAAGTAAAACGCAAGTATCGCTTTTTGAATGGGCTGATGAATGTGTGTGGGTATTATATCCATTGGAGCCAAGACCAAGTCGTGCCCACATTCCTTAAAGATGACCTTGCTGCCAATAAAATCGCTCCACGTTATCGCTACCGGCTGATGGAGGTCACGCAGCCAGCCGAGACCGTCGCTATTTACAATAACAGATGGTACACAAAACCCGGTGGAAAATCAGGCAACTTTGTTGCTCCGGCCAATGAGGGAGCTCGAAGCAAAGTTTACGAGAATGCGACCGATTGGATCAAAGTTGCGGTCGGGAAATTTCAGCCGACGCTTGGGGTCAAGACTGACTATTCCCGCCCTCTGGCCGACAATATTGTGGCTATGATCATCGTTCCGAAATTGCCGGAAAGCGACAGGAAGCAGAAGAAGCTCTTAAATGACCTCACGTTGGATTATGAGTATGACTCACGGCCCGATAAGGTGTACGATGGCGACTTCACAAAAGGCACCACAACCGTTGCCTCGCTACTAACCTCGGATCAAGAACGGAGCCAATATGCGCAACTTCCTCCGATTCTTCAGGTAACGCTTGTTGCCATTGATGAAGATTCGGGGGCGAAACTAGAAAATAGCATCAGCGACCCCAAGAGCGGCCCCTCCGAGCATTGGGCGAAGGGACTTTTTAAGAATTTGCTCGATGAGAAGAAATTCAACGAAGAACTCGGAGCTGAATCAAAGCCGAGCGAGCAATCGCTCCTCGGGCGTCTCGCAGGGCTGGATGACTCTCTGAAATTACCGAAGATGAACTTCCGAATCTTCACTACCGACGTCGTCATGCGGTCCGCAAAATGGACCAACACCAACCAATAACCCAGACACACCAACCATGAAAACTTCAATGTATTCTACTTCTCACAACCGCTCCGGTATCGCACTGATCATCGTCCTTTCGATGATTGTGCTCATTTCCGCCGTAATGGTGGCCTTTATGAGCCGCGTCGCTACCGAAGGACGCTCCGCAAAACTCTCGCTCCAAGGACTTGAGGCGCGGCAGGCTTCAGAAACGGCCGTGAATCTCGTCATCTCGCAGATTCGCGATGCCACTTACGACCCGGCGGCTCCCAATCGGGCATGGGCGAGCCAACCCGGATTGATGCGAACGTTTGAAGGCGGGACCGACACTGACGCGTTCAAGCTGTATTCGTCGGGCAAGATGCGAGTGGATGGGAAGAAATACAATGCCGACGCATCCAAAGAAGTGGAGCTTGGATTCGACCCTAAGGATAAGACGAAAGCAGCACCAGGTTACGTCGATTTGAACGCACCTATCTATTTGCCGATTGCGGGGAAAAAGGACCAATATGAAGCCTACTTTCCGATTTGCGACCCTCGCGCGAAGCATAACGAAAATGGGAAAGTAACGGCACCGGGGACCGGCATCGTCCGTGGATTTCATTCTGCTGATGTCGGAAGCTCTTCGACACCGCGAAAAGACTCTGAGGGGGATGAAATCCCCACGCTTCCGATGATTGTTCAGTGGCTCTACCAGCTCAGAGATGGGCAATTAGTCGCTCCGACTGGAGATGGGGACTCGCTCACCATCCCGAACGCAACTGCCACAAATCCCCCGATTGCGCGGATCGCTTTTTGGACGGACGACGAAGGCAGTAAACTCAATCTCAACACCGCTTCCGAGCCGACTTACTGGGACACGCCTTCCGTCGGCACGGTCCAAGAGGCAGGGCGTATTAACACTGACGGCAGTCTGGCCTATAGCGCCGCTGATCCACTTCTGGCGCTTGCCGCATCGCAGCCAGTAGGCGGAGAGTATCAGCGTTTTCCCGGCCACCCCGCCACGACAAGCTTGGCCCCTGCAATTCGTTGGCTTTTCCCTTCACCGAACTCCACTAAAAAGGGGCAGAAATATACGGATGCTCAGTATAAAGAATCCATCTATCGCAAGGCTCCGCGTATTTTAGGCGGAATCGGCACGACGATGGGCGCGAGTCGCAACCCGCAGTATCCCTCCATGACGCCCGTTTTGACGCTCGATAACCGTGTTTTTGAGCGGGATCGGCTCTTCCCAGCGGTTGATGACTATTTCTTCCGCCCGGATCGTTCACCACTCGACCATGATAGCTGGTACGCGGCGTTCCAGACCACCGCCACGCCGAAGGAAGATGCGCCCAGCACGGACGCTGCAAATCCCAATTTCACTCCAGAGAACTTGCAACGGCTGCGGATGTTCCTCACGACCTCTAGCCGGGCTCCAGAGTTAAACCTTTTTGGCCTGCCGAGGATGAGTATTTGGCCGATTCACGTCAACGATGCGAAACGGTCCGGGTTCGACCAAGTCATTGCATTCTGCTCCACGGTTGGCTCGCCGGACCAAGGTGCGAAAGGCGCGAAGTTCTATTTTCAGCGGAGCAATCCTTGGAGTGCAACCGAAGACATGACGGTGGACGGCGCTCGCAACGCTACCCTCTACACATACATGATGGACTTGCTCGCACGCTCAAATCCCGCTGGCGGTGGTAGTTTTACATCCAAATACACCCCGGTTGGAATGGCGCAAATATTAACTTCAATGTTTGACTATATTCGCTGCACGAATATCATCGATACCCACAACGGGAACACCGCGACAAACAGCTTCCCACTCGCATACACTCCTCAATACGGAAATGACCCTAGTGGAAAGGGAATCCCCGGATCGGGGCAAATCACTCCGTTGAGAATTGCGAACACTCAGGGGTTTGGACGTTTCCCTACGGTCTCAGAGGTAGCGATTTGGTGCTACTACGATGATACAGTGACAACTGGTGCTCCGGCCGGATACCTTCTTCCTCAAGACGATGTTTGGACTGCCGCAGATGAAGGAAAAGCGGTCCCGATTCGCTGTGCCCTTGCGGTGGAAATGTTTACGCCGGCGGCTGGTTACCCTGCTTTGTGCGAGGCATACGCATATTCGATCAAGGAACTCACCCCAACGACGATCACTCTTGATAAACCAGGTGGTGCGCCGGGTGGTGCCCCACCAGCAGAAGAGCCCCTTAGGCTCGCCTCGGGAGAAATGAACTATGTCGAGGTCGATGCGTATCGAGGATGGGATGGACGGTTCTTCCAGCCCACTCGGGGAATCAGCAACCAATTTATGTACGACGCCGGAACGTCGAGAAAAGCCAAGATATTCCAGAAGCTTCCGCCAGCAGTTGGCTCCGAAGATCAGGTGTATCCCTACATTTCAAAACGGTATGTCATGCGCGGGCAGAATAACGAGCTTCCGCTTAATTTCAGGCTGAAGCCCGGTTCATTTGAGATCAAAATATTCCCGTTGCTCCGTGCAAATACAAACCCGCCGCCAGCAATTGGCTCAAATACTTCGCAAGTCGGCCCCCCTATCCAGACGATCACTGTGGACTTCGGAATCCCATCGCCTGTCTTACTCACGCTTCCGGTGCCGAAAAAGCACGCCAACGGCGCGGCTGATATAAATTACACCCTTCAAGAGCGAATGGCGGGTAATAACGTTCAGGTTTTCGCGGAGGACATCGTCCGCAGTATGGAAGCCAACGGATTATCGCTCGGAGATTATCGCTTGATTGCAGCACTTCCCAACGTGCCAGCTAAATTCTTCGCACGCGCTGGTAAAAGCGGGGCAGTGGGACCTGGTTCGTATAACGACGCTGCAACGAATCTAGTTCATAATCTTCGCTCCGGATGGGGGCGCCTCATTACTGGTGCGCAAAAGGGTAAGTTGACTTCGACTGTTGTAGATCGCCCCGATAAAGTAGCAAAAGTCCCCGCCGATGTGAATGGCATTCAACGGTCTGGTGGCGGATTGGGGGATTTCGACCGTGGAATCTCGAAGCAGACCGACGGTGCCTATATCAATAAGCCAGACGAAGGCAATATGCGCTTCAAACTCGACGATGATTACGTCGGTGGTGGAGCGATTCCCTACTACCGTGGCGGTGGGGGATATGAAGAAGTCGGCGAATCGTTTTTCTCGCCGAATCGCTTGATATCTTCGGCTGTGATGTTTGGTTCTCTGCCGAATGGGGTGTCAGCAACTGCACCTCGGCCGTGGGAGACGCTCCTTTTCCGGCCAGCCCCACAGAAGGCGAATTCTCATCGAGGTGGGATTACTCCTCTTGATCACTACATGCTAGACCTCTTCCACATGCCGGTGGTTGAACCCTATCCGATCAGCGAGCCTCTTTCGACTGCTGGGAAGATTAACATCAATAGCATGTTGGCACCGTTCAGCTACTTCGCCGACAAAGGCAATTCTGGGCATGGCTATATCGAGCGTTACACTGCTGTAGAAGGACTTCTGAGTGGGCTCTATCAGTTGGTCGTGCCGTCTAATGCACCGGATTGCGCTCACACAGAAAGGCCGATGACCAATTCTAATGTGTATCGTCACAAAATTGATGTGGAGGCGACCATCAATGACAGTTTCGCACCGCGCCTTAAGAAGAATGGCTATTTCCGCTCCGCATCGGAGATATGTGAGGTGGACCTTCTATGCCCGACGGCGGGCTTCACGAAGCCATCGCAGCGTGATACGTTCTGGGAAATTACGAATGGGATGACCGGTGATAATCAAAGGGAGCGTCCTTATTCGCACATCTATCCAAGGGCGACGACGAAATCGAACGTCTTCACCGTCCATATCTGGGCGCAATCCCTGGCGAAATCGCCGACTTCGAGCGCGAATCAATGGGATGAGTCGAAAGACTCCGTGACAGGTGAATATCGCGGCTCCACAACGATTGAGCGCTACATCGACCCGGCTGATGGTGCGTTTAAGACCGACCCTGACTACCAAGACCCCGCAACAAAGAAAAAGAGCCTCGAACCGCTCTACCGTTATCGCATCGTGAACAACAAAGCCTTTGTAGTCCGGCAATAACCGAGCGTGATGAAAAGTGGAACAAAGCGCGAAGCGCACAAGGAGCGGCGACATTCTTGTCGCCGACCTAAAAGCGCGAAGCGCCTGATCTCTAAACCGTGCGAGTTCCGAGAGCCGCGCCGAAAAGATTGGGCGCTTCGCGCTATAGCGACAGCGACAAGAATGTCGCCGCTCCTTGTCGCTATCGCGCCCGTTCGCTGTTCCACTTTTAATCACATCCCTCGCTGCAAGTGGGGGAAATTCCCCCTTGCACGCGAGGGCTGAGAGGGCGATAGAAAGAGCAACTTCCACACACCGTTTATGAAATCTCAGCGCATCCTCTCAACCAGTATCGCAGCCGCCTTTGTGCTGCTGCCGACGGCTGGCTGGGCGGCACAAAAAGTGATCACCGCAACGGCTGCGGGAATCGCTTGGGGGACTGCGGGGAGCTGGACGGCGGCTGGAGTTCCGGCGATTACGGATAATGTGTTCATCCAGAGCACATTAACGTCAGCCACAATCGTCAATTACTCGTCCACAGTCACTTCGACGAACGTCCAAGATTTGACGTTCAACGGTGCGGGAGCGATCTCGTTGCAAAACAACGATACGGCGACGAATATGACGCTCACGCTGAACGGTCGTGGGACGTTCACTCCGTTGATTGCGACGCTCAATTCGCAGACTTACACGATCCAGAGCGGGACCTCTGGAAAAACCATCACGCTTCAACTCGCACAAGGGGGCGATTTCGATGTGGCCAGTGGTGGAACTCTGGACATCAAAAGCAATATCTCGGAAGACGCGGTAGCGCGCTACTTGCAGAAGACGGGCTTGGGCACGCTGCGAATGGGCGGCGTAAATACGTTTAGCGGCGGGCTATTTATATCGGGCGGCAAAGTCTCGCAAAGCGGCTCCCTCCTTGCCTCGAGCGCGGTGACGGTGAATGCGACAGGGACTTACGAAATCACCGGGAATGCGACCAACGCGAACACGATAGCCGTCAATACGGGCGGCACGTTCATTTTGGCCACTGGCGGGCTGCTCGGCAGCGGTGCGACGGTCAATCTGCTCGGCGGAGCGAGCGGGAGCGCGCTCGCACGCATCGAGAACGCAACAGGGTCGGTCTTCACGATGAACGTGAACGACAAGGGCATCGCACGGGTCACCGGGACGATTGCTGCGGGCAGCACGACGAACGTGAACTCCGGCGGAATCATCACGGGCACAGGAACGGTGAACGGCACCACGACGATTGGCAATGGTGGGCGCGTCCAACTGTCCTCGGGGAATCTGACGTTTTCCAACTTACGGTTTGGCACCACAGCAGGGAACACGGCGACGATTCAGAGCGCTTTGGGGTCAAAAATCAACGTCACAGCGAGTAACGGGCTGACCGTGAATGGCGGTGCCAATTCGGTGTCCTTTGAGTTTCCGAGCGTCACCGCGACCGGGGATTTCGTTTTGCTGGATTACGTCGGGACAGCGCTGACGGTGCCCCTCTTTAACGCATTCCGGATCGGGCAAAAGCCGAATCGTGTGGACGCGATCCTTGTGAATAACACTGGAAACACCAGCGTTGATTTACGTGTGACGATGTTCGACTTCCCAATCTGGACTGGCTCGTTGAATGGCGAATGGGCGCTGGCCACGCAGGCGGCACCGAAAAACTGGGTGCTCAATTCCAATAAGGCGACTGGGACGGACTTTCAAGCGCTTGATATTACGACGTTTACGGACCTTGCGAGCAATACGAACGTTTCGATCAATAACGGCGATGTTTCGCCCGCATCGGTCGTTTTTACCAATGACAGCAAGCCGTATGTGATCGGTGGGTCTAACGGAGGAATCGCTGGAACGGGAGCGCTGACGAAATCGGGGGCCGCGCGGGTCGAGATTAGCAATACGTCGCATTCGTTTACCGGCGGCGTCACCATCAATGGCGGAACGCTTGCGGCTTTCTCGGTCGCGAATAGCGGGGTGAGCAGCTCGCTCGGTGCTGGCTCGAATATTACCATTGATGCTGCGACTCTGGAGTACACGGGATTTGGGGGCGATTCTACGGACCGCGCCATCACCATTAACGCAGGTGGCGCGACGATTAAGACGGAATCTGGCTCGGTAACGCTCTCGGGGGCGATTTCTGGGTCGGGAAATCTGACGAAAACGGGGGCCGGGACGCTCGTGATCAGTGGCGCAAACAGCTACGGAAATACGGTCATTTCCCAAGGTGTGCTTCAGGTGGGCGATGCGAATGGCGACGGAACGCTCGGCACCGGGACGACGGTGACGAACAACGGAGAGTTGATCTTCGATTTCCCAACGAATGCCGCTGTGACGCATACGATCTCTGGAACAGGGCTCATGCGGAAGCGGGGTGGTGCCGCTTTGACGCTCTCTGGCGCGACAGCTAACACTTACACTGGCGGAACCTTTCTCGATGTCGGCACTCTGATCGCTGCAAAAACTTCGGGCATCAATGCGATTCCAGGAGACCTCGCCATCGGCTTGGGCGCGACTTTCCTCACGACGCCCGATTTGATCAATCAGATCGCCAATACTGCGGTGGTGACGATCGATGGCGGCTCGTTTGGCGACCCGAATGACCTTACGACGACGAATTTCACGGATACGTTTGCACGGATCAATCTGAATTCCGGCTCCTTTACGACGACGCGCACTCTAGCGTCTGGCGGCATTAATCTGACGGATCGCTTCCAAATCACCGGCGGAACCGCATCTATCCAGCGGGGTGGCCTGATGACCTCGAATCGAGTGGACGTTGCAAGCCCTGGCACGATTCGTTTTGACGGTGGTAGTGGGACCGCTAACAATGAGAGTAAGCTGACGGTAGGAGCCGGTGGGCTGTTTCTTAATGGTGCCACCCTCACCTTTAATACGGGAAATGGAACCATCAGCGTCGTAGGAGCAGCTTCGGTCGGGAGTATTCTCGCGCTGAATGGAAACTTAACCTCGACGGGGATTAGCAAGTTCGTGAAAGCGGGTGTCGCTGGACCGAAAGGGGAGATCAATCTAGGCGGTGCGACTCGGACGTTTGAGGTCACGAATGTTACGGACACTCTCGACTTGGGCTCCATATCGGCTCCGATTACTGTTACTAACGGAGGAATCCTAAAATCTGGAGCGGGAACCTTGACTCTCCCTGGCCCGCAATCTTACGCGCAGGCGACGACAATTAGCGGAGGGAAGTTTGTGTTTGATGGTTCGCTCGCATCCACCCCGATCACAGTTGGGGCCGGGGCGATTTTCTCGGGAAAGGGGTCGACTGGCGGCAATGTCACTGTGTCTAATAGTGGGCAGATTGATGTCGGGGTTGAAGGCCTCGGTGGATTGACTGTCCAGTCGCTCACGCTCGGAAGTGCTGCCGGGAACGTAGCGACGATCAATCTGACCCGTAATTCAACCCCCGCGATCATTACGGTCAACAACTCGGGCGGACTGGTCGCGAACGGCGGCGCGAACACCGTTACCTTAAATGTCTCTGGAACTGCACCTGCGCCAGGGACTTACGTGTTGATTGATTATAATGGAACGATAGGTGGGACTGGAGCTACGGCATTCAAACTAGGGACGACTCCCAATCGGGTGGTTGCGACGATTAAAAATGATGTGCCGACAACTCAGATCCAGTTGGTTGTCGCATCCTCGGATAATCCGCTTTGGAGCGGTTCGCTCGGGAATGATTGGATAAACGGAACCCAATCCAGCCCTAAAAACTGGGTATTGAATTCCAACGGGACGAGCCCCACGGACTTTTCGGACTCGGATGTCGCTGTCTTCAATGATACGGCACTCAACACGAACGTTGATATTAGCAATGGCAACGTTTTCCCCGCAGGTGTGCGCTTCGAAAACATCACTAAGACTTACACGGTAACAGGCTCCGAAGGAATTGCGGGAACGACAGGTTTCATTAAAAACGGCGCTGGGACGGTCGAGCTATTCGCTCCGAGTTCATTCACTGGATCGGTAACTCTAAACGCTGGGAAGGTCCGAGTCGCTGCTGTCAATGATGTCGGGCAGGTCGGGGCGATTGGTTCCGGTAGCACGATTTCTTTTAATGGAGGAACGCTTGAGGTGACGTCTCCTGCGGCGACGAGCAATAAGGCTATTACGATTAACTCACCGGGCGGAACGATTTCGTCGGACGGTCAGTTGACTTTGGATGGAAATATTACCGGGAGTGCTCGGCTGACCAAGGCTGGTGTGGGGACGGTTATCCTCGGTGGTGCGAACTCTGGTTATTCTGCTGGCGTGACGATCACGGGAGGACGGTTGCAGTTTTTCGACCCGGCCAATCTCGGAAGCACCAATCAGCCAGTAACGTTGAGCGGGGGGATTTTGGAGTATAGCAATCCAGCGCTCTTTGTATTTGCGGATGCTGCGAACTTAAGAACGGTGACCGTAAGTCCTACGACGGGAGGCGGTATTTCTGTGCTCAACGGCGACCCCGATGACGATGGTGGTATGTGGTTCTCGCAGGCAAACGCTCTCGCGGGCTCAGGACCGCTGGCAAAATACGGTGACGGAACGCTCCGCTTAAACGCAGTCAATAGCACGCTGACGAGCAATTGGACTGTCACCGAGGGAGTGTTGGAGAGTGCGGTCGCGGGGTCTCTTGGCAGCGGCAGTGTCGCGGTGACGGGAACGGGTGTGCTGGCACCGAAAAACATGACGATCGCCAACGCGATCATTATGAACGGGGGAGCAATCGGGACTCGGAGTGGCGATGCCACCGTCTATTCTGGTGCCGTGAATGTGCAGAGCCCGTCGTTCGTGCAACTTTACAGCTACACGACGCCGGCGAATCAGCAGACAATTACGATTAGCGGCCCGATGTCGGGTGCTGGAACGCTTTCTACTATCGTCGCAAGCAATACCGCGAATAGCAGCAAGGCCCTCACGATTACAAATACGGCCAACACCTTCAGCGGGCTCTTCGATATTCGGACGAATCAAATCCTCCTCGCGCAAGCCGCTGGCGGAGTGGGGAAAACGCTCGGTGCCGCATCGGTCCAACTGACGAGTTCGACGCTCCGCATCCGCGATAATGGTTCTGCCGCTACGGACCTCGCGTACGGCAACAACGTGATCATCCAGCCTACTTTCGCGGGGGATGGAATTACGCCCACCGCATCCACTTCTACAATCGATGTAGATCGGGTCTCAGCGAACACGACGAAAGTCGTTCGGCTCGGTGGCTTGACGGTCAATGCCAACGCGGCTCCTTTCGCCACGACAGTGCGTATGATCGGGCTAAACTCATTCTCGACGGCATTCGACGGTGCTTCGAGTTTCACCGGGGCTGTTACCCTGAATACCGACTATGATCCGGTGTTTACCGGTCCCATTTCCGGCAATGGAAACGTGACGCTCGCGACTTCCGGCCGCACCCTCAAGCTCAGTAATACGACGAGCACATTTTCAGGGTCGTATATTCTTCCTACGAACACCACGCTCAGGAGCGAGCCGACAACGACTGGAAACACGCTGGGAAGTGCCACCGTCAACCTTACTGCTGCCAGCGCCACGATTCTGGATAATGGGTTAGGGAGCAATGGGACTCTGAACTATGGCAATAACTTCGTCGTGGGAGGCGGTTCTTCGACGATCCAGGTCTCTCGCGTGGGCGCGTCCAATACCGGAAACACCGTGAAAATGGGCGGACTGTCCATTGGAACGGGCACCTCAACTTTGAGTGTGACGACGACATCGGCATACAAACTCGCGTTTGATGGAGCCACGACGCTCACGGGGGCCACGACGTTTAACCCAACGGCGGATTTAGAGCTTAACGGCGCAATTTCCGGTTCGTTCGGGATCACAAAAACGGGCACCGGGAAACTCTCGATCAATGGCACCAGCACGTTCACCGGCAACGTAGCAGTCTCGGCTGGAACTCTGGCTGGGAACGGGACGATTCCCGGCTCGCTCAGTGCGACGGCTTCTGGCGCTACGATCGCACCCGGAATCACCACGGGCGTTCTCTCGATTGGAGGCAGCGTGTCGTTCGTCGCCGGGACAAATTTCGCTGTGGACCTTGCTCGCGCGGGAGGATCGCAGCCGGTTCCGGGAGAATACGACCAACTCAATATCGGCAAGAGCGCGGCGACCGATGGCACTATTTCCCTCGGAAACTCAAACCTCGTCGTGACCGCGCCTGGGGGACTTCAAAACACCGACATTTTCTTCATCATGATCAATGATGGCGTGGACGCGGTGACGGGCACCTTTTCCGGCAAGACGCAAGGCTCGACATTCGTTGTCAATGGCTACTCCCTGACGATCAGCTACACCGCGAATTCTACCAACGGATCATTCAGCGGTGGCAATGACATCGCCTTGATGGTCCCCGAACCGACGGGCGTCGCGTTGATGTTTGGCGGGTTGGCGACGCTGCTTTGCGGTCGTCGTCGTCGTCCTTAAAATCCTGCCGTTCACGGGGAAAAACCCGCGCTTGCCAGAAAAGCCGTCGCCTTTACCCTCCGCGCCCGTTACACGACGCACATGAAGGAATATAAAGTGAAACTCGAAGTCTTTGAGGGGCCGTTGGACCTCCTGCTTTATCTCATCAAGCGCGATGAGATCGACATTTACGACATCCCCATCGAGCACATCACGACGCAGTATTTGTCGTTCATGGATGCGTTCAAAATGATGGACCTTGATGTGGCGGGCGAGTTCATCCTCATGGCCGCGACGCTCGTGTACATCAAGAGCCGGAGCCTGCTGCCTGCCGCCGTGCAGCCGCCCGAAGAGGAGATGGACGAGGAAGACCCGCGCTGGGAACTCGTGCGCCAGTTGCTCGAATACAAGAAGTTCAAAGAAGCCGCCGCACACCTCGGGAGGCGCGAGGAGGCGTTGCAAGGAATCTACCCGCGCGCCGTGGAGAAGCCGGAGGAAATCGAGCGTCCTCTCGGGGAAGTGTCCGTCTTTGACCTCATCAACGCGTTCAACAAAATCCTCAAGCGCATCGAATCGAAGACGGAGAATCTCGCTGAGATTTTCGAGGAGAACTTCAGCGTCGCCGACAAGATCGATCTCATTTTGAAAATGACGAACTCCGGCGTGATGCTGAAGTTCACCGAGCTGTTTACCAGCGCGGCTTCCCGCCCGGAAATCGTCGTCACGTTCCTTGCTCTGCTGGAACTCATCCGCGTCAAAAAACTCCGCTGCGTGCAAAGCGAGCCGTTCGCGGAAATCGAAGTCCACTGCGTCACCTAGGTTATGTACACGCTCAAGCAAGCTCTGGAGGCCATCGTCTTCGCCTCGCCCAAGCCGATATTACTGGATGAGATCCGCAAAGCCCTGCGCGGTGCCGCCGCCGATACGGAGGACCTCGACATCATCGCGATGGGCGACGCCAGCGAGGAAGACATCGCTTCGCACCTCAACCTTCTCTCTGCGGAATATGAGCGCGAAAGCCGCGCGTTTAGCCTCAACGATGGCGCGATGGGCTGGTCCTACGTCACCCGCTCCGAAGGCGCGCAATGGGTCCGGCAGCTCTACCCCGAGAGCCGCCCGACGCGACTCAGCGGGCCTGCGCTGGAGACGCTCGCCATCATCGCTTACCGCCAGCCCGTCACGCGTGCCGACATCGAGGCCGTGCGCGGCGTCGCCGTGGATGGAGTCATGCAAGTATTGCTCGACCGCACGCTCGTAAAAATCGCGGGCCGCGCCGACCTTCCGGGCCGTCCGCTCCTGTACGAAACTACGGAGTATTTCCTGCAACACTTCGGGCTCAAGCAAGTCGCCGAGCTACCCAACTGCGACGAACTCCGTCGCGTCCCTCTGCCCAAAGCTGAATACCCCGAGCCGAAAAAAGCCGAGGAGCCGCACCCCGAACTCCCGCTGGAAGAAATACCCGCAATTCCTGTCGCCGAACCCGAGCCCATCGAACCTACCGAACCGCAACCGTGACACTTCTCGAACTCCGCACAAAAATAGACCTCCTCGACGAACAAATCGTCCGCCTCCTGCACGAGCGCGCCGCCGTCGCGGTGGACGTGGGCCTTTTGAAAAAGGAGACGGGCCAGCCCATCTTCGACGCCCAGCGCGAGAAACAAGTCTTCGCCAAAGTCACCGACGCACGGCTCGGCAGCGTCCTTCCTGCCGAAAGCATCGAGACGATTTACAAAGCCATCATCGCCTCAGCCCACGCTGTCGAACAACGCGTGCAATAACTCATGTCCGACGAACTCGAAGAACTCTACCAAACCGTCATCCTCGACCACAGCAAGCGTCCCCGCAATCGCGGCGAACTCCCGGGTGCCACACAAGTCCAAGGCGACAACCCATCCTGCGGCGACGAGATTCTCCTCTCGGTAAAATTCGGCCCGGCGGGCGAGGTGGAAGACATCAAGTTCACCGGCAGCGGATGCGCCATCAGCCAAGCCAGTGCCTCGCTCATGACGATGAAACTGAAAGGCAAATCACGCGAAGAATCTACCCGCCTCGCCACCGCTTTCCACACACTCATCACGTCCGAAACTCCCGTGGACACCACCGGCCTCGGCGACATCATCCTGCTCAAAGGCGTGCGCAAATTCCCTCAGCGCGTGAAGTGCGCTGCGCTGGCGTGGCGCGCATTCGAGCAAGCAGTGGGCGACGGCGGACGCGCGACGACGGAGTAGTCGGCGGGTCAGGGCATCGTGAGAAACTCGGCGGTCGTCATCAGCGCCCACAGGAGATCGCGCACGCCGTCTTCCGGCTTCTCGGCTCGTGCGGTGAGGAAGGCTGCGGACTGCGTCGCCTCTTCTGTGTCCGGCGTGCGTCCATACACGGTGAGAAATGCAGCATTCACCCGCGCCGTCGCGTTTGGCAGTGCTGCGATGCGTGTCGTCGCGTTGTTGGGCGAGGGCTCCAGGATTTCGGCGAGTGCGGGGGTGTTGGTGAAGAACTGCGCTTGCTGGAATGACGTGGTGTATTCCCGTGGAAGGACTTCGGGAATGGCACCGATCACAGCGCGGCGGAGCGTCTTGTCCTCTGCGGGGAAACCGGCAGCAATTCGCCAAGAGCGAGCGATTTGCTCGGCCGTGAGCGGGCGTTCCTGCGCCCCGGCAAACGTCTCGGGCGCAGAATCCGTGGCCCCGAGTGCATAGACGCGACTCAGCACGATGCCGCGAACCAGTCGTTGGGTTTCGTAGTGATTCGTGGAAAAATCCCGCGCCAGCCAGTCGAGCAGTTCGGGGTGGCTCGGCACGTTGCGCGCGTTCATCTCATCGGCTGGATGAACGATTCCACGGCCCATGAGCGCGGCCCACATGCGGTTCACAAATGCGCGGGCGAGCAGCGGGTTCTCGTGCGTTGCTTCGTCGGCAAATGCTTCGCGCCGTGAGACCTTCGGTACGCGTACTTTTGCGGCGGCGTCTACGTAGAGATCGTTGCTGTCCTTTTGCTCCCCAGCCGGGCGAGCTTCATCGACGGTGTGGCCGGTGAGGAGTGTGACGAGCGCAGGCTGCGACTCCTTTTTCAGATTGGTAAAATTGATGAACCCGCCCACAGCCGACTCCGCCACGCTCGATGATCCCTCGACGTTTTTGCTTCGGTTAAACGCCGCGACCAATCCCCAGTAATGCGCCTGCTTGATCTCCCTCGCGAGCGGATGGTCGTGGCACTGCGCGCAGTCGATCTTCGTCCCATAGACGATAGGCGCGACGGCCTCGGCGATTTGCTGATGTTCGTTCTTCCGCTCGTAGAGAAACCACGAAGCGCCTTTGTCTTCCGGCTTTTCCGGGCGAGCGGTGAGGAGGTCGCGCACGGCGAGATTCCACGGACGGTTCGTGCGGAAGGCGTTTTCGAGGAAGGACCACCAGCCATTGTCGCGCCGGCGATCTTCTTGGTTCCCACGTTTCCCGCGCCCCATCAGGAACACGTCCCACAGCTCCCGCATCCGCACCGGATATTCCTCGGAGCCGAGCAGACGATCCACCAGCGCATCGCGTTTTGTGGGTTCGGTGCTGGAGGAAAATGCGTCTGCTTCTGCCTGCGTGGGGATGCGCCCCGCGAGGTCGAGATAGACGCGGCGGCACCACGTTCGCTCGTCCACAGCCGTCGCTGGCTTCACTCCATGTTGCGCCCAGCCATCCGCGACCAACGTGTCGATGGCCTGCGGGATGGAGGCAAATTGCCGAGCCTCCGCAGACTTTGCCGCAGGCGTCGGCGGGGCTGTGTTCATCGCCGCGATCCATTCGCGGATCGTGTCGCGTTCGGCGTCGGTGAGCTGCTTCTTCGGCGGCATGTGTGGGTCGCTGCCGGCGGCGAGATTTTTGTAGAGTGTGCTCTCCTCCGGTTTCCCCGGAACGACCACCGGGCCATCTTCGCTGCCCTTGAGCACGGCTTGCGCAGTGTCGAGTTCCAGTCCGTTTTTCTGCTCCAGCGGGCCGTGGCACTTCACACACTGCACATCGAAAAGCGGCTGCACCTTGCGCGCCCAGAGCGCCGTCGCATCCGCGCCCGCCGCGACTTGCGCAGCGGCGAGCAGCAATGGCAGCGAGATTCGGACGAGCGCTTGGTTTGGATTCACGCGAGAGACAACCGGCGAGACTACGCCTTCCCAGCCTCTTTCGTCCAAGCGTCCTTCAGCGTGATCGTCCGATTAAACACCAGCGCGTCCGGCTTCGAGTCCGGGTCCATGCAGAAATACGCCAGCCGCTCGAACTGATACCGCTCCTCCAGCGTCGCCGCCGCCAGCGATGGCTCCAGCTTTGCGCGCACCACGTCCAGCGAGTGCGGGTTCATCACCGTCTTAAAATCACGTCCGTCCGCCTCGGGGTCGGCTTCCGTGAAGAGCCTATCGTAGAGCCGCACCTCGGCATCCACGCACTCCGTCGCGCTTACCCAATGGATCGTTCCCTTCACCTTTCGCCCAGCCGTCAGCCCGCCGCTCCGGCTGTCGAAATCCGCCGTGCAGTGAAGTTCCGTCACGTTGCCCGCCGCGTCCTTCACCAGCGACTCGCACTTGATGATGAACGCATACTTCAGTCGCACTTCTCCGCCCGGTTTGAGGCGGAAATACTTCGGCGCGGGCACCTCCATGAAGTCGTCTTGCTCGATCCACAGCTCGCGGGTGAACGCGATCTCTCGCATCCCTGCGGCTTCATCGTTCGGGAGATTCCCTGCCACGCACGGAGCCACGCCGCCCTCGGGGAAATTGACGATCACCACTTTCAGCGGACGCAACACCGCCAGCCGCCGGAGCGCACGGGCATTGAGGTCCGAGCGGATTTCGTTTTCCAGCACGGCCACATCCGTCAGCGATTTGAACTTCGTCACGCCGATGTGATACGCGAAATTCCGCAGCGCCTCCGGCGTCACTCCGCGCCGCCGCATCCCGCTGATCGTCGGCATCCGAGGGTCGTCCCAGCCCGTCACCAGTCGCTCCTCCACGAGTTGCAGCAGCTTGCGCTTACTCATCACCGTGTAGTTCAAATTGAGCCGCGCAAATTCATATTGATGCGGCCTCGGGTTCCAGAGCCCCACCGCATCCACCAGCCAATCATACAGAGGACGATGCACCTCAAACTCCAGCGTGCAAATCGAGTGCGAGATGCCCTCGATCGCATCGCTCAAACAGTGCGCGTAATCATACATCGGATAAATCGCCCACGCCGAACCCGTGCGGTGATGCGCCACTTTGCGGATGCGATACAGCACCGGGTCGCGCATGTGGATATTGGGCGACGCCATATCGATCTTCGCCCGCAGCGTCTTCGACCCATCCGCAAACTCTCCCGCACGCATCCGCGCAAAAAGGTCGAGATTCTCCTCCACGCTGCGCTCGGCAAAAGGCGAACGAATCCCGGGCATCGAAGGCACCCCACGATGCGCCGCCATTTCCTCCGCAGTGAGGTCGCAGACGAACGCCAGCCCCTTCTGGATCAGCGTCACTGCAAACCCATGAAGCTGCTCAAAATAATCGCTCGCATAAAACGGCTCCCCGTTCCCCTTCAGCCCCATCACGCCATCCGCCCACCCGCCGATCAGCCAGCGCACATCGCGCTGAATGCTCTCATCATACTCCACGTCTTCCTTCGTCGGATTCGTATCATCCATCCGCAAATGGCACACCCCGCCAAACTCCCGTGCGATGCCGAAGTTCAAGCAAATGCTCTTCGCATGGCCGATATGAAGATACCCATTCGGCTCCGGCGGAAACCGCGTCGTCACCCTCGGGTACGCCCCCTCCTGCACAGCCTGCGCGACGATATCTCGGATAAAGTCGGACGGTGCAGCAGGCGTGTTTGGCGAATCAGTAGTCATGTGGCGAAAGGGGGCGGAAACTAGACGACCCGCCCGCGCCCTGTCGAGCGAGGGAATCAACAATCCATCGACAGGGGCGTGATCAAAAGTGGAATGAAAAACTTCAGATAAATGACGAGACATGGACTTGCGAAGGGTAGCACACGCGCCCCGCGTGTTGCGCCCGGCGACCCGCCGGGTGCATCTCGCCGCAGGCGACCACGGGTGGGCTCGCTTCGCGAAATGTCTTCGGCGGGCCGCCAAAGACGACAAGCGGCTCGCGTGTGCTACCCTTCGCTATTTTTCACCCACCCTATCTCCCTGTTTCTTGTTCCGCTTTTGATCACACCCTCCCAACGGGTGAGATTAGAAGTGGAAAGGTGCAAGCAGACGGAGGCGCACCCCAAGGAGGGGGAATGTCTTGTTCCCATGAACCACGAAGTGGTTTCCCGAGCGGCTCGCAGTGAATGGGCGGCGCTTCGCGCCCCAGGGGAACGGGACGTTCCCCCTCCTTGGGGACTTTCGCCCTATGGGTGCCGTTCCCATTTGTATTCCGCTTTTCATCACCCCCCCTTTCCAACCTGTCACAGCGGCCCCGGCGCGGGGGGCTCGCTGTCTCGGCGGCCCGGACAGGTTGGAAACCTGTCTTACTTCGCGCATCCACTTCACTTCGGCGCTCCCCCGAATGAGGGATTGCCCTTTTGTCTGTTCTGCTTAAGCTCTCCGAGTCTGGCAGCCAAACAAGTTGTCGTTCTTCACCCGTTCAGTCGTCGAAAATCCTATGAAACCACGTATTCTCTTCACCTCTTGCGCTGCACTTCTTTCTGTCAGCGTCCATGCACAAATCGTCACTACGGGAGGTATCACTCCAGTGGCTTCGCGGGGCTCGCTGGATGGGGCGCTCGACCTTTCGTTTTCAGCGACGCCGTTTGCCGATGGGCTGATCGGGAATGGCGGATTTGCGCCGACGCATACGGTGCCGAATGTGAGCAACGGCACTTACGGAAATGCGTCGTCGTGGATTGGCGGAAGCTATGTCGGGCTTTCGTGGGGGAATGTGGGGCGAACTATTCAGAGCATCGCTTTCGGGCGGGATAATGCCGGGGCTTTGACGGACCGGTCAGACGGGACCTATACGCTTCAATACACGACGGCGGATTTGACGGCACTGCCGCTTCCGGGCTCGGGCGTGACGGCGGGTGTGGTGGGCGCTGCGGCGGATGGCGCGGGCTGGGTGACGGCGGGGACCATCAACCTTACTGGAAGTGCGACGCGCAACCGCTTTGACCTCGCGTATTCGCTTTCGGGGGTGACGGGGCTTCGACTCATCGCGCCGAACGGTGCCGCGATTGACGAGTTTGAAGCGTATAACTCGCGGCTCACGGCGGGCACTCGTAGCGCGAATCTCGTAATCACGCCGAGCGCGGGAATCACGGTGGGCTGGGATGGAAATGACGGTGTGAATTTTAGCGCGGCAGACCCGGCGGTGGTGCCGGCGAATTTGGCGCTGGGTGCGACGGCGATTAGTTCGAGCGACCTCGGGCCGCAATTGGGCATTCCCCATCATCGGGCGCTGAATTTGAACGACGGTCTGTATGGCAACAACAAGTCGTGGATTTCCGGCACGGCGGATACGGTGAGTCCGTTTGGTGGCGTGACGTTTACCGGCGGGGCGCGTCATGTGAGCGGTGTGGCTTGGGGGCGCGACAATGGGAACAGCGTGGGCGATGCGCCGAACCAGCAGTTCACCGACCGTGCGGCAGGGCTCTACACGCTGCAAAGCCTGAATCCGAACGACAACACGACGTGGGAGACGCTCGGGACGTTCAACTACTTGGGCAACGACGACGCGACGACAGGCGGCGGATTTACGTCGTGGCTGCGGCATCAGTATTCCATCGCGACGGCGGGCGGCGCGCTGCGTTCGGCGGGCATCCGCGTGATTGTGCCGCCGGGTGGTTTCGGCAGTAATGCGATCGACGAATTGGAAGTGCAGGGCTCGACGATGACGTGGACAAATGCTGCGGCGACGGGGAAATGGAATCTCAACGGCGAAGCGAATTTTTCCGGTGCTGCGGATGGGAAGTTTCTCGCTGAGGACAGCGTGCGTTTTGGAAACACTGGCGCGGGCACGGTGACGCTGGAAGGCTCGCTGAATGCGGGAACGGTGACGGTGGATGCGTCGAGCAATTACACTTTCGCGGGAGCTGGCAGCATCACTGGCGCGGCGCGGTTGACGAAGTCGGGCACGGGCACGCTGACCATCGCAGGAGCGCATACATTTTCCGGTCCTACGAATGTGGACGGAGGGACACTGGTGCTGGATTTTGCAGGCGCGGAATCACCGACGACGAACATCCTCGGCAATACTGCGCTGACGCTTTCGGGCACGACGCTCACGGTGGCAGGCAAGGCGGGCGCGGTGAATTCGCAGCAGTTTAGCGGGACGACGCTGCGTGCTGGAGCTGCGAATATCGCGGTGGTGTCGGGCGGGGCGACGAGCCTCGCGGTGAATCTCGGCGCAATCACCCGTAATGTCGGGGCGACAGCGGTGCTCACCCTGCCGACGGGTAATGAGTCGGCGGCAAATGGAATCATCTCGAGCAGCGGCGCAGCGGGGACGATCCTCGCGGATGGCGGCGTGGCGTTTGCGACGATCGGGAATAGCGATTGGGCTGCGCAGTCGGCGGGCGGAACAAACATCACGGGCCTAGCGACGCTCGGCGGATACACGGGCAGCACAGCGTCGGCGCTCACGGGGAATGCGGATGTGTCGAGCGGCGTGGATACGTCGCTCGCTGCGAGCACGAGCGTGACGAGTCTTCGCTTTAACCAAAACGAAGGACGCACGATCTCCATCGCCGGCGGGCAGACGCTAACGACGGGCGGCATCCTCGTGACCCCGACGGTCGCGACTGCGGGCTCAGCCATCAACGGCGGCACGCTGAGCGGCCCTGCAGGCAAGGATCTCGTGGTGTTCCAAAACAGCCCGGTGGCATTCATCGTCGGCTCGGTGATCGCGGACAACACAACCGCGACGGGGCTCACGAAGGTGGGCAACGGGAGCCTCGCGCTCACGGCACAAAACAGCTTCACGGGGAATATCCAGGTGAGCGGCGGTTCGCTCGTCGTGTCCGGTGGCTCGAATGGAACGCTCAACGGACTCGGTGCAAACGTCGCGGGTCGCACGCTGAATGTCGCACAAGGTGCAACGCTAATTTCCACGACGACGGACTCGGTGGATTTCTCCTCGACGACGCAAAACCTGATCGCTTTCCGCGTCGCGGGAGTGTGGGAGAATAATCCCTTGAACACTGCGGGCACGGGCTTTCAGCGTGTGGACAATCTCACGCTGCAAGGCGGCACGGTGAATGATCGTGGCCAGCATGGCGGCTCGTTCGGCGGCATTCTCATGGCGGGAAATGTCACGGTCTCCGGCTCGGCGGCTTCGACTTACAATCAGCTCGGCGCGGGCTCCGGCCTCGGATTGCTCGCGACGACGTTCGACGTGCAGGATGTCACGGGCGATGCGGCGGCGGACTTCACGGTGAACGGCATCACGCGCAACTCTGCGGTCGGCGCCGGTAGTCTGCAAAAGCGCGGAGCGGGCACAATGGTGATCACGGGGCAGACGCTGCACACGGGCAGCACGACGGTCACGGAAGGAATCCTCAGCTTGCAAGGTGGCTCGTCGGGCGCGCTGCCAAATGTGTGGATCGGCACGGGCGCAAAACTTTCCGCCGATGTCGCGAGCGGCAATAATCGCCACGACCTCACGGGAAATCTGACGCTCGCAGGCGGAACGCTCGGCGGAAATGCGAACGTGAGCGATACAAACACCGGGCAGTTTTTCCTGAGCAACGCCGGGCAGCAGGTCGTCGTTCACGGCGATGTGCAATCAGTCATCGCAGCGGAGACACACGTTTCCGGAACACACATATTCAATGTCGCGGACGGCGCGTCGGCGGTCGATTTACTTGTGACCGGAAAACTCAGCCATCAACATTTGTCTGCATGGGGCGGCATTGTGAAAACAGGCAATGGCACGATGCACCTTGCCAGTTCGATGGACGGCACCAATTCCGCTGGCGTGAACGGCATCTACGGACTGGGTGGAATCGAACTCGCCGGCGGCACGCTCATTTTCTCCGGTAGCCTTGGCTACAGCGGTAACGCCGGCGGCACCGCCCCCGCTAGCAGGGGCTATTACAACGCCGACTTTTCCGCGAACTCGACGCTGAAATGGGACGCCGGAAACACGATGGATGTTTCCGTGAACGGCAATCTGCGTATCCGCGATGGTGTCACGGCGAGTTTCGACACGAACGGAAACAACGTCACTTTCGCCACCCCGATCGTCATCCAGACTGGTACAGGTGGTCTGAGTAAGTTGGGCAATGGCACACTCACGCTTGCGGCGGCCAATACATACGCCGGCGCAACTGCTGTCGGTGCGGGCACTCTGAATGTCACCGGATCGCTCGGCAACACAGCAGCATCGGTTGCTTCCGGTGCATCGCTCGCTGGAGAAGGAAGTATCGGCGCGACGGGAAGCCTGACACTGAATGGTGGATCGACAATGCGTGTCGATGGCAGCACTGCCGGAGCGTTTTCCGTCGGCGGGAATCTGACGCTGAACGGAACCGTCAACGTTGCGGCCAGTGGAACGCCGGCGGTCGTTGGGCTCGGTCAGACGATTCGCGTGCTCAACTATTCCGGCACGCTCACCGGCTCGGAGGCGAACCTCGCGACTACGGAGTTCCGGAACCCGGTTTTTTCAACCGCGACAGCCAATCAGGTGAATCTGACGTTCGATACGAAAGCGCTCACGTGGTCCGGTGGGAGTGCGGCGTGGAATATCAATGCAACCAGTAATTGGAACGCAGGAACCGACACATTTTTCCAGGGAGATGCCGTCACATTCGATGACAGTGGGGCGACGAAGGCTGTGGCTCTAAATGCAGCGGTCGCGCCTGGTTCCGTGACCTTTAATAACTCGACCGGCAACGACTACTCGTTCACCGGCACCGGTGGCATCGCCAGCAGCATAACCAAGAACGGCACCGGCAGCGTAATCCTTTCCACCGCAAATCCGCTTACCGGTCCCACGACGATTAACGCTGGCGCGATTCGCTTTACCAAGCAGGTGGCGCTTTACAACAACACGCCATCGAGCTGGACCGCGACGAATCTTGTAGTCGCAAGCGGCGCGACGGCGGTCTTCAGCGTCGGAGGCACGGGAGAATTCACCAGTGCTAATATCGACACCTTAAAGGGGCTCGGCACGGCCAGTGGGGGATTCAAGAGCGGCTCTTTTTTGGGCCTCGATACGACAAATGCAAGTGGAGGCGTATTCAACTATGCCACTGCGATAGGAAACACGAACGGTGGAAGCAACATCGTCGGCCTCACCAAGAGCGGTGCCGGCACGCTCGCGCTCTCAGGTGCGAGCACCTATACGGGCCCGACCACGGTGAACGGCGGCACATTGAGTCTTCAAAATGCGGCTGCGAGCACTTTGTTCTCCGTGAGCGTTGCTAGCGGGGCCACACTCTCGACCGATGTGGCGAGTGGCGTGAATCAGCGCGACCTCGGGGGTAATTTGACGCTCGCCGGGGGCACGCTCGGCGGCAACGCAAACATCAGCGATTCCGCCAAAGGGCAGTTTTTCCTGAGCAACGCCGGACAGCAGGTGATTGTTTCTGGCAATACTCAATCAACCATCGCTGCGGAAGTGCATGTGGCCGGGACACACACCTTTAATGTGGCCGACGGGACTGCCCCGGTGGACTTGCTCGTCACCGGAAAACTCAGCCACTGGCACGGAGCCGCTTGGGGCGGCATCCAAAAAACGGGGAATGGCACGATGTACCTCGCCAACTCGATGAACGGGACGAACTCCGCAGGGGCGACTGGAGTCTTTGGACTGGGCGGAATTGAACTCGGAGGCGGCACGCTTATTTTCTCGGGCAGCACGGGCTACAGCGCTCTCGCTCCGGCCAGCAAGGTGGGATACTACCTCGCCGATTTCTCAGCGAGCTCGACGCTGAAATGGGATGCAGGCAATACGATGGACGTTTCGGTGAACAACAACCTCCGGATCCGGGACGGCGTAAACGCGACTTTCGACACGAACGGAAACAACGTCACATTCGCCACTTCCATCGTCAACGGAACCACAGGCAGCGGTGCACTGAGTAAGGCCGGTAACGGAACGCTCACGCTTGCTGCTGCGAATAGTTTGTCCGGCGGGACGAATGTGAACGCGGGCACGTTGCTCGTTTCCGGGACGATCGGCGGTGGTCCAATCACGGTAAACGGCGGCTTGTTGAGCCTTCAGAATGCAGCGGTCAGCACTCTTTCATCCGTGACCATCGGCAACGGCGGCACGCTCTCGGCCGATGTGGCGAGCGGTGTAAATCAGCGCAACCTCGTGGGGAATCTCACGCTCACCGGCGGCACGCTCGCGGCAAATAGTAATGTGAGTGACTTGAATCTCGGACAGTTTTTCCTGAGTGGCGCGGGGCAGCAGGTGATTGTTTCCGGCGATAATCCATCTACGATATCTGCAGAAATGCACATGAATGGAACACATGTCTTCAATGTGGCGGACGGGGCCGCGCCCGTGGATTTGCTGGTCACCGGAAAACTCAGTCATCAGCATCTCGTGGCTTGGGGCGGCATCCAAAAGACAGGCAATGGCACGATGCATCTTGCCAGTTCGATGGACGGTGCCAACAGCGCAGGCACGCCCGGCATTTTCGGTCTCGGCGGTATCGAGATCGCGGGCGGCACGCTGATTTTCTCCGGCAGCACGGGCTACAGCGCTTTCACTCCAGGCAACAAAGTGGGATACTACCTCGTCGATTTCTCAGGCACTTCGACACTGAAGTGGGACGCCGGGAACACGATGGACATTTCGGTGAACAACAACCTCCGCATCCGGGACGGCGTAAACGCGACGCTCGACACAAACGGAAACGACGTCGTTCTTTCCGCTGCCGTGGTGAATGGCACGACCGGCACTGGTGCGCTCACCAAAGCAGGCAACGGCAAACTGACACTCGTGGCAAACAACACCTACTCGGGTGGAACGACGGTGAACGGCGGCACGCTCCAGCTCGGCAACGGCGGCGCGTCCGGCAGTGTCGCGGGGAACATCGTGAACAATGGAACTGTAGTCATCAAACGCGGCGGCGACTTTACCTACCCCGACGTCATCAGCGGGTCGGGCGGATTCGTGCAGGATGGATTTATCGTTCGGCTTGCCAATCCGCAGACTTACGCCGGACCGACCTCGGTAAGCGCGGGCGCTTTTCTCGTGATGCCGACCGGCGTGGACCAAGGCATCGCGGCGACGAGCGTCGTCACGGTCGCAGCGGGCGGAAACTTCGACTTTTCCAGCCGCGCACTCACCATCGCCGGACTCAATGGCGGCGGCAACGTGTATAGCTTCAACACCGCAGCGGGCAGCCTCACGCTCGATGTCGCCAGCGGACAAACGCACGACTTCACCGGTGCGCTCGGTGGCTCGTTTCCGAACTTCGCCGTCAGCAAATCAGGTCCGGGCACGCAGATCATTTCGGGCGCTGCTACGCACACCGGCGCGACTTCTGTGAACGGCGGAACGCTTGTGGTGAACGGCGCCATTTCCGGCAGCACGACGACCGTGAACAACGGCGGCACGCTCGGCGGCAGTGGCACCACCGGACCCGTGAACGTGCTCGCAGGTGGCACAATCGCGCCCGGCAACAGCCCCGGCCTTCTCACGACCGGAGCACTCGCGCTCAACACAGGCGGCGCTCTGAGTATGGAAATCAACGGCATGTCCGCATACGATCAGCTCGCCGTGAACGGCACCGTCTCGCTGGGCGGCGGGACGCTTTCGCTGTCCGGTAGCTACCTCACCACACCCGCAGTCACGGGCGACTTGTTCTTCCTCATTCTCAATGATGGTGCAGACGCCGTCACCGGCATATTCGCTGGTGTTCCCGACGGCGGACACGTTTACGCAAGCGGCGGTCAGGATTTCATCTTGAGCTACTTTGCCAACTCCGGCACCGCTGCATTCACCGGCGGCAACGACGTCGCACTCATGGCCGTCCCGGAACCCGGTAGCGCCGTCCTCCTGCTCGGCGGCCTCGGTGCGCTCGTCGGATTGCGCCGTCGAAAAACGTCCTAAAATCCATGAAATTCCAGAAGTCCGCTCTCGTGGCTTTGCTGCTAACCGGCGTGGCGCACGCGGCGGACACGACGACCGTATTCAACGAAGTGATGTATCACCCGTCTGGTGCTGCCGATCCGGAGTGGGTCGAGCTTTACAACAAGATGTCGGTGAATATGGACCTCTCGGGATGGGAGATTTCCGGCGGAGTGAATTTCACTTTCCCAAATGGGACGGTCATCGCTGCGGGTGGGTATCTCGTGGTGGCGTCGAATCCAGGCGCGATGCCTGGGGTGAGTGCGCTGGGGCCTTGGACCGGATCAATGAACAACGGCGGCGAAACTATCCGCCTGCGCGACCGGACGCGGCGCGTCATGGATGAGCTGAACTACAACGATGGCGGTGCGTGGCCGTTGGGTGCGGATGGGGGTGGGTTCACGCTAGCGCGGCGGGTTGGGCATTTGTCGGGAACGCTGCCTGAGCATTGGGTGGCCTCAGTCTCGCGCGGTGGGACGCCGGGCGCTGGGAATTTCGATTCGACGCTGGGTGCTCCGCAGTCGGTATTTGGGCTTGGCGATGCGTGGCTGTATCAAGGCTCCAGCGCGGGACTCGCGGCTGGGTGGGCGGCGACTTCTTACGCAGCGGGAACGGGCGGATGGTTGTCGGGCAATGGCGTGCTTGCGTTTGAAGATGTGGTGCTCCCGGCGACGGTGGGCACGGTGCTGCCGACCCCGGCTTCGCATCCCACGGGGACTTACTATTTTCAAAAGCAGTTCACGTTTTCCGGCACGCCATCGCAGGTGCAACTCTCGCTGCGAACGCTGACGGATGATGGCTCGGTGATTTATCTAAACGGCACGGAAGTCGCGAGGCAGCGCATGGCGACGGGCTCGGTGACAGCGGCGACCCGTGCATCGGACGAAGTCGGGAATGCGGCGTTTGAGGACATCCTGCTCCCGACGACAGCGCTCGTGAATGGCACGAACACGCTGAGCGTCGAGGTGCATCAGGCAGGCACGCCGCTGGCGTTCTCGGGCGGCACGGGTGGGCTCACGCTGAGCGGGCTGACGCTGGACCAAGTCGGCGGCGTGATTTTTTCGCCGAACTATTCGCGGCAGGCGGGCGCGCTGGCGTTTGCCAAAGACCTCGCGGGAAACGGGGCGTATTCGGCCCATACGATTCCTCATTTGAATGACGGACTCTACGGGAATCCGAATTCGTGGATCGGGAACTCGCTCAATTCATTCTGCGGTGTGAGCTTTGGTGCGACGGCGGTCAGTGTGGGCCGTGTGGCGTGGGGCCGGGATAATACAGCGACCTTCGGAGATCGCAGCAGCGGGCTATACACGCTTCAATATACAGCAGTCGCGAGCCCGACTGCATCGACCCCGCAGACGGGGAACCCCGCGACAGGCTGGGCGACAATCGGCACGGCTTCGTATCCGGCAGATGGATTGCCTTACAGCCAGCGTCACGCGTTCTCGTTCACGCCGGTTATGGCCACGGGAATCCGGCTCATCACGCCGGGCGACGGAGTCGGGAGCGGGGCTTGCATCGATGAATTGGAGGCCTCGCCTGCTGCGGCACCAGCGCCGCCTGCTTTTTCGCTGATGGCCACGGGCGGTCTTCTGGATTTAGCGGGCGATATGGCGCGGACTGGAACTGCGTTTGCGAAGGACCTCATCGGCAACGGTGCATACGCGCCGACGCACACGATTCCGAATTTGAACGACGGCGTTTTTGGCAACCCGAGTTCGTGGATTGGCGATAGCCCGAATTCGTTCTGCGGAATCAGCTTCGCGACGGCGCGTCCGATGGGTCGCATCGCATTTGGTCGCGACAACACGGCGACCTACACGGACCGCACCCTCGGCGGCTACACGGTGCAATACACCACGGTCGTAAGCCCGACTGCGTCCACGCCCGACGCATCGTGGACGGCCATCGGTGTGATCAATGTGGATGGTTCGTTCCCATTGCCGTCGCAGCGCCACGTTTACGAATTTGCGGCGGTGACTGCGACTGGCCTGCGCGTCCTCACGCCTGACGGCGCGTGCATCGACGAGCTGGAAATATACGCGCCCGTAACTCCCGACATCGTGTGGGGCGCTTCGTTGGAGACGCGGGAGATTATTTCCCAGCCGGTTCCGCCGTCGCTGCGTATCTCGGAAATCGCGGGCTCCAGCGCCGGGACTTGGCGCGTGGAGATTCAGAACACGGGCGCTTCATCCGTCAATGTCGGCGGGCTTGTGCTGGCTGCGAGCGGGATTGCAGGCGGCTACACGCTGCCAGCCCAGACGCTCGCGCCGGGTGCGCTGCTCGTGCTGGACCAAGCAGCGCTCGGCTTCCGTCCGTTGCTCGATGATCGTGTCTTTTTAATGACCGCAGGCAGCGCCGTGCTCATCGATGCTGCGGCGGTGAAGACGACGACGCGCGCTCGCGACAGCCTCGGACGGATGCTCGTGCCGACCGCGGATTCATTTGGCGGAGCGAATGCGTTCGCGCTGACCAGCGACATCGTCATCAACGAAGTGATGTATCATTTCGCTCCGAACTCAGCGCCGGTGACTGACAATCCCGAGGAGTGGATCGAGCTCCATAACAAGAGCGGCGCGCCGGTAAGCGTCGCCGGATGGAAACTCGACGATGCGGTGTCATTCACGATTCCCGCGGGCACTACGATTCCGGCGGGCGGCTTTCTGGTCGTGGCGAAAGACGCGGCGACGCTCGCTGCAAAATGGCCCGAGCACAGCACGCGCATCATCGGGAATTTCTCCGGCACGCTTTCCAATACGACCGACCGCATCGTGCTCGAAGACGCTGTCGGCAATCCCGTGGACGAAACCCGCTACTACACCGGCGGCGCGTGGCCGGAGACGCCCGATGGCGGCGGCGCATCGTTGGAACTGCGCGACCCGCGCGCAGACAACTCCGTCGGCAGCGCGTGGGCGGCGAGCGATGAAAGCAGCGACACGACGTGGCAGAATGTCAGCTACACAATGGTCGCGGGGCAAACTTTCGGGCAGACACTTTGGAACGAATTCCGCCTCGGCTTGCTCGACGCTGGCGAATGCCTCGTGGACGACGTGAGCGTCATCCGCGTGAGCAACAGTCAGCAACTCATCCAGGGTGGCAACTTCGAATCGCTCTCCACGAAATGGCGCGTGCTCGGAAACCACGGCGCGAGCGCGATTGAGGCGGAGCCGGGTGTTCCGTCGAACCACGTCCTGCACATCCGCTCCACCGGCGCATTTTCGTGGAACCACAATCACATTGAGACTTCGTTCACCGGCAACACTGCGCTCGTGGACGGTCAAAGCTACACGGTGAGCTTCCGCGCGCGCTGGCTGTCCGGCACGAACCAGCTCAACACCCGAGCCTACTACTCGCGCCTCGCTCGCACCACGGAACTCACGATGGCCACACGCATCGGTACGCCCGGCGCGGTAAACTCCCGCGCAGTCGCAAACCTCGGCCCAACCTTGAGCGGACTCACCCAGACGCCCGTGATTCCAAACGCCGGTGAGCCCGTGACGGTGAGCGCGACGGCGACCGGCCCGGATGGTGTGGCGTCGCTCACTTTGCGCTACGCGCTCAATGGCAGCGCGACTTTCGCCAGCGTGCCGATGACTGCGAGCGGCGCGACGTATTCCGCGCAAATCCCCGGTCAGGCCGCCGCCACGATCGTGCAGTTTTACATCGAGGCCGCCGACAGCGCGGCCGCGACATCCACGCTGCCCGCTGCTGGCGCAGCTTCGCGCGCGCTGTATCTCGTGAACGACGGCGCAGGCACCGCGCTCGCCGCGCACGAACTGCGGGTCATCATGCTGCCGGCGGATTCCACGACGCTGCTCGCGCCGCTGAATCGCTTGAGCGACGGGCGTATCGGAGGCACCGCCGTCTATCGCCGCAGTGAAGTGTTTTACGATGTCGGCGTGCGATTGCAGGGAACTGCGGCGGGCCGCATTCGCGATGGCGAGGACTATCCCGGGTACGATGTCGGCTTTGCCGCCGACCATTTGTTCCGCGGGCTGCACAACAATTTGAATATCGATCGCAGCGGGCGCGGGCCGGTCATCCGGCAGCAGCACGAGATTTATGTGAAACACGCATTTCACAGGGCGGGCGTGCCATGCACTTACGATGATCTCGTCTATTTCATCGCGCCGAACGGGATCCACACCGGCACCGCGATCATGCAAATGGCTGGCTACGGCAGCGAGTTTGTGGCCTCCGAGTTTGGCGGCGACGGCACGGTGTTCAACCTCGATGGCACCTACGAACCATCCACAACGACCGACGGTAATTTCGAGAGCTTCAAAAACCCCGTCCCACTCGCAACGCAGCTCCAGTCGGACTTCGCAGACCTCGGAACCGACAAGGAACAATACCGCGGTCAGTTGGATCCCCGCGCTGGCAGTCGCGCGGACGACTACTCGGGCCTGATCGCATTCAGCAAGGCAATGGGCGATACCGGTCCGAACTTCGCGACGAACATTGCAGCCCGAATGGACGTCGATGAATGGATGCGGTGTGCCGCGCTTTACTCGCTCTTCGGTGTGGCCGACTGCTACATGACCAGCGGATTCCAGCACAACTTCCGTGTGCATGTTCCGAGCGACGGCATGAACGTCACCGCGCTCGCGTGGGACATGGACTTTGTCCACAACTTCGCCACGAACAGCCCCGCGGTTCTTGTCGGCGGCAACTTGCTGCGCGTCATGAACACCGTTCCCGGCGCGCGTCACGCCTACTACGGCCATCTGCACGACCTCTGCCAGACGGTTTACAACAGCACTTACATGACGCCGTGGCTGTCGCACTACGGCAGCGTCGTCGGGCAGAACTACACGGGGAACGTGAATTACATTGAGGCACGCCGCACCAACATCCTGTCGCAACTCCCCGCGACTGTGCCGTTCGCAATCACGACAAACGGAGGCGCAAATTTCACCGTGAATGCCGCGAGCACCACGCTCGCCGGAAACGGGTGGATCAACGTCCGTGAAATCCGCCGCAGCGACACGAATGCCGCACTCGACCTCACGTGGACGACCGACACGGCATGGACCGCAACAGTGGGGCTCAACTTCGGCGCAAACCCGCTCACACTCATCGCCTATGACGCCAGCGGTACGCAGGTCGGTACTGCGAGCATCACCATCACGAGCACGCTTACCGCGCCAAATCCTCACGACCATCTCCGCATCACGGAGATCCACTACAACCCCGCAGCGCCTGCTGGCGGAGAAGTCGCAGCAAGCACAGACAAGGATGATTTCGAATTCATCGAGCTGCGCAACTTTCATCCGACGCAGAATCTGGACATCAGCCTGTGCAAATTCACCGCAGGTGTGGACTACACATTCCCCTCAACGACGACACTCGCACCCGGCGAATACATCCACGTCGTGCGGCACCTCGGCGCGTTCAACGTCCGCTACGGCGCAGTCCCGCGCCGCGTCGGACCGTATGGCCCCGCCGATTCGCTCAGCAACGGCGGCGAAACCATCACGCTCGTCGATGCCACCGGGGCCGAGATCCAGTCGCTCACCTACAACGACTCATGGTATCCGCAGACTGACGGCGGCGGCTACTCGCTCATCGTCATCGCCCCGACGCTCCCGCTCGACCGCGCCGTGTCCTCGAGCTTCCGCTCCAGCACGACCATCGGCGGAAACCCCAACACCTCCGACGCCACCACATTCACGGGCACACCAACCAACGACCTCGACGGCGACGGCCTCAGCGCATTCCTCGAACACGCCCTCGGCACCAGCGACAGCGTCGCAAACACCAGCGGCATCGCCGTTATCCGTGAGCCCGACGGCACGCTCACGCTTACATTTACTTCCCGCCTGAACGCCGATGACGTCGCGCTCTCGCTCGAAACCGCGACATCGCCCAATGCATTCACTGCGTCCATTCCGACCGTGCTCTCCGCGGTGCAAAGCGGCACGATGCTCACGCAAGCATGGCGGGTAGTTCCGCCAAACGGCGCAGGGCAATTCTTCTTAAGGCTCAAAGCGACCGCGCGCTGAGCGCCTTGCTCTTTTCCGAGGGCGTCGCCAGCCTCCATATAACCTATGCACCGTTTCGCTGTTTTCGTTCTCGCTCTGAGCAGTTCGCTTTTCGCTCAGCAGTCGCCGTATGATGTCTTTCCCGCAGCGGATCCACCTTACTACCGGGTGCGCTATGATGCGTCCGTGAAACCGGGCGAACTCATCTTTCCGGTGAACTACACGGTCTGGATTCCGCCCGGTGTGAAAGCCGTTCGCGGGGTGATTGTGCATCAACACGGCTGCGGCGAGGGCTCGTGCAAATCGGGGCTTACTGGTGCGTTCGACCTGCATTGGCAGGCACTCGCGAAAAAGCACGACTGCGCGCTGCTGGCTCCTTCGTATGAGCAGCCGGAAAAAGCGGACTGCCAGATGTGGTGCGATCCACGGAACGGCTCCGATGCCGCTTTTCAAAAAGGGCTGGCCGACCTGGGTGCAAAATCCGGGCATCCAGAACTGGCTCGCGTTCCGTGGGCGCTGTGGGGGCACAGCGGCGGCGGGCATTGGGCGGGCGGCATGGTGCTTTTGCATCCCGAGCGCGTGGCTGCGGCGTGGCTGCGGTCGGGAGTGCCGTTACTCCAGGCGAACGCGGCCCGCTCTGAAATCAAGGCACATGCTTTGCCGGACGCCGCGCTGACCGTGCCGATGATGTGCAATCTCGGTACGAAAGAAGGATTCAGCGTGAAGGACGGGCGCTTCGCCGGCGCGTGGCCTGCAAACGAGGCGTTTTTCACAGCGGTTCGCGGGCGCGGCGGTATCATCGGCGTCTCAATCGACCCGCTCACTGCGCACGAATGCGGCAATCAGCGCTACCTCGCAATTCCATGGCTTGACGTCTGCCTCACGGCTCGTTTGCCTTCCGAAGCCGGCGGGCCGCTCAAGCCCATGAGCGATGCGAGCGCGTGGCTCGCGCCGCTGCCTGCAGTGGGAGCAGCCGTTATCGCTCCGGTTGCAGCCGCGCAATTTACTGGAGCGAAAGAAAAGTCCGTTTGGCTGCCGGGCGAATCCATCGCGAAAGCGTGGACGCAGTATATGAAAGACACCGCTGTGACCGACGCCACGCCGCCGCCGTCACCGACCAACATCCGGGTGAACGGCAATGAGTTGAGTTGGGAAGCCGAGGCGGACCTCGAAAGCGGCATCGCGCATTTCCTCGTCGAGCGTGACGGCGAAGTCGTCGCGACAGTCCCCGAGCAGGGCAAGAATCCGTTTGGTCGTCCAATCTTTCAGAACCTGCAATACAGCGACACGCCTTCGCAACCCTTGGTCGCGATGCGCTTCACCGACACGAAGGCGGAGGCTGGAAAGCAATACCGCTATCGCATCATCGCTGTGAACACGGCGGGGCTGAGATCAAATTAGAGCCTGTGCTGGTAGGGCGGCGATCTGCGGACAGCAATCGTGGTGTGTGGGATGAGTCGGCATTTGGTGCGGGCGAATAGATCGACAATGCATTCGCGCTTATCGACTTCTCGTACATTGCAGAACCATCACGCGATTTAGCTGAGCGGGTATTTGACGGGGACTGATTCGTGCGCGAGAAGCAGGCTCACCTATTTTCGATATGAAATTTAACCTCTTAGCTCTCCTCGCCCTCCCATTGTTTGCCAGCGCCGCGGACAGCGTCGTGGTTTTTAATGAGCTGCAATATCACCCGGCGAATGAGGTGACTCAAACCGAGTGGATCGAGCTTCGCAATTTGCACGGCGTCGATGTGGACATATCGGGATGGCGCATCGAGGGCGGTGCGAATTTTACTTTTCCGGAAGGGACGCGGATCGCGGGCGGCGCGTATCTCGTGGTGGCGAAAGTGCCGGGGCAGATCGCGGGGGCGATGGGGCCGTTTACGGGTATCCTCGATAATGGCGGGGAGCAGTTGCGGCTGGTGAATCGCAGCGACCGCGCGATGGATGTGTTGAGCTACGGGGATGATGGCGATTGGCCGTCGGGCGCAGACGGGACGGGTGCGACGCTGGCTCGGCGAAACGGCGTTTCGGCGGATGACGGTCCGGGGGCTTGGGCGGCGAGCAATGAGCTGGGAGGGACGCCGGGCGGTGTGAATTTTCTGGACCCGTCGGCGTCTGCGAAATTGACGACGCCGGTGCTCATCAATGCACTGTGGAAATATGACGCGACGGACGTCGCGCAGTCGGCGAGCTGGAAGGATGCGGGATTCAATGACTCAGCGTGGGCGCAGGGTGCGGGTTTGCTTTACGCGGGCACGGGAAAGGTGGCCGACCCGGTGGCCCCGGGCACCATTCTGAGCGGGGCGGGTCAGGCGATGCACGGGTGGTGGGCGTTTCAGGAAACGACGGGAACGACGGCGGCGAACTCGGCGGGCGGCGGCACGGCGGGGACTCTGACAGGGGCGGCGGCTACTTTTCAAAACGACGCGACTCGGGGGCGTGTGCTGCGGCTGAATACGGATGGTGTGTCCGCGAACTCGGGAGCGAGTTTTGTGAGCGCGGGGAATCTCCCGGCGATGACGCTATCGAATGATTTTACGTGGTCGTTTTGGTCGAAGACGACGCAAGCGGCGAGTAGCACAATCATTTTGGGGAATCGCTACAATTCGGCGGGTGCTGACTTCAGCCCGCGCGAATTTATCAAGTTCACGGGTACGCAGTTCGAATGGCATCGCAATGGTGCCGGCGAGAACGTGGCGTACACGGCCATGGCAGGAACGCCAGCCGCGCCGGGGCCGTGGATTCATCATGCGCTGGTGAAGCAAGGAACGACGCTGACGTATTACCGCAACGGTGTCTCGTCGGGCTCGCGGACAATCACTGCGGCTCCGGCGAACCTCCAGCCCCTCTTCTTTGGCGGTAATGGGCCATCGGGCGCGGAGCCGTGGAGCGGGTATCTCGATGATGTGGCAACGTGGACGCGTGCGCTGCCAGTGCAGGCAATCACCGGGCTTGCCTCGGGGACTTATACGCCGGCGACTGCGCCGACGATTGCGACGCCGAGCGGCGGTGTTCCTGCGGTGCCGTCGGCGATTCAATTTACGACGACCACGACGAATCCGCTGAGCGATGATTTCGCGGCGGCGTCAGTCGATGGCGCGAAGTGGAACACGCTGAACCTCGGTCTGGAATCGACGGTGGATGGCGGATATACGGCTTCGACGACAGGCGGCACGCTGGCACTCGGCGGGACGTCAACCTTTAGCTACTGGGCGGGCAAATCGCTTGAATCGGTGGCGCGGTTTTCATCGCGGTCGAAGGTGACGTTTACCGTGGACCGTGTGTCGCTCGCGGGTTCGGGAACGGCTTATCGTTCGAGCATGTGGCTGCGTGCCGATGCGAACCACTACCTCCACTTTTCGCAAAACTTCGGCGAGGGCGGCTGGGGCTACAATAGCAACGACGTCGGCGGCACGGGCACTGTCGGGCCGACCGGAAGCGGGACCAATATTGGGACGTTTGACGGTTCGGATGCAGAACTCGGAACTTGCACGATGCAGCTCGTGTGGACACCGGGGACGTATCCCGGCAGCGGGACGATCGAGATTTACCGCAACGGTGTGCTCGGTGGGACGCAGACGGTGACGAACTGGCCGGCTGACTTTGCCGTGGTGCTCACGGGGCAGGCGCGTCAGGCGGCGGACACGGTGTCGGCGGTGTTTGATAATGCGAGTGTCGCGGTGACGAATTCCGTCCCTCTGCAAACGAATGTCGGAACCATCGCGCAGACGACGTATGCGCGCTCAACGTTCACTTTTGCCGGCAACCCGGCAGCGACCACGCTGTCGATGTTCCCGATTCACGATGACGGTGCGGTGTATTATCTAAACGGTCAGGAAATTTACCGCGACAACATGCCCGCTGGAACACCAGCACATGCGACGGTGGCGACGAACGCGGTGGCGGATGCGCAATTCCCCGCGACGGCGATTTCCGTGCCGGCGACGGCGCTCGTGCAGGGGACGAACGTAATCGCGGTGGAGATTCATCAGGCTTCGCCAAATGGCGGTGACTTCCTTTTCGGCGCGCAACTTCACGCGGCGGAAACTCCCGCGCCGCCTGCGGACACTGCGCCTGCGCTGGTGCTCAATGAAGTCAGCAGCGTGAACGACGCGACGTTCCGCGTGGAGCTGGCAAACGTGACGGGCTCGGCGATCAATCTCGCGAACTATCAGCTCCGCGGGAGCAATGGCGGGAGCTACACGCTGAGCGGCTCGCTCGCGGCGGGCGCGCTGCTTTCCCTGGACAATACACAGACGGGATTCCGGCCAATCGACGGCGAGCGGCTCTTCCTCGTGAACACGGTCGGAAACACGCTGAGCGATAGTCGCGTGGCGAAGACGAGCTTGCGCGGACGCAGCGCCGCTGGAGTTTGGGGGCATCCGACATCGGCGACTTTCGGGACGGCGAATGCGTTCACGGTGAACGACGGAATCGTGATCAATGAGCTCATGTATAACGCACCGAACGGCTCGCTGGAGCAATGGGTGGAGCTCTACAATAAGAGCGCCGGACCGGTGGACATCAGCGGCTGGCATTTCAGCGACGGCGTCGCATTTACCTTCCCTGCGAGCACAACGCTCGGCGCGGGGGAATACGCGCTGGTCGTGTGGAATGTGGCGTCTTTCAACGCGCTGCATCCGGGTCTTCCTCGAGTGTTTGGTCCGTTCACTGGCAGTCTCGGCGGGAGCAGCGACCATGTGCGGCTGCGGGATGTGAACGACAATGTCGCCGATGAAGTCCGCTACTACGACGGCGGTTCGTGGCCCGCGTTTGCAGGCGGCGGCGGCTCGTCGCTGGAACTTCGCAATCCGGCTGCCGACAACAATAACGGCGCGGCGTGGGCTGCGAGCAACGAAGTCGCAAACGGGACTTGGGTGAACGTGAGCTACGATTTCAGCGGGGCGAACCTCGAAGGAAACCCGACGTATTACAGCGAGCTACTCATCGGAATGGTCGCGGGCGGCGAGGCGTTCATCGACGATCTGCAAGTGATCGAAGATCCGCTCGGTACGCCGATTTCGCTGCTGGCAAACGGCGACTTTGCAGGCGGCACAGCGGCGTCGTGGCGCTTTCAGGGAAATCATCGCACGAGCACAGTCGTGGATGACCCAAGTGCTCCCGGCAACAAAGTGCTGAGGATCGTGGCGACCGGCTACACCGAGCACATGTCGAATCACATCGAACAAACGCTGCGCAACGGCGCGACGCTGCCTTGGACGATCAATGCTGCAAAGACCTACCGCATTTCCTACCGCGCCCGATGGGCTGGCGGCGGGAATCGCTTGCAAACGCGGCTGTATTTCAATCGCGGCGCGCGTCAGGAAATCCTGCCGATGCCCGTGAGCGGCGGAACTCCGGGACTTGTAAACTCGCGCTTTGTCGCGAATGCCGGACCGACTTTTACCAGCGCGACGCATTCGCCCGCGGTGCCTGCCGTATCGCAAGCAGCGACGGTGAGCGTGCGCATCGCGGATAGCGACGGCGTGGCTTCGGCGACGCTCAACTACTCGGTGAACGAAGGCGCATTTGTCCCCGTGGCGATGACCAACAGCGGCGGCGTGTGGAGCGCAAGCATCCCTGGACAGGCCGCAAGCGCGAAGGCGCAGTTTTATATCTCCGCCGCCGACTCGCTCGGCGCGACGGCAACGTTCCCGGCAGGCGGCTCAGCGAGTCGGGCGTTGATCCCGTGGAACGACAGCCAGGCCGCGCTCGTGCTCGGCACCGGTGCCCGTCCTCACAACATCCGCATCGTCATGACGAACACCGACAGCACCGCGCTGCTCGCGCTGAACAACGTGATGAGCAACGAATACAAGCCGTGCACCATCATCTACGACGAGCGCGACATTTACTACGGAACGGGCGTTCACCTAAAAGGCAGCGAGCATGGCCGCGCGAAATTCACAGTGCGCACCGGCTTCCACGTCAATTTCCCGCCGGACCAATTATTCCTCGGCCAGCACCCGGATGTGGCGATGGACAGGAGCGGCGCAGGCGACCAGTTTTCGCAAAAGGAAATGCTCGTCAAACGCACGCTCAACGCGGTCGGCAACATCCCCGCGAGCGAGGACGACTTGTGCCGCCTCATCGCGCCCGGCGTGGCGACCGGCCCCGCGATTTTGATCAAAGCGAAAGTGGATTCCGACGAGTTCCTTTCGAATTGGCTGAGCAACGGAAGCGACGCCACGCTCTTTGAGTATGAGCTTACTTATCCGCTCTACTCGGGCGCGATTGCGACCTCGACCGACAATGGCGGTTGGGAAGGTAATAAGCTCACTCAGGACTCGCCCGGCCCTACTGGCATTGGCGTGCGCGCTGCCAGTCCCGGGCTGAGCAAGGAAGAATATCGCTGGTTTTGGCTCATCAAAAACAACCGCGGTGCCGACAACTACGCGCCGCTCATTACTGCGCTCACCGCCCTTGGGCAGGCGAGCGGACCGACGTTTACCACGCAGACCAATGCGCTCCTCGATATCGATGGATGGATGCGCGACATGGCCGGACCCGTCGCATGGAGCGCGGGCGACAATTACGCATTTGGCTCCGCGCACAATGCGCTGTTCATGATCAAGCCCGACGGGCGCTTGCTCTACGTGCCGTGGGATATGGACTTCACCGCTACAGGCGGAGCGACCGCGGGAATCACCGGCATCAACGGCGAGATGAACAAACTACTCGCGAACCCCGCGAATCTGCGGGCGTATTACGGCCACTTGCTCGACGTGTGCAACCGCTCGTTCAACACGGGCTACCTCACCTACTGGGCGCAGCACTACACGAAGTTCGTGAACGAAGACCTCACTACATTCCTGTCGTTTGTGAGTCAGCGCGAAGCATTCATTCGCAGCACGATCAGCGGGGCAATCCCGAGCGTGCCGTACGCATTCTCGCCCGCGCCTGCTTCGACGGTCGCTGCCAACAGCATCACGCTCACCGGCAACGGTTGGGTAAACATCCGCGAATTCCGGCGCGCCGATACGGGCGACGTCATCTTGCCAACCTGGACCGGGAATACCGCGTGGTCTCTCAGTTACGCGCTCGTCCCCGGTGCGAACAACGTCGCGCTGCAAGCGTATGATTTCCAAGGTGTGCTCATCGGCACATTGACCGCGAGCGTCACCAACACCCTCACGCCGCCGATTCCGCGCGACTGGCTGCGCATCACGGAAATCCACTACAACCCGGCAGTCCCGGCTGGCGGTGAACTCGCCGCGAGCACCGACAAAGACGACTTCGAGTTTATCGAGCTGCAAAACTTCGCCAGCGCCACGCTCGATATCAGCAATTGCAGATTCACGCTCGGCGTTGATTTCACGATTCCAGCCGCGACCACGCTCGCGCCCGGCGAACGAATCCACGTCGTCCGCAACCTCGCGGCATTCAACGCCCGCTACGGCGCGACGCCACGGCGGGTCGGCCCGTACGGCCCCGCGGATTCGCTCAGCAACGGCGGCGAAACAATCACGCTCGTCGATGCCACCGGCGCGGTCATTCAGTCGATCACATACAACGACTCATGGTATCCGCAAACCGACGGCGGCGGCTATTCGCTCATCCCGATTTCTCCGCTGCTCGCGCTCGACCGGACGATCAAATCGAGCTTCCGGGCCAGCACGACCATCGGCGGAAACCCGAATAGCTCGGATGCCGTGACATTTACCGGAACGCCGACGGACGACCTCGACGGCGACGGACTCAACGCATTCCTGGAACACGCCCTCGGCACAAGCGACGGATTGCCAAACACCAGCGGCATCACCACCACGCGCGAGCTCAACGGCGACGTCACGCTCACATTTGCGTCCCGCGCAAATGCCGACGACGTCGTCCTGTCGCTCGAGACCGCAACGGCGCTCACGACGTTCACGCCAGCAACGCCCACCGTTATCTCCGCAATCCAAAGCGGCACAACGCTCACACAAACATGGCGCGTAGCCCCACCGCTCGGAGCGACGCAGTTCTTCGTGCGACTGAAAGCTACGGCCCGGTGAATGGCTTACTCTGCGGGCGGTTTCGGGACGAAGTAGGAGAATTTCCAGCTCCCGTCGGTCATCGCCACGCCTGCGCGGAAGCCTGAGTAGGCCGGGTCTTGGATCATTTGCGGGGGCGCGACCATGAATCCGTCATGCGGGGTCCATTGGGAGTTGAGGATGGTAATGAGTTCGGGCCAGAGGTTGTGTTGGTCCCAGTATTCGAAGGCTGATTCCTCCGGGGGCGTGGTGTCCCAGCGGTGGCCGAAATTGCTCGGCATCATCGAGGCGAGCGTGGGTAAATCGCGCGCGGCGGCGGCGATTCGTAGTCGGGCGATAAAGCTCTGAAAAGCTACGTCGCCTGTTTCTTCTTTTGCGGGATGGTCGGGGGCGGCAATGGGCGAGCGGTCTTTTGTTTTGGCGGGCTTTTTCTTCGGGCTATCACAGCTCATCAGCATGGTGCTGAGGGCTAGGGAAATAAGGACGCGAAACTTCATGGCCCGCCGAGATACCGGGTGCGCTCTATGCGGTGCAAGCCTGTTTGCGTTTAACGGTTCGCGTAGCCGCTGACGGCGTATTCGCTCATGTCCTCGTCTTTTACCCAATGGCGGCACAGGGCAAAGACGATGAGCCAGATTCCGAAGAGCGGGAAAATGCTAAGCTGATTCTTCGGGAGCCAGAACTCGCCGAGGTTGAACGCGGCCCAGTCGGCTTGCGGGGAATGCGCGTCGAAGAGCTGGAAGTATGAGCCTTCGCAGGCGCTGAGCACGTTCACGGAGACGGGGCCGGGCATGGCGGCGATCCAGAGTGGCGTTGTCTCGCCGCGTTCGACTTTGGCCCAGGTCTCGCGGCGGATTTCCAGCAGTCGGGCGGTGCGTGCGGTGGGGTCGGTGATTTCTTTGGCGAGGTTGGCGGCGATGCCTTCCATGTGTTGCTCGAACTTCCGATCGACGATGGGCCATGCGCGGCCTTGGGTGAAAAGGGGGAAGGCGTAGTCGGTCACGAGGTTGTAGCCGCCGTAGAGTTTGTCTTTGTATTCGCCGGGTCGGTTCACCCAAACATGGTCGCCGACGCCGAGGGGATTGAGTGCGTCGGTGAAAGTGAGGAGCGAGTTTTGCCCGATGCTCACGACGGCGAGAACCATCGTAGCGGTCCGCCAGCGGACGAAAGCCGGGACGAGCGGGAGGCAGAGGAAGGGGATGATGGGGATGAGGTAGCGCGGCCCGGCGGCGAACCCGCCGTGGAAGCCGTTGAAGCAGATATTGATGGCGAAAAAGAACAGTGCGATGCCGCCGATGATCCAGCGTTCCGCCCGCAGCACGCGCTCGCGCCACCAAAAGAACATGACGCCCAGCGAGAGGAGCAGCACCGGCGAGAGCCAGAACAGCCCGCGCCATGGCGACACCGTGACGACTACCGCCGCAAACCACGACGGCGCGGTGAACATGCCGAGAAAGGCAGGCGCGATTTCTTTGAACGCGGGATTTTGGAAGCTCGTGTTCAGCGTGAAGGGCGAGCCAAGTGCCACGGAGTTGTAAGTCAGGAGGCCCACGAGAGAAGGCAGCACGCCGATGGTGAAGACGATCGCCGAGCGCCGGTTGGGGCGTTCTTCTTTGAGCAAAAGATAGACGCCGAACATGATGCCGGGGATTGCCGAGAGATAGTTCGTCACCGCCGCGACGCCGCTCCACAGCCCGGAGGTGAAGGGGCGGTCTTCCCTCGCGCTGGCGAAGGCTGCGAGCAGCAGAGTCGCCGTCAGGTTGTGGTCGAAAAAGAGCGTCGCAAACGGAAAGAACGTCGTCCCAAACGCCAGCACACTCGCCGAGAGAAGCACGGCGATTTGCCGTCCCGGAAACATCCCGCCCGCGAGTCGGATGAACACGACGACGCCGAGCGCAGACACGAGCCCGACGCTGAATGCCGAGACGAGCCATGCGTTCAAAGTCAGCACCCACCAATGGTCCGGGTTGTGCCCGAAGAGCCTCTCGATGTGGTGCGCGAGGTAATAGACGGGCACTGCGAGCAGCGATGCGCCTGGCGGCTTATTCGGGTGAAAGTGACCATCCGGCGCGTAGCCGACATCGCCGGAGCAAGTACCCTCGCCGACTTTCAGCACCACGGCGGCGGGGTCGAGCGGCGCGTCGTTCACGGTGAGTTGCGCCCACTCGGGTTTTTCCGATGTTCCGACATTCCGCCAATCGCCCCAGGTGATTTGGTGCTTCTTGTCCTCGTGGGTGAATTCTCCGCGGACGACGTGCGGGCGGAAGAGCACATCCGGGTGCTTCGGGTCGCGGAGGTAAACGAGATAGTCGTCCACGGCGAAAGTTCCTCGCTCGACGATGGCGCGCACTTCCGCGAATCGGGCGTTTTGATTCCAGCCGCCGCCTTGGTGAAACCAAGCAAACGTCAGGAATGTGGCGAAGAAAAACAGGACTTGCAGGCGGCGAGATGGCACGCCGCGCACCTTGCCGCCAGCGCCCCAATCGCGGCAAGCGATCAATTTGTCATCCTACATCCCGCCCATGCGTAGCAGCGTCGCGTATTCCTCGGGCGTGAGCGGCATCACGGAAAGGCGGCTCTGTTTCGTCAGCGGGATGTCCTTCAGCTCGGCGGATGCTTTCACCGCCTCCAGCGTCACGGGCCTTTTCAGCGGCTTAAATGGGACGAGGTCCACGCAGCTCCAATCGCCCTCCTCGGCGGTCGCGTCGGGGTAAGCCTCGCGCCCGACTTTGGCGATGCCGACGATCTCTTTGCCCTCGACGGAGTGGTAGTAAAGCACGAGGTCGCCCTTCTTCATCGCGCGGAGATTGTTGCGGGCCTGAAAGTTCCGCACGCCGGTCCAAGCGGCGACTTTATCGGCGACGAATTGCGACCACGCGTAGGCGGTGGGTTCTTGTTTGACCATCCAGTGTTTCGGCATGAGGCGGATTGGCATGAGGTGATGAACTTGGCAAGTCCTTGCCGTTGACGCGCGCCAACGCCAGCCATCGGGGCGTGAGGTCGCGCGAGCTTTGTAGTTCGTGGAAATCTAATCCCGGTCTGAAATGTCGCGGGACGTTGCGAGCAGCACAAGTAGTGCAGTTGCGGTGCAACCGGACTACTTTAAGAATTTGGTGGCGGTGCCGCTCTCCAGCGACACCGCCACCGTGAAAGTCCTGTGGTCGCGCACCACGATCCCGTGGCGTCCACCGCATTTCTTTCACTTCATTCGGTTGGAGCACCCGTCAAGAAACTCCAACCGCACTCCCTCGGGGCACCCGTCAAGAAACCCCGAGAAAATCGATGTTGGAAAGACTACGCTTTCCGGCGGCGGCGTGTGCCGAGCAGGGCGAGTCCGCCGAGGAGCAGCGCGGCGCTTCCGGGCTCTGGGACAGCGGTGAGGATGATGTCGTTTCCGTCGCCGCCGATGTAGCTGATGGTGTAGTCTTGGCCGAGGCCGGAGAAGACGTGTGCGCCTTCCGCGAGACCGGCGAAGGTGCCGGTGACGGCGTCGCCTGCTCCGTCGTTGAGCAGGATGGTGAAGAGGTCGTTCGCGGTGGCGGGCGTGGTGAGATATGTGCCGCTGAGGGTGAGTGTCGCGCCGGTGATGTCCACGCTGCCGGTGACGTTTAACTGATCGTAGCCGGTTCCAAGAACGGTGCCGTTGATTTCGATGCTGAGCGCACTGCCTGCGGAAAAAAGGACGCTGCCGGTATTGAGGATGCCGGGCGAGAGGCCGGGGGCGACGGTGCCGCCGCTGGCGACGTTCAACGCTCCTGCTGTGCCGGTGCCCGCGAGGGTGCCGCTGCTATTTACCTGCACGATGCCGGAGATGCTGCCGGTCAGCGCGAGTGTGCCCGCGTCAATGGTGGTGCTGCCGGTGTAGGCGCTGGTGCCGCCGAGAGTCCAGCTACCCGCGCCGTTTTTGAAGACGCTGACGGTGCCCGCGCCGTTGCTGATGCCTGCACTGAACTCGCCGCTCCCTGTGCCAGAGAGCGTGAAAGTTTTCACTCCAGCGACTGCGGTGGACTGGCTGGTGAAGGTGATTTTTCCGGTGCCGTTGGCTGCGTCCACAGGTGCGCCGAGGTTGCTGCTGGCGCTGCCGCCGCTGACGCTGTTCACAGTGGCGACGCTGAGGATGCCACCGTTCACACGGGTGATGCCGGTGTAGGTGTTTGCGCCGCTGAGTGTGCGGACGGTTGTGGGTGTGCCGTTTGAGCTACTGGTGAGGCCGGAGGTGCCGCTGATGTTGCCGGAAATCAGCAGTGTGCCTGCGCCCTGAATGACAAATTGATCCGTAGCCACGCCGCCGAGTGAGACGTTGCCGGAGAGCGTCAGCGTGCCTGCTTCGGAGTGGATGCGGGTGACGCCGCCTGCGGGCGTGGACGTGATGTTGCCACTCCAGGTGTTGTCGCCGCTCACGCTGCGGAGCGCGCCGAGCTGCCCGCCGCCGCCGCCGCCGCCGGTGGCGTTGAGGTTTTTGCCCGCGACGGTGATGCCGCCCTGGAGTTCCAGCGCGGCGGTGTTTGCGACGGTGACAGTGGTGCCGCCGCCGAGGGCGTTCGCGTTTTGGATGTTCAGCGTGCCGCCGAGAATCTGCGTGTCGCCGCTGTAGGTATTCGCGGCGGTGAGGACGATGGTGCCTGCGCCGACTTTGCTGAGGACGCGAGGTCCGCCGCTCTCGCTGATGATGCCGCTGATGGTGCCGGTGCCCGTATTGGAGCCGATGAAGCCGTCGCCCGCGCCGGTGATGTCGGCAGCGAGGGCGACGGTGCCGCTCCAGTTCGCGCCGCCTTCGATGCGGAGTTGGCCGAGGGATTCGCCGGTGTCTCCGCCGTTGAGGACAGTGTTTGCAGGCTGGGTGACGGCACCGCTGAGGTAAAATGCGCCGTTTTGCAGGACGTTTAGCGTCGCACCTGCGCCGAGCCCGGTCGTTGCCGCCGCTTTGCCCGCGCCTGCTGCCGCGGCGATGCCGACGTTCATCGTGCCGGTAAATCCAGTGAGCGCACCGAGAGTGGTGCTGCCAACGCCGGTGCCGACGGTGATGTTCACCGTGCCCGCGCCGGAGATCGCGCTTGCGGTGTAGGCGACCGCGCCCGCTGTGAGGTCGAGCGTGGCTGGTGCGGCGACGGTGGTCGTGCCGGTGCCCAGTGCGCCAGCGTTGGAGGCGTTGATCGTGCCCGCGTTTAGGGCGACTCCGCCGGAGAAGGTATTGGCGTTGGAGATGGCGAGGGAGTTTGAGCCGCTCTTCGTGAGGCTGCCCGCGCCGGTGATTGCGCCACCGCTGAGGGTGTAGGCATTTGCCGTGTTGTTAAAAACGAGGTTGCCCGCGGTGAGCGACGCGCCCTGCACGGCTACGTTGAAGGTGGTTGCGGTGTCGTCAAACGTGGTCGAGTCGCCAGCAAAGAAGACATCCGCCGACGCGCCGTTGAGCCAGTTTTGCGTGGTGTTCACATCCCAAAAAGTCGGGCTCGCTCCAGTGCCGGTCCATTTCAGCGAAGCAGGCACGTAGTCGAATAGGAGCTGGGTGTTCGTGCCGTTGAGGTAGGTCGTGCCGCGCCCGGTGAAGATAAAGTTTGTGCCTGCCGTGCCGGTGATGCCGCCGGCTGCGTTGAGCACGATGATGCCGGTTGCAGCACCGGAGACGTTGGTGAGGGTGAGCGTCACGGTACCCGCACTGGCGTTCACCGAGGCTGCCGTCAAAGCAGCGGGAGACACCGGGTCGAAGAAGAGCGTGCTCGAGCCTGCAAAGGTGAGGCTACCGGTGGTCGAGCCTTCGCCACCGAGATTTGCGCCATTGGCCACGGTGATGGCGGAGGTCGCGGAGCCGTTGAGATTCAGTTGCCCGGCGTTCACGGCAGTCGTTCCGGCGTAGGTGTTCGTGCCATTGAGATTGACCGTTGCCCCGCCCGCGATGGTCACATTTCCCGAGCCGGAGATGCCGCTGCCAAGCGTGACCGTGCCGGTACGATTGATGGCGAAAGTGCCGTTATTCACAATGGCTCCCGCGCCGATGGAGCCGGTCGCGCCGCTGCTGCCAAGTTCCAGCGTCCCGGCGCTGATCGTCGTCGTTCCGGTGTAGGTGTTCGCACCGGTGAGCGTGAGTTTTCCAAGGCCGGACTTCGTCAGGCCGCCGCCGCCTGTGCCGTCGAGCAGCGCCTGCGCAATCGTGATGTCGAAGCCGTTGCTATCAATCTTCGCGCCGCCCACCTTGACGCTGGCGGTGTTCAGGCCGGTCATAAAAGTGGCGTTGTTTTGCCGCGCTTGGAGCAGGCCACCGTTGAAGTTGAATGCCGCCGTGGCTGCGGCGTTGGTTTTGGTCACGCGGTTGATCGCCAGCGTGCCGCCGTCGAGGTTCGCTGTGCCTGAGCCGCCCCCGCTGCTCGAAAGGTCGAGCAGCGAGATGGTCGCCGTGCCGCTCAGGATGTTCAGCGTGGCGATGTTGTTCGTGCCACCGAAGTTGACGATCGTTCCTGCGCCGCTCCCAATGAAGTTGCCGCCGTTAACCGTCAAGACGGCGGTAGTGCCGCTGGTCGTGGAATTACCGAGGACGTCTGCCGCGCTCGACCCGAGCGTGGAAAACGTCCCGCCCGTGATGGTAACGAACTGTTCGGAGCCGCCGTGCCGCTGGACATGACGAGCCCGCGCAGACCAGCCGCGGCGTTTGCATACACGGTCGTGCCGAGGGTGGCGTCGTAAATGAGCGGGCTGCCCGCGCCGTTCGTAATGTTCAAGCGGTGCGCGAATGTTCCGCCCGTCGGCCCAGGGCCGACCGCCGTGACGGCCACTCCGAAAAACGTGCCTATTGGCGCCCAATTCCCAGCGGTCGTCCACGCGCTGGTGGAGGTGCCATTCCACTGATACGTCGCGGCGTGGAGAGTAGGTGCGCCGACAAGCGCGACGGCAGAAATGGCGAGGAAGGCGGGGCGGAGTGAACGGCGGGTGTGCATGATGTAGGATGTAATTGGTTGGATGAGTGTTGGTCTGACATTCTCCGTCTGTTTCGCTCGAATTCTTTCAACACAAAATTTTCCGCAATTTTTCAATGTGTCGCTTTTCCCCTGTGGAGACAGATCTCCTTGGCCGCAGCTCGCGATCCTTCGCGAGCGGTGTATCCATTCTACACTCACATGACTTTCCGCGCCTTCCTTGCTCTGCTTTTCATTTCGCTCGCCGCGAACGGTGCGCCGGTGCCGGTGACTTCCGTCACGACTTCGGGCAACCAGCTCACGGCGCTCTCGGTGAATGGAAACAGCTACCCGCAGGCGCAGCTCGTCCTGCCGACGGTGACGGCGTTCGCCGCGGGCGGGGCGACGGTGCCGATGGTGCCGAATGGCGCGGGCAGCCCGGCGGTGGGGGCGCGCGCGGCGTTATTGCAGGACTGGCTGCTCGACTCGGGGCTCATCAACCCGGCAGTCGGCGCGAGCACGGTCACGGTCACTTTTTCCACGCCCATCGTGAACCGCACCGGCGCGGACATCGTGTTCATGGAAATCAACCCCGGCGCGACGGCGGACGCGATGCAGGTGACCATCAACGGCACGACGCAAGTGGTGGCCACGGCGTCGTGGGGGCAGACGAATTTCGCCGTCGTGAGTGCGGACCTTTATTCGACCGGCACGACCGTCGCCTCGCTCGCTGCGCTGGAGTCCGCGACGCTCACGCTGAACAGCGCGGACATTTCGCAAAACGTCCACGGCGTCGCGATTGACCTCTCGGACTTCGGCATCGCGGCAAATGCGAGCATCACCACGCTGAGCTTCGGCTCCAGCGGCGCGGTGACGTTTGACCCGGTTTTCATCGCGGGCATCAACGGCACGGGCACGCCGCCCGCCGGGCCGGTGTCGCTGCCGTATGTGGAGCCGTTCAGCGCGGGCGCAGGCTCGTTCACGGCGGGCGCGGAGTGGAGCGTGGTGGGCGGCGCGTATCGGAATACCATCACGGCCAGCGCGGCTGCGTCGTCGGCATACATCCTTACGAATGACCTCAGCGGCGCGAATCCGCCGGGCTTTTTCCTGTCGTCAAAATTCACGCTCGTCTCGCAGACGACGACGGGAAACGCGGTCGGCTTTGGGCTGTTCGGGACAAACTCGTCGTTCGCTGGCGGCGTGAATTCTCCCTACTACCTCGTGGACTTTCGCCCCGGCGCAAACGTGCTGCGGTTCCTGCGCGTGGGCGTCAATAACACGTCGTTCCTGCCGGACACGACGCTGGCCACGATGAGCGTGAACACCGCGCTGTCTTTCACGCTGGAGGTGCTCGGGCGCTACGAATACGGCGCACTGGAGATGAATGTCACCGTGCGTCAGGGCGCGTTGAGCGAGACGTACTTCGTCGTGGATTCCGAGCCGCTCAACGTCGGCTATTTCGGCTACCGCAATCGCACTGGCACCGGCGGCACGCTCACGGTGGACTGCGATGATTTCACGCTGCGCCGCGTCTCGACGGCGTCGTTCACCGCGACGCCCGCGCCCTTCGCGCGGCCCGGCGTCGCCTACTCCGCGCCCGTCGCGGCGGTGTCGAATGTCGGCGCTACCGTGACGCTCACCGCGCCCGTGTTGCCGTCGTGGCTCTCGCTCGCGGGCGGCGTGCTCAGCGGCACTCCCACGACGCCCGGCAGCTACGCGGTAACGCTGCGCGCGACCGACTCGGAGGGCGGCTTCACCGAGCGGACGTTCAACATCGCCGTGCTCTCGGCGACGGGCGTTTTCATCAGCGAATTTCTCGCGGAAAACGACAGCGGCTTGCGCGATGAAGACGGCGACCAGTCGGACTGGCTGGAGCTTTTTAATAGCGGCGACTCTCCGGTAAATGTCGGCGGCTGGTGGTTGAGCGATAACTCGGCGCTGCCGATGAAATGGGCCATCCCGGCGGGCACGGCGATTCCTTCTCGCGGTTTCCTCGTCGTCTTTGCCTCGTCGAAAAATCGCACCGCATCGCAGCTCCATACGAACTTCAAACTCAGCAACGCCGCTGGCTCGAACTTGCGTCTCTCGCTGCCGGATGGCACATCGGTTTCATCCTACCTCGCGTATCCTGCGCAGCGCGCCGACCACAGTTACGGCACCTACGGCAGCTACGCCACGAGCGGCTATCTCATCACACCCACGCCCGGCGCTCCGAATGACGCGACGGGCTACGCGGGCTTTGTCGCGGATACGCAGTTCTCCGTGCCGCGCGGCTTTTACACCACGCCGCAGACCGTCGCTGTGAGCTGCACGACGCCCAGCGCGACCATCGTCCACACCACGAACGGCTCCACGCCGACACTCACCAACGGCACGCAATCCACCTCGCCGCTCACGCTGAATATCGCCAGCACGACCACGCTGCGCGTCGCGGCTTTTGCGCCAAATTTCATCCCGACGAACACCGACACCTCGTCGTATTTTTTCCTCGAAGACATCCGCCAGCAGGCCGACGCGACGCCCGTCGGCTGGCCCACCGGGCCGGTGAACGGGCAAGTGCTGCAATACGGATTGGACCCGGACATCACGACCACCGTGACCGCGCAGCAGATGAAGGATGCGTTCGCCGCACTGCCCGCGCTCTCGCTGGCCACTGACCTGCCGAACCTTTTCGACCCCGCGACCGGCATCTACGTGAACCCTTACGGACGCGAGGAGGGCTACGAGTGCCCCGTCTCCGTCGAGCTGCTAAACCCGGACAACACGCCCGGATTTTTCATCAACGCCGGGCTGCGAATCCGTGGCGGCTTCAGTCGTCAGGGCACGAATCCGAAGCACAATTTCCACCTCTACTTTCGCGGAGAATACGGTGCGTCGAAATTGCAGTTCCCGCTCTTTGGCGACGAGGGTGCGGATGAGTTCGACCGCGTGGACCTCCGCAGCACGCAAGTGCGCTCGTGGCACAATGGCGGCGACACCAGCGCCACCTACAACCGCGACGAATGGAATCGGCTCGCCAATGGCGCGATGGGCCAGCCCTACACGCGCAGCCGCTACTACCACCTCTACATCAATGGCCACTACTGGGGCATCTACGGCACGCAGGAGCGCGCGGATGCCGATTTCGCGGCGGCGTATTTCGGTGGAAAAAAGGACGGCTATGACGTGATGAAAACCTACGTCATCCCACACCGGGTGGACGCCGCCGATGGCGACAACGTCGCGTGGTCGCAACTCCACGCCGCGGCGCTCGCTGGCTTCGGCACGGACGCCGCGTATTTCGCCGTGCAAGGCCGCGACGCCACCGGCGCGCCGAACAACACGCTGCCTCTGCTCGATGTGGACAACCTCATAGATTTCACCGCGCTCCACTACTACAACGGTGACGACGACGCGCCCGTGAACACGAGTGTTGGCTCCGGCGTGCCAAAGAATTTCTACGCGATGCGCCCGCGCGACGGGCGCTGGGGCTACCGCTTCCTCACGCATGACGCCGAGAGCACGATGGTGGACGGGCGCAACGTCAGCGGCACCATCACCGCAGGCGCGACGCTGCCTTACTTCAACCCGCGCTGGCTCTCGCAACAGCTCGAAGCGAACGCGAAATACCGCCTGCGTTTTGCCGACCGCGTGCAAAAGCATTGGTTCAATGGCGGCGCGCTCGACACCCCGGTGGGACTCGCCCGCTGGCAGTCGCTCCGCGCACAAATAAACACCGCCATCCTCGCCGAGAGCGCCCGCTGGGGCGACGCCGCCAGCGCCACGCCGCGCACCGTGGCGAATTTCAATTCCGCCAACGACGCCATCGAAACCGGATTCCTCGTCACGCGCCGCGCGGTGCTCATCTCGCAACTGCGCACTCGGAATTTATTTCCCAGCTTTGACGCGCCTACTTTTTCGCAGCACGGCGGCAGCGTGCCCGCAGGCTTCGCCGTCAGCATCACCGCACCCGGCGGCACGACGATTTTCTACACGCTCGACGGCTCGGACCCGCAGCTCGCGGGAGCGCCGACATACACCGCGCCCGTCACGCTCACCGGCACGCAGGTGGTGGTGAAATCGCGCGCAAAACTCATCGCCACGAACGAATGGAGCGCGCTCACCGAAGCGACGTTCAATCTCGCCGCAGTGCCCGCCGCGCCGGGACTGCTCGCCATTTCAGAAATCCACTACAACCCGACCGGCCCCGACGATGAAACGGAGTTCGTCGAGCTGCTGAACACCTCCTCCAGCCGCCTCGACCTGGCTGGCGTCCGCTTCACCGGCGCGATGATTTTCACCTTCGGCAACCTCGTGCTCGAACCCGGCGCGCGCATCCTCGTGGTCGAAAACGGTGCCGCCTTCACCACCGCCTACGGATCCACGCCCGCTGTCGCCGGGCAATGGAGCGGCGCGCTCGGCAACAGCGGCGACACCATCACTCTGCTCGCTGCGAATAACGCCATCATTGAGACCATCACCTACGGCGATTCCGGCGAATGGCCGCTCAGCGCCGACGGCGACGGCTACTCGCTCGTCCGCATAAATCCCACAGCGCCGGGCACCGCCGCGAACTGGCGCACCAGCACCGCCCTCGGCGGCAACCCCGGCGCAACCGACGCCGTTGTGTTCACCGGCACTGCCCTAGCCGACGCGGACGCCGACGGCACGCCCGCGCTCCTCGAACACCTTTTCGCCACGAGCGACACCGCGCCCGGCGACGCACCGCTCACCATCGCCCGCACCGCCGATGGCCGCGCGCAGCTCACATTTCCGCGCCGCCTCGCCGCCGACGACCTCGCCGTGACCGTGCAAGTCAGCACTGACCTCGTGACTTGGACCAGCGCCGCCACCCGCACTGCACACCACAACAACGCCGACGGCACCGCCACGGAAACGTGGACCGCGAACACCGCCGCCCCCGTGCAATTCATGCGGCTGTGCGTTGTAAAGTAACTGGCGTGCTGTTTCCGTCCCGCTGCGACAGCTAAGAACAATCCAACATGCAAACCGATGAGACAGACGAGACGCCAATCATCCGCGCAGCACAGCGCGGGGACATCGCGGCGTTCACGCAGCTCGTCGAGCGGCATCATCGCAGCGTGCGCGGCTGCCTCGCAGTGCGGATGAATTCCGCGCACGACGCTGAAGATCTCGCGCAGGAGGTCCTGCTCGTCGCCTTCAAAAAGCTGCCGGGGATAGACGCCACCCTCCCGCTCGGCCCGTGGCTGCGCGGCATCGCCATGCACCTTCTGGCAAATTACCGCCGGAAATTCCGCGCCATCCCCATCGGCCTGAATGACGATCTGTAATCGCTCGTGGACGCGCGACTCGACTGCGTGGAGCGCGAAAGCGAGCGCATGGGCGCACTGCGCGAGTGCCTCGAATCCCTCGACGGCCCGGCCCGCAGCCTCGTGAACGAACGCTACGCCGACGGCGCGACGCTCGACGAACTCGCCGCGCGCACCAGCCGCAAGCCGTCCGCCATTTCCATGCAGCTCCACCGGCTGCGCGCCGCGCTCGCGGAGTGCATCCAGCGCAAAATCACCACCGCATGACGCCCGACGAACTCGCCACGCTCATCGCCCGCGCCGCCGACGGCACGCTCACGCCGGACGACGCCGCGCACCTCGCTGTAGCGTGCAGCGAAGACGCCGCCGCGCTCGATGCGCTCGTGGCGCACGTCTCGACTGAGCGCCTGCTGCACGCCACCGTGCGCGACCCGCTGGGCCGCGCCGCGGCGCAGGAGGTCGCGCTGCGGCTGGAGCAGGAGCGCATTGCCGCCGCCACCGCACCGGAGTTTGTCCCCGCAGTCGTGGAAAGAGCACGCCGTTTGCGCTGGTGGCCGCGCCTCGCGCTCGCCGCCGCGCTTGCCGCCTTCGCGGGGATTGCTGCGCTCGTTTTCAAAACAGAACCCGTGCAGCCTGCGGAAGACCATTTCGCCAGCGACGGGCGGACGAGCGAGCGTGTGGCGACTCCCGCGCCAGTGGCCGTGCTGAAGCGCGCCGTCGGCGTCGTGTGGAGTCGGCGCGACGAGGCACCGGGAGTCGGAGCGATGCTTGGCGCGGGCTGGCTGCGTTTTGAACGCGGCACGGTACAGGTCGAGTTCATCAGCGGCGCGCAACTCTTCGTCGTCGGCCCGGCGGAACTGAGGCTCGACTCCGAGAGCGCCGCATTTTTGCAAAGCGGTAAGGCGAGCGCCTACGTGCCGGAGCCTGCGCGCGGCTTCACGCTGCGTGCGCCGGGCATGGATGTCGTGGACCTTGGCACCGCGTTTGGCCTCGACGTTTCGCCGGAGCGTAAGCCGGAGGTGCATGTCTTCGACGGCGAAGTATCCATCACCGCCGCAACCGCCACGCCGCACAAGGTCGAGGCCGCAAAAGCCGTGCGCCTCGACGGATCGAAGCTGCGCGATATCCCGGTGATGCCCGCGAATTTCCCCGACGGCGAAACGCTTTCCCGCTTTGCCGACACCGAAGGACGCGAGCGGTTGAAGGCATGGCGGGCCTCGATGCTCCCGCTCGCCGCTGACCCCATGGCGCTGCTCTGCTACACCTTCGACGGCGAGCGCGAGTGGAGCCGCACCGTCACCAATCGCATCGCCGGTGCCACGCCGGAGACGAATGCCGCCACCGTCGGAGCGGGCTGGACTGGCGGGCGCTGGCCCGGTAAACGCGCCCTTGAATTTCGCAGCCTCGGCGACCGACTGCGCTTTGAAGTGCCCGGCAAACACAGCGCGCTCACCCTCATGGCGTGGGTCCGAGTGGACAGCCTGCCAAACGACTACAACTCGCTCCTGCTCCCCTCGCACTACGTTCCCGGCTCGCTGCACTGGACGCTCGAACGCGGCGGCGAACTCCGCCTCACTATGCGAATCTCTGCCGATCCCGGCAACGGCAACCACTTCTGGGACGGCCCTGTAAGCGGCCCCGCCGTGTCGAACATGGACTTTGGCCGCTGGCTCTTTCTCGCCACCACCTACGACGCCGCGACCGGCACGGTGACGCACTACCGCGACGGAAAGCAAGTCGGCACCGCGCAGTTCCGCCACAAACTCCCTGCCGTGCTCGGCGAAATCGAATTTGGAAACTGGGGTGCAGACGGCTCGACGCCCGACAACGCGTGGACCCTCAAGCAACCATCCAATCAACGCACTCGCAATTTTGTCGGTCGTCTCGACGAATTCGCCGTCCTCGCCCGCGTGATCCCCGCCGATGAAATCGCGCGCCATTACGAAGCGGGAATGCCGTAGCAAGCCCCTTACGTGACGGGCCTGTGCCAAAATCCACGTTCAACGCGCTGGACACGGACAGGCGTTCTCTTTATCCGTCGCCGCGCATGAAAATACTCGTCGCACTCGCCCTCGCCGTCACATCCGTCCTCGCCGCAGACCCGCAGCCTTGGATTCCACTCTTTAATGGAAAGGACCTCGAAGGCTGGAAGGCCAACGAGAACCCCGCCACCTTCAGCGTGAAGGACGGGGAACTCGTCGTGAAAGGCGACCGCGCCCACTTGTTTTACACCGGCAAGGGAGCCACGGAATTTAAGAACTTCGAGCTCAAGGTCGAAGTGATGACCAAGCCCAAAGCGAACTCCGGCGTCTATATCCACACCGCATTCCAAGACTCCGGCTGGCCGGCCAAAGGCTACGAGATTCAAGTCAACAACTCGCACACCGACCCGAAGCGCACCGCAGGCGTCTATGGCATCAAGGACAACTTTGAAGCTCCCGCAAAAGACGACGAATGGTTCACCATGCTCATCACGGTGAAGGGCAGCTCCATCGTCACCAAAGTGAACGACCAGGTAATCAGCGAATGGACCGAGCCAGAAGGCTGGATGCCGCCCGCGAACTTCGCAGGTCGCAAACTGAGCAGTGGCACCGTTGCCATCCAAGGCCACGACCCAGGCAGCGAAGTCCACTACCGCAAGATCGAGATCAAGCCCTTGCCATAAGGCACCTGATTCAGTCGAAAATTTCAACGAATGCCGAAGCGGAAACGCTTCGGCATTTTCGTTGTCGGATACTACCGGCCCCAGTGCTTCAGCAGCGTATCCGCCATTGCCGACGGAGTGGCGGCGACGGCGATCCCAGCGTCGAGTAAAGCGGCAATCTTTGCGGCTGCGGTGCCTTTTCCGCCGGAGACGATGGCTCCTGCGTGGCCCATGCGGCGTCCGGGAGGCGCGCTGGCTCCGGCGATGAATGCTGCGATAGGCTTTTTGCAATTTGCCTTGGCCCACGCTGCGGCTTGTTCTTCGGCTTCGCCGCCGATTTCGCCGATCATGATGATGGCTTCCGTCTCGGGGTCTTCGTTGAACATTTTGAACACGTCGGTGTGGTTGGTGCCGTTCACGGGATCACCACCGATGCCGACGCAAGTGCTCTGGCCGTAGCCGCGCGAGGTGAGCTGCCACACCGCCTCGTAGGTGAGCGTGCCGCTGCGGGAGACGACGCCGACGTTGCCGCGCTTGTGGATGTAGCCGGGCGCGATGCCGATGCGGCAGCCGCCGTGCGAATCCTTGCCGGTGCCGGGGGTGACGAGGCCGGGGCAGTTCGGGCCGATGAGCCGCGTTTTCTTTCCTGCCATGCCGACTTTGACACGGATCATGTCGTTCACCGGGATGCCTTCCGTGATCGCGACGACGAGGTCGAGCCCGGCGTCCACGCCTTCTAAAATCGCGTCGGCTGCAAAGGGCGGCGGAACAAAAATGACGGCGACCGTTGCGCCGGATTGGCGGGCTGCTTCGCCTACGGTATCGAACACCGGCACCTTGTGCGTGCCGTGCTCAAACGTCTGCCCGCCCTTGCCGGGGGTGACGCCAGCGACGAGCTGCGTGCCGTAGTCGAGCGAGAGTTTTGCGTGCCGCGAACCGAAGTCGCCAGTGATGCCTTGAACGAGAATGCGAGTATTGGAGTCAACGAGGATTGCCATGTGCGGCGCGTGAGATGCGGGAACGGTGCGGAGTGGTCAAGAGTAAGTTGCTCGCTTCATCATCCGCGGTGCCCGCGTGTCGCCAATATCCAACCGCCTCACTTTTTGCTTCGTTCTGTGGCCCGCGTCGTCTTTCCTCCGCGCGCCGATGACTGATGCCCAAGTAACTTTTCTCCGCCGCTTTTCCAGCACTGCTGTCCTGTGGACGGTGGCGTTATGGACCATCCTCGGCGGTTGGGAGCCCGGCTTTGTCCTCCTCATCGCCGGCCTCGGGCTCGTGGGCTTGTGGGAATACTACAACATGCTCGATGCGGGCAATCGCCCGAACTTCAAAGGCTTCGGCATGTTCTGCGGGGCGCTGCTCATGGCCGGGCTTTTCTATTGGCTGGCGTGGCGACGCGCCACTCCGGATGGGCTCTACGACTTCGAAGTGGGCACGCTGCTCTTCTTCATGCTCGTGATGTTTGCGCGGCAGATGTTCCCGAAAATGAAAGGCCACGTCCCGCTGGAAACGATCAGCTTCACGCTCTTCGGCCTCTTCTACGTGCCGTGGCCGTTCAGCTTTGTGGCGAAAATCGTCTATCTCCTCCCGCGCGATTTCGCGGGGAACGTCACCGGGCATTGGTATGTGCTCTTCTGCGTGCTCGTGACGAAGTTCAGCGACATGGGCGCGTATCTGACGGGCTCGCTCATCGGCAAGACGCCGCTCGTCCCCCACATCAGCCCCAAGAAAACGTGGGAAGGCTTCTTCGGCGCGCTGGCTTTCAGCATCGGCGGCGCGTGCGGCCTCGTCGCACTCATGCCGGTAAAACTCGCGCTCTTAAACCAAACGCACGCCGTAGTCCTCGGCCTCGTGCTCGGCTTCGCCGCAGTCATCGGCGACTTGGCGGAATCGCTCATCAAACGCAGTTGCAGCGTGAAAGACAGCGGGCGCTTCCTCCCCGGCATCGGCGGCGCGCTCGACCTCATCGACAGCATCCTCTTCACTGCGCCGATGATGTTCTTCTACCTGCGTTTCGTGATGCGGTGAGCGGGTAAAACTGGCAGCAAAAAGCCCCGCCGGTTTCCCAGCGGGGCTCTTCGTGAAAAAGGACACTCAGTTCACCAGCACACCCACCGTCCCACTCAGCGCCACGCCCGGCGTCGAGTTCGAGCCTCGCGTGCGGAATATCACCAGCGTATTTGCCGGGAACGGGCCGACCGTTTGCCCTGCGCGAACCACCGGGATCGTGTGACCGAAGTCCACATCGCCCGGCAGCCTCCATTGCAGCTCCAGCGTCGTCGCGTGCAGGCCACCGTCCGGGTCGTAGGCGAGCTGCACCATGCGCACGGGCTGCTCCGTGGCGGCGAGGATTTCCAGTGCTTGCGCGGGCAGCGTCCCTTGCTCCGTGGGGACTTGCGAGCGGGCCGCATCGCCCTCCGCCGTGCCTTCGGCATACATCTTTGTCCACGCCTTGTACCACCGCTTGTTATCGCGATCCACCTTGCGCTCCCGCGTGCGCAGCGCCGACTTCGCCACGGACACATCTTTGATTGCAGCCGCCTCCGCCCTTTGCCCTTCCAGACAACTCGTAAGCGTTCCCTCAAAACTTGCCGCGCCCTCGGTCGATACCAAGCCGTCCCCGTCCACATAGTTCAGAGTCATCGGCGGCTTCATCGGCACCTCCGCCGTCAGCAACGCATCAAACGCCTGCCACAACTCGACCACCAGTCGCGAGCGCCGCAACAAAGCCGCCTCCGAATCCGTAGTGTCCGACGCATACACACGGTCCAACAGCTCATGCAAATCATCGTCCTCCGTAATCATCCCATCCACCACACCCGGAACCCGGATCGCAAGATCCCGCAGCTTCGCGAACTTCTTTTGCAAATCCTCACGAATCCCATCCAGACTCGCCTCCTGGTCCGCCCGGTTCTGCGCCAGCACCGGAAGCTCCCCCACATTTGCCGTGTGCGTTACCAACGTCAGCCCGCCGCGAAGCTCAAACGTCGTATTCATTCCCCATACGGATACGGTGGCCGTTCCGCGTTCATAAGTGATTTCCCAATATGTTTTCATAGTGTTGTGTGTTTATATAAAGTGACGCCCCGCGCCCCCGTCGGCGACCACCATGGCCGTCGCTCAGAAAAGCGAATCCGTCGGCGAAAAAATGCGCACCGATTGCCATCGCGCAAGGGCCAGATTGGTAAAAAAGCTGTTCATTTTCTACCGCCTCATCGCCGCCCACCGAAGCCAAGCCCCTGCACCCGCCCACCGGAGAGCTAAACGCCCTCACCGGACGCTCCGGTTCCCCCCTCCAGCCGTCCGGTCGCCGCCTGTAGCTCTCCGCTCGCCCCGTGCAGCCGCCCGGACGGCGCAAGTAGCTCTCCGCCAGCCCTATGCAGCTCCCCGGCAGAGCCGTGCAGCCGTCCGGCAAGCGCAAATAGCTCTCCGGGTGCCCCATGCAGCCTCCCGGTGAGCCCGTCCAACCGTCCGGTCAGCGGAAATAGCCGTCCGGTAGGCCCGTGCAGCCGTCCGGTGGAGACGATCACAGTTCGGGGAAAAGGAGCGCGGCGCTCAGAAAAAAAAATTAAGGGGGCTATCCTCCTGCCCGCCATCAGATGCCGCGCAAAATTTCCTCGCCTTTGCATCCATCGAATGAGAGCACCAATCCATGTATGTCACCGATATTCACCTTGAGAACCTCAAGAGTTTTAAGGAATTGAAGTTCGACCTGAAACGCCCGGATGGGACATTTGCGGGATGGACCGTTTTTCTCGGCGGGAACAGTTCGGGGAAGTCCACTTTGCTCAAAGGGATCGCGCTTGCATTGCTCGGGCCGGAATCGGGGAAGCAGCTCCTTGGTCAGACAGCGGGGTGGATTCATAAGTCGGAGAAAAAAGCGTTTACGGCGGCTACGCTGACTTGTGACCCAGCGCACGACACCTTCAAGAAAGGCGGCAAACTCACAAAGGAATTTGCGGCAGGAGTGCGGTGGTTTTCGGAGAAGGAGGACGAAATCCCACAGTTTAGAGCGGTCGACCTTCGGAACGCGAATGGGACCAAAATTCAAACTTCCGAACGTGGTCCTTGGAACCCAAATTCCTCCGGTTGGTTCTCCGCTGGATACGGGCCGATGCGTCGGTTGACGGGTAGTTCTTCCGAATCCATGCGATACGCGGTGAGTAAGGAAATCGAGAGTCGCTTCGTGACGTTGTTTCGAGAAGATGCAGCTTTGAGCGAAAGTGAGGAATGGCTAAAAAAGATGCATTCGCGTGTGTTAGAATCTCAGGACTCTGACCAAGCCCAATTCCTAGAAGGTGTGAAATCGTTACTGGGAGATGGATTGCTACCGCACGGGATGACAATCAGCCGGATCACAGTGGATCACGTCTTCGTAAATAACCATCAAGGGCTAGAGCTACCGATGCGAGACATCAGCGATGGGTGCCGGAGCATCTACGCCACGATCCTTGATTTGATTCACGGGATGTATGAGGTCTATGGAGTGGAGAATCTTTTTGCCGAAGACGCTGAAGGAAAGCCCTACGTGACGAGGCCTGGAGTTGTCATCATAGACGAAATCGAAGCGCATCTGCATCCGGCATGGCAAAAAGAAATCCCCTATTGGCTGAAGTCTCATTTTCCTGCGATCCAGTTTTTGGTCAGCAGTCACAGTCCGTTGATCGCACAGGCAGCAGACCCGAATGGTTTGTTTATTTTGCCTCTGCAAGATGAGGTATCTAGGAAGCCGCGTGCTGTGACATCGGAAGAGTTTCTGAAAATCCGTTTTGGCCGTGCGGAGAAAACCTTGCTCGGGGTGGCCTTCGGACTGAGGACGACGCGCTCGAAATGGGCCAACCAACAGATCGAAGTGTGGAAGAAACTGGATGCGAAGAAGCGCGCCGGAGTGCCGCTCAAAAAAGACGAAGCTGCGAACTACAAAGCGCTGAAAAAGCAGCTCGAATTCGAGTTGGAGCCACTGCCAACGCTTTAGTGAATAGCACATGAGGCAACTACCCAAACGGCCCAAACTCTCTCCACTTCTCGAAAGGCGACTCGGCGAAGAGACGCTGAAAATCACTCGCTCCACGTCCCCAAAGGAAGAAGCAGAGACAATCTACGCCAACTCGCGTGCGGCGGCTTGGTTCAAACCCATTATAGCGGCTCTCGGAAAGCTCTCGGGGATGGGAGCGCGCTGCATGTATTGCTCTGGCAGCGAGTCTTCGGATGTCGAACACTACCGCCCAAAGTCCTCCTTTCCCGAGTACGCGATGACGTGGAAGAACTACCTCTGGATTTGCACCCCGTGCAATCGCGCGAAGTTAAATCAGTTCCCCATTGCTGCGGATGATTCTGCGATTTTGATCAACCCTCTCGACGAAAACGTCTGGCGATACTTTTACATAGACGAGTTTGGGAATCTGTCGCCGACGTGGGACGTTCAACGCGATGATTACTGCCTCCGCGGAATCAAAACGGCAGAAATCATAGGGCTCGACCGACAGGCGCTCCAAGAAGCCCGCCGTAGTCGAATGGACGACCTCAAGGAAAAAGTCGGAGACACCATCGCACTGGTAAAAGCGAACGAGTTGACGGTATCGGCAGCCAAGAGTCGCGTCGTCAAATGGCGAAAACAGCCATTTCAACCCGATGTAGCAGATTATTTCCTCAACGGGCCGGGGCGTAAGGAGCAGCCATTTAAGGCGCTGTTCAGTCTGCTAAACGCGGCAACATGATGCTCTCCGAGCTTATGATCAGCCTCACAGCCGATGGACGCTAGAAATGCTGGCAGCGCCCGTGCGTTTGCGCTTTGGTCGCGCGGTTATGAACCGTCGCCACTTTATCCACACCACTATCGCCACCAGTCTGCTCGCGCCGTTTGCTCGCACGGTGGAGCCGTTTGCGCGCAGCGGGCCTCGGCTGCGGCTGGGGCTGGCGGCGTATTCGTTTCGCGATCACATGATGCACTCTTCGTCGAAGCAGGAGCCGGTGGAGGGCGAGCGCACGCTGACGATGGAGGCGTTTATAGATCACTGTGCCGCGTGGGGCGTGGATGGTGCGGAGCTGACGAGCTATTACTTCCCCAAGGATGTCTCGGATACGCAACTGCTCGCCATCCGGCGGCAGGCGCATTTGCGCGGCGTGAGCATCAGCGGCACGAGCGTGGGGAACACGTTCACGAATCCCGCTGGGCCGGAGCGCGACAAACAGACGGCGTATGTGAAGGAGTGGATTGATAAGGCCGTGCTCATGGGTGCACCGCACATCCGTGTCTTTGCAGGCGCGGTGCCGAAGGGCGGGACGCTGGAAGTGGCGAAGCGCGACTGCATCGCCCAGCTCGAAGAATGCGCGGAGTATGCGGGCAAGCGCGGCATTTTCCTCGGCATCGAAAACCACCACGGCATCGTCGCCGAAGCCGACGACCTCATAGACATCATCAAGGCCGTGAAGTCGCCGTGGGTGGGCATCAATCTCGACAGCGGGAACTTCCACACCGACGACCCGTATGCCGACTTCGCCAAGTGCGCGCCGTACGCGGTGAACGTGCAGATTAAGACGGAAATCCAACTGCGCGGCGCGAAAGAAAAGACGCACGCGGACATGGAGAAATTCGTGAACATCCTCAAGGCCGCGAACTATCAAGGATGGGTGACGCTGGAGTTTGAGGAGAAGCTGGACCCGTGGCTGGCCGTTCCCGCGACGCTGGCGAAACTGCGCCCCATGCTGGCCGGTGGCGCACCCGCTGCGGCGCAGGAAAATTGGCAGCCGCTGTTCGACGGCAAGGCGCTCGGGCAGTGGAAAGCGACGGACTTTGCGGGCAAGGCCGACGTGGTAGTGAAGGACGGCCAACTCATCCTCCCGCAAGGCGGAGACATCACCGGCGTGAACCTCGAAAAAGCGCCCGCGACGATGGACTACGAAGTGGCCTTCGACGCCATGCGAGTGCTGGGCGACGACTTCTTTGTCGGTCTCACATTTCCCATCGGCGATAAGCACGTCACCTTTGTCGCAGGCGGCTGGGGCGGGACCGTCACCGGCATCTCCTGCGTCGGCGGCGAGAATGCCAGCGAGAATGAGACGACGCAGTTTAAGAACTACAAGAACGGCCAATGGTACGCCGTTCGCGTGAAGGTGACGAAGGCCAAACTGGAAATCACCATCGACAACGAGAAGATGGTGAACCTCGACCTCGAAGGCAAAACCCTCGGGATGCGCGCAGGCGAAATCGAAATCTCCAAACCCTTCGGCCTCGCGACGTGGCGCACGACGGGCGCGTATAAGAACATCCGCTGGCGGAAGCTGTAAGGGACATTGGCGGGGCAGGGGCACGGGAATCGCTAAACGGTGAAGCTCTCATGAACTCACCGAACGCCACTACAAAAGAGATCGCTCCGCACGGAGCGCGATCTCTCGCGTACTATGTGACGTGGCTTCAGGAGCTTTCGGAACTCCGATCCGGAGGGTTGGTGGAAGATGAGGACTACGCCATTTCCCGAGCGGAACGTCTGGAAAACCTTTTTGAGAAATCTAGGAGACCGTGGCGCAAGTGGCTTTTTTTCGCTCTCCCCGCGTCGCTGATCGTCGGCGTTCTAGCGACGTGGATGACAGGCAATGATACGTCGATGCTGGCATTGGCGGCAGATGTAGCGGTGCTCTGTATCTTCGCGGGACTCGCGGTGCACTCTCGCGCTGAAGGGGAGCAGATCAGCCCATCCCTGCGGCTCGAAATCCTCCGTGCCTTGCTGGAGCGCGACTTGATCAGCAGCGTCGAATTTTCCGGGTTCGAGAGCAGGATCAAATCCTGACGGCGATTGCACGCTTGCAGGCGGGCGCGAAAGGGCGCTAGTTGCCCGCTACATGAACTTCAAAATCCTCGCCTCCTTGCTCAGCGTCGCATTTCTCGCAGGCTGCCCGGCGACCGATAAAAAATCGGCGAAAGCACAGGGAAAGAAACCCGCCGCTTCCATTCCCTCGCGAAACCCAGCGGGCGACGTGACGTTTCAAGGCTTTGTGGGGCGCTTGAAAACGGCCGTCGCAACGCATGACTTGGAGATGCTCAGCACGATGATGACGCCTGACTTTGGCTACCGCTGGGATGCGACGCCGGAGGGGGAATCTGCGTTTTCCTATTGGGATGAAAACGATCTCTGGCCGCGGCTGAGCGCGCTTCTCTCCGAGCCGTGGAGTGAGAACGATGGTTACATGGTTGTGCCGCCTCAAGTCGTCCAAGACGCAAACTATAACGGCTATCGTGCGGGCATCGCGATGAACAACGGCTCGTGGCGATTTGCGTATTTCGTCCCAGCTCCACCGCCGCAGCAGCAATGAGTGACCCTATCGCGCTCGGGTTGCCGCATCGGGAGCCGTTCATTTTTATAGACGAAGTCACTGCTCACACTCCCGGTGAATCTGCCGAGGCTCGCAAAGTCTTCGCAGCGTCCACGCCGTTTTTCGTCGGGCATTTTCCCGGACGACCCATCGTCCCCGGCGTCATCCTCGCGGAGGCGCTGGCGCAGACCGCCGGCATCGCAGCCGCGCAGCCGGGGCGCTCGTTTTTGCTTTCGGCGATTCGCGCCATGAAGTTCCCCGGCGCGGCGCTGCCGGAGGAAGTCATCTCGCTCAAAGCGCGCAAGCTCGGTGCATTCGGGCCGCTCTGGCAGTTTGAAGTGCAGGCTTTAGTCGGGGAGCGAGTCGTCGCCGAGGGGACGATTGTTTTGAACGAAGTGTGAGCTACCCGAGCATCCCTCGCCACGCCGCGCCGTAAGTCCCCGCCCATTCCCCGAGCAGCGCGGAGAGCAGCTTGACCTGCGCGCCGCCGGGTCGCCACTCGACTTCGTCCAGCACGTCTTGCAGCGGGCCAAACAGCGCGGGCCCCGCTTTGGCGATGCCGCCGCCGATGATGACCGCCTCCGGGTCCACGACGTTCACGAGAGAAGCCACCGCGCAGCCGAGCGCGCGGAGGCTCTTCAGCCACACCTCTGCGGCGAAAGTATCGCCTGCATTGTATGACGCGACGAGTTCGTGGGTGGTGTTGAAGCGTCCGTCGCTCCGTTCGAGGATATTGTGGTTCCCGATCCAATCCTCCAGCCCGCCCGGCGTTCGTGCGATGGTCGGCCTCCCGTAAGGATTCAGGCTCATGTGGCCGACGTGCCCCGCCCGCCCACAGCGCCCGCGCAGCAGTCGGCCTTCGGACCAAATCGCGCCGCCTACACCCGTGCCGAGCGTCAGTAAAATCGCGTGCTGCAATCCGCGCGCTGCGCCCTGCCACACCTCGCCGAGCAGCGCCGCGTGCGCATCATTGAGCACCTGCACATCGCGCCCCAGCCAAGCCGACCAGTCGAGCCCCTCTAGGCCATCCATCCGCCCCGGCATATACGCAATCGTCCGGCCCTCATCGTCCGCCAGCCCCGGCGCGGAGATGCCCACCGTCTCCGCTATCCCCGCCAGCGACTCCAGCTCCGCCACCAGCCCCAGCACATTCAGCGCAAACCCGCCCGCACCGTCTGTCGGCAGCGTGCGCTGAAAAAGCACATCGCCCGTGCCCGTGAACGCCGCCGCTTTAATCTGCGTCCCGCCGATGTCTATCCCGATTGCGATCATCGGCTACTGGCCCGTCGCTCGCGTCGTGAGATGTAGGTTTGTGTGATTCATAGATGTGACTGGTGATTTGTTGCGGGCGTGCGTGTCCGCATTTCCGCCGGTCATACATCATTCCCGTGCTTGAGACCGATCACAATTTACGAATTGCACAAGCGACGCGCCCTTTTTCCGCCATTGCCACGGGCGGCGCGTTTGCGCATTCACGACGCGATGAAACCGCTTCTTCTCGCAACACTCATGACTGTCGCTTCTTTCGCCGCTGAACTTCCTGCTCCGTCCGAACTGCCGGAAAATCCCGCCTTTCCCGATGTCCTCGCTATGCGCGATGGCACAAAAATCACCACGCTTGCCGAGTGGAATACGATGCGTGCGCCGGAGCTGCGCGCTCTTTTCCAAAACTACATGTATGGTGCGAATCCCGCCACGAAGCCCGTGAGCGGCAAGCTGCTGCGCGAGGATAAAGCTGCGTTCGCTGGCAAGGCCACGCTTCGCGAAGTGGAGGTGGATTGCGGGTTGGCCGCGCCTGTCCACCTGATGATCGTTTTCCCGAATCGCCGCGAGAAACCAGCGGCGTGCTTCCTCGGCATGAACTTCCACGGCAACTACCAACTCCTCGACGACGCAGCCATCGCGCTCCCCAAAGGCTGGGTGGGCGACAAGTTCCCCGGCGCAGAGCCCAACCGCGCCGCCGACGCCGGGCGCGGCAAGGAAAAGGAAGTGTGGGCGCTGGAGCAGAGCATTGACCGTGGGTATGCCGTCGCCACGTTTTTCAGCGCCGATGTGGTGCCCGACGATAAGGCGCTCGGGGAAGTGGCGCTGGCCCGTATCCGTGGCAATGACGCCCCGCGCGGCGCGACGGATACCGCGACCATCGCAGCCTGGGCGTGGGGTTTCTCGCGGATGCTCGACTACGTCGCCACCGTGCCGGAGATAGACGCACAGCGCGTCGCCACCGTCGGACATTCGCGCAACGGCAAGACCGCTCTCCTCGCCGCCGCGATGGACGTGCGCTTCGCCCTCGCCATCCCCAGCCAAGCAGGCAGCGGCGGCACCGGGCCCAGCCGCGTCTCCGCAGAAATGGCCGCGCCGCAAAGCAACGGACGCCCCAAGGCGGAGACGATAGCCGTCATCAACAAATCCTTCCCGCATTGGTTCTGCGAGAACTTCAAAGGCTTCGTGGAAAATCCGGCGAAACTCCCCTTCGATCAACACTGCCTCATCGCCCTCTGCGCGCCGCGCCCCGTCCTCCTCAGCAACGCTGAAGAAGACCTGTGGGCCAACCCTGAAGGCCAATTCTCCCTCATCGCCGCCGCCGCCCCGGCCTACGCCCTTTTCGGCGAAGTGCCGAAACTCCCCACCACTCGCCCCGCGATCAACGAACTCCTCAACCAGCGCATCGGCTACTACATCCGCCCCGGCAAACACTCCATGACAACCGCCGACTGGAAGACATGGCTCGACTACGCGGACCGCTGGCTGAAATAATTCCATTTCCTTGCCAGCAGTGCCAATCGCTGGCTAAAGGACGCCCGCAACCTTTATGAGCAAAATCTACAACAACATCATCGAGACCGTTGGCCGCACGCCACTGGTGAAACTGAACCGCATCACCGCCGAAGAGGGCGTGGATGCCAGCACGACCATCGCGCTGAAGTGCGAATTCTTTAACCCGCTTGGCTCCGTGAAGGACCGGATCGGTGCTGCGATGATCGAGGACGCGGAGAAAAGCGGCATCTTGAAAAAGGATACCACCATCATCGAGCCTACAAGCGGCAACACTGGTATCGCGCTGGCATTTGTCGCGGCGGCGAAGGGCTACAAGCTCATCCTCACGATGCCCGAGACGATGTCGCTAGAGCGCCGCACGCTCCTCGCCATGCTCGGCGCAAAGCTCGTGCTCACGCCCGGTGCCGAAGGGATGAAAGGCGCTATCGCGAGGGCTGAAGCTCTTGCAAAAGAGACGCCGAACTCGTGGATTCCGCAGCAGTTTAACAACCCTGCAAACCCCGCGATTCACAGCAAGACGACTGCCGAGGAAATTTGGGAAGACACGGACGGCGCGGTGGACATCCTCATCTCCGCAGTCGGCACGGGCGGCACAATCACCGGCTGCGCTGAGGTGCTAAAGCCGCGTAAGCCGAGTTTCCAAGCCATCGCCGTGGAGCCGATGGATTCGCCCGTCATCAGCCAGACGCTCGCCGGAGAACCCGTGAAGCCCGGCCCGCACAAGATTCAAGGAACCGGCGCAGGCTTCGTCCCCGGCAACCTGCACCTCAAGGATAGCGCGGGAAACCCGCAGATCGTGGAGTGCGTGAAAGTCACGAACGACGACGCATTTGCCATGGCCCGTCGCCTCGCAAAACAAGAGGGCATCCTCGTCGGCATCAGCACCGGAGCAAACGTCTGGGCCGCCATCCAAGTCGCCAAGCGCCCCGAAAACAAAGGCAAGACCATCGTCACCATCGCCTGCTCGACCGGCGAGCGCTACCTCTCCACCGCCCTCGCAGCCGAGGCCCGCGCAGAAGTGGGCGGCTAGACGAGAGCCGACAAAATCGAACTTCAAAAAACGCCAGAGTGCATTGGTCACTCTGGCGTTTTTGCGTGCCGGGAAGTGGGTCCCACACTGGAGATGAATGGAAATTGTCTGTTCGCCGTAACGAATTGGCGATAAACGCAGTGGCCCGTAGCATTTATACCTACACCTACTTACCCTGAACCATGTCCGACGACGATGATGATCGAATCTGGGCTCACTGCCCGCTATGCAAACACATCCAGCGGTTTGTGCGTGTCGAGACGCGACACGGGTTCCATGCGGTGATGACTCTGTTGACCGTCGGCCTCTGGGGCTTTAGCTGGGCTGCGCTGGCTATCGGGCACTATTTCTGGCCTTGGCGCTGCAAGCATTGCGGGTGTGCGGACCCGGACCGGACAAAGAAAAACGTGCATTCCCGACGTTCGGGGCTTGCAGAGAGTGGCACTTCGACGCCACCGGATAACGTGCAACCTTGACCGTCCGTAATTGCGGCGCGGCGAGGTCGCGCATATCTATCGCAATTATTTCATGGCCGGACTCATCGTTAAACCACGCTCACGCATCTACCACGGACACGACTGGGTCTATACCAGCGAAGTCCTCAAAGTCTGGGGAGAACCCAAAGACGGCGACGTCATCTCTGTAAAAGACGGCAAAGATCGGCTGCTCGGCTCGGCGATTTACAACTCTAAGTCGCAGATCATCGCTCGTCGCTTCTCCCGCCAGCGGCAGGAGCTCGACCTCGACTTCTTCCAGCGCCGCATCGCCCAATCCATCGCCTACCGCCAGCGCCGGGGCTGCGACCCACGCCTCGGGCGGCTCGTGTGGAGCGAAAGCGACGGCATCCCCGGCCTTATCGTCGATCGGTACGGCGACTACCTCGTCGTGCAGACGCTCACCCTTGCCATGGACCAGCGCCGCGAGGAAATCGCCGGCGTCCTCCAAGAGCAGCTCCAGCCCAAGGGAATCGTCGAGCGCAACGACGCCCCCATCCGCATCGCCGAAGGGCTCGAACTTCGCACCGGGATGCTCCGTGGCGAACCGCCTGTCCCTTTCCTCATTCACGCCGCCGGACTTGAGTTTGAAGTGGACCTTCTCCACGGCCAAAAGACGGGATTTTACCTCGACCAGATCGGCAGCTACCCGCGCGTCGCCCGCCACGCCGCCGGACGCCGCGTGCTCGATTGCTTCGCAAACCAAGGAGCCTTCGCCCTCGCCTGCGCCAAGGCCGGAGCTGCCAGCGTCAGCGCCCTGGAGATTTCTGCCGATGCCTGCGCCAAGATTCGCGGCAACGCCACGCGCAACGGCCTCAACGTCGAAGTCATCGAGCGCAACGTCTTCGACTTCCTCAAGCTCTCCGACACCGCCAGCGGCGCCGATGGAGCCCGCTACGACCTCATCATCCTAGACCCTCCGTCCTTTACCAAAAGCCGGGGCAAGCTCGACGACGCCCTGCGCGGGTATAAAGAAATCCACCTCCGCGCGCTCAAGCTGCTCGCTCCCGATGGGCTGCTCGCCACGTTCTGCTGCTCGCACCACGTCTCGCGCGAACACCTCCTCGGCGTCATCAACGAAGCCGCCGTAGATACCCGCCGCACGCTCCGCCAGCTCGAAACATTTTCACAAGCCATCGACCACCCGATCATCTCCACGATGCCCGAAACGGAATACCTCAAAGGCTTCCTCTTCGAGCTCGCGCCGGGACGGTAAACGACTTCAGCGGGTAAGCTGGGCGATGATTCGGCGGGCGTAGCTGCTCAGCTCGTAGTTGCTGCTGGTGGTGAGCTTTTCTAGCTCGGGCATGAAGGCTTTGCCGCCATCGCGCCCAAGTCGCCCGACGCGTTCGGCGGCCCATTGGCGGACTTCGTCGTGGGGGAACTCGAACGCGCGCCGGATGGCTTCGGCGTCCTTCACTCGCAAACCGCGCAGGGCGTCGAGGGCGTAGTTATGATCGCTCTCGCGTTGGATGATTTCTTGGAGCGCAGGGATGGCGGGCAGGGCGCGCTCGTTGCCGTTTTCGCCGAGGCGAACGATGGTGACGGCGGCGGCTTCGCGCACGGTGCGGGCGGGGTCTTTGAGGGCGGCGATGGTGGCGGCGATGGCGGCTCCTTTATCTGGCTGGAGCTTGGCGTATGCGCCTACGGCTGCGCTGCGGATGGCTTCTTCCGGGGCGGAAAGCGCGGGGTAAATGACGGGGAGGACGATGCCGGGCTGCTTCGCGGCGGACTCGAAGATTTGGAGAATCTGCACACGGATGCCCGGCGCGGCGTCGGGGTAAATCGCGACGAGCTTCGGGATGGCAGACTCGGCGGTGGGGCCGAGCTTTTCGAGGGCTTCGAGGACGGCGGGGCGCATGGCTGCGTCGGAAAGATGTGTGGCGAGGAGGTTGGCAGTATCCAGCCCGGTGCCGATGGCTCCGAGGGCTTTGATTGCGGCGATGCAGACGGTGCCGTCTTTGTCTTCGACGAGGCGGGAGAGGTCTTTGGCGAGGGAGCTGGCGGATTTCCCCATCGTCCCCGCAGCCTCAGCGGCTGCGCGGCGGACTTTGGGCTCGGGGTCTTTGATGAGCTGGCTGATGAACTCGATCATCCGTCCAGTCGGCACGCCCAGCGGCTCAAGCACGGAGAGGACGGCGGCGCGCACGAGCGGCTCGGGGTCGGCGGAGAGGCCGAGCACGCGGGCCTGCACGCTGCGTGCGCCGCTGCCTTGCGCTCCGAGGACTTTCACGGCGGCGAGGCGGACGGCGGGGCTGGCTGCGGCGAGTTCTTTCTCCAGCGCGGGCACAGCGGCACCGCCGATGCGACCGAGGGCGAGGACGGCCCAGTAATCTTCGGAAAGCTCGGCAGGTGGTAGCGCGGCAAGCTCGGCGATGAGCTTGGGGACGGCAGGCGCTCCGAGGCGGCTGAGGGCTTCGGCAAAGGCTTTGCCCGGCGGCGTGGTGCGCTTTGCGGCAGCGAGGAGCGCTGGCACGGCGGGGCTGGCATCGGTGCCGATAAAGCCGAGCATCGAGGCGGCGCGCTCGGCGTTGGGGCCTTCGAGGAGCTTCATCAGCGCGGGGACGGCGACGGGAGCTGCGGGGCGGAGGAGGACGATGGCGTTCACGGCCGCACGGTGGATTTCTTCGCGCGAGTCGCAGAGTGCCGTGATGAGGACAGGGACGCTTTTTTCCTGCGCGGCACCGGAGCGTGGGAGCGCCCCGAGGATCGCGGCTAGGACGGGCGTTTCTTTTTCATCCGCAGCGGCGCGGAGCAGCGGTTCGCCGCCCGCGCGGAGTTCGCCGAGAGCGCGGGCGCTGCCTTCGCGGACGCGGGCATCCGGCCAGCCGAGGCTGGAAATGAGCGGCTCCACGGAAGCCGGGCCGATGAGCGCGAGCGCCTCGACCATGTCGGCACGCAGCGCGCGGTCGTCGTGCCCGAGGTTCTCGATGAGCGCGGGGATGGCGTCCTTCGCATCTGCTCCGATGAAGCCGAGCGCCTTCGCGCAGCCGCGCCGCAAGCTGGTGTCGTCGCTCTTGAGCCCGGCGAGTAAATCCGAAGCAGCGCCTACTTTTGAAAGTGCATACGCGGCGCGGAGCATGGCCTGCCCACGGTCGCTCGGGCGGAAGCCACGGCCCTTTCGCCCGTCCATGAGGTCGAGCAGTTTGGGGATGGCGTCTTTTGCCAAAGGCCCCATCGCGGCGATGGCGGCAGCGGAGTCCGAAAAGACTTGGCTGTCCGAGTCGTCGAGCGCGGTGATGAGTTGGGGCAGCAGTGCCTTTGCGCCAGCACCGAGGGCGTGCGCTTGATGCGCGGCATCGCGGCGCTGGTCGCGCTCGGAGGAGGCAAGTTGCTCGGCAAGTTTTTCGAGGTTGGGCGCAGCAAACGCCTGCACTGTGAGCAGTGCGAAGAGCGCGGCCCTCATCCCTCCAGCCCGCGCAGGAGTCCCGTGCTGTCGCCGTGGCGCTGCGCATTTACGCCTGCGCGCTGGAGCATGGAGACGAGGAGATTGCACATCGGCGTCTCGCTTGCGTAGCGGATGTGGCGACCCGGCAGGATGGTGCCGCCGCCGCGCCCGGCCATGAGAAGCGGGAGGTTTTCGTGCTCGTGGCGGTTGCCGTCGGCGAGGGCTGCGCCGTAGAGGAGCATACTGTTGTCGAGCAGCGTGCCGTCGCCATCGGGGATGCTTTTGAGCTTGTTGATGAGGTAGGCGAATTGCTGGACGTGGAAGCGGTTGATGTCGCGAATCTGGCGGAGGTTGTCGGGGTTGTTTTGATGGTGCGAAATCTCGTGGTGCCCTCGGCTGATGTTGAGGTTGCGATAGGTGCGGTTGCTGCCTTCGTTGGCCAGCATACACGTCGCGACGCGGGTGGTGTCGGTCTGGAAAGCGAGCGCCATGAGGTCCATCATGAGTGTGCTGTGCTCGGTGAAACTCTCAGGGATTTGCTCGGGCACATCGTAGCCTTGGATGAGCCCGGCGTCTTGCGCGAGCTTCACGCTGCGCTCAGCGGCTTCAACGCGCGTTTCGATCTCGCGGACGGCGGTGAGATACTCGTCAATCTTCTGTTTATCGCTGCCGCCGACTTTCCCGCTGAGGTCGCGGGCGTCGTCCATGACGAAATCGAGCACGCTTTTGCGGTAGCGTTGGCGGCGGGCGGCTTCTTCGCCAGCGACCTTCGGGTTGGCGGAGGAAAAGAGACGCTCGAAGACGAGGCGCGGGCTGATTTCCTTGCCGCTGGGCGAGCCTTCGTTGCGCCACGAGATGTTGTTCGAGTAGGCGCAGGCGTAGCCGCTGTCGCACTTGCCGCCTTGGCGTCCGGGCTCCAGACCCAGCTCCAGACTGGCAAAGCGCGTCTCCTTTCGGAATGCCTCCGCTGCGACTTGGTCGGCAGAGACGCCGAGGCGGATGGCGGAGCTTTCGCTCTTGAGCGGCTGCGCGCCTGTGAGCCACGAGCCAGCAGCGCGCGCGTGGTCGCCAGCGCCGTCGCCGTTGTTGCGCCCTTTGTCCTGCGCGAGGCCGGAGAGTACGAGGATGTCGTTCTTGTGCGGCGCGAGCGGCTGGAGCGTGTGCGGGAGCGCGAAGTCCACGCCCGTCGCGGCGGGCGTCCACTCGTTCATGTTCACGCCATTGGGCACGTAGAGAAAGCCCAGCCGCACCGGCGGCTTCCCCGCAGCGGCCAGCGCACGCGGCGCGAGTGATGAGAGGAATGGCAGCGCGACCGTCGCGCCGAGCCCGCGCAGGAAAGCGCGGCGTCCGAGTGTGTGTGTGGTCATGGTCGTGTGATAACTTTGGGTTTCGGGATGCCGCGCGGGATTTTCTCGGCGGCTTCGGAGACAGATTCTAGCGAGTGCGGGACGATAACCTCCACACGAGGGAGCGGCTTCGCGCCAACGGGTGCAGGGCTGGAGTGGAGGACGCTCACGGCGGGCGCGGAGACGAGCGCGTCGTGCGCTGGAAAAATGCCATGCGGCTGGCTGTCCCGTTTTGCGATAAGCTCCATCTGACGAGCGATTATCCGCTGATGCCCCGCTTCTTTGAACGCATCGCCATCCATCATCACCCGGAAGCGCGCCTCCGCATTCTCAAAGCGCTCCAGCCGCCGCTCCAGCTCGCCCAGCAGCAGCGCGGTATTTGCCGAGTGCTTGTTCGTTTTATCCGCCAACGCAGCCGCGAAACACTCGTGTGCGCGGGCCATGCAGTGCCGGGCGGCAGCAGGCTTCGCTTCGAGCTGCCACGACGCGCGGAGGTAGCTGTAGCCTATATAATACGGCGGCGCCTTCAGCCGCTCCTGCATCTGCGCCAGCACGTAGTAAGTCGGATATTTCCCCGCAAACTGCGCGAAATCCTCGGTGGCGATGAACGGCTTCAGCGACGCCAGCACTTTCGGCGGGAACACGTCCATAAACAGCACCGCCCGGCACTTCGGGCACTGCGGGAGCGTGGGCGGCTGCACGACATCGCCGAGCTGCCGCAGGTCCAGCCGCAAGCCCTTCGCATCCGCAGAAGTCTCCATGCGCTGCTTCCATTTCGCCCCGTCGAAAGGGCACGAGAACTCCTGGTCAATGGAGTTCACTGCCCGCGCGACGTGGGCGAGGCAAAAAAGGATGATGAGTGGGCGGAGCATGATGCCTGCGCTATCCGCCGAGATACGCCTCGCGAACCTTCGGGTTTTCGCGGAGGGCGGCGGCGGTGTCTTCGAGGAGAATGCGGCCTGTCTCCAGCACGTAGCCGTAGTGGCTGACTTCCAGCGCGAGGTTGGCGTTTTGCTCCACGAGTAAAATGGTCAGCTTCAGCTCCCGGTTGATCGCCACGATTTGCTCGAAGATCGTCCGCGTCAGCAGCGGGGCGATGCCGAGCGAAGGCTCATCGAGGAGGAGGAGCTGCGGCTTGCTCATCAGCGCACGACCGATGGCCAGCATCTGCTGCTCTCCGCCGCTCAGCGTCCCGGCGAGCTGTTTGCGCCGCTCTTTGAGCCGAGGGAAGACGCCGAAGATAAAGTCCATGTCTTTCACCTGCTGCGCCTTGTCCTTTCTCAAATAAGCGCCCATCCGCAGGTTTTCATCCACCGTGAGATTGGCGAAGACGAGCCGTCCCTCCGGCGATTGCGCGATGCCCAGCGCGACGATCTTGTGCGCCGCCGTCCCGCCGATGTCCTCGCCTTTATACGTGATGCGCCCGGCGCTCGGCTTCACGAGCCCGCTGATTGCGCGGAGCGTCGTCGTCTTCCCCGCGCCATTTGCGCCGACGAGCGTGACGATGCTGCCCTGCTCCACCTTCAGCGAAATACCGTGCAGCGCGGTGATACCGCCGTAATTAACTTGGACATCATGGAGTTCGAGCATGGCCGCGATTGGGTAATGGGGCTTTCGCTCGAATGCCATACCAAATAACGAATCGTGCGAGGTGGGACGGATTTGCAGTTTTCGGTTGAATCTCGGGCGCAACGGCTGCATCTCCCCAGCGTGCCCAGCATCACGCTTTTTCATGCGACGCCTGCGACTCCGAGCCGATTGGATTTATCCCCGGCGGAGGTCGCCGTGCGGTTGCGTCACTTGCCGGGGTTGGTGTTTTTTGATTCTTCAAAGGCAAGCGGCGAATCCCTCTCCATCGTCGCGGCAGCGCCGGTCGAAGTCATCTCCGGTCACATCGCGACGGACTGGCCGCGTCTTCAGACCGCAGTCGCAGCGCGGCGTCTGGATGGGGTGCGCGACGACGGCCTGCCGCATGGATTCGCCGCTGGCTGGGTGGACTACGACGGCACGTTTTGCTTCGGCATTTACGAAGAGGCGCTTTTCTTTCGCCACAGTGCGCAGTGCTGGTTTGAGATCGGCGACCTCGCCGCGCAGATGGCCCCGGAGTCCACGGCGCACTGCGAGCGCCCCGTGTTCACTTCGCGCGGGAGCCGGGAGGAGTTTTGCGCCGCCGTCGCCCGCGCTCAGGAATACATCGCAGCGGGCGACATCTATCAGGTGAATCTTTCCCATCGCTTTTCGGCGGCGTGGGCAGGGGAGCCGTGGGCATTTTACGAAGCCCTGCGGCACTACTCACCCGCGCCAAACGCTTGCTACATGCACCTCGGCGGGCGGGCCATCCTCTCGGCATCCCCGGAGTCATTTCTCAAACTGAGCGGTCGCTCCATCTGCACCCGGCCTATCAAGGGCACGCGCCCGCGTCGCTCCGACCCGATGGCGGATGAAAAGAGCGCGTTCGATTTGATCACTTCGCCCAAGGAGGTTTCGGAGCTGGTGATGATTACCGACCTTGAGCGCAACGACCTCGGGAAAGTGTGCGAGTTCGGCACCATTGCTGTGCCGGAGTTGCTTAAACTGGAGCGCCACGAGCAAGTCTTCCACCTCGTCTCCACCGTCCAGGGCCGACTGCGCGCCGGTGTAGACCACGCCACCGCGTTGCGTGCATGTTTTCCCGGCGGCAGCATCACCGGCGCACCTAAGAAGCGCGCGATGGAAATCATCGCCGAGCTAGAAACTATCCCGCGCGGGCTCTACACGGGCGCAGTGGGCTGGCTGGGCTTCAACGAAGAAAGCCAGTTTTCCATCGTCATCCGCACTGTCGTCATCGAAGGCAGCGAGGCGACGTTCCACGTCGGGGCTGGCATTGTTGCCGATAGCTCGCCCGAGGCCGAATGGCAGGAGACGCTCGACAAAGCCGCCGGCATCCTCCTCGCCGCAGAGCGCGTCTAAACCCGCTCGCGCACAGCCTTCCAGCATTCGCGGAAGCCGCTGGCGAAGTCGCCGGGGCGTGCGTCAATCCAGCCGTCAATCTGCTCGCAGGTGAAAAAGCCTCCACACTCGATCTCCGCTGGCGGTAGGCGGAATGGGCCGTCGTGCTGCGCGCGATAGATTTTCACGAACTCCCAGCCGGTCCCTGCGCAAGCCGCGATGGAGCCTAGCTCCGTGAGCGGTGCGGAGATGCCAAGCTCCTCATCCAACTCGCGTGGAGCGGTGTCGGCGTAGTGGTCGCCAGAATTAACGTGGCCCGCCGCGCTGGAATCCCAATCGCGCGGGTGCATGTCTTTCCACCGCGAACGGCGCTGGAGAAACAGCTCGCCGCGTTTGTTAAAGACGAAGATGTGGACGGCGCGGTGCCGTAGTTTCTCGCGATGGACTTCGCCGCGCGGGCGCTGACCGATCACTTCATCTCGCTCGTTCACCACGTCGAAAATCTCGCCGGTCAGATCCTGCGCTTTCGTCGAGTGGTCCGCAGTCGCCCCGGCGGCGAAGTTCGTCAGCGTCACCCACTGCGCGAGGCTCAGCTCTTCTGCCCGTGCGGTTTCCAAGATGCCCACAGCAGCGCACAGCTCCGGCCAGCGGTCGAGCTGGAGCAGCTTCTTCATCTGCTTCCGGCGTTGGCTGAATGCCGTCTTCACCAGCTTCGTGAACAGCGCGCCGTCGCACTCCGGCAGCGTGTCATCCTCGCGTGGCGTGAGGCTGATGATTGCGGAGTCCACCTTCGGCACGGGCGTGAACACATGCGCGGGCAGGATGCGCAGCAGTTTTGCCTTCCAGCGGCGACCGATGAGCACGGTGATCGCTCCATACTCTTTGGTGCCCGGCCCCGCGCACATCCGCTCGGCGAGTTCGCGCTGGAGCGTAAACGTCATGCTGCTCGCCGGGCTCGGCTCCGTGGCGAACTGGAACATGAGCTGGCTGGAGATGTAATACGGCAGATTGCCGAACACCTTCACCGGCCCCCGCGAGAACAGCACGCGTGGGTCATACTCCAGCGCGTCGCCGTGGACGACTTCCAGCGCGGGGAATTGCGCGCGCAGCCAGTGGATGATGCGGTCGTCCTTCTCCAGCAGCGTGCCGTTCCTCGAGCGCTCCAGCGCAAACTCCGTGAGCGCGCCGAGCCCCGGCCCGATCTCCAGCCACGGCTCGCCCTCGCCGATGCCCACTTGCTCGACGATCCAGCGCGCGAGGTTTTGGTCGTGCAGGAAATTCTGCCCGAGGCTCTGTGTTGGTTTCGCTCCGAGTTCGGCGAGCGTGGCCGCGATAGTGGAAAGTTTCACTGCCCTATTCAGTGCCACGAGACGCCGGGGCGTGACGACTGTTTTAGTGCGCGGAAACTCCGGTGTTGCACACGCACAGCCGCGCGGAGAGTTTCCGCCATGCAGTCCAAGGAAAAAGCGCGCCTGTTTCACGATCTAGCCCAGTTGGTAAAAAGCGGCGTCCCGTTCCCCGCAGCCGTTGAAACATTGTCCCGCCACGCGCGCGGCGAATCGTCTGCCGTGTTGCGCGGCATCAGCCAGCGGCTCAAGCACGGTGATCGCGTCGCCGAGGCCATCGAGGCGCAAACCGGGCGGCTCGATCCGCTGGAGACGGGCATCATTGCAGCGTCGGACGAGTCCGGCACGCTGGAAGTCGGGCTAGAGCAGTGCGCCCAGTATTACGAATCGCTCGGCGAAGCGCGCACTCGCATCCGAGGCAAACTTCTCTACCCGATCTTTATCCTGCACTTTGCCGCGCTCACCACCGCGCTCCCTCGCGCCGTCGGTCCGGACGCTGACATTAATGCCGCGCTGCGCTCCGCCGTTACTCAGATCGTCTGCATCTGGCTCATCGTGGGTGCGATCGTCGCCCTCTCGAAAATGCTCATCGCCGCCGCGCGGGGTAGCCGTCTTTTCGATACGCTCCTTCGCAACCTGCCGGTCTTTGGCAGCCTGCGCCGAGCGTTTGCGATGAGCCGCTTTTGCGCCGCCTATAACATGCAGCTCGATGCGGGCATCAACGTCTTTTCCAGCCTCGACGCATCGGGCCGTGCGAGCGGCAGCGCCGTCGTCGGGGCAGCCGCAGAGCGCGCCGTGCGCTTTGTCCGCGAGGGGAAGAGCATCGCCGACGGCATCGGCCCGACAGGCGCATTCCCCGAGCCCGTCGTCCGCGCATTCTTCATCGGCGAATCCACTGGCAGCCTCGACCACGAGCTGTCCCGCCTCGCCAAAGAGTATCGCGAGAGCGCGTTGCGGCGGCTGGAGTTCATCTCCGAATGGCTGCCGCGCATGGTCATCATCGGCGTCGCCATCTACGTCGGCTGGATCGTCGTGAAGGTTTGGACAAACTACTTCAAGTCACTTGGCGACATCATCAAGGGCTGATCACTGCGCCTTCCCGCGCCGGAGCCGCATTGGCGCCCGAATTCTCATAGCACTTGGAACAGTTTTTGGGGAGCAGGGCACCGCCGCTCCTGTCGCGCTTATCCCCGCCCGATGCGGACTTCGGGGCGGTAGGTGATTTTTACTAGGAGGTCGCCGCGTCCGCCTCGTGGTTTGGGGAGGCCTTGGGCGGGGACGCGGATGAGTTCGCCGCGTGCGATGCCTGCGGGGATTTGGATGCGGATGAGGCCGCCGTTGGGGCTGGGGACCATCTCGGAGCCGCCGTTTTTTGCTCGCTGGGTTTGGATGCGCAGCTCGCATTGGATGTCGGAGCCTCGGGCTTTGAAGCGGGCGTTGGGCGTGATTTTCACTCGCACGGTGACGAAGCCGCCGCTCATCGCGCCTTCGCGTGGGATGCGGAAGCGCTCGCCGGGGGCGGTGTCGGGCGGGATGGCGAGGGTGTAGCGTTCTTGCCCGGCGGGATTGCCGGGATCGTCCACGCGGACATCGAGCGTCGTGCCTCGGATGAACTCATCAATCCGAAGGCGCGCATCCTGAGCGATGTTGCGCTGCACTTTTGCGCGAGGCGCGGGCTTGGGTGGGCCCGCTGGGAAGTCGCGCTCGTCGTCGTAAGCCTTTCTGCGGGCGGGGTCGGAGAGGACGGCGTGGGCGGCGTTCACGGCTTGGAGCTTGGCGACGGCGTCTTCCGAGCCGGGATGAAGATCAGGATGATGGCGCTTGGCCAGCCGCCGATAGGCCGCGCGCACCTCGTCCAGCGTACAGCGGGAGTCGAGGCCGAGGACGGCGTAGTAATCGGGCTCGGGCTCTTTCACGCTTTACGCAGCAGCGGGGGCGGCAGCGGCGGCGGCCTCGATCTCCGGCCACACGGCGCGTGCGGACCAGTCGCCGAAGCGTTCGCTGCCGATGCGCTCTGCCTTCCAGCGGGCGAAGAGTGCGCCGAGTTCGGCGTCGAGTTCGGCGTCCTTGACGGTCTCTTTCCAGATGCGATTGAGCCGCGTGCTGGCTTCATTCCCGCCGACCCAGACTTGGTAGCGACCGGGGCCTTTGCCGACGAAGCCAAGCTCCGCCGCGTAAGGGCGGGCGCAGCCGTTCGGGCAGCCAGTCATGCGGATGACGACTTCTTCGTCGCCCATGGCGAGGCCGGTGAGCGTGGCCTCGATGCGGTCAATGAGGCTGGGCAAATAGCGTTCGCTTTCCGCGAGGCCGAGGCCGCAAGTGGGCATGGATGGGCAGGCCATGCTGGCGCGGCGGATGACGGTGGCTTGGTTGTCCACGGGCACGCCGTATTCGGCGAGTAGGGCGGTGACGGCGTCTTTTTGATCTGCCGGGATGTTGGCGAGGATGATGTTCTGCTGAGGCGTGAGTCGGACTTCCGGCTGGAAGCGATCTACCACGGCGCGAAGGCCGGATTTTTGGCGGAGTGCGCCGTCGTCTTTGATGCGGCCCGTGAGGACGAAGAGGCCGAGGAAAAGGCGTCCGTCTTCCTGCTGGTGCCAGCCGAAGAGGTCGCGCTGGGTCTTGAATTCCACGGGCTTTGCTTCGTCGAGTTTGAAGCCTACGCGTTGCTCCAACTCGGCGCGGAACCATGCGACGCCTTTTTCTTCCAGCACGTATTTGAGGCGGGCGTGCTTACGGTCTGTGCGGTCGCCAAAATCGCGATGCACGGTGAGGACGCCGCGCGCGATGGCCACGAGTTTATCCGGCGTGAAAAAGCCGATGGTGTCGGCGAGGCGCGGATACGTCATCGTGTTGCCGTGTGCGCGACCGAGGCCGCCGCCAGCGGTGAGATTGTAGCCAGCGAGTGTGCCGTCTGCCGCTGGGATGGCGATGAAGCCGAGGCAGTTCGTGAGGATGTCCACATCGTTCGTGGGTGCGATGGCGAAGGCGATCTTGAATTTGCGCGGGAGATACGTGGCACCGTAGAGCGGGTCCACGAAGTTCTTGTTCTCCGGGTCTTCGAGGTTGAGCTGCACGCCTTCGACCCAGATGGAGTGATACGCTTTCGTGGTGGGCAAAAGGGCCGCGCTCACGCGAGTGGCGTCCTCATTCACCTGCCGCCCGATGGCGTTCATCACGGGCACGGCGGGGGCCATGACGTTGCGGTTCACGTCGCCGCACGCGGCGAGAGTGTCCATCATGGAGTCGTTGATTTTTTTCATCAGCGGACCGAGGCCCGATTTCACCACGCCATGAAACTGGAAGCTCTGGCGCGAAGTGAGGCGCAGCGTGTTGTTGCCATACCGCGTCGCGAGGTCGTCATAGACGGCGTAGCCCGCCGAGTTCAGGACGCCGCCGGGGATGCGCCCGCGAATCATGAACATGAACTTTTTGCCCGTCTTGCGCAGGTCGCGGTCGTCTTGCTGGTAGATGCCGTGGAACTTCATGAACTGCTGATCGTCGTCGGAGAAACGGTCGGTCGTCGGGTCCGCCAAGGTCGCCGCGAGATTGCCTGCGAGCGTGGGGATGGCGGTCTTGATTTCTTCGTTGTGTGTCGGTTTCTTAGCGGCGGGTGCCGGCGCGATTTCAGTGCTCATAATAGTGTCGTCTTTAGATGAAAAAAGCCGTCCTCCACGATGGCATTTTGGTGCCCTCTGTGGATGAACGGTCGGCGCAAGGTGCCATTGGGGTTTATTGATGGCAAGAGGGGAATGGGGGCGGTGAAGGGAACTTCAACAATCAACAATCAGAGTTCAGCAATCGACAATTTGAGCGGTGGCGAATTGTTGATTGCTGAATGCCGATTGTTGATTGTCGAAGGAAATGAAGCTGCAGGTATTTGCTACTGCGCGGCGGCGCTCATCGCCTCGGTGATGGTTTTTACGCCGAGCGGCTTCAGGTTTTTTGCGGCATCAACGCTGCCTTTGGGCTGCTCTTGGCTGAACTGGTCGTCGTCTTTGGCCTCTTTTTTCACGCGGGCGAGTTCGAGTTTTAGCTCGCCGAGTTTGGTGGCAAATGCGGGGTCGTTGGCGAGGTTGTGTTGCTCGTTTGGGTCGGTGATGAGGTCGAAGAGTTCCCAGGCGTCTTGCTTCCAGTAATAGATGAGCTTGTGCGTGGTGGTGCGGACTCCGTAGTGGGCGCGGGTGTTGTGGTCGCCTGGGTCGTGGTAGTAGCGGTAGTACATCGCGGTGCGCCAGTCGGCGGGTGTGGAGCCTGCGAGGACGGGCTTGAGCGAGCGGCCTTGCATGTCGGCGGGGATTTGCGCGCCTGCGTAGTCGAGGAACGTGGAGGCGAAGTCGGTGTTGAGCGCGAAGGCGTCAGTGACAGCGCCCGCCTTCACGCCGGGGCCGCTGATGATCAAGGGCACGCGCAGGCTTGGCTCGTACATGAAGCGCTTATCGAAGAGCCCCATGTCGCCGAGGAAGAAGCCGTTGTCGGCGGTGTAAAAGACGAGCGTGTTTTCGGCGAGGCCGTTCTTTTCGAGGTAGTCGAGGACGCGCCCCACGCCGTCGTCCACGCTCTGCACGCAGGCGAGATAGTCCTGCATGTAGCGTTGGTATTTGTAGCGGGTGAGGTCGTCGCCAGTGAGCGTTTTCACGGTGCCGTCGGGCTGTTTGACTTCGAGTTCGGTGGGCACTTTGGCGTCGAGGGCGAGCTTGAGGTCGCGGTTGTTGAGGTCGTTGGCGACGGTCTGTTTGTTGGACGGCAGAGCGCCGGGGCGGGTGTCGTATTTGTCGAAGAGCGTAGCTGGCTCGGCGAAGGTTTTCTTTGCAAACTCGTCGCGGTATTTTTCGCTCGGGGTCCAGTTGCGGTGCGGGGCTTTTTGGTGGAGGAAGAGGAGGAACGGCTTGTCCTTCGGGCGCGTGGAGAGGAACTCTAGGCCGAGGTCGGTGGTGATGTCGGTGACGTAGCCGTTCACCGTCACGCGGCCTGCGGGGGTGATGAATGCGGGGTCGTTATATGCGCCTTGGCCGGGGAGGATGATCCAGCGATCGAAGCCCGTCGGGTCGGTGCCGAGGTGCCATTTTCCAATCATCCCCGTGTGGTAGCCTGCGGACTGCATGAGCTTGGCGACGGTCTGTTGCGAGCCGTCGAACGTGTTGAAAACGGGCGTTCCATTGATGTGGGAGTATTTGCCCGTGAGGAGCGTGGCGCGGCTGGGCGTGCAGATGGAGTTCGTCACGAAGGCGTTGGCAAATCGGGTGCCGCTCTTGGCGAGACGGTCGAGCTGAGGAGTCTGGTTCACCTTCGAGCCGTAGGCCGAAATGGCATGCGCGGCGTGGTCGTCGGACATGATGAAGAGGATATTCGGCGGTCCGGCAGCGATGGACGCGGCGGCGAATGTGAGCGCAAGGAGCGAGGCGAGTTTCATGCCGTGGTTAGATGGGGGGGCGGGGCGGCTGTGTCCAGTCGGGAATGGTCGTTCTAAGCATCGGACCGTAGGGCGGTTTTCTGTCCCACACTTATGAGTAATGCTTTCCGCGTCTTTCTTTTCGGCATCCTCGCGTCCTCCTTTGCTCGGGCAAATGCCATTGCGCCCATGCAGCCTGAGCAGCCAGAGGTGCTGCCGAAGCAGCCCATCCTTTCTTTAGAGATCACGCCGCCGGAGGTGAAACTGGCGAGCGCTCGCGATTATGCGCAGGTGCTCGTGACGGCGAAGCTCGCGGACGGCGGGACGGCGGATGTGACGCGGCTGGTGAAGTTTTCCGCAGAAGGCGTGGCGGTTTCGGCAACGGGGATCGTGACGCCGAGGGCCGACGGCGCGGGGAAAGTGCGGGCGGAGGTGGCGGGGAAAAGTGTGGAGCTTCCCGTCTCGGTGAGCGGCTCCGCGACGAAGCCAGCGGTGGACTTTATCCAAGACGTGAACCCGGTGATGACGAAGCTCGGGTGCAACGCGGGGACGTGCCACGGGGCGAAGGATGGGAAGTATGGATTCAAGCTCTCGCTGCGTGGATACGACCCGATTTATGACATTCGTTCGCTGAAGGATGATCTGGCGGGAAGGCGCTTGAACCCTGCATCGCCGGACGATTCGCTGATGCTGCTGAAGGCCAGCGCGGCGGTGCCGCATGAGGGCGGGCAGCGGACGAAGATCGGGGAGAAGTATTACGACATTCTGAGGGCTTGGATCGCGGGTGGCGCACAGTTGAATCTGGCCGTGCCCAGGGTGACGGGGATCGAGGTGTTCCCGAAAAACCCCGTCGTCGCCGAGCCGGGTGCGCGGCAGCAGTTCCGAGTGTTGGCGACGTTTGCGGATGGGAAGCAGCGCGATGTGACGCAGGAGGCTTTCGTGGAGAGCGGGAATATGGATGTGCTCGCGGTGGTCGCGGAAACTTCCGCGCTGACGAAGACGCTGCGCCGTGGTGAAGCGCCCATTTTAGCCCGCTACGAGGGGAGCTACGCGGCGACGACGCTGACGGTGATGGGGGACCGCACGGGCTTTGTGTGGGCGCAGCCGGAGACGTGGGGCCGCGTGGATGAGCTGGTGGCGGCGAAGTGGCAGCGCATGAAGATCGAGCCGAGCGGGCTGTGTGGCGATGCGGAGTTTATCCGGCGCGTGTATCTCGACATCACGGGGCTCCCGCCGTCGGCAGAAGAGGTGCGCGCTTTCATCGCGGACCCTGCGCCCGTGCGGGTGAAACGCGATGCGCTGGTGGATAAACTGATCGGTTCGCCGGCGTTCATCGAGCACGCGACGAATAAATGGGCGGACCTTTTGCAGGTGAACTCGAAGTTCCTCGGGGGCGGTGTGGTGGGCTTCCGCGAGTGGATCAAAAAGGAGATGACCGCGAACACGCCCTACGATGAGTTCGTCCGCAAGATCGTGACGGCGACGGGCTCCAACAAAGAGAACCCGGCGGCCAGCTACTGGAAAATCCTGCGCGACCCGGCGGAGGCGATGGAGAATACGACGCATCTGTTTTTGGCGACGCGCTTCAACTGCAACAAATGCCACGACCATCCTTTCGAGCGTTGGACGCAGGATCAGTATTACTCGATGGCGTCGTTCTTTTCCCAAGTCGGGCTCGCAGACGACCCGGCCAGCGGCGCATCGAAGATCGCGGGATCGGCGGTGGAGAAATCGCGCGCGCTTTATGAAATCGTGTCGGATAAGGCGGACGGTGAGATGACTCATCTGCGCACGAACAAGGTCGCGCCGCCGACTTTCCCATACCCCGCAAAGGCTGACGGGCAGGGGAGCCGCCGCCATCAGCTCGCCGAGTGGATGACCTCGCCGGACAACCGTTATTTTGCCTCCAGCTACGTGAATCGGTTGTGGGGCTACATGCTCGGGGCGGGCATCATCGAGCCGCTCGACGACATTCGCGCGGGCAATCCGCCGACAAACCCAGAGCTACTGGAGCACCTCACGAAAGAGTTTATCGCCGCGAAATTCGACGTTCGCCATATCCTCCGCACCATCTGCAAATCGCGGTCTTACCAGCTCTCCATCAGCACCAACAAATGGAACGAAGACGACAAGACGAACTACAGCCATGCGCTCGCCCGTCGACTCCCAGCCGAGGTGCTCTACGACAGCGTGCTCGCCGTCACCGGCGCTGGCTCGCGGCTCCCCGGCGGGGTGCGGGCGGCGATGCTTTCGGATTCGCAGTCGGATTTGGCCAGCGGCTTCCTCGCCAATGCAGGCCGTCCGTCGCGTGAAAGCTCCTGCGAATGCGAGCGCAGCAGCGATTTGCGGCTCGGCAGCGTGATGGCGCTCCTCAGCGGCCCCGCCGTCGCAGACGCCATCGGCGATCCCGCCAATGTGCTCGCAAAACTCGTCACCACTCAGACCGATGATCGTAGGCTGATTGATGAGCTTTTTATTCGAGTCCTTAGCCGCCCCGCGACCGATGCCGAGATCACAAAAACCATCCCGCTTTTTGCCGAGATCGAGGCGGAGCACACGACGTTTCTCGCCAAGCTCGAAGCCAAGGAAAAGGAGCAAGCCCCCTTCACGGCCAAGGCCGAAGCCGACCGGCTCGCAGCCATCGAAGCAGCGAACAAAGAGATCGCCCGCTACGATGCGGAGCTTGCGCCAAAGCTCATCGAAGCAGAAAAGGCGCGGCAAGTGGCCATCGCCGCCGCCGCCGCAGCGGTGAAGGATTACGAGGCGAAAAACCTCCCGGCAGCGACCGCCGCGTTTGCAGACACCGCGCCCATTTCCCGCACCTACACAGGCTGGCAGCCGCTAGACCTCGTGGAGCCGCGGGCGACCGGCGGCATCATCCTCACCAAGCTCCCAGACGGCAGCGTCCGGGCCAGCGGCGAGCGTCCGAGCCAGACGGATTACGTCGTGAAAGCGGACACGAAACTCGCGGGCATCACGGGCATCATGCTGGAGGTCATCCCGTCACCCGATGAGACCGCTTTCGGCCCCGGTCGCTTTCCTTCCGATGGCAACTTCGTGCTCGGTGAATTTGAGCTAAAGGTCGGAGACGTCGAAACCGGCGCAAACCCTGTGGCCGCCAAGTTCAGCGCGGCAAACGCGGACTTTAACCAGCCCAATTTCGAGGTCGCAAAAGCGATTGATGGAAAGCGTGCCGACGGCAACAACGGCTGGGCGATTTCCGGCGGTCAGGGTGTCCCACGCTTCGCCGCGTTCACCTTGGAAAAAGCCATCGCCAACTCAGACAAAGGCGTGCGCCTCCGCTTCGAGCTAAACCAGCCGCGCCCCGGCGGGTTCGCCATCGCAGGCTTCCGCATCTGGGTCACTACCGCAGCCGCCCCCGTCCAAGTCGGATACCCGCAACCCGTCGTGGACGCATTGCGCAAGATTCCATCCACCCGGACCGATGCGGACCGCACCGCTTTCGCAGCCTATTGGGCCGAATACGACCCAGAGCTAAACAAGCGTCGCCTCGCCCACGGCAAAGCACAGATGCCGCCCCCGATCGATCCCGGCCTCATCCAGCGGCGCGAAGCCTTAGCGAAAGCCGAACTCCCCGTCCGCCTCGATCCCAAGCTCGTCGAGCTCCGCGCCGATGCCGCGCAAAGCAAGCTCCAGCTTGAAAATAAACGCCTCACCGGTGCGCAAGACATCGTATGGGCGCTCATCAATACACCAGCGTTTCTCTTCAACCGGTAAGAGCATTGGAGGGATCGCGATGATTGGGCGTAAAGGGAATGCCGGATTCAGTGTGCCGGTTCCTCAGTTGAAATGCCTTCTAATTGGCACCAGAAATCCCGGCAAATTCCTTCAAAAAAACTCTTGCCCGAAATCCATCGTCCTGCTTTTCTCGGCGTTGTCCGCAGAAAAAAAGCAAAAAATTATTTGACACTTTAAAACTTTGGGGAAAACTCGCAATTCGAAGCACGAACCCAAAACGAAACCCTTAAAACATCAACTCTAGCTCCCATAACACAAAACACACCGCCAGTAACCATCCATAAAACCATGAAAATGCTCCGCAAACTCCATCTACCCACACTCGTTGCAGCAGTCGCCGCAGCGGGACTCTCACTCACCGCTGCCTACGCAGTGCCGAGTTACTCGCCAGACCCACTCAGCCCGACCAACGCCGCCGACGGTGGTGCGAATCTCGGTAACGGGGTCAATCTCATCAATGCTGTGCTTCCTCCGGGATTTACGGTTGTTCTTCCTGCGGCGAATGCGACTGGCGTCGAATCGGTTCTGCCAGATAGTGTCAGGCTTCTTGCTGCCATTCAGGCCGCTGCAGTAGCAGCTTCTGGGTCGGATAAGGCGGACGTGCTCCGCGCGGCGCTCTATATCGCAGGAAACGACCTTTATAAACCGCTGAAGCCTAACACTACCACCCCGGTGTTCACCAACACAACGGGCGCTACTCTTGCGCTTCCGTTGCCGGGCGTGATTGTTCGGGCCGTGCTCAAGGATTATATTCAAGGTGGCACATACGTTCCGGCCGGCGCTGTCGCGCTTGTTGAGGCTGCGCTTACTGTGAACAATGGCAAGGATCTCGACGTATTGACCAACGCGATTCTCGCGGTGGGTGACGTCGGGATTGGTGGCAGCGTAGCGCTAGCGCGAGAGCAAGATGCCGATGAGATTGCTGCTGCTGCCCTCAATAAATCAAACTCCTTCGCGATCAACACGACCGGAGCGTTACAGGCGACGCTCATCACGGGGATCGCCAAGGCGGCAATCACATCTGTGAAACCTGGGGCTACTCCTGCAGTCCCGAAACCACCTGCCCTACCTATCGTAGGTGTCCCAGGCTTCGATAACTCCACCGGAAATGTTCAGGCTCGGGTCAACGACATCGCTGTTGCTGTCTTGAATGCCATCGAGGGTTCGAACTTCCTTTTGGATGACGCGATTAAGGGTCTTGTTCAAGGGGCGATAACATTGAAACTTCCTGCGGCTGGTGGGGTTACGTTGTCGGGCGTTGCGAGCGCCATTTCTGGCGCAGTGCCATCGGATACAGTGTCTCAGGCGCATGCCTTTACGGGTGTGCTTCTAGGGCTCGGGAAGCCTACTGCGACTAATGCTGGTGATTTCGAAAGTGCCAAGAACGCCTTTGGTGGTAGTGAAAATGCAACAATCACTGCCGTTTCTACCGCTTATCAGGGAGTTGCCAATCTTGCAGTAAACCCTGCGAATACTTTGGTGGCACTGGTAACTGCTGCCCCGGAGAACGCTGAGTACTTAACAATTGGAGCGGCAGCCGCAAACGCCGCCCACGTGAAAACGAATCTCGAGGCCGCAATGAAAGCGCCCCTAGTCACCAACGACGGGCGCATCGCAATGCTGGCAGGTGCCAGTCGCGTAACTAACGCAGATGCAGGGGCTTATGCTGCTGCGGCAATCAATGCTGGAGTGACTTCGGTCGCAGCACTTACGACTGCACTGTCAAACACAACGGCTACCTTTGCTGGTGCCGTATTTACCGAAGTCGCAAAAAAGAATCCAACTCCAACTGCAGCTCAACTTTTGGCCAATCCCAGTGCCCCTCAGCCTCCGATTGCAGCATTGATCGAGGCTTCAATTGTTGCGCTTGAAGCACTAACGCCCACTGGTGCTGAGGATGACGCAAAGGCCGGAATTATCGACATCATCGGTGCAGCCTCTTTGTTCTATAAGCTTCCGGCCCAGCATATTGCCATCATTAATGCGGGCATCGGTGCGCTGCCTGCTAACAGTGATTACGCCGAGGTAATTGCGGCTGCAATTGGCAGACAGGCTAACCTTGTAGATAACGATGCAACATTCACCACTGCTCTCGCTGATTCTTCGCCGGAAAAACTCGCGTCAGTCTTAGCGGCCGGCAGTATGGCCAGGTACGCAAAAACTTCACCATTGTTGGCGTTGGCCGAAGCGCAAAAACGCCTACGCGACGAGTCCGCATCAAACGCAGCAGCAATCATGCTTGGTGCTGGGTCTGTTAATAAGTTGCACGTGAACGTCCTTCTCGCGTCGGCGCTTCGCAAGGGCGACGGCGTCTTTTCAACTCCTCAAAAAGCGCAGCTCTTGGCTCATGCCAAGTCCTTGAATAAGGCACTCAAAAGCGAGACCCAACTCACTTTTGATGTCGCGACCAAGGTTCTTGAGACGCCAGACGAGCTGTTTGATATCGTGGACCATGAGTCGATTAAGAACCCGAAGCTGGTTAATATCGTCGCAGGTGCTGCCGCAGCGGCAGCACCTCAATACGCGCACTACGTAGCGCGTGCAGCCGCTTCCCGCTCATCTGTGCTTGAGATCGCGCAAGTCCCGCTCGCCATCTTCGAAGGTGCTGATATGAACTACAACTTGACCGACAATCCAGCGGCAACCTCCGCAATTGCTGCTGCATTCGTTCTCGGTATGAAGGATCAAAACCAGCATTCGGTGGTCCAAGAAAAGCTCTATGAAGCAGGTATGACCGCTTTGGTCAAAGCAGCGATGACCTTTGGCAACAAAGGCGAGCTGGCAACCAAAGCAATCGCAGGAAAGCCAGCAACCAAAACCACACCGGCTATACCGCCTGTGCCGGCTTACCCGATAAGGGGAACCTTCCGCGGTGTTAATCTTGCCACGGGGGCTGCGCCGGCAGATGGCCCGGCAGGTGCCGATCAATACGAGTACGGCTCCGCAGCCGCGGTAACCGGAGCGACTTCGATCTTAACTAGTCCTACTGACTCGCTCCCAAGCTCTGCTCTGGTATCAGTGCTTAAAGGTGCCGGTGCCGCAGTTGGAAAAGCAGTCGGCTCGCAGATGACTGTTATTGCTCAAGCGGCAGTTCAAGCATTCTATCGGATTACAGGTGATGCTTCTATTGCTGCAATCGCTAGTATTGTAAACGCAATCCAAACGGGTGCAAAGCTGATACCGGTTACAGATGCCGCAAAGATCGCAGCCATCCAACTGGCGGCTGAAAACGGAAAGGTAGAAGCCGCGGCCAACTACCTCGGTGCAGGTGCCGCTGGTGTGGTGAACTACGCACACTTTAACAGCAACAACAGCCCTGTCACGGATATCTCCGGATTCTAAGCGGATCTGAGACATTAAGAATTGCAAACGCCCCTGCGGATTACCGCAGGGGCGTTTCGCGTACTGGGAGATGTGCAGTGGACAAACCAGCCAACTCGATATAGGCAACCGACCTGCGTGCAAACTATTCTAATCGCGATACTCTTAATCGGACTTTTTCTGGCTCAAGCCTTAATCGGTGGCGCGAAAGTCGTATTTGCAATCCCGGCATACATGTTCATTGCAGTGGCAGGTATCGTGGTATTGCCGCTTGCGTTCCGAAAGACGAAGCTCGGGGCGAAACAATGGGCCGTACTCTCGGCAGTTTTGCTGGCCGGTTACATCTTCTGGCGGGCCGTTCACTCTCCCATTCCGGGGCTGTCGCTGACGGATACGTTGATGATTCTCGCAGCGTTCTGCGTTTACTTGCTTGCCGCGCTTTATATTGAGACGCCGAAGGCTCGCCTTTGGCTGCTTTCGGGGTGTTTCTTGTTTGGGTTTCTACATGTGGTCGCGGGTATTCTTCAGTTCCGATACGAGAACGATTTCATGTTTTTGTCCCACTTGCCGGATACGTCTCCCATCCCGCAGATCTTCCGAAATGCGAGCGGCTGGCGGGCGAGTGGGTTTTATGTCTGCCCCAATCACATGGCGGGCTATTTGGAGTCGCTTGCTGCATTTGCTGTGGCTTATTGCTGCTGGGGGAGGTTTTCCGCAATCGGAAGGGTGATTCTCGGGTATGTCGTGGTTTTTTGCTTGGTGGGGATCGCACTAACGGGCAGTCGGGGCGGGTATCTGAGCACGGGGTTTGGGCTTACTGTTTTGGTGTTCATGTCGCTGTGGTTTTTGAAAAAGCTCCGAAGCAGCCGACTTGGGGTGACGATGATTGGGGCGGTGATTCTTGGGGGGCTGGTGATCGGTGGTGCAGCGTTCGGAATGACTCGAAATGCGACAATCGGGAACCGGATGAACGACATCAGCTACGATGCTGGAAGTATCAGATTCGATATGTGGCAGGCTGCTGTCCAGCAATGGAAAGTAAGTCCTGTTATTGGAACGGGTGCTGGGACGTATCTCTATTACGGACGGCAGTTTCGGACGCCGAATGTTCAGCGAGACCCTATTCACGCGCATTGTGATTACCTCGAATTACTCGCGGAATACGGGATTGTGGGATGCGTGCTTATGGGACTGTTCATCGTTACACATGTGTATGTGGGCGCGACAGGTGCGATGAGTATTTTGAGGAACAGGCTCCGCGCTTCGGGGCGCTCGTTTTCCAACGAACTTGCCGTGATTGCAGGTGCGCTGGCTACAGTTGCGGCGTTGCTTGCGCATTCGGTGGTGGATTTTAACTTTCACCTTCCGGCGAACACCTTGTTTTTCGCTGCAGTCTTTGGGTTTTTGGCATGTCCTACGACCGATCCGCAGTTGATTACAGTGGAGAAAACGCCGCTTTTCATCCGAGCAATGTGCTTTCTCTTGCCTGTAGTGGCGGGGTTTTTGGCGTTCAAAGCGGGGACTGCATTCAAGGGGGAATACCATACGGAATGGGCGCGGGTGCATCTCCGCAACAAGCTCTTCGTGGATAGTCTGGCTTCGTTTCAGCAATCGCTGGGATGGGGGCTCGCGCCGGTCGCTGCGGGTGTGATTGCGCCTGCGCATGGGGCGGAATCCGATTGGTCATACAGCTATCAGCGCGAGCATCTTTTCCAACAAATGCAGGCGGAGGCTGAGAAGGGGATGAAGTTCGGCCCGCAGAACGTTGATGCTCCGTATTATTTGGCTGAGTCGCAGCACTTTATGGGAGTTTACGAGCCGAATCCTGCGCGACGGGTGGCGTATCACGAAGGTGCGCTCAGGGCGCTTCAGCGAGGGCAGGCGCTTTTCCCACAGGATTCCCGATATTCGCTGAAATTGGCGCGGACTTTTACGACTTTAGGTCGTTTTGCAGAGGCGGAGGAGCAAGTGGCTAAGAGTATCGAGGCCGATCCGAATGCTGGGAACGGCTATGCGATTTATGGCTATGTGTTGTGGCAACAGCGTAAGCTCCTGCGGGCGGAGGCGTATTATCGGAGGGCGGTTAATTTCCCGACGGGGAATGATCTCGCGGCTATTGGGCTGAAGGATGTGGCGCGGATTCGTGCGCTGGCCGGAAATCCCGACCATGTGGAGCGCTTCGGCGACCCTTTGGAGGACTACGATATGGAGCCGCCGACGCCAGAGGATATGGCGAGAGGCGTGGGCGTGGAGCAATGAGTGTGGCAAGGCGTTTTTTTTCTTTAGAGGGGTTGAGCGCAGGTTTCTGCGTGGGCCTTCTATTGGTGCTGGCCGTGGTGGAATGGTGGGCGGAATGCTGGCTACCGTTTGCGATGCTCTTGTTTGCCCCTCCGATTGTCTATGTGCTGCCGTTTTGCATCCTCACCCCGGCGATGCTGTGGAGAAAAAGGTGGTGGCATATCGCGCTACACGTCACCTGTATCGCGGTCGTGATGTTCGGCTTCATGACTTATCGGCATCATGGGAAAAAGAGCGATAGCCCCAAGGGTATCACTGTCATTACCCATAATATCGGACAGGGCGACCGAGAGGCGTTTGCAGAGTATTTTCCCGGTGAAGAGCCAGACATCGTACTGTTGCAGGATGCGGCGCGGCGGCGGGAACTTTTTGCAAAACGCTTTCCGAATCACCGAATCAAGGCGTTGGATCAGTTTTTGATTCTCACCCCCCACACGATTCTTCGGGGGGACTTGGTGGATTCCGTCCGGTGGCGCGGGCGGACGGTGGTCGCTCGGTTCGAGTTGATGGTGAACGGGCGTGAAGTGGCGGTTTACAGCGTCCACATGCCGACGCCGCGCCCTTCGCTGAGTCGTATCCTTTCGCCTCGCGTGTGGCTGGAGATTGTAGGAATCGCTGACGCCTCGACGGAGGGATTCGCCAGCTACCGAAAGTGGCTTGATGCTCGAATGGCTTTATCGAAAAGTCTCGCCGACGCTCTTGAACGGGAGAAGCTGCCGTATCTGGTGGGCGGGGATTTTAATATGCCGGATCATGGGCGGATGTATCGGCTTTTTTCTCAAAAAATGACGGACGCCTTCGCTGCTGCGGGCAATGGCTGGGGGATGACGTTCCCTGGGACGAAGGATAGCCGGGCTGGGCGCGTCCTCGGGCCTTGGCTGCGGATTGACTATTTGTTTGCAGGGCGTGGCTGGAAACCGGTTGACTGCCGCACGGCGGATGATGTTCGTTCGCAACACCGGGCGGTTTTTGCCCGCTTTGAGCCCGCGCCTGAATGAGCCATCCAATTTCCGAAACCAAACCACCCCGTCCCCGTGTAGCAGCCGTGATTTGGCTGCTGATTGTTTTTGCTGTCGCGTTCGATGCTGCGTTCCTCTGGCAGCGTGCGGGCGGTGCGTATGAAAGCGAGTTTGGCGGGCATCCCGATGAGGCGGCGCACTACGTCACGGGCTTGTTTGTGCGCGATGCGGTGACGGCGCTGCCTTCGTGCGTCTCGCAAAAATCTATCGCTCCGTTGAAAGCGTTTGGCCCAGAGGCACCGGGCGGTTTCTACGAGCATTACCCGAAGGTCGCATTGGGCGTGTGGCCGCCGGGATTTTACGCAGTGCAGACCGGGTGGACGCTGCCGTTTGGCGTCTCTCGGACCTCGGTGCTCCTTCTCATGGCGGCACTGGCGGGCGGGGTGGGCGTATTACTTTACCGAGTCGTGCGGGTGGAATTCGGAGCGTTCGCGGGCTTTATCGCGGCGATTCTCTGGCTCAGTGCGCCATTGATTCGGACCTACTACGGCATGGTGATGGCGGAGATGCTTTGCACGCTGACGATGTTTGGCGCGACGATCTTCTGGGGACGATTTTTGGACGAAACGCGGATGCGCGATGCCGTCTGCTTCGGCCTTCTCGCGGCGGCGGCGATTCTTACAAAAGGCACCGGCCTCGCGCTGGCAGTGATGGTCCTCCTCTCGCTCCTGCTCACGCGCAAGTGGGCTGTGCTGCGCAACAGGGCGACGTGGATTTCCGCCGCAATCGTGGCGGTCATCGCTGGGCCGTGGACGTGGTATTTCCGAAAAACAGGGGCGCAAGTCGGTGGCTGGGCGGATAACTCCGGCGGCACCTCGCTGGCCTTCATCCGCGAGGCGCTGCCGTATTACGGGGGACACGTTGCGCTTGCGATGGGGTACGCGGTGCTCGTGTTTGCGGTCGTGGGAATGTGCTCGCGGATATTCGGTCGCGGGCCTCGGGTGGGGCGATGGGCGGCCCTTGCGTCGCTCGTATTTGGCGTGCTCATTTTTCAGTGCATCCTGCCCGTCGGGTTTGAGGAGCGGCACATCATCTCTGCCACGCCTGCGCTTGTCGTCTTCGCGGTGGCTGGGGTGGTATGGGTCGCGCGCCTTCCTCGGATTCGCGCTGCGGAGGAAGCCGCACAGCCCCAGCGCGAATGGCTCTGGCTTGTGCTCCTCGTGCTTCTTTCCTTCCCCGTGTTTGCGATGGCCCGAGTGCAAAAAGGCTGCGCAGGGTTTGCGCCGCTCGCCGACTGGCTCATCGCCCAATCGCCCAAAGCCCGTGTGCTCGTATGCTCCGACGCGGTAGGCGAGGGGATGTTCATCTCCGAAGTCGCCATGCTCGATCAGCGTCCCGGCATGACCATCCAGCGCGCCAGCAAATCGCTCGTCGCAAAGGAAAGCCAAAGCTGGAAGGGCGACAACCCACTCCCGCGCTTCGACGACGCCAAGCTCCTCGCACACCTCACCTCGGCGAAAATCGAGTACATCATCCTCGACTCGGCAATCCCCGACCGGCGGCGCAAAGACTACCACGAGCAACTCACGCGCGTGATCGAGTCCAACGCACCCAATTTCTGGAAAGTCCTCGAAAGCCCCATCAACCGCGACGGCGAGCCCATGGTTCGCCCGCTCCGTCTTTACCGCGTGAAAGACGCCAAAAATCTCATCTTAAAATGATCGCTCCGAAGTTCACCAAACTCTCCATCCTCATGGCCGCCTACAACGAGGAGGAAACCTTGCGCATCTGCGTCGCCGCAGTGCTCGCCGCGCCTCTGCCAGCGGGCATCGGACGCGAACTCATTATCGTCAATGACGGCAGCAAAGACGAGACGTGGGAAGTCATGCAAGGGCTCGCCGCCGAGCATCCCGGCATCGTCCGCATCTTCCAGCAACCGGAGAACATGGGCAAAGGTGCCGCCATCCGCCGCGCCATCGCCGAGATGACCGGCGACCTCGCCATCTTCCAAGACGCCGACCTCGAATACGACCCGAACGAGTATCCGAAAATCCTCGCCCCCATCCTCGACGGACGCGCCGATGTCGTCTTCGGCAGTCGCTTTGCCGGAGCCGAGCGCAAGGTGCTGCTCTTCTGGCACACGGTCGTGAACAAGATGCTCACGCTCCTCAGTAACATGCTCAACGACACGAATTGGACGGACATGGAGACGTGCTACAAAGCGTTCACCGCGCAAGCGCTCAAAGCCATCCCGCTCTTTTCAAACCGCTTCGGCATCGAGCCCGAGATCACCGCGAAGGTCGCGCTGAACCGCTTCCGCATGTTTGAAGTGCCCATCAACTACAACGGACGCGGCTACGACGAGGGGAAGAAAATCAACTGGAAGGACGGCGTCGCCGCCCTGTGGTTCATCTTCAAATACCGCTTCAGCTCCAAGTATTGCGACGCCGGAAAAGTCACGCTCGACGCCATCGAGCGCGCCCCGAAATTCAACCGCTGGATGTATGAAAGCGTGAAGCCGTGGCTCGGCAAACGTGTCGCCGAACTCGGCTGCGGGCGCGGCAACCTCAGTAACTTCTTCCGCCAGCACGAGACGGTGATGCTCACGGATTACCGCGACGACTACCTCGATCCCCTGCGGGAAAAGTGGGGCATGAAAAGGAACCTCACCTTTGCCAAACTCGACATGAGCCAGCGCGAAGACTACGCCGTCCTCACGAAGTTCGCCCCCGACTCCGTCGTATTCCTCAACGTCCTAGAGCACATCGAAGACGACCGCGCCGTGCTGAAAAACCTCTTCGAGCACGTCCCCTCTGGATGCCGCCTCGCCATCCTCGTCCCTTTTGGAATGAGCCTCTACAGCGAGTTCGACAAAGAACTCGGCCACTTCCGCCGCTACGAAAAAGGCGAACTCGAAGGCAAAATGCGCGAGGCTGGGTTCAACGTAGAACACCAGTTCTACTTCAACAAAGCGGGCAAGCTCGCATGGTTCGTCGCCAACACCCTCGGCAAGCGCAAGAGCCTCACCCCGCTCCAACTGCGCATCTACAACTTCCTCACGCCCGCCTTCCGAGTGTGGGATAAAATCGCGCCCGGCACCGGCCTCAGCACCGTAGCCATCTGCCGCAAGCCGTAAAGCGGGTCAGAAATCGCCGTGCAGTCTGGCGTCGTTCCGGCTAAAGAAGTCTCCATGAAAAAACTTCTCCTGCCCGCATTTGCTCTGGCGTCACTGGCTTTGTTCAATAGCCCGGCTCGCGGAGTGATGATCGTCATGGACTACTCCAACGACACGTTTTTTGCCGGGAACACAGCCGCTCGGAATGCGCTGGAAGCGGCGGCGGCGGACTTGGGCGCGGCGCTCACGACCTCGCTCGCCGCTGTGGATGCGGATGTTTTTACCGGAGTGAATGGCTCCACTTCCGCGACGTTCGACTGGCTCTACACGTATCCGAACCCAACCACGGGCACGACGGTGACGATTGAAGTCCCACGGGCTGCGGCCAATGAAGTGCGCATCTTCGCGGGCGCGCGAAAGCTCACCGGCAGCACACTCGGCATCGGCTCCAGTGGCGGCGCGGGGTTTGGGCTGGCTGGGAGCGGCTTCGCGAATCAATGGATCGGCGCGGTGGATGCGGCGGAGGCGCTGTCCAATGCCGAACTCAGCCGAGGCGATGGGCCGACGATGGGCATTCTGAGCGGCAGTAGTAATTTCGGCGGCTTCGTCGGGGAATACGCGCTCCAATATGGCGCGCTGGGCGGGAGCATTTCGTTCGACCTCGATACCGACAACGACAACGACATAGACAGCAACGCGGAGCTGAACAATTTCTGGCAGTTCGACCACACGACGGCGGTGCCATTTTCCAAGTTCGATTTTTACTCCGTCGCGCTCCACGAACTCATGCACGCGCTGGGCATCGGGCAGGCGGTGGGCTGGGAGAATAATGTCTCGGGCACGAACTGGCTCGGAGCTCAGACCATCGCGCGGAACGGCACGGGCACAGGAATCATCGCTCCCGACGGAGCGCACCCGAAAGACGACCTCACGAGCCTCCTGCTCAATGGCTTGACGTCACAGGAAGTGGTGATGAGCCCGAGTCTGACTAATGGCGAGCGTCGCCTTCTCACGCAACTCGACCTCGCGTTGATGCGAGACATCGGGTGGGACACCGTGGCGATCCCCGAGCCCACTACGACGGTTTTCGTCCTTGGTGGCTTGGCGTGCCTGCTTGCTGGGCGTCGGCGCAGGGCGCTACCGGTTCACTAAAAACTCGCGCGTATTCAGCATCGCCCACAGTAAATCGCGGATGCCCTCGACGGGCGATTTCGCGGCGGCGAGGTCGGCTTTGGCTTGGGTAAACTCGGCGGCGGTCGGTGGTCGGCTGACGGTGCGGAGGAAGACTTCGCGAATCGATTTCTCGGCGTCGAAAGCGGGCTTTGGCTTCTCGGCTTCTGCGAGTCGCTCTTTGTAATCGGCGATGCGGGCTTGGGTCTCCGCCTTTTCTGTCTCGATGCGCTTCACCTTCCGTTCCCATTCGGCGAGGGCTTCGGGAGTTGGGTCGGTGGGCTTCTCCGGTATTTTGATCTCCGCGAGTTCGCGTTCGCGACCCGCGATTTTCTTGCGGATGGATTCGAGGTCGGTTTGTCCGGTTGCAAGTCCGGCGGCTTTGCGCAGCTCACCGATCCAGCCGCCGCCGTCGTCGAGTCGGCGGAGGAGGCTCTGGTCGTTGCGGGTGTAGATTGTTTGGAGGAGCGTCGGGTCCATCACGCGCTCGCAGTCGCAGTTTGTCTCACGTGGCGGCTTGCCGAAAATCGTGAGCGCGTAGCCTTCCGCTTGTTTCCCGCCGCCAGTGGGGTTCGCGTTGATGCCGGCTGGGCCGATGCTGCGTTCGCCGATTTCGGTGCAGAGCTTCGCGGCGGTTTCGTTGTTCGAGGTTGCCATCGTGATTGCGTCGAGGACCATTTCTGCGGGCAGGCGGCGGATGATGGCGTGGGAGAAGTTCTTGTCGTCGTGCTTGTTCGTGGCGTTCGTTTTCCAGCTCCGTTGATAGGTGTCGCTGTTGAGGATTTCGCGGTGGACCCACTTCATGTCGTAGCCTTTCGCGATGAAGCCGTGCGTGAGGTAGTCGAGCAGTTCGGCGTTGGTGGGCGCGTTGGCGAGGTTCAAATCGTCCGCCGGTTCGACGATGCCGCGGTGGAAATAGCCCGCCCATACCCGATTCACGAATGCCTTTGCGAAGTAAGGATTGCCGGTGCCCTTTAGCCAATCCATGAGCGGCTGGCGCGGGTCGGGGAACTGGTCGAGCGTGACTTGTTCGCCGCCGAGGAGCTTCGGCGTGATGACGCGCGACGTGCCGAAATCCTTCTTCTTTTCCTCGGGCTTGCGTTGTGCGGCCCGCTTGAGGTCCACGTACACTTCCGACCACGGGAGGGGCTCGCCGGCGTCCATGCGGCGGGTAAACTCGCTCTGGAGCTTGCGCTGCTGCTCCTGCGAAAGCTTGGCGAGCTTCTGTTGTTCGGCGCGTTTTTCCTCCGGTGTCTGCGGGAGTTTCGGGCCGATAAAATCAGCCACCTTGGCGTCCATCATTTCGGACATCGTGGCTTTCGACGCCGCTTCGATTTCCTTTTTGATCGAGCGCGAGGACATGGCAGATCCCTCGTTCTTTTCGCCCCGTTCGCCGAAGTTGATCGGGGCGAAGAACGCCTGGAATTGTTCGAAGTCGGTCTTCGTCCACTGGTCGAACGGGTGCTTGTGGCACTGCGCACATTCGATGCGGACGCCGAGGAACGCGTGCGCGAAGGCCAGTGCTTTGTCCTCGGACTTCTGGATGTTGTTACGCGCCCAAAACCACGGCATGTTTTCGCGTTTGGAAAAGTCCGTCTTCCCGTCTTTGCGGAAGTAGCCGCCGAGTTCTGCCGTCATCGCCTCGTAGGTCTGCTCGGGCGAAGTGCGCGTCGTCGAGACTACGATTCCGGAGACGAGTTTATCGTAAGGTTCGTTCCTCGCCACGCGCTCGAAAATCCAGTCATACCACTGCCGCGAAATCTCGCCGCTGATGTTGCGAGCTGTATTCACCGGGGTGCGAATCTGCCTAGGGTTATTGCCCGTGAAGTCGCACAGCTTCGTCGTCCACCACGCTGCGTAGGCGGGGCGATTCAGCAGTTCATCAATCTTCCGCGCGCGCTTGTCGGCGGAGCGGTCTGCGAGGAACGCTTCGATTTCTGCGGGCGAGGGGAGTGTGCCCGTTACATCGAGCGCCGCGCGGCGGAGGAAGTCGTCGTCGTCGCACACCTCGCTCGGCTGCACGTTGAGCTTGCGCAATTTTGCCAGCACGAGCTCATCCACTTTCGTGCGCGTCGCGACCTTCGGGAAAGTGCCGCCGCTCACCGGGAGCATCGCTGGCACAGGCTCCACGCCGTTATCATAAAAGGCCACGATGTGTGTGTCGCCCGCCGTCTTGCTCGTCACGAGCCCCGTCGCACTGACATCGGCGACGCTCTCATCGTTCGTGCGAAAGCGCGTGAGTTGCGTCACATCCTCCACCGTTCCATCCTTCCAAAACGCAGTCACCTTGAGCTGAATCGCATCGCCCAGTTTCTTGAACACCAGCTCCTTTGGCTCCACGAGCAGACGGTCGAACTCCCCCGTTTCCGCGACATCGCTTTTCGCCCCGTCTTCGATCCATTTGCGCACCACATTGTATTCCCACGAGCCTTTCACCCAGCGCTTCTTGCCCTTGTGTGTCTCGCCTTCATCCAGCGAAGGCTTTGTCAAAATGAGGCTCTTCAGCGGGCTCTCGCGGTCAATGCGACTCCAGTCATCCTTGTCCGCCGTGATCTCCGTGTGGTCCTTCTCGAAGTCGTATCCAAAAAGCGAAAGCTGAAACCCGCCCTGTCCGGAAAACGCCCCGTGGCACTCCCGCCCCGAGCACCCGCTCCGCGCCATGAGTGGCACCACATGACGGCGAAAACTGACGTCGTCCGCCTTCGCGGAATCCTTCCATCGCTCCGCAGCCGTGCGTTTTTCCACGCGAGCCGCGGGAGTTGGTTGGAGCGCGTTCGCGAATGCGAATACTGGAGACAGGATGCAAAGGAGAAGAAGCGTAGTTTTCATACAAGATACGCGGCGGGTGTGACCGCGTCGCAATGTGAACCGTCTCGCACGCTTAGGCTTTGGGGAGATTTTACGCCGTCACTCCTTAAGCGCATTCTTCAGCAAGAAATCGACGATCGGCTTCGGGTCCTTAAGCGAATGCGGGTGGTGGTCCACGCCGGGCTTCGCGATGACTTCGATCATCCCGCCGTCTTTCCTCAGCTTCTCCGCGAACGGCTGCGTGTTCTCGTCGAAAGGGACCGTCTTATCCGCATCGCCACACACCGAGATAATCGGGATGTGTGCCTTCGCGAGGATGTCGGTTTTATCCAGCGGGTTCCCCGCGAAAGTCTTCGCCGTCTCCTCGGTGAGGCCGAACGCCGCGAGCGCCTGCTTCCAGCACCCTGCGTTACCTGCCCCTTTGCCTTTGCCACCCGGCCACGAGCGGATGTCTAGCACCGGGGCATCGAGATAAAGGGCGGCGGTTTTATCCGGGTTTGCCACCGCGAAATTCACCGCATACAGCCCACCCCGACTGAACCCCTCCAGCGTCACACGCTTTGCCAGCTTGTGCTCGGCGGTGGCGTGGGCGTGGAATTTCTCCATCAGCACCACCGACGCGGGCGAGCCATACATGTCGCTGATTTGGTAATAGGCCACGTGCCAGCCCGCCGCGAGCAGCGCCAAGTCGCCCTGCGGTTCGTGCCCGAAAAACTCCGTCCGCCAAATCCACGGATTCCCCGCAGCAGGCGTCTTTGGGCGGACGATCAGCGCAGCGTGGTCGGCGAATTTATAGTCGATGCGCTGAAAGCCGTTCCACTCCGAGGTCTTGATCTCTTGAGAAAAGGCGGGAGCGATGAGAGCGATAGTGGCGAGTAAGTGAAGGCGCATGGGCCCATCGCATACAGCACGAGGAGCCGGATGCCAGCGAGAAAATGAAGGTCCGGCTGTTTCCGTTTCCACGCCGACGCAGGGCGAACTGTAAGCGGTGATCGCGAAGCTCAATGGGCGGATCGGCTCGCTGACTCGGTAGCTCCGGCTTCAATCTTCACGTTTATCGAAAGCAGGGGAAACGCGCCTCGCTATTTGCCCTCCGCTTTGAAGATGCGTTGGGCGAAGTGGAAGAGTGCGTTTTTCCAATGACGGAAGTCGTGGCCGTTGTCGTCCACATGCCAGATGTGCGGCACATTCTTTTCCTTCAAGAATGTGTGTACGCCCTGGCTGATGGCGATGAGCCCGTCTTTGTTGCCGGCTGAAATCCACAGGAGTTTCAACTGCTTCGTCGCGGTGGCTGCGTCGGGCACCAGCTCGGCGGCGGGCTTGGTATTGGGTGCGGAGGAAAATCCCCCGACCCACGCGAACGTATCGAGATTCCCGAGGCCGAAGTTCAATGATTGTCCGCCGCCCATCGACAGGCCGGCGAGCGCGCGGCTCTCGCGGTCGGGCTTCACGGAGTATTTCGACTGGATGAACGGGATGAGGTCGCCGAGCAGGTCTTTGTCGAATTTGCCAAACGCCGGAGCGGTGCCCATGGCATTCGGGCCGGGGCGGTCGTCGGTCTGGGCGCGGCCATTGGGCATGACGATGATCATGGGCTCGGCCATTTTGTTGGCGATGAGGTTGTCCAAAATGATCTCAGGATGTCCGCCGCGCGCCCACTCGTTTTCGTCGCCGCCGATGCCGTGCAGGAGATAGAGGACGGGGTACTTCGTATCCGCCGAATAGCCCGGCGGTGTATAGACCTGAGCCTTGCGTTTGTTGCCCACGGATTTGGAATCATACTCGACCATCTCCAGCTTCCCGTGAGGAATGCCGTCGCGCTTTTGGTCAAAGCCTGCGGGCTCATCGGGCACGGCGCGTTTGTCGTCGGGACCTAGCGTGATGGGGCCGCCAAATCCACGGCGCGCTGCGCGTGCGCCGACGGCCTCGGGATTTGCGGGCTCCGTTTTCGCGGCAGCCGGTGCGGCGGCATTTGTCTGGAAGATTCGCGGTGCAAATTCGCGCAGGCTGCGGCGCCAGGTCTGCCATTCGTGCGCAGTTTCCGGCGACTCGTAATAGACGCTGTTGACGCCTGCCTGCTGGAGCGCCTCGACATTTGCTTTGCCCGACGCGCCGTTCTCGCGGCTGCCGTAGCTGATGAACACGAGCTTGTTCTTTTGCTTGAAGGCTTCCATGTCGGTGATTTCCGACGGCGCGATACTGCCGCCGCTGAAAATCCCGATAGCCGAAAACTTGTCGGGATTGGCGAGGGCGATGGAGCGCGTCTGCATGCCGCCCATGGAAAGACCGGCCATGGCGCGGTGCGGCTGGTCGGAGATCGTGCGATAGCTGGCATCGACAAATGGAATGAGGTCTTCGAGCAGCACTTTGGTAAACGCGGAAAAATCAAACGAGCGACCGCCGGGACCACGCCCGCCGGGCGGATTGCCCGGAGCCCCGCCAACGGGAGCTGCTGCGGGAGGTGCCGGAGGCCGAATCGGAGCACTGCCGGGGACATAGCTGCTCGCCATCACGATGATGAACGGGCTGGCTTTGCCCTCGGCGATGAGGTTGTCCATGATCAAACCGGTGAAGCCTTGGCGGCCCCAGCCCGTCTCATCCTCGCCGCCGCCGTGTTGCAAATACAACACCGGGAAACGCCTCGCCGGATCTTTGTCGTAACCCGGCGGCGTGTAAACGTAGCAGCGGAGAACCGCGTCGGCATTTTTCGACGGATAAAGCACTTCGCGGAGGTCGCCGTGCGGCACGTTTTTGAGTGCGTAGAAATCCTTGTCTTTCGCCGGCACTTCGACGCCGCTGCCCCATTTGCCGGTCCCGTAAAAATACATGCTGTTCGGGTCGGGAACTTCCGCGCCGTCGATCTTGATGGAGTAATAATGGAACCCTTCATCCAATGGACGCGAGTAGCCGATCCACGTGCCATCCTCGCCCTTTGTAAATGCGGTGCTGTCGCGAAAAGTCACTCCCACGCTCTGGGCCTGTGGCGCAACGATGCGGAACTTGATGCGCCCTTCCGAGTTCACCTGCGGATATTCCTTGCCGCGCTGGTTGGTTGTCGCCGGTTTCCAATCATCCTTCGGCGGGCTGTCCTGCGCCGGGCAGAGCTGGCCGATGGAAATCGAAGTGAGAGTGATGAGGGCTAGTTTGGTATTCATTGTGGGTGTTGTAGGTCGGGCAGGAAAGAACAGCATCGCGTAGGGAGGAGAAAGTCGATGTGCAAATCGACAGTTCCCTAGCCGGAGATTTGCGGCGGCGGCGAGGCTGAAGGGCACACCCGGAAACTCCCTGCCTTAAAAAACCGTCGGGGGTTTTGCCTTGGAAATCAGCCTTTATGCGATAGCGCACAGGGTCTTTGCGCGATCAATCAGGGGCTGTGCGTTATCGCATAGAGGCTGTTGGATAACGCATAGAGGGGTCATATTGGGCCGTTGTCCCACGGTAATGCCAACGCCTCTCCAACTTTGATCACCCCCGGCCCCCGTCGTCCTATCGCTTGATGGGCTGGGCGAAGAAGCTCCCTACCGCCTGCACTTTGCGGCGGTAGATGCGGTCGCCGTTCGTCACGTAAAGGTAGGCGCGGCCTGCTCCGCTGAGGGTGCAGCTTGTCAGCGGCTTGTCGGGCTGGGGCTTGGGGAGGAGGCCGCACTCGCGGCTCGTGGGGTCGAACACTTGCACGCCCATCGTGGAGGTCACGAAGAAGCGCCCACTTTCATCGCTGATCATTCCGTCGCCTCCGCTGGCGGGGAGGAGTGGCGGAGGTTGGTTGAATTTGAATTCGCCTTTGGGGTCCACCGGGCGGCGCATGGTCATCGTGGGGGCTTTCGCGCCGAGGGTTCCATCGGTTTCTACACGAAAGGTCCACACGTTGCCGCCGCGTGAATCGCTCACGGCGAGCGTTCCTTGGTCGGGGGAGAGGGTGATGCCGTTGGGGGCGGTGATGCCGGTATCTACGGCTTTGACGGTCTTCGTTTTCAAGTCGAGCACGGTCACCTGCTTCTTCCCCGTTTCCGTGAAATACGCGTGGCCTTTTGCGGAGACGACGAGGTCGTTCGGCTGCACATCCTCGGCGAGGACTTCCACTGCGGCGTTGTTTTTTAAGTCGAGAGCGATGATGCGTTTCTTTGCGCCCTGCGCGGCGATGAGTCTGCCGTCGGGTGCGAATTTGAGGCCGCTCACGCCTTCGTCGCTGAGCTTGGTTTTCTTGCCGTCGTTGGTCACGCGATAGATGCCGGCGGCGTCGCCGCGCATGTCGCTGAAATAGAAGTTCCCCTCGGCGTCGGTCGTCGGGCCGTCGGCGAAAGCGAGGGCTTGCGCGACGGGCTGCCAGTCTTCGCCAGCGATGAGGAGGCGGTGGAGCGTCATGTCGCCTCCGAGGTCTTGGGCAAAGGCGGCGGTGGCGGTGATGAGAAGGAGACGTTTGATCATGGTCGCGTGGTGTAGCCGCGTAAGAATGCGGTGGCAAGCGGCGGCGCGGCATCGCATGATTTCCCGCATGATGCCGAATATTTACGACGTAGTCTCCAAGGCAGCCGGCCCGCAAGGCTCGCTGCCGCTCACCGACGAGCTGCTGCTCACGGCCCCGAGCGGCGACCTCTTCGGCCTCTCGCAAAATGTCGGCATGGGCTGGGAAGCCGCTCTGGCAAATGGTCCGCAGTTCCTCATCCTTAGCACGCAGGGCGGGCTGCGTGCGCCGGATGGCTCGGCGGTGGCGCTCGGCTACCACACGGGGCATTGGGAAATCGGCCTGCTCGTGGAGGCGGCGGCGCGCGAACTTCGGGCGATGGGGAAAGTGCCGTTCGCCGGCGCGGTGAGCGATCCTTGCGATGGCCGGACGCAGGGCACGCACGGCATGTTCGACTCGCTCCCGTATCGAAACGACGCCGCGATCGTCCTCCGGCGGCTCATCCGCTCGCTCCCGCTCCGGCGCGGCGTCCTCGGCATCGCGACGTGCGACAAGGGATTGCCCGCGATGATGATGGCCGTCGCTGGCGCACCCGACTTGCCCGGCGTGATCGTGCCGGGCGGCGTGACGCTCCCGCCGATTAACGGCGAGGACGCGGGCAAGATTCAGACGATCGGCGCGCGCTTTTCGCACGGCCTCATCACACGGGCGGAGGCTGCGGACCTCGGCTGTCGGGCGTGCGCATCGCCGGGCGGCGGCTGCCAGTTCCTCGGCACAGCCGCCACTTCGCAAGTCGTCGCCGAGGCGCTCGGGCTCTGCCTCCCGCACTCCGCGCTGGCCCCCAGCGGGCAGGCCGTGTGGCTGGACCTCGCCGTGCAATCCGCACGCGCAGTGGTCGCTTTAGACAAGGCCGGGCTCAAGACGCGCGACGTGCTTACCGACGCAGCGATTCGCAACGCGATGGTCGTCCATGCAGCGTTCGGCGGCTCCACGAACCTCCTGCTCCACATCCCCGCCATCGCCCACGCAGCCAAGCTCGCACGCCCCACCGTCGCCGATTGGCAGGCGGTAAATCGCGCGACGCCACGCCTCGTGGACGCACTCCCGAACGGCCCGATGGGGCACCCGACCGTCCGCGTCTTCCTCGCGGGCGGTGTGCCGGAAGTCATGCTCCACCTCCGCGCACTCGGCCTGCTCGACTGCACCGTGAAGACCGTCACCGGCAAGACCCTCGGCGAGAACCTCGACGCATGGGCCACCAGCGAACGGCGCACGCGCTTCCGTGAGCTGCTCCGCACTTTAGACGACGTGGATCCCGACGACGTCATCCTCCCGCCCGCTCGCGCAAAAGAGCGCGGCCTCACCGGCACCGTCGTCTTCCCCGTGGGCAACCTCGCCCCGCAAGGCAGCGTCGTCAAAGCCACTGCCATCGACCCCTCCGCCGTCGATGCCGACGGCGTCTATCGCAAGACCGGCCCCGCCCGCGTCTTCACCAGCGAAGGCGCCGCCATCGCCGCCATCCGCAACGGCCAAATCCTCGCAGGCGACATCCTCATCCTCGCCGGCGCAGGCCCGATGGGCACCGGTATGGAAGAGACCTACCAGCTCACCAGCGCCCTCAAGCACCTCCCCTTCGGCAAACAAGTCGCCCTCCTCACCGACGCTCGCTTCAGCGGAGTGAGCACCGGCGCGTGTATCGGCCACATCGGCCCCGAAGCCCTCGCCGGCGGCCCGCTCGGCAAACTCCGCGACGGCGACCTCATCCGCATCCTCGTCGATCGCGCAGCCATGACCGGTACCGTCGATTTCATCGGCTGCGAAGGTCGCACATTTTCGCCCGAAGAAGGTGCCGCCCTTTTAGAAAAGCGAACGCCCATCCCCGGCCTCGCCCCACACCCCGCACTCCCCGACGACACCCGCCTCTGGGCCGCTCTCCAAGCCGCCAGCGGCGGCACCTGGGGCGGCTGCGTCTATGATGTGGATGCTATCGTCGGAGCTCTGGGTGTCGTCACATAGCCCTCGAATAGATTGCGGATATTGCGAGCGCTGCGTATTTCCGTGCTCCATGAAAACTCTCGGTGTTGGATTGCTCTGGTTTCTTGCCTTGCTCGGCCTGCACGCGGGCGCGTGTTTGAACGAATATACCCCGAATCACAAGAAGGTGGAAAAAGCACAGTCCATCGTAGAATCGCTGACGCATGTAAGTCTGATCGAGCCGTGGGATGTGCGTGTGAGGCGACTGAAAGCCGCAGTGGCAAAAAACGCGGCGGATTACAAATCTCGTAACGACCTTGCATCTGCGCTTCTGCATGTGGGTGAGGTAAATGGGGCCATCGAACTGCTGGAAGAGCTCGAAAAATCGCGACCCGGCGCTTACCAGACGGCAAGCAATCTGGGCACGGCTTACGAGCTTGCGGGTGAGCCCGAGAAGGCGCTGCTTTGGATTCAAAAAGCGATGGAGCTGAATCCGCTTTCGCACAAAAGCTCCGAGTGGATTCACGTGCGATTGCTGGAAGCAAAAATCGCATTGGCAAAAGACCCCGCGTGGCTGACGACGCACTCGCTCCTTGGAGTGGATTTCGGAGCCGCAGTTGTGCCGATGATTCCTTCCACTTTACCCGCTGGAAACAAAGGCGCACGGCTTGCGCTGCCTGATGTTGAAGCGGGGCTTCGCTACCAGCTTCACGAGCGACTTCAGTTCGTCAAACCGCCCGATGACATCGTGGCGCTGCTTCTTTTCGACCTCGGAAACGCGCTCTGCTTCAGCCGCGACGGCATGGGCAGCGCGCAAGGCGTGTATGAACTCGCATCGCGCTTCGGTGAAAAGCTACCAGCCCAGACAAAGGTGCTTTTTCAGCAACGGGCCGCGCTGGCAAAGCAATGGAATGGAACATCGAACCTCGCGGGCCACCTTCCGTTAGGCTGGCTCGTGTCGGAGCAGAACCCAGACGGCTCGTTTGGCACAAAACAGCAGGCGTTGCTCACGGGATTGAGCGCGCTGGCATTTCTCGCGCATGGAGAAACTCAGGAGTCGGAGCGTTTCGGCCCCCAAGTGGCCAAGGCAATGGATTGGCTGAAATCGCTGGGCGTGAAAAATAGCGGGCGGTTTTCAGACGATGGAAAATTCGATGCGGCCGGACAATTTCAACACGCGGTCTGCACGGTCACCGTGGGTGAATACTACACGATGACCCTCGACGAAACCATTCGCGAGGTCTTCGCCAACGCCGTAAGTAAAATCGTGCAAACGATGCAGAAAGATGAACCGCAAGAGCTCTCGCTACTGAGCTGGAACGTCACGGCGCTCAGGTCTGCGCAGTTGAGCAAACTTGCGCTGCCCGAGGTGGACGTAGCCCTTCGGCGCGCAGCCCGTCGATTGAACGAACTGGAACTCCAAGCAGCGGAGAAACGGAAGGCGGGGCTGAACCCCAAGGAGGCAGAAGCCGAGCTCTGGGCGCTCCCGTATCGCGTGCATGGCTTGCTTCAAATCGGGGAGGAAAGGGGTAATCTACGTTGGGCTGTGGACTGGTTCTTGGTGCAGGTAAGAGGGCGGCCCGGGTAGTGTCCGTCAAGATTCAGCAAAAGGCGCGGGTCAAAGATGAGGAAAGGAAATGTATTGTTGTGGATTCTGGGGGGGAACTAGGCGGCTAGTTGAAGTGAAGGTTTGAGGAGGTCGCGGAGGGGTTGCATGTCGAGATAGACCG
>CANIWM010000006.1 GCA_947471505.1 Chthoniobacteraceae bacterium | reverse complement strand
CTAAAAACGGCAGTTGACCCCGTTTTTGAGGCCGAAAAATAGGGTATTTTACTCTGGAAATTGCCAACTGCGGAGCAGTTGGAAATCACTCACCCGTCCAAGGCTCATTTTTCTCTGAAAATCCGTTCAACTGCCGTTTTTAGGATAATCCCGCTTTGCCGGAAGCTGAAAAATGGCGAGCGCCCTGGGCTGGGGCTGCCCATCACGACGTGGTCGCAAAAGGTAATCTGCATGAGCTTGGCCGCCTCTGCGATGCGGAGCGTGAGGCGGCGGTCGGCGTCGCTCGGCGTGGGATCGCCGCTGGGGTGGTTGTGGACGAGGACGAAGCCGTGTGCGCCGGCGAGGATGACGTGGCGGAGGATTTCGCGCGGGTGGGCGATACACTCGGCGAGGCTGCCGAGGGAGACTTCCTCCACGCGGAGGAGGCACATGCGGGTGTCGAGGAGGATGACGCGGAGGCTTTCTTTGCCGAGCTGGCGGAGTTCTGCGCCGAGGAGTTCGTAGATGCGTTCGGGGCTGTCCATCGGCGTGCGGACGAGCGTTTCGCGGGCAAGCCGTGCGGCGAGGCCGAATGCGGCGGCGAGCTGGACGGCTTTGGCGAGGCCGAGACCTTTTACGGCGGCGATCTCGGCGACGGTGGCGCGGGCGAGTCCGCTGAGGTTGCCAAATTTCTGGATGAGATTGCGCGCGAGGTCGATGGCGCTAAGGCCCTTCATGCCCACGCGCAGAAGGATGGCGATCAACTCGCTATCGGCGAGGGCAGCGGCTCCGAGGGCGGCCAGCTTTTCGCGCGGGCGCTCGGCTTCGGGGAGTTCCTGGATGCGCGGGGATGCGCGATCCTCGCCCGCCACGCTTACAAATCCTCCTTTTTAACAGGCGCGACGACTTTGCCGGAGCCGTCCCCTTTGGCAGGAAGGAGAGTTTCGTTCGTGTAGCGGATAACTACGGTGAGGGCGTCCTCGTTTGAGGTCGATCCGCCTTTTCCATCGGAAAGTTCCGCGACGACGGTGAGGGATTCTTTTTCTTTCAAATTGGGGGTGAATTTCCAAATGGACATGCTCCCGAAGCTCGTGGTGCGCGCCGCCCCAGCTTGGCGCACGGTCTTCCCGGCGGCACTGAGGCGTTTCTCCGTCGTCGGTGAGCCGTATTTGGCGGAGAGCTTTTCGCGGAAGTCTTTGTAGATGGACGATGCGCCGCCATCGAGCTTCAGGACGATGGAAGCCGAGGCCAGCCTGCGCTCGGGGAAATCGAGCACCCATTTCGCCACGGGCTGCCCGGCGAAAGTGCCGCCGGTGGGCTCCATGTGGTAGTCGTCCGTGTTCTCAGGAAACATGACGCCAGGCCGCGCGGCGAGGGCGCGCTTGACCTCCTCGGGCGAAGCTCCCCACGGGAGATTGATGATGCCCTTGGGCCGCTCCGCAGCGGTGGCGATGGCGGTGAGTGTCAAAAGGGAAATGAGTGCGCGTTTCATAGTGTATGCCGATCCAGCGGCGGGCATGTTTGTTAGCCACTTTGCTGCCAAAGTCACCTTCTGTTTCGGTAGTGGCTCAGTTTTGGGGAACCACCAAGACACCAAGACACCAAGAGCAAAAATGGCTGCCCTCTCACGGTAATTTCGTAAGATCACACCTCTCCAGCTTGGTGTCTTGGTGCCTTGGTGGTTCAAATTGCGCCACTCCCGCTGTTTCGAGTCGGCAGGCCGCGTTTTCCAGTTGCAGCACCCGGCGCGGGTGGCTCGACTGGCTGCTATGGAGAACGAACCGAACCTTTCGAGCGAGTCTGTGCCCCCACCGTTTCCGACGCGGTTGTTTTGGTGTGTAGGGCTGCTGCCCGTGGTTCCGGCGATTGGATGCGCGGTCGTTCAGGGCGAACCCTTCGCGGTTTTGGTGCTACTTTCGATTATCCCGTGTTCGATAGCCGGCGGGGTCATCTTCGGCTGGCATCATCGGAAAAAGGGCATTCAATCGCTTGGGTTCGCGCTTCTGGTGATTGTTGGGTTGGTCATCCTTAATACAACCGCAGCGTTCGTCGGTTGCACGGCAGGAGACGCATTCCGAATCCATTAAACGCAATGCTCACCCTTCCACCCACCCTCCTCAAACGCACCACCTCCCGCTGCCCCGTCTGCCACTCCGACTGCCCGGCGGAAGTCCTCCGCGTGGGCAAGCGCGTCATGCTCCGCCTCACTTGCGCCACGCATGGGAAAGCGGAGGCGTGTATCTCCAGCGATGCCCGCTTTTACTGGCACGCGCAGGGCGACCCGAAGAACCAATGCTGCGGCGGCAAGTGTGGTTCGGCGGATGGCACATCCACCGGCACCCTCGGGCGCAATGCCGAGGGCTCCGACACCGTGGAGAAACTCGCCACCTTTCTCGCGCTCATCGAAATCGTCAATTCCTGCAACCTCGCCTGCCCGACGTGCTACGCCGATTCGCCGCGCACTCGCGAAGTGGATGCCGTGCCCCTCGCGGACATCCAGCGCCGCATCGAAGGCGTCATCGAGCGAAAGGGCGGCATCGAAATCCTGCAACTCTCCGGCGGCGAGCCCACGCTGCACCCGCAGTTTTTCGAGCTGCTCGAATGGCTCCATGCGCATCCGAAAATCGACTACGTTTTGCTGAATACCAACGGCGTCCGCGTGGCGAATGACGACGCCTTTTCCGCCTCACTCGGGCGCACGATGAAGCGCGGGCACTTCCAGCTCTACTTGCAGTTCGACGGCCCGCAGGAGGCCGGCCAGCAAGCCCTGCGCGGCGCGGACCTCCGCGAAACGCGCCGCCGCTGCGTCGAGCGATGCCGCGAACTTGGCGTGCCCATCACCCTCGCCATGACTGTCACCCCCGACACGCTCCCGCACGTCTGGGAGACCGTGCAGTGGGGCCTCGCATTTGAAAACGTGCGCGGCGTCAGCTTCCAGCCCGTCTTTGGCAGCGGTCGCAATACCAAGGAGGGGGGCCGTCCCGGCCCCCTGAACCACGGAGTGGTTCCCCAGCACGGGGCCGAGACGGCCCCGCTCCTTGCCATGAACACCGCCGACGTCATCCTCGGCCTCATCGAGCACAGCGGCGGCACGCTCACGGCGGATTCCTTCACCCCGCTCCCCTGCGGCGACCCGAACTGCGCGACCATCGGCTACCTGCTCAAAATCGGCGGCACCGTCCGCAGCATCAGCGACTTCGTGGACTTCAGCGAAGTGCAGGATTTCCTCCGCGACAAAGTGCGCTACTCCCTCGACGACCTCGCAAAATGCGGCTGCGAAAACGAACCCCTCGCCGAGCTACTCAAACGCTTCGAGCTAGACGCCAGCCACACCTTCCGCCTCTTCGTAAAACCATTCATGGATTCCTGGACGTGGGACCAAGACCGCATCGACCGCTGCTGCACCCACGTCATCACCCCGAGCGGGGCGCTGGATTCGTTTTGTCGGTATTATGGAGGATAAGAGGCAACTTCAGTTTCGCTCTGGGATTAACTGAACAACAATTATCTCCTCCTTTCCGAGCTTCCACCAACGGAGGACGAGAGCGTAAGGCACTGAAGACGCATCAATGTCTAAGTCGATCACATTCCGCAATTCAGCATCCAGCTTCCAATAGTCGCCAATATCAAATCGCCAACGATACGACAGTGTTCCTTTGATTCCGCCCCGCCCCTCTCTATTCTTATCGGCATTTGCGATAACCTGTTCGATTCCCTGACTCACCAATTTGGCATCTGAATTTAGACCAGCTTGCATCCGCGCCCAATCCTCCCAATCTTTTTCGTGTAGCATCTTGGAGATAGATTGCGCAGTTTGCTTGAAAAGCTCCCTCTCGGGATCGCGATTAGAAGTAACCCACGACCAGACCAAAAATCCAAGGAGACTAATCACAAAAACAATAAGTGCTCGCCGACGAAACATTCGCACGCAGTATCACGAGGAACGAAAGAATGCACTGCTTGTATTCGATGCTCAGTTTTTCACTACTCGCATGGAACCCATCTCTTTTATCACCCTGCACTCCACCAAATCACACCCATGAAACCCGCACCACTCGTCAGCCCACATTGCCTCGTAGTAAAAGATGATTACTCAGGGGGGAGGTTCCGGAACGTCCAACCTCGCACCTCCGGCGTCGGGGGAAGGCCCCGGAACGTCCAACCTCGCACCTCCGGCGTCAGGGGAAGGCCCCGGAACGTCCAACTTCGCACCTCCGGCGTCGGGGGAACGATAATGAGGATTCCTATACACGCCTCCCGACACAAACTGGCTATTTTTGACCATAAAACGCGCACTTTCGCATTTATGAGAACGGAATTGAACGCATCCTTGCGCCCCGAGTGCGGCGACGTAGCGGGGGCGTCCCGCCCCCGAGCGCTAAAGGCGCGTAACGCGCCATGTCCCTGCGGGACATCGGGGCCGAGATGGCCCCGCTACTTCGCCGCGGCTCTGCAGTTCTCCTGGAGTGAGTTTCCGGGAGTCCCCTTTAGTCAGCACGACGCGAAAAGCAGAGGCGGCGTCGAAGTTCACTCGCGGCGTCTTTCTGCGAAGCGTTCGCGTTCCGAAAGCACGGCGGTTTTTCGGCTAAAGCCGCTGACTACTTTATGACCAACTCTCCCTACGGCCTTCTTCTCCTCGCGGGCATCGTCGTCAGCTTGTTCACTTGGACGCGGATGGCTCGCAAGGATGAGCGCCTCATTTTGATCTACGCCGTGGCGCTGATGAGCGCGTTTGTCGGCGCGAAAGTCGTCTATCTTTTCGCCGAAGGCTGGCGGGATTGGCCGCTGCCGGATCGCTGGCTGCGGCTGGCGACGGGGAAGAGCGTGCTCGGGGCGCTGCTCGGCGGATATGTGGGCGTGGAGTTGGTGAAAAAGGCGACGGGCTATCGCGAGGCGACGGGCAACTTGTTCGCGTTCGTCGCGCCGATTGGCATCCTCTTCGGGCGCGTCGGGTGTCTGTTGCACGGGTGCTGTCTCGGGCGGGAATGCGTGCCTGCTTGGTATGCGCTGCGCGATTTCTCCGGCACGCCGCGCTGGCCTGCGGTGCCGCTGGAGATTGGATTCAACGTCGCCGCGCTCGTCGCGTTCTTTTTCCTGCGGAAAAGGCCGCGCCTCGATGGGCAGCTCTTCCACCTTTACCTCATCGGCTACGGCGTCTTCCGCTTTGTGCATGAGTTTCAGCGGGCGACGCCGACGCTCGTCGCTGGGCTTTCCGGGTATCAGATTGCGGCGCTCGGGTGCGTCGTCCTTGGGGTTTGGCGTGCGTGGGTGCGTGCGAAGGCGGGTGGGTTTCTTTGTTCTTAAGCCTTTGACTCCGCCGCATTCATCTACCACTTTTCGCCCATGATAGCGACACTCGAACAAATCCACCGCGACCCGGAGATTATTGATCGCGCGATTTCCCGCAGCGAGAGGCTGGACATCGTTTCCAACGGCGTTGTCACCGCGACTGTTACGCCTACAAAACGAGCGGCTTGCGCTAGCGACTATGAAAGCGCCAAACGGCTATCTCCAAGCGAACTTGGTGAAATCGCTGCTCAACTCGCAGCGGCACCAGACGATGAAGCGGCTGAGATTCTGACGGAAAAACTGCTCAGCGGATTTTACGGCAAAGCAAGTGCCTAAAGTTCGTCGCCAAAATATTCCGGGGCCAATCATGCGGCACCTCGCGACTCGGATTTACGACCGTAGTGTTTCTGCGGATCAACTCCTGATCTTTCTCGAATGGCTCGAACTTGAGCCCGAAGTTCCCTTTGGTAAATGGTTCAAGCGATTCCCCGGCATGACGGTCTGCGGCGAGGGCGAACTTGTGAAAACATTCCTCACACCGGAGCAAGCTCCCATCGGCGAGAGACTCGACTGAACGATCCCCGGCATTGCAGAACGCCCGTGACTGTGGGAGCAATCACGCATGTTACCTGTCCCACATCACGAGATACTTACTACGCGCCGCGACTTTCTTGCAAAGGCGGGGGCGGGGTTTGGTGCGTTGGCGCTTTCGCATTTGCTGCAAGGCACTGGGGTTGCGGATTCCCTTGTGCCGAGGACGCCGCATTTTCCCGCGAAGGCGAAGTCGGTCATCTTTCTCTTTATGGAGGGCGGGCCGTCGCACATGGATTCGTTCGACCCGAAGCCGAAGCTCAACGAGCTGGCCGGGCAGCGCATCCCGGACAGTTTCGGCAAGGTCATCACGGCGATGGGGGAGTTCAAATCGCCGCTCCTCGCCTCGAAGCGGCAGTGGAAGCAGCACGGGAAAAGTGGACTGTGGATTTCCGACTGGCTGCCGCATGTGGCGGAGTGTGCGGACGATTTGGCGGTGATCCGCTCGTGCGTGGCGGACGGCATCAACCACTCCACTGGCGTGTGCCAGATGAATACGGGGAGCATCCTCGCGGGGCGGCCTTCGCTCGGGTCGTGGGTGACCTATGGGCTCGGCACGGAGAACGCGAATTTGCCGGCGTTTGTCGTCATGCAGGATAATCCGGCGTCGGTGATCAATGGCCCGCGCAACTGGGGCAGCGGGTTCATGCCTGCGCTGTATCAAGGCACGCGCATCGAGAGCGGGTCGGAGCCGATCCAATTTCTCAATACGCCCGAGGGAGTCGCGCCGGAGCAGCAGCGGGCGAAGCTCGATTTCCTCACGGAACTGAACACGCGCCACGCGGCGACACGGCATAACAGCGAGCTGGAGGCGCGCATCGCCAGCTACGAACTCGCCTTCCGAATGCAGGCCGAGGCACCGGAGGCGGTGGATATTTCTCGCGAGAGCGAGGCGACGCGGCAGCTCTACGGCATGGATGAAAAGGAGACCTCGAAGTTTGGCGGGATGTGCCTGCTCGCTCGGCGGCTGGTGGAGCGCGGCGTGCGATTTGTGCAGCTCTACTCGGGCGCGGGCAGCAAGTGGGACGCACACGCGAAGATCGAGGAAAACCACGGGAAGCTCTTCCAAGAAACCGACAAACCCATCGCCGGGCTGCTGCGCGATTTGAAACAGCGCGGGATGCTCGACGACACGCTCGTCGTGTGGGGCGGCGAGTTTGGCCGCACACCGATGAGCGAGAAGGGCGATGGGCGCGACCACAACCCAACGGGCTTCACGATGTGGATGGCGGGCGGCGGAGTCAAAGGCGGGCAAACGATCGGCAGCACCGACGAACTCGGCCTGCGCGCCGTGGAAGACCGGCTGCACGTCCACGACATTCACGCGACAATCCTGAACTTGCTCGGGATGGAAAACCTCAAGCTCACCTACCGCCACAAAGGCCGCCCGGAAAACCCCACGCTCAACGAGGGCGAGGCGTATCGGAAGATTGCAGGCTGAGAAAATGTGCGCTGGCCGTGAAGAAGTTCTCGCCAAAGTGCGCGCGAGTTTTCAGATTCCACTTCGTCGCTTTTCAATCAATCAACTTCGATCACCTTCCATGAAACCACGCTTTCTATTTCCGCTCGTCGCAATCGCCTCGCTTGTCTTCGGTGGGCTCATCGCCGCTTCCGCACAGGATAAGGCTCCTGCCCCCGAAGCCGCCGCCGCCGCAGAGGCTCCGAAAGAAGTTCACAAGAGCCTGATGGAACACATCAAAGAGGGCGGGCTCATCATGGTTCCCATCGCTCTTTGCTCGATGGCGACGCTCTATTTGATCGGCGACGGCCTGCTCCGCGTCACTAACCGCAAACGCTTCTTGCCGGAAGCGCATGTGAGCGGGGTGAAGAATCTTTTCCGCACGGGCGACTATGTTGGCGCTTACAAGTTCTGCAAAAATAACCCGTCCCCTTTCTGCAACGTTACCCGCGCTGCGCTCAGCATGGCGGGCGAGGGCAAGCACGCCACGGAGGAGGCGGTCGGGGCCGAGGTGTCGAAGGAGAATGCGCAGATGCAGTACTTCATCAGCTACCTCTCCGTCATCGGCGTCTGCACCCCGATGATCGGGCTGCTCGGCACGGTGTTCGGAATGATTAGTGCGTTCGCCACGCTGGGCACTTCCGGCATCGGCGACCCCGGCAAGCTGGCGGGCGCAATCGGCGAAGTGCTCATCGCCACCGCTTCGGGACTGCTCATCGCTATCCCGGCGTTCTTCGGTTTTTACTGGCTCAAGAACCGCTCGGCGAAGCTAGTCCACGACATGCAGGACACCATCGGCGGAGTCTTCAAAAAGATGCCCTACGAGCACATGGCGGGCGCGCATCTCGGCGACGAGGAGCTCTACGCGGCGATGCCAAACTGGGTGCAGCAGGAACCACAAAACGCCTGATGAACCGGAGGACTCACTAACATGGGCGGCGGAGGAGGAGGAGCCGATGGCGATCCGGAGTTCCAGATCGCGCCGATGATTGACGTGCTGCTGGTGATGCTCATTTTCTTCATGAGCATCACGTCCGCACAGGTGATCAAAGTGAACGTAAAAGGCCTCAATTTGCCCGTCTCTCCCAACGCGCTGAAGAAAGACAACACCCGCAACGAAGCCATCGTGAACGTGCTTTGGGTGAATAAAAAACCCGTCTTCAACATCGACGGCAAAGAGTACAAGGAAATCAAGCAAGTTGCCGAGCAGATCAAACTCATCAAAAAGAACGGCGAGCGCGTGCAGGCAAAGGGCGCGAACCAAGAGTTCCGAGTCGTCATCCGTGGCGATCGCGAGGCCAATGCGCTGAGCATCAACAATGTGCTGAACGCTGCGGGCGAGGCGGGCATCGCCGACGTGTCGTTCTCTGTTTATAATAAGGAGGGCGGCTAGGGTGAAACGTGTCGCCGTGGACCCGAACGAGGGAACTGTGGGATTCCAAATCGCTCCGATGATTGACGTGGTTTTCGTCATCATGCTCTTTTTCATGGTCATGGCGGGCGCGGTGAAAGTGGAGAAAGAGCACAACTGCCGACTGCCCGGCACGGTTGATACGGCGAAGGACGTTCCCTTTGCCGACGAGCAAGTGATCTCCGTGACGGCGAAGGGCGACATTCTGCTCAACGAAGAGCCGATGGCCGCCGCAAACGATAAGCTGATGCCGAAGCTCCGCGACGTTCTCAAGCGCGTAAAGGCCAATTGTGATGCCGCAAAGACGCCCGCCGTCCTCACCATCGCCAGCGAGCAGCAGGCGAAGCACGGACGCACGATGGACGTGCTTGATTGCGCTGCCGACGCCGGGATTACCGACGTGAGTTTTAACCTCGTGGAAGAGGAATAACGATCGACAACGCGCCGTTCCCCATTCCATCAAACCAAAGAAAAACCACCCCCCACGAGTTTACCCATACGATGCGAAACATGTTTCGTCTTTTCGCACTCGTTGCGGGGCTGTGGCTCGCCGGGTGTTCTACATATAATAAGCGGTGGGAGGCTCCGCGGACGGACAGGGATCGGTTTACCGGTGCATATTCGGGGCGCTGGGAGAGTGCCCGGATGCCGGGGATGGGCGGAGGTCTGTGGTGTATCGTCAAAGGGGACACGCCCGGCACTTATCGAGCGGACTTTAAGGCCACATGGCACGGTGTCTTTCGCTCGGAGCACAGCGCAGCGCTAAAGCGGCAGGGCAACTCTTTTCACGCAGATGCCACGCTCGAAACGTGGATAGGGGCGGGAAAATACACGTGTGACGGGAAGTTTCTCACGGACGGCATCTCGGCCAGTTACGACGCTGTTTACGACGAAGGTCGATTCATCCTCACGCGCGCCAAAAAACCATGATAACGAATTCTCCACTGACTCGGCGGTTGACGGGGCCGATGCACTTTGCAACCATCAACTGCCATGTCCACCCGCACACTTCTCACTATCGCCGCCATTTCCACAGTCGCTTTCACCGGATGCAAGTCCGTGTATTCGAGCGTTTATTCCAACCAGAAGAACTCGTTCAAACCTCCGATCGTGGCTTCGAAGGTCGAGCTCAAGGCTACGGACCTTATCAATGCGCTCACAGCGCCGCAACCTGGCGGGGGACTGCCCGGAATGGGCACCGACCAGAACGCAATTCCCGGCATTACGCCTGCGCCCGGAGCGGACCCTGCCGCTCCCGTTCCCGGAGCCGCTCCTGCGATTCCGGGCTTATAGTTTTGCCGAGCGATCAAGCCGCGTTTTGCAACCTTGTGACGTGGCGCGGGTTTAGCTCCGAGGAGGTTTTCTCTTTGTGACTACAAACCCTGAATCCGAAAGCTCGAAACTAGCGCAGCCGCCGCCTCCGATTGAGGCGGAGGTGCTCGTGTACCTCGGTGAGGAGATCGTCTCGAAATACTCCATCACGCACGGCGAGTACATCATCGGGCGCGATAAGGCGTGCCAGATTTGCGTAGAGATTGAGGGCGTCTCGCGGCATCACGCGCGGCTCACGTTCCAAGGCTACGAGCTGGTCGTGGAGGACTTGGGTAGCAGCAACGGCGTGTTCATTGAAGGCATCCAAGTGCAGCTCCCTACCCGCGTCCGCCCAGACCAGCAGGTGGAAGTTGGCGATGCGCGCATTTTCATCCGCCTAAAAGCTGCGGCGAGCGAGATGTTGGCAGCGGCGCTGTGGGATCCAGATCTCGGGCTCGCGCCAGTGCGGGCGCTTTTTAACGGCAAGAAGTATAAAGTGATGGGCAGCATCGGGCGCGGCGGTATGGGCGTCGTGCATCAGGCGCGCGACCTCCGTATCCACCGACAGGTGGCGATGAAGGTCATCAAAACGGCGGGCCAGTTTTCTCGGGAAAACGTCCTCCGGTTCGTGGATGAAGCGCAGCTCACCGGGCAGCTCCAGCACCCGAACATCGTCCCCGTCTATGAGATTGCGCTCGATGAGCAGGACGAGGTTTTTTACACGATGAAATACGTCAAAGGCATCACGCTCGACGACGTGTTGAAAGGGCTGCGCGTCGGCGCACCTGCGATGGTGAAGGAATACTCGCTCACCGCGCTGCTCGATATTTTTCAGAAAATTTGCGACGGCGTCGCCTACGCGCACTCGATGGGCGTCGTCCACCGTGACCTGAAGCCCGACAACATCATGATCGGCGAATACGGCGAAGTGCTCGTGATGGATTGGGGGCTTGCGAAGCGTATGTCCTCGGGCCTCCATGATGAACATCTCTCCGATGCTGCACCGAGGGATGCAGGGGCGAGAGATGAGATGCCCCCTGCCGGTCTCCGCGAGTTTCAGACGCTGAACGGCCTCATCGTCGGCACGCCGCCCTACATTTCGCCGGAAGCGGCGCGTGGAGAACTCGACGCCATCACTCCGCAGAGCGACATCTACGTGCTCGGCTCCATCCTGTATGCGATGCTCACCCTTCGGCCTCCGTATCCGGGGAAAGAATTTGGCGAGCTGATCGAGCAAATCGTCAGCGGCAAGTTCGAGCACCCGAGCAGCTACAACAGCACGCCGCGTGGCTCGTCTGGCGGCACTGGCGACAACATCGCCTATGTCCTTTCGCATCTACCGGGGCGGCGCGTGCCCGAGGGGCTCGCGGCCATCGTGCTGGAGGCGATGTCGTATCAAGCGAGCGAACGCTACGCGAAAGTCGAAGAGCTCCAAGACGACATCACCGCATGGCAAAACGGCTTCGCGCCAAAGGCCGAGCGTGCAGGGCTGCGCAAGCACATCCAGCTCTGGGCTGCGCGGCACAAAGACAAAGTCGCGTTTGGTACGGCCTTCGCCACAGTCTTCCTCGTCGCTCTCGTCGCGTTCTTTTTCTCCCTCAAAAGTCAGCGCGACATCGCTTTGGCAAACGAGCAAAAGGCGATTAAGAAACAAGAGTTGCTCGACATCGCTCTGTCTGATCTCCAAGGCACCGGCCCCGTCTTTTTCACCCAAGCCAAGGACTTCGCGAAGCAAAAGGACTTCGACAAAGCGTTGGAGAAACTCGACGCCGCAATCCGGCAGTTGCCGAACAATGCGGAATACCACAACCAGCGTGGAAACTACTGCCAGACGATGCTCCGCTTTGACGAAGCCGAGGACGAATACCAGCGTGTGCTGGAGCTAAACCCCAATTTTTCCGGCGCAAAAGAGAACCTGGAACTTACCCAAGAACTCCAAGCCGCCGAGAGCGACGACCATGAGCTGAGCCAGAAGTCCCTCGACAAACTGGGGGCCGCCTTGAAGAAACAAGAGCGCCTTTACGAGGCTGCCGCCGTCGCCGAGATGAGCGGGCGGGAGCGAGTCGCCTTCTTCCAAGACCTCCGCGCCAAAATCAACGCCGACCCCGAGCTAAAGCCCCTGCGCGAAATGATCGGCCACAAGTTGGAGGTGCGAGGCATCTTCCAGAAACAGACGGACGGGACGTGGGGCGCAAATTTCCGAGGCCGGAGCGCCCCACTCATCGCCGCGCTGCTGCGCACCAACCCCGTCGGCATCTCATCCATCAACCTCGACTCAACCGACATCGAAGACCTCTCCTTCCTCTCGGGGATGAAAGACCTCAATCGCCTGACGCTGATAAATTGCCGCAAAGTCACCGACCTCTCCCCACTCGTCGGCCTCCCCATCGAAAGCCTAACGCTCACCGGAACAGGGGTGGCTGATTTGCAGCCGCTCGCCTCCTTGCCGCTTACGGAGTTGCGGCTGGACGAATGCAAGCGCATCACCGACCTGCGCCCGCTCGCCGCCCTCAAGAGCCTCCGCTCGCTCATCCTTCCGCCGAGAAAAGGCTTGGGCGACATCCGCTTCCTGCGCGACATGAAATCGCTGGCTTTCCTCGGTCTTAGCGACCCTGCGAACCCCGTAGAGCAGTTCTGGAAGCAACAGATAGAGAACCGCCCAAAGAAATAGCCCTACAGCTTCGGAAGCCGCAGCCCGTCTAGTTCCGCTTCGGGCTTCCTATCGGGCAAAGGCTTCGGCTTTCGCCCTGCTTTTACGTCCAAGAGTCGGCTTTGCAATTCGTCTGGGGGCAGATTTTCCGTGATAAGGAAGTCTATGTAGCGCGACAGGAATTGCTGGTAAGTCCGATTTGCCGTGTGCTTTTCGCCCAGCGCCTCCATGCCTATGCGCAGCGCCAGTTCGTAATTCTCGGCAGCGGCTTTCGGGCGTCCGCGTGCAATCTCTTCATCGCCGCGCTTAAAAGTTGAGGTCATCTTCGTGAGCTCCTGGCTCGGGGTGTCAGACGGCCCAGCCTTCACTGGCTCGCGGGCACCGATGACTTCCTCGATGACTGCGATTTGATCTTTGTTCATCTCCAATAGTTCGAGTTGCGCGTGGTATTTATCGCGCACTGCAATGTATCGCGGTTCTTTCCACCGCTGCTCGCCGAACTCCTGTTTGTAGATAAGCAACGCCCGCGATAGATCCTCCGCTGCTTGTCGATTGTCGCCCGCAGTTTTAGCACGCGCGGCGGCGTCGATAAATATCTGTGCCTGCTCAAATAATCGGGCTGTGGAAATGGGTGCCGAAGCCACGGCTGCGGGCTCGGGAAGTGCCTCGACGGGGCCCACGACCATCCGCTCGGGACCGGGGTCCGGCGGGAGCGATTTAGGGGTGTTACTCCCTCCAATATCCAACCCGCCCGTGGTGACGAAGGGGAGTATGGCCAGAAGGACCAGCACGATCCCGATGCTAGCAGGCAGCCATTGCACAACCCGGAATGCGCGCTGCGGGACTATCTCCTCGTCATCGTCATCATCATCAGGGATGAGCGGAAAGGTGTGAGGCTGCTCGGCTTTTTTTTCCGGTGTCTTCGAGGTTGGACGCAGAGTCGGTATCGGCTCGGCCGGATTTGCCACAGTCGTGAGCGCTTTGGGAGGCAGCGAATCTTTCGCCGGGACCGACGATGGCGGGAGCGCCTTTGCGGACTTCGGCAGTCGCGAGACCGCGGCGACGACGGGCGGCAACGGCATGTCTCGCGAAAAGGACGCTCGGAGAAATGGGATTGCATTGGCTTCCAATTCGTTCGCCGCACCCGGCTCCATCATCCATGTGATTTGACCGATACCGTATTCGACCGCTTGTGGTGTAAAAACGAGCATCGCTCGCTCCATCGCCGCTGCCGATGGGGGCGGCTCGGAAGTTCCCAAATCTTTGAAAACTTGGGCAAAAACCTCAGCCGCCGATGCCGCTGCAAGCTTGAGAGATTCCGGGTCCGCAAGGATCTCGCGCCAGAGCGCCGCGTGCATCATCCCGGAAAAGAACTCTGGCAACCAGACTCGCGCTGCGCCGAGATGTGGGACAACAGGATACTCAGGAAGATGAGGGCAGAGCTGTTCGCGGACGGCTACCTCCGATTCGCCGAGTTGGATTTCGAAGCCCGATATCTCGAGCTGCATGTCCATCTCCGCACACATCGGCGCGAACGCGTTAAGCACTGGCGCGATCATCGCTCCGGATGAAGAGGCAGAAAAGCGAACGGCGAGACTTTCATCCGCGAACAGGCGTGCGACCCGACGCAGCGCACGAGCCAAAACTCCCGTCCAAGGCTGCTTCCCGAGCGGGAACTGCACGTCCGGCATCAAAATCGCCGCATCGAAAATCTCAGACGCACTCTCGGCGTGGACGCCGTTTTGGATGACGGATGTCTGCATCCAAGCGTGCCGCAGGAACGCCCGGAAGCCGCCGCGCGAAGTGGCGACGCCGAAGCGGACTAAGTGTGCTGCTGGACTCCGACTATCTGGTTTCATTTTCAGTGGCGGGAAGATGGAGCCGAGCCGTGCTCTGTAAAGCGATTATTGGTCACTGTTCGGCGAGTTGTTTCAGGGTTACGTGCCCAGCTTTTTGCACGGCGGCCTGCCCCTTTTCGCCGACCATGAAATCGAGCATCTTCTTCACCATCCCCGTCGGCTTTCCCTCGGTGATCAGTAAAAGTGGGCGTGATAGCGGATATTTGCCGGAGTCGATGTTGGCAGGCGTGGGCTCGATGAGACTGCCATTGTCGAGCTCCAGCGGGATCGCCTTCAGACCGACTTTCGGCATCTCGCCATACTCCAGCAGCGAAATCGCCCCGCCGTTAAACTCCACCGTGTCGCGCACCTCGTCCGGCGTCTCCAACACATCCGCTTTCGACAGCGGTGCCTTGCGCACGTCCTCATACAGCCAAATGACGAATAGATCCCAAACCCCGCGCCCAGAAAACCCGCCAGGGCGATTGAAAAATGTAATCTCCCGATTCGCACCTCCGACTTCCTTCCAGTTTTTCACCCGCCGTTCGTAAATGGCAACGAGTTGCTTGCGCGAAAGCCGACGCACCCCAGATTGCCAAATCTCCTCCGGCACCACGACCATCACCGCCTGCGCGCCGATCTTCGTTTCCACGAATCGCTTTTCCGGAGCCGATGCGCGCTCTTCGCCGGTCACCGTCCGAGTCGAGAGCCCCACATCCACGACAGCCAATCCAACTCCCGCGATACCTGCGCCGCTGCCTCCTTCGGTGACGACCTTGTACTCGATGTCGTGTTCCTTTTTCAGGTCGTCGGAAACCGCCGCCACCGCAATCCCGACGACCGCCGTCCCACGCACGACAAGCAACTCTGCAAACGCGCACGAACCGAGCAGGCAGAGTAAGATCAAACGAATGAGTGTGAATCGGATTTTCAACATCTCCCGCACCATAGAGGGCTTCTTGCGATGTGCAAAGATTGCGTTAATGCCAGATAGTTAAAGGGGTTGAAATGGGAACAATGCGCCTGCCTCTACTGATCCTCTGCCTCGCGAACATCGCGCTTCCGCTTCGAGCTGAGGTTTGGCTAAAATGCCACATCCGCGTGCCGGACAATCTCGTCACGCCGCAGGAGAAGGATCTTTGGCGCGATTCGATGGTGCTCACGCTCGGCGAGCTGTCCGGACCGTATGCGGTGTATTTGAACGGACAAAAGATCGGCGAGGGAGCATCGTCCGCGGCGGGCAAGCGGTTAAAAGTGCCGAAGGGGATTTTGGAAAAGAGCGTCTTCAACACGCTCGCGGTGCGGCTGGAGAAGGACGCGCGGTTTGTGCAAGCGCCGGTCTTTCGCACGTATTTCGATGAGCTGGTTCTAGCGGGAGACTGGCAGACATTTTCCGGCGAGGCTGCTGCGATGAAACCTCTAGCGCAGTCGCCTGAAAAGGCGGTCTTCACCGAGAAAGGATTCCGCCTCTCTACGATGCCGCTCGTGGCGACGGAGAACATGCCCGGCCAGCGGCTCTCGCCGGCGGAGTCGCTTGCAAAAATGCGCGTGGAGCCGGGGCTTGCGGTGGACCTGTTGCTCTCGGAGCCGCTCGTTGCGCAGCCAACGCACATGTCATTCGATGAGCGCGGGCGGCTGTGGGTTTCCCAGTACCGGCAGTATCCATATCCGGCGGGGATCAAGCAGCTCAGCCGCGATCAGTATTACCGCGCGGTATTCGATAAGGTGCCGCCGCCGCCGCCGAATCATGACCGCGGCGCGGACATCATTTCGGTGCATGAAGACACGGATGGCGACGGCGTTTTCGACAAACACAAAAACGTGCTCGAAGGCCTGAACATGGCGAACGCGGCTGTTTACGGCCACGGCGGAATCTGGGTGATGAACACGCCGTATCTCATGTTTTACCCGGACAAAAACGGCGACGACATTCCCGACGGACCGCCGGAAGTTCGCCTCGGGGGCTTTGGTCTGGAGGACACGCACAGCGTCGCAAACGGTCTCGTGTGGGGGCCGGACGGCTGGCTCTATGGCGGTCAGGGAAGCACCACGACCTCGCGCATCACGCGTCCGGGATTCGACACGCCGCCGGTCTATTTCGAGGGATGCATGGTCTGGCGGTATCATCCCGAGCGGAAAATCTACGAGATTTTTGCCGAGGGCGGCGGGAACACGTTCGGGCTGGAGTTCGACGCGGAGGGAAATCTTTTCAGCGGACACAACGGCGGCGAGACGCGCGGATGGCACTTCATCCAAAACGGCATCTATCTGAAGCAGGGGAAAGAACCCGGCAAGTTCGGCGCGACCGGACATGAGTTTTCGTTTGGCGAATTCGGCCCGATGAAAAGCGCGAATCCCATCCAGCGATTCACGCACAACATCATCATGGCCGAGGGCACCGCCGTGCCCGCACTGCGCGGAAAAATGCTCGGCGCAGACCCGCTCCACCGCAACATCACAGCATCCGAGCGCATCGCCGTGGGCGCGACATTCTCCACGAAGGACATCGGCATCCCACTCGCGGGTGACGACATCGCCTTCCGCCCCGTCTTCCTCGCCAACGCACCGGACGGCTCGGTATTCATCGCCGATTTCTACGAGGAATACATCGCACACGGACAAAACTATCAGGGCCAACTCGACCCGACGACCGGCCGCATCTACCGCCTCCGCGGAAAAGACGCGCTGCTGGAAAAGGACACGAACCTTTCCAAAAAGACGACCGCCGAGCTGGTCGCGCTGTTGCGGCATCCGAATAAGTGGCACCGCATGACGGCGGTGCGGCTATTGGGGGAGAGGAAGGATCGCTCCGCGCTGGAGCCGCTCAAGAAGTTACTCGCGGAAAAAGAATCGCATCCCGCGTTGGAGGCACTCTGGGCGCTGCATCAAGCCGGGCTCATCAAGGAGCAGCACTACCGCAGCGCGCTGCATCACTCGTCGGCAGCGGTTCGCTCATGGGCGTTTCGTCTGGCTGTCGAGAACGCCGAGTATTCGGACGGGCTCTGCTTGTATCTTGACCAGGACTACCTCGCCAGCGCACCGCGCGACCTTCGCCTCTCTATCGCCACCCAATTCCGCTATCTCCCGAGGTGGCGCGCAATGCACCTTGTCTGGCACATCCTCAATCTGGAGCCAGACGCCTCCGATCCGTTTCTGCCGCTTCTCTGCTGGTGGCTGTTGGAATCCGAAATGCAGCGCCACACTGCCGATGGCGACTACAGCGAAGTGCTGTCGCTCGCCAAAGCGTTGCAGGACAAACCCGTCGTCCGTGAGCACATCATCCCGCGCATCATGCGCCGCTTTGCCGCATCCGGGACACGCGCTGATTTCCTTGCTGCCGTGCGACTTCTCAACGGCACACCCGACGTCACACGCGCCGCGCTGGTCGCCACGTTTGAGGGCGAGTTCATCGGGCGCTCACTGCCGCCGTTCCCCGACGAACTCATCGCCGCGCTCGCCCACGCGGGCAGCGGGTCGCTGGCATTCCGCATCCGGCAAGGCGATACTGCCGCGATCACCGCCGCGCTGGCGCTCATCGCCGACCCGAAGGCCAAAGCCGCCGAGCGCCTGCTCTGCATCAGCACGCTCGGCGAAACCAAGACCGCCGCCGCCATCGAGCCGCTGCTCGCGCTCGCGCAGAGCGAAGATGCGATCGCCATTCGCAAAGCCGCGCTCGGCGCATTGCTGCCGTTCGACGACGCCCGCATCGGCACCGCAGTCAGCACCGCAATTGCAAAGCTCCCACCAGCGGTGAAGCCCGCAGCCGTCACGCTTCTCGCTAGCCGCGAAAGCACTCGCAGCGCCCTCATTTCCCTCGTCGAAAATGGCGCGCTCTCCGCCGCAGATGTGCCGCCGGATACCGCCGCCGTTTTGCGCGGACAGGGCGAGAAAGCCGCCCGCCTTTTCCCCGTCGCAACGACGATCGCCAGCGACAAACTCCGCGCCATCCTCGCTGGCGGCAACGGCAACCCATACGACGGCGAGGCGACCTTCAGCGCCCGCTGCGCCGCGTGCCATCAGCTCTTCCACAAAGGCGGCAACATCGGCCCAAACCTCACCGCCTATCAGCGCGAAGACCTCGGCACGATGTTGCCCAGCATCCTCACGCCCAGCGCCGAAATCCGCGAAGGCTTCCAAAATTTCACCATCACAACAAAAGACGGGCGCACCCTCGGCGGCTTCCTCACGGACAAGGACGCTAACGTCGTGATCCTGCGCGGCTTCGACGGGCAGGACATCGCTCTCCCTCGTGACCAAATCGCCGTGATGAAAAGCGCAGGCCGCAGCCTCATGCCCGAAGGATTGCTCGAAGGACTCACCGACCAGCAACTCCGCGATTTCTTCGCCTACCTCCGCATCCCTCAACCGATTTCAAAATAGGGAGGGAGCTCGAAAACGACGCCCGCTCATTTTAGCGGCCTCGGCTGTTTAATCGCCCGCCGCTCACGCCGCGGCACGCAGGAAGCGCCGGTGAGCGAAGACTTGTCCCTCACGCAGATTAGTGTTTTGGCGCGGCAACGAGGCGCTCAATCCAGGCCAACATCAAGGCTGAGAAGACAAAAACCGTGTGGATGATGACCTGCCATAGAATCTCATGCTGGGTGTGCATTTTCAAATCGATAAAGGTCTTCAAGAGATGAATGGAAGAGATACCGATGAGCGCGGTGGCGAGCTTCACTTTGAGCACGCCTGCGTTCACGTGAGAAAGCCACTCGGGTTGGTCGGGATGTCCATTAAGGCGGAGCTTGGAAACGAATGTCTCGTAGCCTCCGATGATGACCATGATGAGGAGATTCGCGATCATTACGACATCAATGAGACCAAGTACGATGAGCATGATGTCCGACTCTTTCACCGTGCCGACATCGGCGGCGATGGTGATGAGGTGCCAGAGCTCCATAAAGAACCGGAAGACGTAAACTCCCTGCGCCACGATGAGCCCGAGGTAGAGCGGAGCCTGGAGCCAGCGGCTAAGGAAAATGAGGCGTCCGAGCGGGTGTTGTTGGGTATTTTGCGAATTCATTGACTATTGAATTAAGGAAACAGGCATCAATCAATGAGCGCAGGGGCGGGAGCATGAGCATCACTTTTGATGATCACCTTCTTGGGCCGCACCAGCGACATAACGATCGAGGTCGCGAGCACCGCAATAATCACTCCGAGCGAAACGAGCGTGTCGATTTTCAACGGTGTGTGGCCAAGCAACATCTTCACGCCGACGAATGTAAGCACGACGCCGAGACCGATTTTGAGGTAGTGGAACTTGTCCAAAACTCCGGCCAGTGCGAAATACAGCGAACGCAGTCCGAGGATGGCGAAGACGTTGGAAGTATAGACAATGAACGGGTCCTTGGTGACTGCGAAGATTGCAGGGATGGAATCGACAGCAAACAGCACGTCCGACAGTTCCACCAACATCAGCACCACAAAGAGCGGAGTCGCCATTCGGACGCCGTTCTCGCGAACGAAGAACTTGTCGCCGCGGTAGTCTGCCGTGACAGGCATTAGCCTCTTGAACCACTTCACGACTGGGTTTCGCTCGGGATGAATCTCCTCTTCGCGTTTCACAATCATCTTGATTCCCGTGAGGATGAGGAATGCGCCGAACACGTAGATAATCCACGCAAATTTGGTGATGAGAACACTCCCCGCGACAATCATCACTGCACGCATGACCAACGCACCGAGAATTCCCCAGAAAAGGACGCGGTGCTGATAGGCGGCGGGGACCGCGAAGTATGAGAACAGCAGCGCAAAGACAAAGATATTGTCCACGCTGAGCGAATACTCGATCACATACCCAGTCGTGAACTCGAGCGCCTTTTCAGCACCGGCAAAGTGCCAGATGCCAAGATTGAATATAGCTGCGAGCGTCACCCATGCGACAGTCCAGCCCATCGCCTCACGAAACGATACGACATGCGCCTTTCGGTGGAATACGCCGAGATCGAGCGCGAGCATCGCTAGTACGAAGAGATTGAAGCCGACCCAGAGCCAGGTTGTGTCTGTCATGTTCTAATTCTAAAATGAATGCTGTGCTGCTTAGCGCTTTGCTGCGGTGTTGAACTGGGTCGGCGCGGACGTTTTGAAATGGCTCCTGGCCCGCCGTTCGCGCTTTTGATGACGGTGATCGATTCGCGATTCGAGCACCGCTACTAGTTTTGTCAAAGCCGCTCGAAGCGTGTGATCCACCGCTTCGCCGAAAACGTCCGGCCCGGGCGTGACTAGATGCGCGGTAATGCGGAATGCGGGACTCGCATCGGAGTTGTGTTCCAATCGTATATGGGCTTCGTCGATCTGGAGATCTTCGCGGAGTAACTCGATGTTTTTTTCAACGAGTTCGGCAAATGCTGCGGATGGCTGATGGTTGCTGTTTGTAAGAATGAATTTCATAACGTTCCGAGATTTAGCGCCATTTCCGGATTCGACAAATACACTATATGGAAGCTACCGTGAGCTTTTATGGAATCCGAGAATACTGCCACCGAATGGCTCAATTATCACCACCTTCGATACTTTCACGCAGTCGCCCAGGAAGGGAGCGTGAGCCGGGCGTCGGAAAAGCTTCGCACCTCGCAGCCGTCGATCTGTGCGCAGGTAAAGCAGCTTGAGGCGGCGTTGGGTGAAACACTTTACAGGCGCAGCGGGCGCGCAATCGTGCTCACGGACTTTGGGCGAATGATTCACGGATACGCAGAGGAGATTTTCGCGCTCGGGCGGGAGTTGCTGACGACCGCACTGCGCGGGACGACGGCGCGCACACAGCGGCTCAATATCGGAATTGTGGATTCATTTCCGAAACTCCTCAGTCTCGAAATCCTTCGCCCGGTCTTCGCTCAGACTCCGGCGGTTCAGGTCTCCTGCCGCGAAGGAAAACTCGATGATCTGCTCGGCCAGCTCGCAGCTCATCGACTGGACGCACTGCTCACCGACGAGCCCCCGCCTTCGGGGGGTAATGTGAAAACATTTACGCATTCCATCGGTGCGAGTGGCGTGACCTTTTGTGCCGCGCCTGCACTTGCGAAAAAGCTGGCGGGCCGGTTCCCGCGCAATCTGAATGGCGCGCCGATGCTCCTGCCGACTCAGAATACGACGCTGCGGCGCGACTTGGAGAAATGGTTTCGGGTTTCGGGCATAGAACCGGTGGTCGTCGGAGAGTTTGAGGATGCCGCGATGGCAAAAATTGTCGCGACTGAAGGAATCGGGATTACCGCGGTGCCGACGATCGTCGTGACCGAGGCGATCGAGCGCTATGGGTTCGTCTCCCTTGGGCAAACCGACGACTGCAAGATCCAGCTCCACCTCATCACCGCCGAGCGACGTATCCAAAACCCTGCCGTCGCACTCCTCGCACGCGAAGCCCACGGGGCCAGGAAGGCACCGCGAAAGAGGGTCCCGAAGAAGTAACTGGGAGGCCTGACTTCAGCGGGACTTTCCCGCTCGGAACTTGTCGCCGCGGATCATTGAGGCTTACGCTTCGAGGGTCTTCATGAAATCTTCTCTCGCCATCGCTCTCCTCATCGCAAATTCCGCCTTCGCGTTACCGGAGCCCGGCGCGACTTTGGAGCGCGTCGGCCGCGATGGTGACCGCACCGTTTTGCCGGTGAACCAAGTCCTCACGCCGCTCGGCAGACAGATTGATTTCGCCGGACGCCCGCAGGTGATTGCGCTTTCGCCGGATGGAAAGTCGCTTGTGACATCTGGAAAAAACCACGAACTCGTCGTGCTTCATCCGGAGACTGGCGAGGTGCTCCAGCGAGTTGCCATGCCCGATGAAAAGGTTAACGAACCGCAGCCCGATGTCGTTTCGCCAAACATCCTCGCGCCGGATAAGGACGCGCAGGTGAGCTTCACGGGCCTCATTTTTTCGCCTGATGGCAAGCGTCTGTTCCTCAGCAATGTGAACGGCTCCATCAAAGTCTTCACCGTTGGCGACGATGGCAAACTCTCCGCCTCGCATTCGCTCCCGCTGCCCAAGGCAAACGCCCCGCGCCGCAAACAGGAAATCCCGGCTGGCCTCGCGCTCTCCGCGGATGCGACGAAGCTCTACGTCTGCGGCAACCTCTCGAACACACTTCTCGAACTCGAAGTCGCGTCGGGCAAAATTCTCCGCACGCTCGATGTCGGCGTGGCGCCTTACGACGTCGTGCTCGTGGGGGAAAAGGCCTACGTCTCGAACTGGGGCGGACGCCGCCCCGGAAAGGACGACCTCACCGGACCTGCCGGACGCGGCACGGTCGTGCGCGTCGATCCGGTTCGTCACATCGCCAGCGAAGGTTCGGTGAGCGTCATCGACCTCGCCGCCGGGAAGTCTGTTTCGGAAGTCGTTACCGGGCTCCACGCAAGCGCGCTCGCTGTTTCGCCGGACGGTCATTGTGTCGTCTGCGCAAACGCGGGCTCGGACAACCTTAGCGTTATCGACACGAAGGAAGACAAAATCGTCGAAACGATCTGGGCGAAGGAAAAGCCGAGCGACTTGTTCGGCGCATCGCCCAATGCAATGGTGTTCAGCAAAGGCGGCACGACGCTCTACGTCGCGAACGGAACGCAAAACGCCATCGCCGTCATCGACTTTGATCCCGCCGAGCGTGAATCGAAATTGCGCGGATTGATTCCCGTCGGCTGGTTTCCGGGCGCGCTCGTGCTCGACAAAACACGTGACATTCTGGCTGTCGCAAACATCAAAGGTCACCCGGCGCTCAAAAAGAAAAGCAAAGAGGGGAAAGACGGCTTTAACTCGCATCACTACAGCGGCTCCATTTCGCTCGTCCCGCTTCCGAAGGACGAAGCCCTGCCGAAGCTTACCGAGACCGTCCTGCGCAATCTCCGCCGCGAAGCAGTCGTCGCGAGCAAACTCCCGCCGCGTCCCGACCAGCCCGCGCGGCCCGTGCCGGAGCGTATTGGCGAGCCGAGCGTGTTCAAACACGTCGTTTACATCATCAAGGAAAATCGGACGTACGATCAGGTGCTCGGCGACATCGCGAAAGGGAACGGCGATCCGGAGCTCTGCATCTTCGGCGAGAAAATCACGCCGAATCTCCACAAGCTCGCGAACGATTTCGTGCTGCTCGACAACACGTATTGCGCCGGAATTCTTAGCGCCGATGGACACCAGTGGAGCACCACTGCATTTGCCACCGACTACATGGAAAAGTCGTTCGCCGGATTCCCGCGCAGCTACCCCGACGGGATGGGCGAGGACGAGTCCGACGCGCTCGCTTATTCACCCGGCGGCTTTTTGTGGGACAATGCGATCAAACACAAAAAGACTTTGCGCAACTACGGGGAGTTTGCCGCACCCGACGTCAAATGGCGGGACCCGCAGCGCAAGGGTTCGCCGAAGTTCCTCGACTGTTATCGCAAGTGGAAGGGCGAGTCCGATGACGTAATTTTTGCCAGCTACCCCGTTGTCGAATCGCTCAAACCCTACGTCCCCACCGATTACGTCGGCTGGTCGATGGAGGTGCCCGACCAATACCGCGCCGACTTTTTCATCCGCGAGCTCAAGCAGTTTGAGGAAAAGGGCGAGTTCCCGAATCTCATATTCATCTGCCTCCCAAATGACCACACCAACGGAACCAGCAAGGGTACGCCGACACCCGCCGCATATATGGCCGACAATGACCTCGCATTCGGACGGATCGTCGAGGCCATCTCGCATAGCAAATTTTGGAAGGAGACGGCGATTTTCGCCATCGAAGACGACCCGCAAGCCGGCTGGGACCACGTCAGCGGCTACCGCACGACCGCCTACTGCATCAGCCCGTACACAAAGCGCGGCGACGTCATCAGCACGCAATACAACACGACCAGCATCATCCGCACGATCGAGCAAATCCTCGGGCTCCCGCCGATGAATCAGTTCGATGCGAGCGCCACGCCTATGTCCGACTGCTTCACGGAAAAGCCGGACTTCACGCCATACAAAGCGCTGGCCGCAAACGTCCCGCTCGATCAAATGAACACGCCTATCGACCTGATCAAAGACGCTCTCTTGCGCGCCAACGCCGAGAAGTCTGCCTCGCTCAATTTCCGCGAAGTGGACAAAGCGCCCGAAGACGTGCTGAACCGCATTCTTTGGCACGCGATGAAAGGCAGCGCCGCCCCGTATCCGGAGTGGGCGGTCGGACGCGATGAGGATGACGAGTAGTCCCGCGAATTAAGCGCGGATATTGGCCCACACATGCACGTGTGGAGAGCCGCGGAAGTGCCAGACCATGTTGGGCCCTTCGATCTGCCAGACGTCCCACACGCCGTCCTTGCCGATGTCGCCTGCTTTGTAGAAAGCCATGTGGAGGTCTTCAAATGTGATCAGCTTCATCGCTTCGTCTGCGTCCTCTTTGCGGAACGGCGCGAGCAGGTCCCGGATCACAGCGCGGACGCCGTCCTGCTGGTCCTTCGACATGTCGCGCACTGCGAGTCCGTCCAGCCCCGTTTTCTTTCCGGTGAGTTTCACAGTGTCGTCGCTCGTTTCTTCGCGGCCACGTTCGAGCAGGGCGGCTTCGCGCTGTTTGCCGTCGAGCATCTTGAAGACTTCGTTCGCGCGCTTTGCCTGGAACCAATAGGCATTGCCTTCGTGCGCCGGACCTTCGTTGAAGCTGCCGGCGGCATGTCCGTAAAAGATGGGACCGCCAAACGCCGCGCCTTCCACGCTGTCGCCATCGCAACGCCTCGTGCAGTGGCGGCCGGTGAGGACGAACTCAAACTTACCGCTCTCCGGTTCGCCGAAAAGCGCAACGCTGCTCGCGCCGAATCCCGCTTTGCCCGAATCGCTCGCGACTTGTTTCATCACCGTCTCGGCGTATTCCGGCGAATGGAGCCCGGTGAAAATATCGCGGATGAGCGCTTGCTGGTCGCCGGTAAAAAAGCCGCCCACCGTCTCCGGGACGATCTGCCAGTTGTTGTCCACGAGCGAGCGTTTCGGATCGTTAAACGCGAAGCACACCGCCTTGCGTTGCGCCTCCGTGAGGCTCTTGTGGAGCTGCTGGACGAGCGTCTCGCTCTTCGCCGCACGAGCCGCCGGAGCGGCTGCCAGCGCGAGCGCGGCGGCGGTGGTCTTTTTCAAAAACGAACGCCGGTCGAGCGGTTCGTTGATGACGATGATTCGTGGGGCGCAGGTGGTGCAGTCGGAGAGGTGTGTGTTCATGTAGTGACGTTGTGCCTGCACCGAGATGCGAGCAAGCCTCTGTTTGCGCGAATGTTGCCTTGCCGAGCGGCGCTGTGCGCTTAGTTTCGCCGCCCTTTGGTATGAGCGACAGCAGCGACATTCTTTACTTCGACAATAACGCAACGACGCAGGTGGACCCACTCGTGGTGGAGGAAATGCTGCCGTTTTTGCGCGACCACTATGGCAATCCATCCAGTGCTTATCGCATCGGGCGGACCACGCGTGACGCCATCGAAAAGGCGCGCGCGCGAGTCGCTGGGCTGCTCGGCTGTGAGGCGTCGGAGGTTCAGTTCACGAGCTGTGGCACCGAGAGCACGAATGCCGCGATTCACTCCGCGCTGCGCATGGACCGCGACCGGCAACACATCGTCACGACGCGCGTGGAGCACAGCGCGACGCTGAAAACATGCGAGGGCCTCGCGAAGCGCGGACACGCCGTGACTTGGCTGGGCGTGAACGCGGACGGCCAAATCAACCTCGCCGAGCTGGAAAGCGCCATCACCGACGAGACGGCGCTCGTCTCGATCATGTGGGCCAACAACGAAACCGGCGTCCTTTTCCCCGTGGAAGAAATCGCGCGCATCGTCCGGGAAAAAGGCGCGGCATTTCACACCGACGCCGTGCAGACCATCGGCAAAGTGCCCGTGAATCTCAGCGCGATGCCCGTGAACTTCCTCTCCCTCAGCGGGCACAAACTGCACGCGCCCAAAGGCGTCGGCGTGCTTTACCTGAATCGCAAAACGAAGTTCATCCCATTCGTCACCGGCGGCGGGCAAGAGACCAGCCGCCGTGCAGGCACCGAGAACGTCGCCCACATCGTCGCCCTGGGCAAAGCGTGCGAACTCGCCGCGCAAGGCATCGCCCACGAAGCCACGGAAGTGCGAGCGATGCGCGATACTTTTGAAGCCGGAATCCTCGCCTCAATCCCCGGCGCACAAGTGAACGGCGACCGCGTGAACCGGCTGCCCAATACCACGAGCCTCGCGTTCCCCGGCGTGGAGAGTGAGGCGCTCCTGATGCTTCTCGATCAACGCGGCATCTGCTGTAGCGCGGGCTCCGCTTGCACCACCGGCCAGCACGAGCCCTCGCACGTCCTGCGCGCCATGGGACACGACGACACCCGCGCCCGAGGCACGCTGCGCTTTTCGTTTGGTCGCTTCAACACGCCGGCGCAAATCACCCGCGCACTAGAGATTGTCCCGCAAGTCGTGGAGAAAGTGCGGCGCGTGAACGGCTAGTTACTTCTGTGTCGCTTCCGGCTTCGCGCCTTCGCCGATGGCGTAGAGGTGCGTCTGCGTGTTCACGTAGAGCGTGCCGTTGGCGACGATGGGAGTGGCTAGGATGCTGGCTCCGAGGTTCACTTCGTTCAGGATTTCTTTCTCCTTTTTCGCTGCGAAGACGACGAGGTCGCCGTCTTCGTCGCCGATGAAAACTTTCCCATCCACAACCATCGCGCTGCCCCAGATGTGCGCCTGCATGTCGTGCTGCCACTGGAGTTTGCCAGTGTTGGCATCAATGCAATACACGTAGCCGCTGTAGTCGCCGATGAAGAGCAGGTCGGTGGCGGGGTCTATGGCGACGGTGCTGATGCTGCGTTTGATGTCCTTGAAGTCCCAGATGAGCGCGGGCTTCGACTTGGTCATATCGCCCTTCGCGCCCTTGGGGTCGAGGCAGAGAAGCCGCCCGACGCCTTCGCCATGCTCGGGGTCTTGGCCGACGGCGACGTAGATGCGGTCTTTGTAAAAGACGGGCGTAGCGATGATTTCGGACGGTCCCTCGGGGGCGGGGTATTTGATGGGTTTACCGTCTTTCGTTTTGTACTCTGGGAGGACGCAATCGTAGCGCCACAGGTTCTTGAAAATGCCGGAGTCGCCTTCTTTCACAGGCTCAGAATCGAATGCGTAAAGGAACCCGTCGCCGCCGCCAAAGAACACCTGCCACTTGCCATCCACCTTGCCCGCGCTGGGCGAAGTCCACTGGCCGTGGAAAATGCGCGGGCCGATCTTGGCGTCGTCTTCGCCGATCAGCGCGCCGGTCTTTTTATCGAGGACGATGAAGCTGGGGGCGTTCGGCGAGGGGATGTTCACATGCGACCAGTCTTGGCCGTTGCTGGTGCAGACATAAACTTTGTCGTCGAGGACGAGCGGAGAGCTATTCGCAGCGTTGTGGGGATAGACGCCGAGTTCGTCCATCATGTCGAACTTCCACAAAATATCGGCGTCCTTCGCGGTGGCTTCGACGGCGGGCTTCGCGGGGCCGGGCATGTATTTGCCTTCGTCTTTGAAAGGGCCATCGTTGCCATTCGCCTGACCAGCGGAGTCGAGGGCGACGACTTCGCAGCGGCTGGACACGGAGTAGAGCGTGTTGCCATCAATGAACGGCGCGCTGAGGTAGCCGAGGTATTCCCAGTCGTTCACCTTGCCGCTGGCGAGCTTCGGCACGGTGAATTGCCATTTCAAATCGCCGGTCTTTTCGTCGAGCGCGAGGAGGACAGATTTGTCGTCCTTGAAGCGCGGGTCGCGCACTCCGGCGTTGTTCGTGCCGATATAGACGGTGCCGTAGCCGACGACAGTATTGCCGTAAGTTTGCGAGCCGAGTTTGGCGATCCATCGGACGTTCTGCGTCGTGGTCATATCAATCTCCTCGGAGTTCTTTTTGAATTTGCCGGGGTTAAATTTCGCCGGGATGCCCTTGGCTGGCGAATACATGTTGCGCCCCGGATCGGACCCGCCCCACGCGGGCCAATCTTGAGCGGTGGCGGTGACAGTGAGGACGGCGGCGCAGGCGATGGCGAGTTTCATAGCGTTTGAGGCGCGGTTATACGCACACGTAGTATCTTCGGGGAAGCGTTTCTTTTTGGCGATGAACTCCTCTGCTCTAGGCAAGCACCGATTTCACGACGGTGCCGTGGATGTCGGTGAGGCGGAAATCGCGGCCTTGGTGGCGGAAGGTGAGGCGCTCGTGGTCCACGCCGAGGAGGTGCATGATGGTGGCGTTCAGGTCGTGAACGTGAACGGGGTTTTCGACGATGTTGTAGCAGAAGTCGTCGGTCGCTCCGAAGGTGAATCCCTTTTTCACGCCTGCGCCGGCCATGAGCATGGTGAAGCAGCGCGGGTGATGATCGCGCCCGTAGTTCGTTTCTGTCAGCGCGCCTTGGGAGTAGATGGTGCGGCCAAATTCGCCGCCCCAGACGATGAGGGTGTCGTCGAGAAGGCCGCGCTGTTTGAGGTCGGTGATGAGTGCCGCCGTGGCTTGGTCGGTGTCTTTGCACTGGCCTTTGAGCGCAGCGGGCAGTCCGCCGTGGTGATCCCAGCCCATGTGGAAGAGCTGGACGAATCGCACGTCGCGTTCAGCGAGGCGGCGGGCGAGGAGGCAGTTCGAGGCGTAGCTGCCGGGGCGACTCACATCGGGGCCATACATCTCCAGCACGGAGGCGGGCTCTTTAGAAATATCGAGCAGCTCGGGGACGCTGGCCTGCATTTTGAAGGCCATCTCGTATTGCGCGACGCGGGCTTGTATCTCGGGGTCGCCGACGGCGTCGAAGCGGCTCTGGTTTAGCGCGGCCAGCTCATCGAGCGTCTCGCGGCGCGTCTCGGAGTCCATGCCGGGCGGGTTCGAGAGATAAAGGACGCGGTCGCCTTTGTTGCGGAATTTTACGCCCTGATGTTTCGACGGGAGGAAGCCCGCGCTCCACAGCCGGTCGTAGAGCGGTTGGTCGTCGGGCCGCCCGCTGCCAAACGACGTGAGCACGACATACGCGGGCAAATCGCGGTTTTCGCTGCCGAGCCCGTAGCCCACCCAGGAGCCGATGCTTGGCCGCCCGGCGAGCTGTGAGCCCGTCTGCATAAAGGTGATGGCGGGGTCGTGATTGATGGCCTCCGTGTTCATCGAGCGGATGATGGTCCACTCGTCCGCCAGCTTGCTCATGTGCGGCATAAGTTCGCTGAACCACGCGCCGCTTTTCCCGTGCTGCGCAAACTTGAAGATGCTCGGCGCGACGGGGAATTTCGACTGCCCGGAAGTCATCGTCGTGAGTCGCTGCCCTTGGCGGATGCTGGCTGGGAGGTCTTCGCCGCGTCGCCCGGCCATCGCGGGCTTCGGGTCGAAGAGGTCCATCTGCGAAGGCGCTCCACTTTGGAAAAGGTAGATGATGCGCTTGGCCTTGGGCGCATGGTGCGGCATCCCGGCCATGCCTGCCGCCTGCGCCGAGCCGCTGAAGAGCGAGCCCAGCGCGGCCATCCCGAGCCCGCCAGCCGAGCGGGCGAGGAAAGTGCGGCGTGTCACCGCCTGTTGCGCCTCGGGAGAGAGTCCGAGGAAAGTGTGGTCGTTGCAGTTCATAGCGCACTCGGTAGCGCAGAAAGGCAGGCTTGGGAAAGGCTGAATCCGCCTCGTCCGATTTTTTGCTTTGATACACTGAGGCGCGCGCCTACGGATTGCGGGCCGTTTTTCACGATGAAAATAGCGCTTGATGCAATGGGTGGCGACCACGCGCCGGAGAATATCATCCACGGAGCCGTCCTCGCGCTCGGTGAGTATCCGCATATCACGAAGATGTTCCTCACGGGCGACACGCCGCGCATTGAGGCCGAGCTGAAAAAGCACGGCTGCACCGATGGGCGCATCGAGATCATCCACACGACGCAGGTCGTCGAGATGGCCGACAGCGGGCTCGATGCGGTGCGGCGGAAGAAGGACAGCTCCATCTCCCGCGCCGTGGATTTGGTGAAAGAAGGGAAGGCGCAAGCCGTCGTCAGCGCCGGGCACACAGGCGCGGCGGTCACGGCGTCGCTCATCAAATTGCGCACGCTCCCTGGCGTGGAGCGTCCGGCGATTGCGAGCATCATGCCCTCGCTCGGCAAGCACTGGGTGCTCATTGATGCAGGCGCGAACCCCGACGCCGAGCCCTCGCACCTCGTGCAAAACGCCATCATGGGCGCGGCCTACGCCGAGTGCGTGCTGGGGCGGAAGAACCCGGAGATCGGCCTCATGTCGAACGGCTCCGAGCCGGATAAAGGCAACGCGCTCACCAAAGAAACGCGCGCACTTTTGAGCGCCACGCCGGGCCTCAACTTTCGCGGCAACGTCGAGGGACACGACATTTACCACAACCCGCCCGATGTCGTCGTGTGCGATGGCTTTGTGGGCAACGTCCTTTTGAAAACTTCGGAGTCTCTCGCCCACGCGATCTTCGCGATGATGAAGCGCGAGCTGATGTCCGAGTTCCGCACGAAGATCGGCGCGGCGCTGGCAAAGCCTGCATTCAAGCGCGTCCACAAGGCGACAAACGCCGACGAATCCGGCGGGATGCCGCTGCTTGGCGTGAACGGCGTCACCATTATCGCCCACGGTGGAGCCAGCGCGTATGCGATGAAAAATGCGCTTCGCATCGCGTGCGAGACGATTCAGCATTCGGTCAACCCGCACATTATCGAAGCGGTAAAACGCCATCATGACACCACAGCCAAGCCCGCGAACTCGCACCCATCTTCCTAAGCGCACCGTCTCCATCATCGGCACGGGCAGCTATTTGCCCGAGCGGATTTTGACCAACGCGGAGCTGGAAAAAATGGTCGAGACGAACGACGAATGGATCACCAGCCGCACGGGCATCCGCGAGCGTCGCATCGCCGCGCCCGGCGAGACCACCAGCGACATGGCCGCAAACGCCGCGAGGGCCGCGATGGAAGACGCCGGGATTACCGGGGACGAGATTGACCTCATCATCCTCGCCACCATTACGCCCGACCACTTCATGCCGAGCACCGCGTGCCTCGTGCAGACGAAGATCGGCGCGATGAAAGCAGCGTGCTTCGATATCAGCGCCGCGTGCTCCGGCTTCCTCTACGCCATCGAGATCGCGCAGCAATTCATCACCACCCGCACCTACAACACCATCCTCGTCATCGGCGTGGACAAGCTCTCCAGCATCGTGGATTGGAAAGACCGCAACACCTGCGTGCTCTTCGGCGACGGCGCAGGCGCGGCCATTTTGCGCCACCGCGCGCAGGGCCACGGAGTCATCGCCACGCGCATGGGCAGCAACGGCAACCTCGCCGACCTCCTCGCGGTCCCCGGCGGCGGCAGCGCGTGCCCCATCACGCCGGAGAACGTCGGCGAATCGCTCAACTGCATCAAAATGGAAGGCCGCGAGACGTTCAAACACGCCGTCACCAACATGGTAGAAAGCGCCCGCCAAGTCCTCGACGACGCCGGGCTCACCGGGGCCGACCTCGCCTGCGTCATCCCGCATCAGGCCAATCTCCGCATCGTCAGCGCCGTGGCAGACCGGCTCGGAGTCCCGCTCGACCGTGTGATGGTGAACCTCGACCGCTTTGGAAACACCAGCGCCGCCGCCGTGGCCATTGCGCTCGACGAAGCGAACCGCACAGGCCGCATGAAAGTCGGCGACTACGTGCTGCTCGTCGTCTTTGGCGGCGGGATGACGTGGGCCAGCTCCGTCGTCCAGTGGTAAAAAATGGGCTGCCGACGCCCCACTACAAGCATCGGCAGCCCCCTAACCAATCGAACGATGCGCACAACTTACGCACGATCGGTCATTTCGCAAATGAGCGGGCCATTTTTCCCGGAAAAACTTCGCTAAACCCCAATACGCGGACACAGCCCTGCGATTTCGCAGCCTTCGCAGAGGGGCTTTCTCGCAGAGCAGCGGCGGCGTCCGTGCCAGATGAGCCAGTGGCTAAAAAGCGCCCATTGCTCGCGGGGGATGAGCTTCACTAAGTCCTCCTCGATTTTCTCGGCGGTGGTTTCCTTCGTCAGCCCGAGCCGCGTGCTGAGGCGGGAGACGTGCGTATCCACGACGACGCCTTCATTGATGCCGAAGACGTTGCCGAGCACGACGTTCGCCGTCTTTCTCCCGACTCCTGCCAGCGCGGTGAGCGCGTCCATATCCGGCGGGACTTCGCCGCCGTGGTGGGCGACGAGGCTCGTGCAGCAGGCTTTGATGTTCTTGGCTTTGTTGCGGAAAAAGCCCGTCGTCTTCACGAGGTCTTCGAGTTGCTCGATAGGCAGCGCGACATAATCGGCGGCAGTCTTGCACACGCGGAAGAGGTCTTTCGTGACGATGTTCACGCGCTTGTCGGTGCATTGCGCGCTGAGAATCGTGGCGACGAGCAGCTCCAGCGGCGTGGTGTAATCGAGTTCGCAATGCGCGTCGGGATACGTCGCGGCGAGGCTCGCGCAGATGGCTTGCGTCCGCTTTGTGCGGTCGGCGGCAGATTCGCGGGGCATCGCCCGGCTACTTCTTGGGGCGGCCTGCTTCTAGGGCCTTCGCCTTCGCCAGAGCTTCCTGTGCCCGAGGATCGTCGGGGAATTTTTCAGCGAGTAGTTTGTAGGCTTTGATCGCGCTCTCTCGCTTAAACTGCCGGAGCTTCTCCCGCTCGAGTTCTTTCTTCTCGGCTTCGCTCTGCTCTTTGCAGCCTGTCGCGCAGAGAGCGATGGCGGCGGCTGTGAAAATGGCGGCGATTTTGAGCATTCAGAGTTTTTCGGGTGAGCGGAAAGGCCCGCTGTTTTCGTTATTCGGCAGCAGGTGCCAAGTTATTTCTTTGCGGTTTTGTCTTTGTCGTCCTTCGCGGGTTCTCCAGCGGCGTCTTTGGCCGCTTTGGGATCGGCAGGCTTTGCGTCTGCTGGCTTGGCGGGTTCAGCGGCTTTCGGTGCGGGTTTTTTCTTACCCGCGAGGAACTTTTCCCTCTCGTCTTTCAGCATCACCGGAAGTTTTCCGGTCGCTTGCTGTTCGAGCAAGTTTGCCCCGCGCCAGAGCCCGTCTGCGGAGACACCGGGGACGCTCTCGTAGCTGTTGGCGATTTTTATGAAATTATCCACCGCGCTGTCGTAGTCCTTCTCCATCTCTTTGATCCGGGCAACGAGGAACAGCGTTTTGGCGGGCAGATCAAATACCTTGTAATTGACTTTGAAGACCTTTTGCAGCCGGGGGATAAAGTCATCTTCGAGCTTACCTTCATCCACTTTTGCACGGATGATGCCGTAGTCTGCCTCCAGCACTTTTTTGGACGTGCCAAAGGCCGTCTGTAACTCCTGGAACTTGGCGGCGGCATCTTTGATATTCCCTTGTGCCTCAAAGGCTTTGCCGAGCCAAAACAGCGCCGTCGCCTGCGGGTCTTGCGCATCTTTTGGGTAATCAGCGGCGAGCTTTGCCGCGACTTCGTTCACCTTATCGTATTTCTTTTCCGCGAGCAGTCCCTCCATGTATCGGTCGAGGTCGTCGGCGGTAAACTTCACGTCGGCTTTGTAAGCGTCGTTCATCGCACGCATCGCTTGCGGACGGTTCTTTTCCCATAGAGCTGCGCCGAGAGCGAAGAGGACGTTGCTCTTCACCGCTGGCTTGCTGTCGTACTTCGCAGCGAGGTCTTTGAAGTAGCCCTCAACTTTTGCGGCGTTCGTCGGGTCTGCTGCCGTGCGTGCTCTTTGGACGGTGACGAGCTTCTCCAGGCCCTCGCCGACTCTGTTGAGCTCGGCGGGCTGGTCGGCGTATTTTTCGAGGATTTTCTCCACCGCTTTGGTGGCGTTATCCACGGCTTCCTGCCAGACGAGCTTTTCGTCGGCGTTCATAATGACGAAGTTCTTCTGCGGGATTTGCGCCGTCCACTTCGTCGCGATTTTGACCAGCGATTGATCGCCGCGTTTCGCCTCTGGATTCTTCTCCAGCTCGAAGTCCACAAACTCCGTGAGCTTCTTGGATCCGTCGCGAGTATTTTGCAGCGCGTTGACGGATTTCCCGTCAGGCCCCGAGCGGGTGAAGAGGATTTCCGCCAGATTGTTAAAGGCGTAGTAAATCTTGTCGTTGTCTGGATAAGCTTTGATAAGCCCTTCCATCAACTCCGCGCATTTCGCGTAGTCTTTCCGCTCTTGGTAGATGTCGAAGCGACGGAAGAACGTATCGGCAGCGCTCTCGGACTCAGGCCATTTCTCTACAAGTTTCGCAAATGCCGTGACGGCTTGGTCCTTCTGCTCTGCGACGGCAAGGCTCTTGGCGAGGAGATACTGTGCAGTCGGCACATTCTTCGCCGTGTTCTCACTCTTCGGCGTCCCGGCGCTGTAAGTATCGACGAATTTCGTGAGCACCGGGATCGCGTCCTTCGGCGACTTCCCTGCCAATATCTGCGCGATGCCAAATTCGGCGTCTTCCTTGTAGGAATACGTCCCATACTTATCGATGACGATCTGGTAGGCCGCAATCGCCTCGTCCGCCTTTGCCGGGTCGCCCTTCTCGCGGGCCATGACTTCTTTGATGTTGCCGACGACAAACTGAAGATTCGCGGCGACTTCCTCCTTCGGATTTGTAGAAAGTGCCACCTCAATCGCCTTGAGCGCCTCTTCATACTTCCCGAGCTTGGTGAGCGCCGCCGCGAGCAGCGCGTTCGCCTCTCCGACCAAGCGCCACGGCTTGAAGTCCGCCATGCCGTCATTCACGACCGCAATCGCCTTCTCCACGTTCTCGTTTTTCCCGCTATCGATGAGCAATTTCGCCAGCAAAACAGGCAAGTTGTCGCCGTTCGTGTTGCCCTTAAACTTCGTGCGGAACTCCTCGTAAGCGGCTTGCGTCTTTTCGAGGTTATTCTGCTCTGCATAAGTCAGGCAAAGCATCCCAGCGATGGCGGGGAGCGCGTCCTTGTCGCCTTTTAAAAGCTCCTCCTGCCCTTGCAGGTAGCGGATCAGCACGCGGGATTCGTCGCTCTTTTTCTGGAAAAGATAGATGCGAGCGAGGGCGAGCTTTGCCGAAAGGTATTGGTCCTGGCCGGTCTTGTAGCGGTCGAGCTTTTGTTCCTCGATATCGATGAGGTTTTCGAGCCGCGCCATCTGTATCTGGTAATTCGGCCCCGGCTGGATGAGCGGTGCTTGGCGCTTCAAGTAATCAACCTTCGCCTGCTGCGCCGCGAGCACTTCCTCCCGTGCTCGCACTGCACGGAACGCCTCGTAGGAACCTGTGAGAAATTGCTGCTGGAGCGCCTTCTTTTTCTCCTCATCGGGCGCGGTGACATTCTGGCTTCGCGTGAGCTGCATCTGCGCGATGTAGAAAGTCGCCTCGTTGGCCATGGCGACATCGCCACTGCCTTGATAAACCTTCACCAAGAGCGGTTGCGCCTGTTCGTAGGTCTTCAGTGACTTCTCTACAGCCTCCGGCGGCGCTTCTTTACCGGCCTTGGATTCCATTTGTTCCGCTGCGCTGGCAAAAAGGGCACGTCCCGCCGATAACACTGCATCCCAGTAAAGCGGAGTCTTCTGCGGGCCGAGGTTTTCCACCGCCCCGTAGCCCTTCACCGCCTCGTCGTATTTGCCCACCTGCATGAGCAGCGTCGCCCGGAGGAAGTGCGCGTTATCATACTCCCTCGATTGTGGGAATAGCTTCAGGAACGTCTCATATTCCCCGATGGCCTGCTCGAAAATCTTGTTCTGCGACTGCTTCTGCGGTGGCGACTCCGACGGCATCTTGACGCCCTTGAGGGTAGCCGATTTCGCGATCAACATCTGCGCCGCTTCCTTCCCCGGAGCCTCGATCTTCGGGTTGGCGATAATCTCCTTCAAGTGCCGCAGCGGGGAATCATAGTCGCCCACCTGAATGTAGCAGACCGCCAGCTTGAACTTCGCGTCCAGCGACTTCGGGGAGAGCATCTTGTATTTCTCCAAGAACTTCTCGAAACCCTTCATGGCTTCCTTGAAATTCTTCTGGTCCATGAGCGCACTCGCGGCGTCGAACTCCTTCGCGTCGCTAGACGTGACGGCGGGCGGCGGCGTAGGCAATTGCGCATGGAGCGGCGATAGCAAAAGAGCCGCAGAGCCTGAGAGGATGGCGCTTGCGGTCAGCATAGAGATGCGGGAGCGAATGATAGTTTTCATACGGAGCTGGTGAACTTTGAATGTATCGTAGAGAAGCGCAGAAAATTGTGCCAAGTAAATCCCTGTTAGAAAAAAGATCGTTTTGGTTCTGTCACACTCACACCCCAGCGACCTGCCAGCCGAGACTTTCGAGAAAAACGCGCACTTTTCCCGACTGGTCGCCCTGCATCTCGATAGTCCGCTCCCGCACCGTCCCACCCGTCCCCAGCGACTTGCGGAGCTGCTTGGCAAGTTCCTCCAGCGCATCCGCTGAGAAGTCCGGCGGGAACTCGTGGACGACAATCACCGCTTTCCCCCCGCGATGCGCCGTCTCCTTTCGCAAAACCACGCGCCCCAGCCGCTTCGTCTTCGCCGGTGCGGAGGCTGGCTGGGCAGGCCCATCGGGCAGTGGTCCCAGATTCAGCCCCGCAAAGGCATTTCCCAGCCCCGCAAGGCCAGACTGCTCGGGGCTCAACTCGACACGTTTGTTTTTTTCAGGACGCATAAGAGCCCGTTAGCCCATCTCGCGGCGGGGCGGAAGGGGGAAAATCGAAGACGTCCATCACTGGGCGTGATTAAAAGTGGAATGCAACAGGAACGGCACGAAAAGGGCGAAAGCCCTCAAGGAGGGGGAACGTCCCGTTCCCCTGAGGCGCGAAGCGCCGCTCTTAAACTGCGGGCAACCGGGAACCACTTCGTGGTTCAGGGGAACGGGACGTTCCCCCTCCTTGGGGCCGATCCCGTTCGTGTGCCACCGTCTGCCGCTGCTTTGCCCTTTTAATCACACCCTCCTTCACTTCATCGCCGCAAGTGCAGCCAGGGCGAGTTTCCTTGCGCCGGGTTGCTTGAGTTTTGGGTCTGCTGCTTTGGTGAAGTCGGCTTTGGCTTCGTCCTTTCGCTCCAGCGCAAGCAAGGCGCGGCCTCGGTTATAGAGAATGTAGGCGTCGTCGGGAGTGAGTGCAGCGGCGGCGTTGAATGCAGCGAGCGCGTCTTCATTTTTCGCGAGTAAAAGGAGCGCATCGCCGCGTCGGCTGTGGGCTTTTGCTGAAAGGACGACTTCCCCAGCGGGGAGGCAATCGGCGATGGCGGCGAGGATGAGGTCGCAGGATTGTAGCGCGGCCTCGGCACGCGGTGCGGATGTCTTCGGGTCGCGGAGGCTTTCTTTGACTTGGTCGAGCAAGGTCGCGAGCGGAGCGGCGGGCTCTTTTCCTGGACCGCGACTGCGGGTGAATCGGCGGATGGCTTCGACGCAGCGGGCCGTGTCGCCAGCGGCGGCGAGTTTGCTGAGGTCGGCGACGCTGGGGAGCGGGATGGGCTGTCCTTTTGGGATGGCTTCCGCCGCGGGCGTCTGGCCAGCGAGGTAGATGTCGTCGCCGATGAGCCGCGAGTATTCGGCGGGGACTTGCTTGCCCTCCGAACGCTCAATGACCCGCGCGCGAGTGCGCTTGAACACTTGCTCGATGGTGAGGCCGGGCGCGCGAAGTTGGGCGATGAGTTCCTCGGTGTACAGGCCGTTCGCACCGTCACCGTCGGATGCCGCGTGCCCGGCGTCGGTGGCAAATGCGATGAGGGAACCAGCGGGCGGGTTCATTTCCACAAGCCCCCCGCGCGCGGCATCTCGGTTCGCGGGGTTGCGGGCGACGGGCGTGGAGCGGCAGGCGTCGAGGATGACGAGGTTGCAGCGAACGCCGGAGTTGCTCATCTCGGCGACGACTTGTTCGGCGTTGATCAGTTTAGTTTCCGCAAGCAGGCGCAGGCTTCCCCCGCTGGCGGCGTCTGGGCTGTAGCCAGATTTCGTGGGCAGGAGATAGTTCGCGCCCTCGACGGAAATCCCGTGTCCGGCGAAGTAGAACAGCCCGACTTCCGCACCACTGAGTTTTGCGCGAAACTTGATCATCGCAGCGAGCAGTTCATCGCGGGCGTCATTGTGTTCTTCGATGACGAAGAAGCCGAGGGTGCGAAGGGTATTCGCCATCGCCTTTGCGTCGTTCACCGTATTGCGCAATGCGCCGACCGCGGGTTCATACCTGCTGTTGCCGACGACGAGCGCGATGCGCTTGGGCGCGTCGGCAGCTTGGGAATAGATGAGCGAGCAGAGCAGGGCGACGATGAGACGGATGCAGATGTTGATTTGCACAGGAGTGAGCACGGGCTAAAACGCCGGAAAGCGAAACCCTTTGCAAGCCACCATGATTTTCACGCGCATTCTCAGTCCACTCATCGCCGCCATTCTCGCAGGATGCGCCTCGCCGCCGTCGGCCTCGCTCACGTCGGGCGATCCATCCGCGCCCTCGCAGGTGACGCCGACGGAAGCACTCGCAATCGCGCAGAAGCTCGCCACGCACTCATGGCGTCCGTTTTCCAAAAACATCCTGCATGGCCGGGATAAAAGCGGCGCGCTCGTGAACACTCCCGACGCCACGTTTCGCGAACAGCCCGAGCGCCCCGGTTGGTGGCTGCCGGGCGAGGTGAATGCGGGCGTGCCGTATAAATGGGGCGGCTTCGATGATACGGCGTCGTTCGATGCCGCCGTCGCCAATGGGCTCGCTGCTGGCGACGTTTCCTCTCCAGCAAAACGTCGCGCCGACAACACCGCCGTGAGCGCGCAGGCCGCTGGCGTGGACTGCTCCGGCTTCGTTTCGCGCTGTCTCAAATTGCCAGCCGTCCACGACACCACGCAGCTCCCGTCGGTCTGCACCGTGCTGCTCGACGCTGCCGACTTGCGGCCCGGCGACTTGCTAAACATTCCCAAGCGCCACGTCCTGCTCTGCGCTGGCTGGGCGACTCCGGACCGCAAGTGGATCTATTTTTACGAAACAGGCGGCGCTCCTGAGCATTGGAAGCCGGGGCTGAAACAAGCACCTCTCGCCGCGCTTCTCGCGCTCGGCTACCAGCCTCTCCGCTATCGCGGAATGGCCACGGAACCGCGCACCGACGGCAAGCAAATCCTAACACGCGCCGCGCTCAGCACTGCGCCGGTCGTCATACATCCGACCATCGGCGAGCCATAATTACGGCGTCACTTTCAGCCGAATGAAGCGCGTTTCGCCAGCGGGCGCGTTGTCGGTGGCGCGGATGGTTTGGGTGATGCCGTCGTCCGCGAGGACAGTCTCGGTAATGTCGCCGGGCAGTGGGTCGGCCCACGCCGCGAGGTCGCCGGTGACTTGCACGGTGTAGTTCACAAAGGGCGAGGATTTTTGCCGTGTGTAAGTGAGCGTGAGATGCCCGGCGTCGAGTGCGGTGAGTGTGCCATCGCCGCCCGTGCTGCTGAATGGATTTTGCCCCAACGCCCACTCGAACCAATTCGTGCGCCCGTCGCCATCCGGGTCGTCGTTGAGCGTGCCGAGGCCGGGGTTGCGCAGTAGCCACGCACCGGGCGTATCGCGCATGATCACGCTCACGTCGTCTTGCACAGAGAGCGCCGTATCGCTCGCGGTGAGGCGCAGGGTGAAAGTGCCGGGCAACTCGAAGGTGGCGGTCGTCGCGGGCGCAGTAGGCGCGGTGAATGTGACTCCGCCGGGGCCGTTCACTTTGCTCCACGCGGCGGTGAGCGCTGCGGGCAATGTGTCGTCGTCCACGCTGCCCGCGAGCGGCGTGCTCGGGAGATACGCGGTGATGTCGGCACCGGCGCTGATGGTGGGCGCGAGGTTCGGCTCATTCGCGCCGGGCGAGCCGCCGAGGGCTGCGGATGCGCGCCAGTTCCCGGCGGTGCTGGATGCTCCGGTCGGGTTGTAAATCGCGAGAGTCCTTCCGCCGCCATCCGTCGTGGGATACCACGTATCGTCGTAGGTAAAGTCGGCGATGATCGAACCGCTGGCGTTTTTCAAAACGACGCGCTCGCCGCTATTGTCGAGGTCGCCGACGAATGGACCGAGCACATTGGGCACGCCGGGATAGCGCGTGGAAAACGCCTGCGGGTTCGCAGCGAGGATCGCAAATGCACCGGGTGCCAGCGTGATGCCTTGGGCGTTCGTGAGTGTAAAGTCGGCGGCCAATTCCAGCTTGATGCCGCCGAGGTCCACGGACGTCGCGCCGATGTTTTTCACCTCGATAAACTCGAAATCCGACGTGTCGAAAACCGGGTTCACCGCAAGCTCGGCGGGAGTCGGTGCGCCGGGATGATAGTTGATCTCCGTGATAGCGAGATTGCCGCTGGCAGCCAGCGTGTCGTTGGAAAACCTCGCCTCCGTCGGCCCGCTCCACGCGCTACGCAGTGGAGGATTATTTGCGCCGATGAGCACCGCCGCATTGCTCAGCCACGAGGCATTGTAAGCGCGTGCCTTCACTCGCGTCGTGAAACTGATTCCCAGCGGACTCGAATACACGAAGACGTTCCCGCCGCTCGGTGCAGCGCCGCCGCTCGGGCGCGGGTCGGAGCCATCGAGCGTGTAGTAGATCGTCGCCCCCGCTGGCCCGCTGATCGAAAGCGAGAGACTGCTGATATTCTGACTGCTGTGGCTGAACGTCACGGGCGCGACCCACTGCGAGTCGAAGAAGTTCGCCCGCTGCTGCAGGTAGTCTTTTATGCGCTGCACCTCGGCGTCTTGGTTCGCCGCATACACCGTCCCGGTGAACGGACTCGTCCATGCACGCTTCGCTTTTGCCCAGCGCGCCAAGTCGCGCGTGACGGCCTCGGCGGTCAGTTGGGCGTTCAGCGTGTCGAGCAGTGTGTTCACCGCCGTCGCGGAAAATGCGCCGCGCCGCAGCTCCACCCAGCGGTCTATGTAGCGCTGGTAAAAGTCGGCATCGGTGAAGAGCCGGTTCCACCACGTGTAGTTGAAAAAGTCCGTGCCAAGATCGCCCGTCTGCGAGCGCCAGGTCGCGGGGTTCGCATCGCGGCCATCGGTGGACGAAAGCCCGCGATCCACGTCCCAGACAGGGCCAAACGCGATTTTTCCCCCGCGTTCTTTGTGCAAGAACCCGCTGAGCAGTAGCCCGTCCACATTGAACGTCCACACGTTCATGAGGTGATGATCCACGGCCTCGCCTACATCGAGCCACGCAGCGTAGCCGGTGATAGGGCTCGTGTAGCTGGCGCTGTCGAGCGCGGTCTTGAACGACGCGATGGTGCTCGTGAGGTACTGCTCTTGCGGGTCGCGCTGCGGCGACTTCACCGCGTTCTCTTTCGGGTAGTAATAGGCCATCGTCTGTCCCCCCGCGCTGAAGCCGGTGTCGCCCGTATCGAGGCGATCTACTTTCCAAATGAACCCGCCGGTTTTGCCCACAGCGTCGTTGTCATACGTATCGAGCTTGGTGACATCCACGCGGTCTTTGTCGCGCCGGATTTTCTCCATCACGTTGTAGGCGCCAAAGTAGTCGCCGCTCGCCGCGCCTGTGAAATTCAGCGATCCGCCACTCGTCTCCACAAATACCTCGGCCATTCGCGTGCGCATCGCCTCACGCCCGATGCTATTGCTCAGGGCGTAAAAGAAAGGGTTATGCAGGTCGGAGCGGTCGTAGTCGAACGGCGCGTGGAAAACCCAGTCGGAGCCGTCGGGCATCCCGAGAAGCGGGATGTCGTTGTCGTCGTCGTCGCGTGCTTTGCGCGCCTCGAAGTTGAAGTTTGTCTTTGCGTTTGTGAGCGTTGAGGAGCCCCGGCGGTCGGCAGCACCGCGGCAGGCGAGGGTCGGCAAATTCGAGAGTCGGGCACGCCCGTCGAACGCCGACGGCTCCCACACCCACATGAAAACGGGTTGGTCGCCAGTGTCGGGAAGCGTCCCGAGGCCAAAGTTTGACACGACGATAATCGGCGCGGCGGTGTTGAAGCCGGACGTAGTTCCGTCGAGCAGCAGGTAGCCCGCAGTCTCCGTTTCGCCGGGCAATTTCCCCGGCTCAAAGACGCGTGCGCGCACCAGCGATGTCGCGGAAACCGACAGCGTCGTGCTGTAAGCGAGCGACGTCGAAACGGGCGTCCTGCCATCGAGCGTGTAGCGAATCACCGCGCCCGCGGCGGGCACTTCCTCCGTGAGCGCGACGGCCAGCGAGCCTGTAAATGCGCGGCTCGACAGCGAGACGAGCACTTTTCCAGAGACGCCCGTGCCGGAGTAATTATTCCCATCGCCCGGCGTCGGCGAATCGTAGCTGCCCGTCGCGGTGAGCTGCGCAAAGTCGCGCCCGAAGCTGACGTTTGCCGCCAGCGCCGGATAGGTGAGCGTGCTATCCACCGTGCCGCCGGGCTGCACCATGCTGAGTGTTCCGCCTGCCCCGCTGAGCGTGAAATTCGTGTGCAGCCACGAGGTCGCGACGATGCGGTCATTCGTCGAAGCGAAAATGACCATGCGCTCGTCGGGCATGATTTCCACGGCAGGGAACGTCCACTGCGTCGCGCCATGAACTAGCTTGTAGCCGCTGAGCGAGAACTTGTTCACGCGGTCAGGATTCCAAAGTTCGATCCACGGCTGCACGGTGCCGTCTTCGTCCTTTTTCCCAGTCGTATTCACAGGCAGGACTTCCGTGATGTGAAAGGCCACGAGCGTCGTGAATGTCGCCGTAGCATCCGCCCAATCGGTCCCGGCCGCGTTTTGCGCGAAGGCGCGGAAGTAATACTGCGTGAAGGGTAATAGACCACTGACCGTCGCCGAGCCCGTGGTCGTGAGCGCGCCGAGGTCGGCGAAGTTTTGCCACGACGCGGGGTTCGTGCCGCCGTCGGTGGTGCCGTAGTAGATTTTCACGTTTGGGCTCACGAGACCGTTGGTGATGAGCGTGGCGTTCAGCGTGACGCTCAGCGTGGCGATGGAAGTCGCGGCGAGGTTTTCCACAATCGGGGCCTCCGTCGCCGCCGCGTTGCTGGAGACGAGCAGTAGCCCTGTGCCGGTGATGAGAGCCGTTTTGTTCGTCGCTGCGGAGGCCAGCGAGCCCCACGTCCCAGTCGCTTGCACGACGTTGTTGATAACGAGCTGATCGATCGTGTCCGTGCTCCCGTGGGCGAGGTCCAGCGTTGTGCCGGTGGTGAGCCAAATATCCGACGTGTCCGCGATGGATGCAGCGGTGAGTGAAAGCGTGCCTTGGTTCACAGAGATGCGGCCCATCGTATTGCTGGAGGCTGTGAGTGCCAGCGTGCCGAGGCCCGTCTTTACAAGGATGCCGTTCGACACCGTGCCCGCCAGCGCCGCGTCTGTGAGTGCGCCAGCGACCCCGCTGCGGGCCACATCCACCGTGCGCGGGCGGACGTTTAAGTTGAGCGGATTTTGGAAAGTGACCGTCCCATTTGAAAGCGCGTGCCCCAGCATCAGCGTGCCACCGCTTACGAAATTGCCCGTCGAGGCCCACGTCATCGCCGCGCTGGCACCGCCGATATTCACGGTGAGATTGTTCGCCGCATTTCCCCACGTCGCGTTCAGCCCGTAGGCCGCGAAGCCGCCGCTCGCCGTGGCATTTCCCGTCTCGTCGCGTGCGGCCCACTGGAACTGCGCGGAGCCCGTCCCCAGCGCCCGGCTGAAAGTCCCGTTCGCGCCGAACACGCCGCCATTCAGCTTCAGTTCCTCGGAGGCATTCATGCCGCCGCTCACGCCAGCGACGGCCAGCAACCCGCTGTTGATCGCCATTCCTGCGCCAGCCACGGCGTCCGTCACACCACGAATCACGAGCGCGCCCGTCCCCGCTTTCGTGAGGAATTTGTTCCCGTGTGTGAGGTTGCCGGTGATGGTTGTGAGGGCGTTGCTCACCGTGAGCGTGCGTTGATTTAATGTTTCCAGCGTCAGCGCGCCAAACGTCAAATCTCCGCCCGCTCCAACCGTGAAGACGCCCGCGTCGCCTACGTTAGCGTTGCCGACTTGGAGCGTGTTCGTCGCCGTCCGCGCGGTGGCGTCGTTGTTCAAAACGGTGCCCCCATTTCCGATGGCCAGCGCGCCCGTGCCCAGCCCGGCATTCGTCGCGCCGCCGAGTCGCAGAGTTCCCGCGCTGGCTGTCGTCGTGCCGGTGTAGGCGTTGGTGCCCGTCAGCGTCAGCGAACTCGTGCCGGCCTTTGTCAGCGCAAACGCCCCGCTGATATTTCCGCCAAGCGTCACCGCCGAAGTCGACGTCACCGTCAGCGTGTTGGTGAGCGTGAGCGCAGAGTTGATCGTCAGCGCGCTGTTGCCGGAGTTCGTCAGCGTAGCTCCGAGTTGCAGCGTGCCGCCGCTGATAGTCGTCACCGTGCCGCTCGTCGTCTGCGTGAGGGTATTCGCGATGACGGTTCCGCTGATCGTCACGGTATTCGCACCCGCCGTTTGAAAGAACGCATCATTCCCATTCGCCCAAACCACCGGGGCCGCAGCGCCCGGTGTCGTCGTAGCCGCCCAAGCCGCAGTGACTCCAACATCCCAAGTCGCCGTCCCCGCCGTGAGGTTCGACGCCGACGATGTATCAAAATACTGATTCGCCGCGCGAGCAGACGGCACCGCGAGCCAAGCCGCCACGACGGCAAGCAGGCGCGCAGCAACGAGAAGCGAACGGCTGGAGAGTGGAGATAACATGGAGCGGGAAAATACGCATCCACCCGGAAAGGCGAACATCTATTTTAGCCAGCGGCGAGCGGCGACTCTTCCGGGCGACCTCCGCCGAAAACGCGGAAGGAAAGGACCAGCATCGCGATGCCGATCAGCGCGAGCATCGCCGAGCCGAGGTAGGCGTAGCGGAGGGATTTTCCACCGGTGGGCTGCGTATAGTTGGAGCCCCAGCTTCTACCTTGAGTGGATAATTTTCGCTTCGCGAGCGGCGCTCTCATCGCCTCGTCCACGAGAGTTGTGACCTTGTTTGAATCGTTCCAGCTCTCGCCGAATGCGTTGATCGCCAATCTATTCGGGCCAGCATTTTCGTTTCGCTCAATCCAATCTCGCCCCGCCGACATCTCCGCGTAAATCTCGTCCAAGTCCTTCGGCGTCGCAGACGAAATGGTATAGCTGATTTGCCAAGAAACCCGCCGCTTGAAGTGGCTATTCTCCATCCCCTTCCACCCGAGAAAAATGATCGCCAACGCCACGAGCCGGATGAAGATGGAGCGCCCGCTTCCCATTTACGCAGCAGCTTCTTCGAGGAATGTCCGCTGGCCGGAATCATCCGCGCCCCAGACGAGGCGGCGGGACTCTCCATCGGCGCGGGCAAACGTCAGCCGCACGGAGCCGAGCGTGTTCATAAATTGCAGGATGCCGTGGTCGTTCGTCATCTCGTGGAGGAAGTGGTCGAAAATTGCGTCCTCCGAAGTCACGGGCGCGAAACAAGTGATGGAGACTTCGCCGCACCGCTTGCCGTGCTTGGTTTTCCAAATCGCCAGTCGGTCGAGAAAGCGCTGCACTTTCTCCGTCGGCAGCTCGCCCTGCGCGAATCCGAGGCGAGCGATGAGCTGTTGCTTGCCGGAGAAAAGTCCGCCTTCCGCAGCATCCTCATGCACGTCGAACAGGCTGGCAGCATTGGCCACAGGCAAATGCGTGATCTTCGGCGATGACGGCGCGATGAACGGGATGGGCGGCGAGAGCGGCTCCTCGCCGGGGATGGGCGGCGGCAGCGTAGAATCCTCAATCGCGCCGAGGGTGTGGGCGCGAAAGTTCGAGTATCGCGATGCGCCGCTGTGGCCGGGCGCGACGATGCCGGATGCCTCCATGAGCGCCAGTCCGCGCGACTCGGCGTAGGCGATTGCGCGGTTCAGCGAGTCCTGCGCTTCGGGCGAGAAAAGTTCGTCGAGCAAGCCGGGTAGCGTGTCCTTTTTCAGACCGAGCATCCGCGAGCGCTTCCTCGGTTGTTTGAGCCGTGCAAGCTCCCGCTTCAGCCCGGCGAGGTCGGTGATGATTCCGCTGCCGGATTCGCGGTCTGTGAGCTGCCCCTTGGAGCGATCAGGCACGGTATTGAGCCGTCCAGTGCCGCATTTTCCCAGCGGGTTAAAAAGGCGCGCGATGCTGTCTTCGTGCTTTGCTAGTGCGCTCAGGCTCGCGCCGTCTGCGTACCAATAAGGATGCCGAAAGCCAGCGATGATCGCCATCGTCCGCGAGTAAGTCCCGGCAAAAGTGACCTCGCCGAGGCCCTCGCGACGCGGCACTTCCGCGCGCCAGATGAGGAACTCTTTGTAGAGGTTCATGGCTTTCTTTTTCTCATGTTCCGACGGCAGCAAATCCATCGCCCGAGTGGCTGCGAGCGGGAGGTGGTCGGCTACATCGAAGAGGAAGCGCTGCACATCGCTCGGCGCTACGGGATGGAAGGTTGTGCCTCTCATCGTTTTGGGATCGTCAGGACGGTTTTCCCGCCGACTTCTTGCACCACAACCTGATCGGCCCGCAGGTCTATGACTTTGAACTGCTTGCCGGGGTGGGCGGCGATGGTGAATGTCTCGTCGAAATGCACCTGCTGCTCCTTGCCATCCGCGCCCGCGATGACGGCGTGCGTCTGGCTGCTGCGAGCGGGCAGGTCGCGGACTAAAAAGACCGTCTCTTTTGTCTCCGGGTTTTCCAGCGTGACTTGCGACATATCGGTGAAGACGCCGTGTTTATCCTGCTTCATCGAGTATTTCACCGTCTTCACGCGGAACGCGGAACCCTTTGGCGTCGCGCCTTCCGAGAGCGTCTCCTCCTCGCCGTCGGTGTGCTGGATGCGTGCCTTGCTTCCGTCCTTCGCCACGTCGCGGAGGATCATCGGCACGGGCACCTCGTTCATCGCTTTCATCGCCACGCCCTCCATCACGCCGGGAAGCGAATTGGGGTCGCGGGGATTCGTATCGGCGAGGAACTCTTCGCGGTTCGAGTAACCGTCGCCATCGGGGTCGGCGACGAGCTGGGCGGGGTCGTTCGGGTCGAGGTTGTATTTCTTCCACCACGCTTCGAGCTGCGTCGTGTCTTCATTTGAAAGGCTTGATTTCCCAGTCACTCGCGCAGATGCGGTGGGCGCTGCTGCGTCGGGGGTCTGCCCCGGAGTCTCTAGGACAGTCGTCTCCTGCTTTCCGCACGATGCGAGTGCGGCGGCGAAAGCCAGTGGCAGAAGTGATGAAATTTTCATTGCGAGCAAAGTGGCGCAGGGTGTCGCTTGGTGCAACCTCTGGAAACGTGAATTATTTGCTGGGTTTCCATGAATTTCAGCCCGAGCCGCTCAGAGACCGGTATCGTGTGCAGTCCATTTAGCTCTTGTCCGATGCGCTAAAGCGATGATTTTGAGGTAGATAAAAACTTTCTGGTTGTTCCGGTTGGTGCACGGCTGTGCGGGCCAATTAAACACGCGTTTTTCGATTAGCGCGAGTCGCGTGTGATTCAAAATGGAGCAAATCGGGAGCGCCCAATCAGCCTCGCACGGGTATGCAAAACTGGACGGCGCTCGAGATTGGGTGCGACGCTCTGTGTTTCTGCCGAGACTTCGATCGGTTCTATCTTTTTCCCCTACAGCAGCGCTTTGCTGATCGTCTCGCCGAGGGTTCGGAGAGCGAAGGGCTTGGTGAGAAGGCCGCGGAAGCCGAGCCGGGAGCACTGTTCGATGTCGAGGTCGCCAGTGTAGCCGCTGGTGAGGATGATTCGTGCGCTGGGGCGGATTTGGAGGAGCTTTTTCGCGAGCTCGAGGCCGCTCATGCCGGGCATACTGAGATCGGTGATGACGAGTGCGATGTCGTCTTGCCGCTCCTCGAAAACGGCCAGCCCTTGCTCAGGATGGGAGCAGCCTAGCGTGGTGTACCCGAGATTTTTAAGCATGGCTTCAGCGAGTGCGAGGACGGAGGATTCGTCGTCTATAAACAGCACAAGTTCGCCTTTGCCGCGCGGGATTGGTGGGGCCGCGGGCTGGGGCGCTTGCGCGGGGCCGGACGCGACGATGGGGAAGTAAGTGCGGAAGACCGTGCCGGTGCCGGGATGGCTCTCGACGCTGATTGCGCCGTCGTGGCTCTGGACAATGCCGTGGACGACGGCGAGTCCGAGGCCTGTGCCTTCGCCTGGGCCCTTGGTAGTGAAGAAAGGCTCGAACAGTCGCTCTAGCGTGCCCGCGTCCATGCCGCTGCCCGTGTCGCTGATGGTGAGGCACATGTGTGGCCCCGCGTGGAGCTGCGCAAATTGGCGCACCAGATCCGCTCCGACGGTGCACTTCACTAGTCCGATTTCGAGTCGGCCACCTCGATCTTTCATCGCGTGGGCGGCGTTGGTGCCGAGGTTAATGATGATTTGGTGAATCTGCGATGGGTCGGCGAGCACGGGGGCGCCAGCCGGAGGGATGTGAACAGAAATCTCGACCGCGGCGGGGATGGTGGCGCGGAGAAGCTTGGTCGCTTCGTGGACGACGCTGTCGAGGAGGATTATCTTTTTTTCTGCGGGCCGCTGTCGGCTAAAGGCGAGGATTTGCTGCACAAGGTCGCGTGCGCGTGCACTGGCTTTTAGCACTTGCTCGATGTTTCCTTTCGCCGGGCTATCGGCGAGGTGGAACGCTGCCATTTCCGCGTGGCCGAGGATGGCGGTTAGGATATTGTTAAAGTCATGCGCGATGCCCCCGGCGAGCCGCCCCATCGCTTCCATCTTTTGCGCCTGCCGCAGTTTCGTCTCCAGCTTTGAGCGTTCTTCTTCGGACTTACGGCGCTCGCGGCGTGCGGTAGCCTCGCCGAGCTCGCGTGTGATGGCGTGGTTCAGCCGCCGGAGGTTGTCTTTGAGGACGTAGTCGTTGGCCCCGGCGCGGATGCAATCGACCGCGGCATCTTCGCCGATCGTACCGGAGATGAGGATAAATGGAACTTCATAGCCCGTGCGCCGGACAAATTCGAGCGCGGCCATTCCGCCGTAGCCGGGTAGGTTGAAGTCCGCGAGTATGATGTCCCAAGTCCCCTCGCGGACATGGCGGGAAAAGTCGTGCTCATTGTCCACTTGCCGCATTTCGAGTGCCCAGCCGGCTTTGAGCAGTTCACGTTGGACGAGGAGGAAGTCATCGGTGTTATCCTCTAAATATAGGACGCGGAGTTTGGGCGACATGTGGGCTGGAAAATTGGTGATTTAATGGCCCGGTGGCGGCTCGTTGAGCAAGAGCCAGTAAAGGCCAAGCTGAGTCGCGACCGTAAGGAATTGATCGAAATCAACGGGCTTGCGGATGTAGCTGTTTGCAAAAAGCGAGTAGCTCTTGAAGACATCTTGCTCTTCTTTCGAGGACGTGAGGACGACGACCCGGATGAGCTTCGTGCGCTCATCGGCGCGCACTTCTTTGAGCACTTGATGTCCGTCCACGCGCGGGAGCTTTAAGCCTAAAAACGGCAGTTGACCCCGTTTTTGAGGCCGAAAAATAGGGTATTTTACTCTGGAAATTGCCAACTGCGGAGCAGTTGGAAATCACTCACCCGTCCAAGGCTCATTTTTCTCTGAAAATCCGTTCAACTGCCGTTTTTAGGTTAAGTCGAGCAGCATGAGCGCAGGCAGCTCGGTCACATCGCGGGAGGCCCACTGGCCACGACAGAAAAGATAGTCGAGCGCCTCTACTCCATCCTTAGCGACGATGATTTCGTTCGCGATGTGCGCTTTGGAGAAAGCGCGCAGAGTAAGAAGCACATCGTCGGGATTATCCTCGACGAGCAGAATGGGTCGGGTGTCGGCCATATTTCCATTAGATGCCGCAAGTTCAGTGCCCCACCGAGGGCAAATTCTCAGGGTTCTCTGCGCATTCGCACTTGGAGCTGGCGAGAGAGAAACCAGCGCACGGCGAACATGTCGCACGTCGCCTTTACGGCCCGGCTGCCAAAGCCGTATTTGCTCACGCCTGCTACGCGCGGGCGGTGGTTTGTGGGCAGCTCGGTGATTTTGTAGCCGAGCCCTTTCACGAGCGCGGGGATGAAGCGGTGCATCCCTCGGAAGAGGAACAGCGATTCCCGGCACTGGGTGCGCATGACTTTGAGCGAGCAGCCGGTGTCGTGGATGCCGTCGCGGGTGAATCGGCTACGGACGAAATTCGCGATGCGGCTGCTGATTTTCTTGGACCAATTATCCTGCCGTTTCACGCGCCAGCCGCAGACGAGGTCGTAGCCTTCCTCCAGCTTGGCGAGCATGAGTGGGATGTCGTTCGGGTCGTTCTGGCGGTCGCCGTCGAGCAGGACGATGATGTCTCCTTTGGCCTCATTGCAGCCGACATACATTGCGGCACTTTGGCCGGTGTTTTTCTCAAACGCGATGACTCGGACGCCCGGCCCACGCTGAATGCGTTCGAGCGTTTTGTCGGTCGAGCAATCGTCCACGAGGACGAGTTCGTATTCTCGCCCGGCGAGAGCTGTGGCGAGTTCCGCCTGGAGCGGCGCGATATTGTCCTCCTCATTAAAGAGCGGGATGACGACTGAAAGCATCCCGCAGCTTTTATCGGAACGGGAGACGGATTGGCGAGCGCTTATCCTAGCCCCTCTGAACTCCGGTGCGCAGCGTCAGCAGCACGGACTTATCGCCGAGCGAGTAGGTGGCGGACCCAGCTTGTGCAGCTCCGCGATTCCAGCCCGTCTCGCGGAGCAGATGGTCGAGCGCGGCCCCATCCTCCGCGATGTCGAGGTGGATGAATTCCCGCTCCATCCGCGCCCCGATGGAGCGAAAGGCGGCCTCCACGGGACAAATCGTAAGTTCTTCGAGAAGCGGCAACAGGGTTTGGCGGAAGCGGACTTTGGGGTTCATGGTGGGTGATTAAGCGTTCGCTGGAGATTCTGGTTTGCCTGCGAGTTTCGAGAGTACCAGCGAGGGAGTAAGCGCCCAGACGGCGAAACAAATCGGGAACCATACCAGCGTGTGCGCCACCCCGAGCAGCCCGTCCTGCTTGCTGAAATAGGCATCCAACTTTCCCACCAGCAGCGTCGCAGCACCGATGCAGAGCGCCGCAGCGAAGCTCGTGCAAAACCCAAAGGCGAACACCACAGCCTTCTTCAACTCGCCCCGGCTTACACGGGCCTTGAGCCGGTCGAGCGTGATTGCCTTGAGGTGAAAATAGCCCTTTAACGGAAGCAGCGTAAGCACCAGCGGCCACAAGATGAGTGCGAAAAGCATGAAGGTCAGCGGCTTTTCCCCCGTCTTCTGAAAGTGGAAAAGAAGCCCGGTGCAAAAGAGCCACGTGGCGGAAAAATGTCCTGTACAAAACCAGCGCATAGTGCTGGAAATTATAGCAGCTATAATGCCAGCGGGCTATTCTTGGTCCAACCGCGCAATTTGCTTCTCCGTTTCCTCAAGTCCATCAAGCGAACGGAGCAGCCCTCGTTTGTCGAAAAGCCACGCGGCTGGGAGCGTGTTGATGCCTGTCGTCTGGATGAGCGGACTATCCCATACTTTGCCGTCCCAGCCTACGATGGGCCGCCTTTTGAGCTGGCGGAGGAAACCCTGCAGCGCCGCCTTGTCCTTATCGAGACTCACCCCGACAAAGACGGCGTCATCGTTCTTCGCCATAACGTCTTTCAACTCCGAAAACGCCGCCATCGATGGCTCGGACCACGTCGCGAAAAAGAGCACGACCACGACCTTTCCGCGATGATCCTTGATGTCGAAGTTCGTACCATCAATCCCCGCAAAATGGAGCCCGAGCGGCTTATCCAAAAGGTTCAGCCGCCTCCGATCATCGGCGAGCTGCGCCTTTAAGTCGGGCTCCTGCGCGAGTTTTTCCGCATCGGAAATGAGAGCCGTCTTCGTCTTCGGGTCGTGCTCGAAAAGCGTTGCCACTTCCGTCAGCAGGGACGCGATGCGCCGGTCTGTCGGGTAGCTTTTTTGAAACTTCCGCGCCGATTCTAGCAATGCGGAGCGCTGTCCCGGAGAAGGCCGACTGCCCTGCAGACGCCGCATCTCTCGCGACAGCCGCGCGAAGTCGAGCTCCGCCCGTTGCGGCCCCACGGCGATGGAGTCCAGCTCTTCGAGAATGCGTCCGATTTCCCCCGGCTCTGGCTCGCCGTTAAGCCGCGAGCGGATGCTCAGTGTCCGTGCAAGCCGCAGCTTTGCCTCGAAAAAGTTCGCATCTTTCGGGTGTGCGGCGAGGAATGCGCGGAGTGATTTCTCCTGCAACTCATTGTGAGCGATCGCAATCCGCTTGGCGTTGCTCTCATTTTTCGGCACCGCCGTCGGCCCGGCATCGAGCTTCGTGATGCCCGCCCACTCCTCCGCCGGCGTCCCGGCGAAAACTGTGGAGAGAGCGAAAATAAGAAGGAAGCAGGCGGAGCGGAGCATCTTGGAGAATAGGCAGAATCGAGTCACTTCGCAGGCGCAGGCAGCGGCTTCGCATCGAGATTGCGCGCAAGGTCCGCTGGCTGCATCGGCACGGGCGCACCAGTCGCGGGAACTACGCGTCCGGCGGCCCAAAGGATCCCGTTCACGACGAAGCGACGTTGGCTCTCCACCTGCCAGTTTTTGTGCAAATCGCAGCCGGTAAATGCAAACGAACGCCCGCCGTCGGGTCGGTCGAAAGCCCAACCGATGACCTCCGCTCGGCCGAGGTTCGCCTTCGCGTCTGCCGTCGTCCGCGACTTGTCTGGCACAGCGCCCGTGAGCAGTGGCGTGACGCCCTTTTCCGCGAAGTGCAGATTGTAGAGCCAGCCATCGAGCGGCGCAGCAAACGGTTCCACTCCCTGCAAGCTGGCGTGCTTCACCGTTGGCGTGAACTCCATGTCCCAGTGCCCCCGGCAGCCGATGTCCTTCGTCCACGCCGCACCCAGCCAACTCTTGATTTCAGCCGCATTCGCCTCCGGCACATCCACGGCCTGATGGAGCATCACCAAGCCCGTCCCACCCGCGATAAGTGCCTTCATGCTGGCCCAACGCTCCGGCGCGAGGAACGGCAATTTCGCCCCGCCATCCGCATAAACCACCACCGCTTTTGCCCCGGCAAAAACCCGTTCATCGCGCGGCCAACCATCCGCCACTAACACCGGATGAACGTCCGGCGTCTTGCGCAGCCAATCTGCCAGCATCGCGCACCCCGCGAAGTACTCGTGCTGCCCCGCCTTATTGCTCGGGCTCCCCGCAAGGATGACGATTTTCGTCACCTTCGGGTCCGCGCTATCCTGTTCCAGCGGCACACGACGCTGCTCGTCTGTGAGATCGGCGTGGGCAAATGTGGCAGTGGCAAAAAGAGCGAGGATGATGCGCATAGGCCGTGGTTACTCCCCGCAACCGCCCACTGCAACCCTGCGTGCGAAAATCCGCCCCGCCTGCCGAGTCGTTCGGGACTGCTCCTTGCATCCCTCGCCGCGCGCCGATAGACGAAGCGAATGTCGCGACTCATTACCGCCGTCCTAGCCCTCAGCACGCTCTCACTTTTCGCCGAGGAAAGGCCCGCGCCGGAGTTGCCCGGTGGCCAGAAGGATGGTGCGGTGTTGCTGCCGAACCAATGGTCGCTGCGGCCTGTGGGCAAGCAGATCGAAGTGGGCGATTTCCCGGTGAATATCGCGCTGCATCCCGAGGGGCAATTCGCGGCGGTGCTGCACTGCGGCTATGGGCAGCACGAGGTGCAAATCCTCGATGTCGCGGCGGGAAAAATCGTTTCGCGGGCGAATGTGAACGAGTCCTTTTACGGCTGCACGTTTTCGCCGGATGGCACGAAGCTCGTCATCAGCGGTTCGGGCGATGAAGTGCTGTGGATGTTCCCATTTAAAAGCGGATACCTCGCCGAGCCGATGAGCATCCGCATCCGTGCGAAGGCCGAGCGCGGCATCCCCGGCGGCATCGCGATTTCCAAGGATGGCGGGACCATTTACGTCGCGAACGTGTGGGGGCAAAGCGTAAGCCGCGTGCGCATCGCGCTAGGCGACGATGGAATCGCGAGCGCCGCTGACATCACCAATTTCGCCTTCGCCGCGCCGGTGGCGAAACCCGCCGAGAAGACGGGCGAGAAAACGGACGACCCGAGCATCACGAAGCGCGCCGAGCAGCTCCTCGATACGACGAGCAAAGACGCGCCGTTCCCCTACACTTGCGTGCTCGATGAAGCACGCGGACGCCTCTACGTGAGCCTCTGGGCGCAGAAACACGTCGCCGTCCTCGACCTTGCGACGTGGAAAGAAATCGCGCGCTGGGAAGTCGAAGAACACCCGAACGAAATGCTACTCACGCCCAGCGGCGCACACCTCCTCGTCGCGAATGCGAACCGCAACTCTGTGAGCGTCGTGGATGTGGAGACGGGCCGCATCGCCGAGACGCTCATCGCCGAACTCACGCCCGACGCGCCTCCCGGCAACACGCCGAACTCGCTCGCGCTCTCCGCGAACGGCGAGTTCCTGTTCGTCGCGAATGCGAACATCAACGCCGTCGCCGTGTTCGAGATGGAAGAGCCCGGCAAGTCGCGCTCGCTGGGCTTCATCCCGACGGGCTGGTATCCCACGAGCGTCCGAGTGGCAAAGGGCGGGAAGCTCATCGTCGCGAACGGAAAGGGCGTGGTTTCGCGTGCCAACCGCAACTACGCACAGCCCGGCGCGAAGTCCCCGCCAGCGACCGTGAGCCAATACATCGCGGGCATTTTGCAAGGAACCTTGAGCCTCATCCCGCTGCCGCCGGAGGAGACGGACCTCGAAGCGCAGATGAAAAAATGGAGCGCCATCGCCATGCTCGGGATGCCCACGACCGCGAAGAAGATCGAGGCTGCACAGCTCGACGGAAACCCCATCCCGCGCAAAGTCGGCGACGCCTCGCCCATCAAATACGTGATCTACATTGTGAAAGAAAATCGCACCTTCGACCAAGTGCTCGGCGACCTCGGGCGCGGCAACGGCGACCCGTCGCTCTGCATTTTCCCGGATGCCGTCACGCCCAACCACCACGCGCTCGCTCGTGAGTTTGTGACGCTGGATAATTTCTACGTGGAGAGCGAAGTGAGCGCCGACGGCCACGAATGGAGCATGGGCGCTTACGCGACGGACTGGGTGGAGAAAAACTGGCCGCTCAGTTACGGGCACAGCAAGAAATTCCCGTATCCCGCCGAGGGCGCTTTCCCAGCCGCGACGCCCGCTGGCGGCTACTTGTGGGACCGTGCGAAGGCTGCAAACGTCACCTTCCGCAGCTACGGCGAATTTACCACCAGCCCAAAAGCCGACGGCACTCCGGCAAAGGCAAAAACGCCGGGGCTCGAAGGCCACATCGACCCCGAGTATCACACGTTCGCGATGGATTACCCCGACGTGAAACGCGCCGCGCGCTTCATCTCGGAGCTTCAGCGTTTTGAAAAAGAAGGCGATATGCCGAGCCTGCAGATCGTCCGCCTGCCCAACGACCACACCAGCGGCACAAGCCCCGGCAAGCCCACGCCCACCGCGCACGTCGCGGATAACGACCTCGCGTTTGGCCAGCTCGTCGAGGCCGTGAGCAAGTCGAAGTTCTGGGCGCAGACCGCCATCTTCGTCGTAGAAGACGACGCGCAAAACGGCCCCGACCACGTCGATGCCCACCGCACCATCGCCTACGTCATCTCGCCCTACGTCCGCCGCGCAAGCCTCGACAGCACACTCTACAGCACCGCCTCCATGCTCCGCACGATGGAGCTGATCCTCGGACTACAGCCCATGTCGCAGTTCGACGCGCTGGCCATGCCGATGTTCGCCTCCTTTCAAAAAGAACCCGACCTCCGCCCCTACGTCGCCCTCATGCCGAAAACCGACCGCGAAGCCAAAGCCCCCAAGCTCGCATGGGGGGCGCAAGAATCGCTCAAAATGGACTTCACCAAAGAAGACGCCGCCGATGACTTGCTGCTCAACGAAATCATCTGGCGCAGCATCCGAGGCGCAACCGCCGCCATGCCCGCACCCATCCGGCGTGCGTGGGTGCTCTCGGAGGCGGATGATGATTAAAGCCGAGCGCCACGGCAGCCCCGCAGCAGCCTCGGATTTGTGTTTACGAAAGGAGAAGGTGGGCACACCCAGCCGTTGGGGGCGTACACCCAACGGCTGGGTGTACGCACCTTGCGGGAAGGTGCGGCTACCTGTCGCCAAGGTGCGGGTACCCCGGCACCGGGTGAGCACACCCCGACGCAAGGTTTTGGCGCTGGCGGGAAAAATGTTCAGCTTTCCGGGCTGGGTGAGCGCACCGAGTTGCGGCAGGGCTTCGGCAAAAGAATTTCCGCGCTCGAAATGAGGCTCCGAAGCTCGCTCGAAGCGTCGGGTATTCGCCGCTCCAACGTGGAGCGCGGAAGGGTTGCGTCGTGAATGGCTAAGCTTGGAATCCACGGGACCGGTGTCTAGCGAATGCGCTATCTACGTGTCGAGGGTTTTATCGGAGCGTCAGCGAAAAGTAGCCCGCGAGTCTCTTCGCGGCACTACATCACTCGCGAAGCGACACGAATTTACGAAGCGCCGCTTCGCGGGAGCCAAAATGCCGCGAGGGAAAGTATGAGTTGGAACCCGCCCCGATTAAACTCGCGCTCCCTGACGCTAAAACAGAATAGAAAAATGACCCGCCACTACCAATGGGCACGGTAAAACTATGGTTGAGACTAAGGTGGCGAAATGGCTGAGTAGAACAATGAACCACATTCAAAGGAATTTTCCGAAGAACAACCAATGACGCCGAAGGTCCTTCTCATCTTAGCAGCCATCGGCATTGCCCCTGCCGTCTTGTGGGCGGTCGTCAGTCTGATCTTATCGACTTACTCCATTCTCATCCGTCCCGTCTCATTTTCCTTTCGGCTCATTTCCAAGACTGGCGGCGTTACCGGGACATTCGAGTTTCGCGAGCTTCCAGTAGTCGCCGCGCTTTCTATCGTGGCAGGCGCGACGCTTCTTATCCTCGGCATTGTCTCCATCTTACGCGCTCACTGAGAGCACTACATGACGCCTGACTTGCAAACGGTGGTGCCAAGCAAACGGCGATGCCAGCCTGATTAAACGCACCGAGCACGCTTGCGAGGCGCGCAGCATTGTCGGCATTGGGAGCGCGCGGCGGTTGTTTACGCCGACGGCGTTGCGTCATTCAGCCCAGAGTTGCGAGGAACGAATTGGGATGAATCCTCCCAGACAGGCCGCGATGCGCAAGGATCGGCAAAGAAACATCGCGCCGCCGACTCCTCATATCATGCGCGCCATACTCGCCCTCAGTCTCACCCTGGTTTCAATCGTCTTTGCCGATCCCGTCGCGTTCGATGTGCGCTCGGCTAAATCCGGACGCTGGTCCGACGCCGCGACATGGGGCGGCGCTTTGCCAAAGGCCGGAGCACGTGTGCAAGTGCAGACGGGTCATGTGGTGACTTATGATGTCGATTCCGCCGATGCGCTGCGGGTCATCCACGTCGCAGGCACGCTCACTTTTTCGCGGGAGAAAAATACGCGCCTCGAAGTAGGGCTGCTGCGTGTGACTCCCGGTGACACTTGCAGCGAGGATGGTTTCGATTGCCACGATGATGCGCCGATTCCCGTCGGCGGCGCGATGCCCGCGCTGGAAATCGGCACGGCGGAAGCGCCGATTCCCGCCGGTGTCACGGCGACGATTCGGCTGCGGTATTTTGAAGGGATGAACAAGGAGACTCTCCCGGCGATCATCGCGTGCGGAGGACGATGGGACATTCACGGCGCGCCGATGCCGCGAACCTGGCTGAAGCTCGCCGCATCCGCGAAGCAAGGCGCGACCGAACTGGAGCTGGAATCGCCCGCGACCGGATGGCACTCTGGCGACCGTGTCATCGTCACCGGCTCCCGCGAAGACGACTATCTTGCCGCAGTGAAAAAGGCGGCGCGCGGAGCGTTTGCGGGAGCCACGGAAGAGCGGACGATTGTGAAGCTCGAAGGAGCGCGAGTGATACTCGACCAGCCACTGGAATACGCGCATTTTGGCGAAGGCATCATGCGAAGTGAAGTCGCGCTGCTTTCGCGCAATGTCGTCGTGGAAAGCGCCGAGCCCGCGGGCGTGCGCGGCCATACGATGTATCACCGTGACTCGGCAGGCGGCATCAGCTACGCGGAGTTCCGGCATCTCGGCAAAAAGGGCATCCTCGGAAAATACGCGATCCATTTTCACCTCGTCCGCGACACGATGCGCGGCAGCGGCGTGCTCGGTGCGAGCGTGTGGGATTCCGATAATCGCTGGATCACCGTCCACGGCACGGACCATCTGCTCGTGCGGGATTGCGTCGGGTATCGCTCGCGCGGACACGGCTATTTTCTGGAGGACGCCACGGAGCAATGGAACATCTTCGACCGCAATCTCGCCGTGCAGGCCATCGGCGCGCAGCGTCTGCCGAAGCAGGTTCTGTCGTTCGACCCGAATGACGGCGCGGGCTTCTGGTGGGCGAACGGGCGCAACACTTTCACGCGCAACGTCGCGTGCGAGAACGACGAATACGGCTTCCGGTTTGAGATCCAAAAAGCGAGCAACTTCAACCCGACGCTGCGCATCCGCAACGAGGACGGCGAACCCATTGAGCGCGATGTGCGCACGCTGCCGTTCGTGCGGTTCGAGGACAACGAATCGCACACCGAGGGGCTCTACAGCTTCAATCTCGGCGACGACAAAAACGGCTCCGTCCACGGCGACCGAGAGCATCCGTTTATCGTGCGAAATTTGCGCGCGTGGGAGACGCACTACGTCTTGCGGCCCAATGTGCAGTTCTTTCTCTGCGAAGGTCTGCGCGTGAAAAACGCGGTCTATGGCATCTATCATCCCGACTACGACGCGCACGTTTATCGCGACCTCGATTTCGACAATATCAACAGCGAACCGATCAACCGCGGCCACGACGACGAGAGCATCCAGTACGGTGATTTCACGTACGAACGACTCACGCTCGCCAACTGCCGCGTAGGCCGCGACCCGCTGATTCAAATGGCCTGCACAACACCGCGCGAAGGCGCGAGCGGTCATTTCCGCGAGCTGAAAATCGTGAACTCCCGCTCGCAATCCAACGTCGTGGACCTCGGCGGCGGCCCGCGCAACGACACACTCCAATACCCGGTGAGCTACTACTTCCACACCGGCGACGGCATCCGCCGGGTGGTCAGCGCAAAATTCCCCGACGCCGCAAAAGACGGCCGCGTCGTAGAGGGATGGACAGGCAAAGACGTCCGCGCCTCCGAAGTCAGCGGCGTTGCATTTCCCACATTGCTGGAGCCCAAAGACGACAGTGCTCCCGCGACGATGATCACGAGCATTCGCAGCGAGAGCGGGAGGCTCGAAGTCCACGGAGTCACTCAGGATGACGGCGCCGTCGCTGCCGTCATGGTGAACGGCGTGAATGCAACAATCGTCACCCAACAATCCGGCGTCACCGACTGGACCGCATCCATCCCGCAAGCGGAGCAAGTCGTCGCACTGGCGAGAGACGTGGCGGGGAACTCAGAAAAGCGCGGGCACTCGGTTTCCGGAATGCGTTGATCGCTACTTCGTCAGCGCCTCGTCGAAATTCAGGATCGTGCTGGCGACGAGTGTGAGGGTGGCGTCATCGAAGCAGGGCAACTTGCGAAGCCTTTTTCCACTGTTGTGAAGCGCGAGAAATCAATCTTGTGTCGCAGCCGCGCCTGATCGATGCCATGCACGCAGAGTGCGTCCGCAATTATCCACATCCAATCCATGAAACACATCATCTCCTTTCTCATCCCGTTCGCGACCTTCGCGAGTGCTGCGCCGCTTGTTTACGAAGGCACCGAGGGGCCCGGCAAGGGCAAGCACATCGTCTTTATGGCGGGGGATCACGAGTATCGCTCTGAGGAGTCGCTTCCGGCGATGGCGCGGTTGCTGGCGAAGCATCAGGGGTTCAAATGCACGGTGCTTTTTAATATCGATCAGGCGACGGGCGAGATTGTCGCGGGAAACTCGAACATGCCCGGCATGGAGGCGCTGGATTCGGCAGACTTGGCCGTGGTGTTTCTGCGGTTTCAGCAGTTCCCGGCGGAGCAGATGAAGCACTTTGATGATTACCTCAATCGCGGGGGTCCTGTGATGGGTTTGCGCACGGCGACGCATGGGTTCAAGACGAGCGCGAGCGACCCGTATGCGAAGTATTCGTTCGACAGCAAAGTCCCCGGATATGAACTGGGCTTTGGGCATCAAGTGCTGGGTCAGACTTGGGTCGGGCACTACGGGACGAACCACAAACAGAGCACGCGCATCACAATCGTCGATGACAAGGCGGCGCATCCGATTTTGCGCGGAGTGAGGGACATTTGGGTGCAGGCGGGCGGCTATGTGGGCAAGCCGACGGATGGCGAGATTCTCACGATGGCCCAGCCGCTCGATGGCATGACGCCGGATTCGCCTGCCGATGCAAAGAAAGCGCCGATGCCGTCGGAGTGGACGCGTACATACAAATCACCGTCGGGCAAAACGGGACGCGTTTTCACAACGCTTTACGGAACTCCCGAGGACATCACCAATGAAGGTTATCGCCGGATGTTGGTGAACGGATGTTTCTGGGCGCTTGGACTGGAGGGCGCAATTAAGGCGGACTTGAAGATCGATTTTGTCGGGCCGTTCAAGCCGAACACTTTCAACGGAGGAGCATATGCCAAAGGGATCAAGCCTGAGATGTATGCGGGTTTCGAGAGCCAGATTCCGGCGAACAACAACACCGGCAAGGAGGAGTCGAAGCCTGCGAAGAAGCAGGAGAATAAGAAAGAAGGGGCTCAGGGCGACAAGGGAGAGAAAGGCGACAAGGCTGCGAAAAAAGAAGCCAAGCAGGAGGCTGCGGCGAAGACCGTAGAGCCGCCGGCGCCAGCGATGGCCACGGGAAAACCGGCGCGTTTTGTCCGCATCGAACTGCCCGGCGATAAACGCATCCTCACGCTCGCGGAAGTTGAAGTCATCAGCGGCGGGAAGAATATCGCCCCGACGGGAAAAGCGACGCAGTCCAGCACGAACGGCGACGCCGTGGCCGCGCGCGCGATCGACGGCAACAAGGATGCGGACTATAATAAGAAAGGCCAGACGCACACCGAGAATGCCGGCACCACGCTCCCGTGGTGGGAACTGGATCTCGGACAGGCGAAGGATATCGAGAAGATCGGTATTTGGAATCGCAGCGGACTCACGAGTCGCCTCGATGGATTTACCATCACGCTGCTTGATGCAGACCGCAAAGAAGTCTTCCGCGCAACGAATGTAGCCGCTCCGGAGGGGATGGAAATCGATGTCAAAAAGGCCGGGGAGCTCACGTATCTCACGTTCGACGGGAAGCCCGGCAAGCCTGCAACAGGCGGAGAGAAGACGGCAAAGACTGACGGCAAGAAAAAGCCCGAGGCGTCCAAGGAACCCGCGCTCGCAGACGTGCCTGCGGATTACCGCGACCCGCTTCCGTTCGCTTTTGCGAAAGGCGATGTCGTCGCGATTCTCGGCAATGGTCTTCCGGACCGGATGCAGCATGATGGCTGGATGGAGACGCTGCTTCAGAGCGCGATGCCGGAGCAAGCGGTCCGATTCCGGAATATGAGCACGAGCGGCGACCGTCCAGGCAGCTACCCGCGCAGCAGCGGGCAGATTTCGATGACCACGTATTTGCAGCACGTAAAAGCAGACGTCGTGTTCGGCTTCTTCGGCTACAACGAGTCATACGACGGCAAGGCGGACGACTACCGGAAGCAACTGCTCGACTTCGTGAAGAAAACGCGCGGCGCAAAACCGAACGGCAAGAGCTTCCCGCGCATCGTGCTTTTCAGTCCCATCGCGCACGAGGACACGCGCAACCCGAACGTGCCTGACGGCAAAGCGCATAACGCGCAGCTCGAAGCCTACACAAAGGCCACTGAAGCCGCAGCGAAAGAAGCAGGCGTCGCGTTTGTCGATTTGTTCCATCCGTCGCTGGAGCTTTTCAAGGCAGCGAAATCGCCGCTCACGATCAATGGCGTGCATCTTTCCGAAGAAGGCGACCGCCTGCTCGCCGAGGTGATCGCCAAGGCGCTGCTCGGGAAACAGGTCAGTTCATCGCCGTTCCTCGAACCGGTGCGCGAGGCGGTGCTCGACAAAGACATGCACTGGCACAATCGCTACCACGCTTCCGACGGCAATGATGTTTGGGGTGGTCGCTCCACGCTGAGCTTCGTGGACGGACAGACCAACGCAGTCGTTCTCCAGCACGAACTCTCGATGCTCGACGTGATGACCGCAAACCGCGACGAGCGCGTGTGGGCACGCGCATCCGGCAAGGACAAGAAAGTGGACGACAGCAACGTGCCCAAGCCCATCCCCGTCGTGTCGAATGTCGGCGGCGGCAGCAAAAGCTCCAGCGCTGTGAAGGAGGGCACCCTCAAATATGTGAGCGGTGAAGAAGGCATCAAGAGCATGGCCGTCGCGAGCGGATTTGAAGTGAGCCTTTTCGCCGATGAAGCCCGCTTCCCGCAGCTCGTGAACCCAGTGCAGATGCAGTTCGACACCAAGGGCCGCTTGTGGGCCGCAGTGTGGCCGACTTATCCGAAATGGGAGCCACTCAAGCCGATGAACGACGCGCTTCTCATTCTGCACGACGACAACAACGACGGCAAAGCGGACCGCGTCACGGAGTTTGCAAAAGTGCAGAACCCGCTCGGCTTCGAGTTCTGGAATGGCGGCGTCATCGTGACCTGCATGTCGGAACTCATTTTCCTCAAGGACACCGATGGCGACGGTAAGGCGGACGTCCGCACAGTGATGCTGCAAGGTCTCGACACTTCCGACACGCACCACGGTGCGAACAATCTCATCTACGGCCCCGACGGCGGCATCTACTGGCAGAGCGGCGTCTTCATGGTCCACAACTACGAGCATCCTTGGGGCCCATCGCTGCAATCGTCTGCGAGCGCAATGTATCGCTTCGACCCTCGCCGCTTCACCATCGCGATGCACGCGACGAACTCGCCAAACCCGCACGGAACCTCGTTCGACTATTGGGGCTACCAATACGCCACCGACGGCACCGGAGGCCGCGCGTATCAAGTGCGGCCCAGCGGCAGCGGTTTCAAAATGAGCGAGCTTTTGAAAAAAGAAGTGCGCCCTGTGACCGCGAGCGAAGTCGTCTCCAGCACTCATTTTCCGGAGTCCATGCAGGGTGATTTCCTCATCTGCAACGTCATCGGATTTCTCGGCATCAAGCACTACCATCTCGACCGCAATCCCGACACCGGAGTCGTCTGGGGCGAGCCTGCCGGCGCTGAACTCACCGCCACCGTCGTCAATGCCGACGGTTCCAAGTCCGAGGAAAAATCACGCGGCCTGCTGATGAGCGGCGACAAAAACTTCCGTCCGTCCGATGCCATTTTTGCACCCGACGGCTCGCTGTATTTTAGCGACTGGCACAACGTCATCATCGGCCACATGCAGCACAACGTCCGCGACCCCAACCGCGACCACGCGCACGGCCGCATCTACCGCGTCACAGCAACCGGGCGGCCGCTCCAGAAGATCGTCCCGATCGACGGACAGCCAATTCCCGCGCTGCTCGAAAACCTCAAGCATCCCGCCGACGGCGTGCGCCACCGCACGCACATCGAGCTCAGCGAACGCGACTCCAAGGAAGTCATCGCCGAGACGCGAAAGTGGATGAAACAGTTCGACCCGACGAAAAAGGAAGACGCTCATCACCTGCTCGAAGCGCTCTGGATTCACCAGCAACACAACGTCCGCAACATTGAGCTGCTGGGCCAATTGCTGAAGTCCCCCGAGCCCCACGCCCGCATCGCCGCGAATACCGTGCAGCATCTGTGGTTCAACGTCGAAGCGTCACAACACGGCGGCGTCATCGCCGAGGCCAAGGATGCCGCCGCGCAAAAATCCGGCATCCTCTCCGACATGCCGGACCTCACCACCATCCGCATCGCGACTGTGCCTGAGAAGATGTCCTACGACGTGAAAGAACTCACCGTAAAGGCTGGCAAGAAGATCAAACTCACCTTCGCGAACGCCGACTTTATGCCGCACAACCTCCTGCTGCTAAAGCCCGGCAAAGCCGATGACATCGGTAACAAAGCGATGGCGCTGGGCGCGAAGGGCTTTGAAATGAACTTCGTCCCCGAGAGCCCGGACATCCTCTGGTCGAGCAAACTGCTCGATAACGGCAAGGAACAAGTCATCGACTTCACAGCTCCGGCCTCACCCGGCGACTACCCGTATATCTGCTCATTCCCCGGCCACCACATCGTCATGCGCGGTGTGATGCATGTGAAATAGTTGCCTGCCTTTCCATTGATAGCGTGTTGAACATAGGTCGCGCTGCGGGCCAATCCGCGCTTTGCAGCGGCGCGTAGCGTGCTACATCGGCTCCGACCATGCGTATTCTTGTCACTGGCGGCTGCGGCTTTATCGGCAGCAATTTTGTTCGGCTTCTCCTTTCGGCGCGTCCTGAGTGGACGGTGCATAATGTGGATGCTCTCACGTATGCGGGGAATCCGGCGAACCTCGCGGATGTCGTCGCTAATGTAGGCGGGCGCTATGTTTTCCACCACGCGGACATCGCGGATGCGGCGGCGATGGAGCGCGTTTTCGCAGAGGGGAAGTTCGATGCCGTGGTGAGCTTCGCGGCGGAGTCGCATGTGGACCGCTCCATCTCGGGGCCGCTGGCCTTTATCCAGACCAACGTGGTGGGCACCGGCGTGCTGCTCGATGCGGCACGGCGGCATAAAGCGGGGAGGTTTTTGCAGATCGGGACGGATGAAGTGTATGGCTCGCTCGGGCCGACGGGGCGGTTCAGCGAACAGTCGCCGATACAGCCCAGCTCGCCTTACTCGGCGAGTAAGACCAGCTCGGACTTGCTGGCGCTGGCGCATTTCCACACGTTCGGGCAGGATGTGCTGGTGACGCGCTGCTCGAATAACTACGGGCCGTATCAGTTCCCCGAAAAGCTCATCCCTTTAATGATCACCAACGCGATGAGCGACCTCCCGCTCCCCGTCTATGGCGACGGGCTGAACGTGCGCGACTGGATTCACGTCCACGACCACAACGAAGCCGCGCTGGCCGTGCTGGAGCGCGGGCGGAGCGGTGAGGTGTATAATATCGGCGGCGATGGCGAGCTGACGAATATCGAAGTCGTCCGCATGATCCTCAGCGAGCTGGGCAAGCCCGAGACGCTCATCAAATACGTCGCCGACCGCCTCGGCCACGACCGGCGCTACGCGATCGATTCCTCGAAGATTCAGGCCGAGCTTGGCTGGAAGCCCCGCCATCGCCCAGACGCGGGAATCCGCGAGACCATCGCGTGGTATGTCGCGAACCGCGCGTGGTGGGAGCCGCTGCGCAAAAAATAAGTGCGGCACCGTTCCGCAGTCATCCTGCTGCTCATCACTTCGGTGCTCTGGAGCCTCGGCGGGGTGCTCATCAAATCCGTCGAATGGCCCTCGCTGGCGAAGTCTGGGGCGCGTTCGTTCTTCGCCGCCCTCATCCTGTGGGCGTGGATTCGCAAGCCCGTCTTCACCTTCTCCCGCGTGCAGATCACGGCGGCCATCGCCTACACGGGGACGGTCGCGCTTTTCGTGATCGCGAACGATCTTACCACGGCGGCCAACGCCATTTTCCTCCAATACACCGCGCCCATCTACGTCGCGCTGCTCGGCCAGTGGGTGCTCGGGGAAAAGGCCCGCCGCATAGACTGGGTCTGCATCGGCGTGGCACTGTGCGGCATCGCGCTTTTTTTCCGGGACGACTTTGACACACGCGGTGCGTGGGGCATCGCGGCGGCACTGGGGAGCGGGCTTTCCTTCGCCGTGATGGTCCTTTGCCTCCGGGTGGAAAAGGACCGTTCGCCCGCGACTTCGCTTCTGCTGGGGAACATCCTCACCGTCCTTATCGCCATCCCCTCCGCCTTCGCAGCGGGACTACCTTCGGGGAAAGCGTGCGGCATTTTGGCTGTGCTCGGCGTCTTCCAGCTCGGCATCCCGTATGTCATGTACAGCATCTCCGTCCAGCGGGTGACGGCGCTGGAGGCCATCCTCATCCCGATGCTGGAGCCGATTTTGAACCCCATCTGGGTCGCCCTCCAGCGCGGCGAAGTGCCCGGCCGGTGGAGTATCGGCGGGGCGTTCTTGGTCCTCGCGGCAGTCGGGCTCCGGGCGATTCAGGGCAAAGGCTGAGCCGCGACTGGCCGGGAAGCTGCTAACCAAGCAGGTCAATTCTGACCGATGTTTTCGCGACCGAAGCCAATCCCGTTTTTTGATCCGCCAGCCGTGGCGTTGCCGACCGTGCTCGCAGCGCCCGACTCTGTGCCGGGCTTTGATGAGCTGTTCCACCGCAGCCCGCTGCCGATGTGGATATTCGATTTGGAGACGAGCAGCTTTCACGACGTGAACGCCGCGGCGACGAAACGCTACGGCTGGTCGCGCGATGAGTTCCTCGCCATGACTGCGGATAAAGTGCGCCCGCCCGAAGACGTCGCCCATTTCCACGACTACCGGCGGCAGATGGAGTCCATCGCTCGGAGCGGCCTGAACACGCAGGACGCTTGGCGGCACAGGACGAAGGACGGCACGCTGCTCTCCGTCGAGACGGCGTGGCAGATCATCCGGTTTCACGGGCGCAAGGCGGCGCTCGTCACCATCACCGACCGCAGCGAGCAGACGCGCACCGAGGAGGAAAACCGCGAGCTTGCCCACGTCCTGAACCTCGCCGCCGACGCCATCATCGTCTGTAACCTGAACCGCGAAGTCCTGTTCTGGAACATCGGCGCGGAAAAGATCTATGGCTGGAGCGCCGACGAAGCCTTGGGCCGCAATGTGCAGGAACTCTTCCGCCTCAACTCGGACGACGCCATCAAGTGCATCACCGAGCTGCTCAATAAAGGCGAGTGGGCCGGCGAGATGAACCACGAGCGGAAGGACGGGCGCGAAGTCATCGTCAACAGTCGGTGGACGCTCGCCCGCGACGAAGACGAGCGGAAGCCCAAGTCCATCCTGCTCATCAACAGCGACATCACCGAGACGAAGAAACTCGAATCGCAGTTCCTCCGCGCACAAAGGTTGGAGAGCATCGGCACGCTGGCCAGCGGCATCGCGCACGACCTCAACAACATCCTTTCGCCCATCATGATGGCCGTCGGCATCATGCGCCAATCGCTCGGCCCGGCGGAGCAAAAGATGATCAACATCATCGAAGCCAGCGCCGCACGGGGCGCGGGCATCGTGAAGCAAGTGCTCACATTTGCCCGAGGCGTGGAAGGCGAACGCGTGCTGCTCCAGCCGAAGCACCTCGCCTCCGAGATGACGAAAGTCATGCAGCAGACATTCCCCAAAAACATAGACATCCGGACAGACTTCCCCGCCGACTTGTGGATGGTCACGGGCGACTCCACCCAGCTCCACCAAGTGCTGCTCAATCTCTGCGTCAACGCCCGCGACGCGATGGGCGAACGCGGCGGCACGCTCAAAGTCGCCTGCGAAAACATGGAGGTGGACGAACACCTCGTGCGCACGAACGCCGGGGCCACACGCGGGCCGCACGTCTGTTTTAGCGTCACCGACACCGGTTCCGGCATGACGCCCGAAATCATGGACAAAATTTTCAACCCGTTCTTCACCACGAAGGAGCAGGGGAAAGGCACCGGCCTCGGCCTCGCCACTGTCATTGGCATCGTCAAGGGGCACAAAGGATTCCTCACCATCCAGAGCCAAGTCGGAGTGGGCACGACGTTCAAAGTTTTCATCCCCGCCGATCGCGAAGCCAAGAGCGAGGCGGCCCAAGAAATCACCCTCGAAGAGCTGCGGGGCAACGGCGAACTCGTCCTCGTCGTGGACGACGAAGCGCCCATCCGCGAGGCCATCGTCGGCACGCTCGAAGCGCATAATTACCGCTGCTACACCGCCGAAGACGGCACGGACGCACTCGCGCTCTACTTCGAGCGGCGGGAGATTGATGTCGTCATCACCGACCTACACATGGGCATGATGGACGGCCTCACGCTCGTCCGTTCGCTGCGCAAGCTAAACTCAGAAATCAAAGTCATCGTCTCCAGCGGTCACATTCAAAAACAGAACCAGGCCGCACTCGCGGCTATCGGCATCAAGACCGTCCTCGAAAAACCCTATACCGCCGACAAACTGCTCAAGAGCCTCAAGGACCTGATTCACGGTGCGCCCGTAGAGGTGTAGATTCTTCTAGTCACGCGCCCGGCTCATGCGCCATTTTCCGCGCCGATGAAACTCACACTTTTCCTCGCCAGCCTGCTCACCCTTTCCACACTTCACGCCGAGCCCGGCGCGCCGATCCGGCTTTGGGCAGGCGATGCGCCCGGCGCGCTCGGGCAAGCCGAGCAAGACATCCCGACGCTCACGCCGTATCTCCCGGCAGCGGGCACGGGCACGGGCACAGCGATTGTGATTTGCCCCGGCGGCGGCTACGGCGGGCTCGCGGGGCATGAGGGCGATGGCTACGCGACCTACTTGGCAAAGAATGGCGTGGCGGCGTTCGTTTTGAAATATCGGCTCGGCAGCAAAGGCTACCGGCACCCCGTGATGCTTGGCGATGCACAGCGCGCCATCCGCACCGTCCGCGCAGACGCCTCGCAGTTTAAGCGCGTGGGCATCATGGGCAGCAGCGCAGGCGGGCATCTTGCCAGCACGGCGATCACGCATTTTGATGCAGGCAACGCTGCGGCCACGGATGCGGTGGAGAAGGTGTCGTGCAGGCCGGACTTCGGCGTTCTTTGCTACGCCGTCATCACGATGGAAGACGGCGTCACCCACGGCGGCTCAAAGAACAACCTGCTGGGCAAAGACCCCGACCCCAAGCTCGTCGAGTATCTCTCCAGCGAAAAACAGGTGACGAAAGAAACGCCGCCGTGCTTCGTCTGGAGCACGCAGGAAGACAAAGCCGTGCCGGTGGAAAACAGCCTGCGCTTCGTGAGCGCGCTGCAAAAAGCGGGCATCGCGTGGGACTTCCACGTTTACCAAAAAGGCCCGCACGGCATCGGCCTGAGCATCGGCAAGAACGGCGCTGCGGCAGACGACGTGCATCCGTGGGGCAAGGATTTACTTTTCTGGCTCAAGCAAAACGGCTGGCTGTAAACGTCACACCTTCCGCAGCCGAGCACGGTAAATCGGTAGCCCTTGCGCGAGGAAGTGCGCTTCAAAATCGGTCTTCGGGTATTCCGCGTCTTCTTCCCACGCGATCCGCTCGAAGCCCTTCGCGCGTTCGAGCACCTTTTCGATCCATAGGAAATACGGCTGGTCGTCCGTCTTGATCCGCACCTCGCCGCCCGCCGCGACGACTTGGTGCAGCGCAATCATGAACTCATCTTGGAACAGCCGCCGGGGATGGTGGTGCCGCTTCGGCCACGGGTCGGGGAAGCCGATGTGGACGACGCTCGCCGAGGCCACGGGTAGGAGCCACTGGGCCGTGTAGAGGCTCTCCAAACGCACGATGCGCACGTTCTCGATGTCCTCCCGAGCCGCCGCCCGGCACGTCTTTTCCACGCGCCCAGACATCCGCTCGGTACCGAGAAAGTTGCGCTCGGGAAAACGCCGCGCCATCGCGAGGATGAACGCGCCATCCCCGCTGCCGAAGTCCACTTCCAGCGGAGCCTCGCGTGCAAAAATCTCCGCGACCGTGGCGCGGCGTGCGATGTCTTGTGGCTTCCACTCGGCGCGTTCTGCGACTGCGAGGAATTGTCCGTGGTTCTGTTTGATTTCGTTCTGCGTCATTGATGCGCGATGAGAACGCCGATCGCCGCAATCCGGCAATCCAACAAAACCGATGGGTCTCAAATAGCCGTGCGGATGAAAAAAGTGCCCGCTCGCTCTCGCCGTTCGGCGTGAAGCCGTGGCGCTGGTAGAATCGGTTTGCTGGGCTGCTCCGCAGCACGCCGACGAATACCGTCTGCCCGCCGCATTCGGCGCGGTGCCGTTTGGGACGGTCCCTCTGTCTTACATAGAGAGAAGAATCGGGAGCGGCGGGAACCTTGCGTGTGTGAAAGTTCAAAAAATAGCTGCGTTTGGATACGGCCAACTCCCCCCGCTCATCCGATTCCATGTTTTTAGAGAAACACTACACACATCCAAAAACTCACATATCTATGAAAGCAAAGATAACGCTCCCATCATTCATCTTTGCACCCGCGAGCCCTACGGCTCGGGCCGAAGACACAAAGATTGCCGACGACTTCAACCATTCGTCCCGTCGCTCCCTCCTACGTAAACTGGCAGGTGCCTTTGATGCGCCGCCCAAGAAATCCGCAACGGAGACTGGCAAGTCCCGCTCCATGATACCGTCCATGGGTCTCGTCCTTGCGGTTGCCATGACGTTATCGAGTCGGAATGCCTCGGCACAGACCGAGGTAGGCCTCGGAACGGCTGGTGGATTTTCCGTTCTGGCAGGCTCCGGGATTTCCAACCTCGGCCCGACCACCATTATCGGGAACGTCGGGTTGTCCCCGACGACCGGGGCCGCCATCACCGGATTCCCGCCCGCCATGGTCACCGGGACCGTCTATGCGGTCAATGCCTTCGGCCCTGCGGGCTCCATCAATAACCCCGGCTTGCTGACCATCGCGAAAAACGACCTGAACGCCGCGTATCTGGACGCCGCCGGGCGCCCGGCGAATGTGACGTTTGTGCCGATTTACGATCTCGGCGGGCAGACGCTCGTGGGTGGCGTTTACAAGACCCCCAGCTCTTTCGGAATCACGGGAACCCTGACGCTCAACGCCGCGGGCAACCCGGATACGGTGTGGATCTTTCAGACCGGGTCCACGCTCACCACGGCATCAAACAGCCGGGTGATCCTGATTAACGGCGCGCAGGCATGCATGGTTTTCTGGCAGGTCGGCAGCTCGGCGACGCTCGGAACGAATTCCACGATCGTCGGAACCGTCATGGCCCAGACGTCCATCTCGGCGCTGACCGGCGCAAAGGTGAATGGCCGGCTGCTGGCGCTGAATGGCGCTGTGACCCTAGACTCCAATTCGATTCTGGTCTCCATCTGCATCGTTGGCGACACCGGCGGCACCGGAGGCACCGGCGGCACCGGCGACAATGGCACCATCGTGATTGTCCAGACCCCCTTGGAGGACGTGTTGACAGGCATCACTCTCACGCCCAACCAGACGAACGTGGCAAGTGCGCTAGACCGGGTCCTCAGCGACAAACGCCAACTCAACGTCTTGGCCTACTTGGACAGTCTGGATATCAACGCGTTGCCGCATCTCCTCGACCTGATCGCCCCGGAGGAACTCACGTCCATTTTCAACCTCGGTTTTGCCCAGTTCAATACGGAGGTGTTCAGCGTGCAGCAGCGCCTCGCGGACATCCGCGCGACGCCCGCCAGCGAGGAAGCTCCCATTCCCCAGCGCGTGGGAAAGGACATCGTGCCGATGGGCGACGGCAAGAGCGTCGTGTCGATGGGGAACGACACCGCACGCTCCCGGATGCCCACCAAGGATCGATGGGGCTTCTTCGTCACTGAGACCGGGGACTTTACCAGCCTCGGCGACACTTCCAACGCGAACGGCTTCGACCTCAAATCCTACGGAACCACGGTAGGCGTGGACCGTCTCATCGGCGAACATTTCGTCCTCGGGCTCACGCTCGGATACAACCACTCGGACATCGATCTCAGTGGCGGGGGCCGCTTGAACTCCGACGGCGCAAAGGTCGCGCTCTACGCCATGTATCACGACGGCGGCTTCTGGACGGAGGGACTCATCGGTGGCGGCATCAACAGCTACGACTCCCGGCGCACCGCACTGAACGGCACCGCCCACGGCAGCACCAATGGCACACAGCTCGACGCCTACTACGGCCTTGGCTACGATGTGAAACTCGGCGGGTTCACCGTCACGCCGATGGCCTCCATGCTCTTCACCTCGGTGGGCATCGACAGCTTCGACGAACGCGGCTCGTTGCAGCCGCTACACATCGAGTCGCAGACCGAAAACTCCCTGCGCTCCCGCGTCGGCGTGCGCGTGGCCTACACAGCGAAAGTCGGGGCCGCAAGGGTCACACCTTCCTTCAGCGCGCAGTGGCAGCACGAGTTTCTCGACAACGAACTTTCCCTAGACTCCCGCTTTGCGAATGGCGCAGGAGGCGTATTCAGCGTTCCCGGCCCCAAAGTCGGACGCGACAGCGCGCTGCTCACCGGCGCAGTGAACGTGGCTTGGAGCCGCTACTCCGCCTATGTCGCCTACCAAGCCGACTTAGGCCGCACAAACTACGAAAGCCACACAGTGCTCGCAGGCCTCCGCGTGAGCTTTTGATCGGGGGTGGAACCCACTGCTCACTGCCAACGGGTGTAGTAAATCGCCCGCTCGCTCTCGCCGTTCGGCGTGAAGCCGTGGCGCTGGTAGAATCGGTTCGCCGGGCTGTCCCGCAGGACGCCGACGAACACCGTCTGTGTGCCACATTCGGCGAGGAGGAGACGCATCACCGCCGAACCGATGCCGCAGGACTGCCGTGCCGGGAGCACGTAGAAGTGCTCCAGATGAAACCCATCGAACGCCGGGCGGAGTGTGTAAAACCCGACCGTCTCGCCAGCGACGCGAATGAAGCGGCTGTGCTGGGGATAGAACGATTCCTCCAACCGCTCGCGAGCGCGCTCCGGGCTGTCCGGCAAGGCGGCGACGCGGATGGCGACGAGCGCGTCGAAGTCGTCCTCCGCTACGGCAGAGAGCGTGAACACGGGCGGTTACTTCGCCTTTACGTCGTGGCAGTAAATGAACTCTTGGTCGCGGAGATACAGCTTCCCGTTCGCGATGACGGGGTGGACCCAGATGGCTCCTTTGGGGTTCCGGTTCGCGGCTTGCGGGCTGAGGGTGAAGCGACCTTTTTCGCTCCAGCCTTCTGCGGATGCCTCGACGAGTGCGACGTCGCCGCTCTTTTCGCCGAGCGTGTAGAGCATCCCGTCGGCGTAGGCTACGGCTCCCTTGCCGACGCCTTTGTTCGTCCATTTTACCGCGCCATCCTCGAAGTTCATGCACGTCCAGCCGCTCTTGCCGCTGTGTCCAAAGAGATTGCTGCCGACGAGAATTACGCCGCCGTGGTGGTTCTCCATGTCTTTGTTCATGAAGACATCGGTCGCGTCGCTGCCGGAGATTTTCACTTTTTTGCAGCCGACGCCGTAGCCGCTGCTCACGAAGATTTCGTCGCCCTTCACGATGGGCGTGGGGATGACGGCGGTGCGGCCCGGCCACGCGGAACGCCATGCGACTTTGCCGGTCGCAGGGTCCACGCCGAAGAGCGTCTGCATGACGAGTTGGACGTATTGTTTCTTCCCGCCGAGCGTGGCTGGGATGATGGAGGAATACTGCGCGCCTTCCGTGATCTCGGCGCTCTGCCAGACGACGGCACCGGTCATTTTATCCAGCGCGGCCATCGTGCCTTTGTTGCCGCCGGGCGTGCAGAGGACGTTCTTGCCGTCCACGAGCGGCGACTCGGTGTAGCCCCAGCCGGGTGTGGAGCCGCCGAGCGACGACATGGTGACGGTCCACGCGACTTTGCCAGTGGCGGCTGCGGCGCAGACGAGGCTGCCCTTTCCGCTCAACGCATAAACGCGGTCGCCATCCACCGTCGGCGTGCTGCGCGGGCCGTCGCCCCAGCCGTTGCCGAGGATGTCGGCGATGGGCGTGGCCCACAGTTCCTTGCCCGTATTTGCATCAAGCGCGAGGAGGATTTCCTTCCCCTCGCGCGTGCCGAGGGTGAAGAGCTTGCCGCCCGCGATGCTGAAGCCGGAGTATCCCATGCCCGCATTTTCAAAGAGCCAGACGCGGCTCGGGCCACCAGCGGGCCAGGCTTTGAGCAGGCCGACCTCGGTGGAATTGTCATCGCGATTTGCGCCGCGCCATTGCGGCCAATCACCGGCGATACAAGTGGCGACGCTGAGGGTGAGAAGTATGGACGGAAGTTTCATGCGCAGCGGAGATATTCCTGCCGCCGCGCAGAGGCAAGAGGCGAAAATGGGGAGGTCAATTTCGGAGTGAGCCGCTATTAGACAGTCCAACCATGAAAGCACTCATCGCCATTCTCTCGCTCCTTTGCGTCCACGCCTTCGCGGCAGATAGCGCGAAGCCGAACATCATCTTCATCCTCGCCGACGACCTCGGCATAGACAACGTCGGCTGCTACGGCTCCGACAAACACAAGACCCCGAACATCGATAAACTCGCGGCGGGCGGCACGCGCTTCGAGACGTGCTACGCCGCGCCGGTGTGCGGCCCATCGCGCTGCTTGCTGATGACCGGGCGCTACGCCTTCCGCACGGGCGGGCTGGGGAATCAATCGTGGCGACCCGCCGGCCCCGGCGCGAAATCGGCAGACGAAAACCCCGTCGCCAAGCTCCTGAAGCAATCGGGCTACGCCACCGGCATGGCAGGGAAATGGCGGCAAGTCGGCGAGACCCCGCGCGACTGGGGCTTCGACGAATACACCACCGACCCGACGGCGAGCGGCTGGTATTGGCAGCGGACGCATTTGAAAAACGGCGAGCAAATCACAGTGCCTGAGGGCACCTACGCGGGTGATGTCGTCCATGACTTCGCCGTGGATTTCATCCGCCGCAACAAGGACAAGCCGTTCTTTTTCTACTACTCCATGCACCACGTCCACGCCCCCATCCTGAAGACGCCCGACACTGCGAAAGACGGCGACCCAGCCCTCTACGAAGACAACATCCGCTACATGGATAAACAAGTCGGAGCAGTCGTCGCCGAGCTAGAGAAACTCGGCCTCCGCGAGAAAACGCTCGTCCTATTCTCCGGCGATAACGGCACCGCACTAAACTTCCCCAGCACCATCGGCGGGCGGATGATTAACGGCAAAAAAGGCAGCATGCTGGAAGGCGGATCGCGCGTCCCCTTCATCGCCAACTGGCCCGGCGTCACGCCTGCGGGCGCAGTGTCGAAAGACATGGTGAGCTTCGCCGACCCGCTGGCGACATTCGTCGAGCTGGCAGGCGGGAAGTTGCCCGAAGGCATGAAGTTCGACAGCCGCAGTTTCGCCCCACAACTACGCGGCGAAAAAGGCACGCCGCGCGAGTGGGCCTACGTGCAACTCAATGCGAAATGGTACGTCCGCGAGCCCGGATTCAAAATGAACGAAGCGGCTGAACTCTTCGAGATGAGCGACGCGCCGTTCGTAGAAAAACTCATCCCCGCCGCCGAGGACACCGACGCCAGCAAAGCCGCCCGCCAACGCCTCACCGTCATCCTCGCCGAGCTAAACCCCGCCGCCGGAAAGCGCGACGACGCCCCCGGCGCAAAGCCCGGCGCGCAGCGGCTGAAGAAGCGGCAAGGTACGCAGTAGTTTTTACTCCAGCTCATTTCATGGTGAAGCAGGGCCGATTTCTTCTCTCGTCAATCTTCCACGCTCCATGTAACCGGATTCCGACACATCACTAACCCGACCTCACAATGAACAAAACACTCACAACGCTCCTTCTCGCAGTGCTCTTCGCTCTGATCCCGACAACCCCTGCGAAAGCAGCAAACGCAACCCCCGGCAAGTATTCTGGAACGGTCAAAATCGTCCAAACGATTCCAAGTCTTGGGATTTCAACTACGAATACTGTCAAACTGTCCGCTGTGCTTGGTAGTAACGGCAAACTGAGTATGGTCTTGCCAATCGGAGAAGGCATCTACGATGGATTTGATTTTTACAGTTTATTTGTCGGCACGGTCGATATTGCGGGAACATCAAAACAGTTCTCTGCGCCCAATCATTGGAGTTTCACGCCGATTGTAACGATGTCTGGGACGACCATGAAATTCATGGCAACCCTCGACCGCGATATAATCGCAGATGATTTCGGTACGGTAGTTCCTTCGCAGATAACCTACACGTTTAGCCTTCGGAGAACCGGGGCATAACCGAACCGAAACCACCGCCACAATCATGACTGACCTACTTTCAGCTCTTGCCAGCCTCGGCACCACAATCGGCGTTTTCGTCGCTGCATGGCAACTATGGCTGGCGCACCGTCAGTCCGTCACTAATTTCGAGGATTCGTTTGCAAAGGAGTATCGGGAACTGGCTACCAAACTTCCTGCGGCGGCACTTCTTGGAGAGGACATTTCGGAAGACGAATACAAGAGAGTGTTTGAGCACCTCTATCATTACTTCGATCTCTGCAACGAACAGGCGTTTCACCACAAGATTGGCCGTGTCACTCCATCCACTTGGGTTTTCTGGTGTGATGGAATGAAATCCAACCTCGCACGCCCCGTCTTCAAGCGCGGATGGAAAGAAGTCTGCAAACGTTCTGGCAAGGACTTCGCTGAACTTCGCGAACTGTTTCCCTGCGACGATTAAAGCGAAGCGCCCGCTGCCATTCGGTCTTTCAAGAACACGCTGGATTTTGGTTGCGCCTTCGGCGCTCAAAAGCGGCGTTCGGGTTCACTCCGGCTCATCAGCCTTCGGAGCGGGTGGCTCTTTCCGGTTCTTCAAAACAGGCGGAGCCTTCGCGCCTTTCTTCGACGGAACCGGCGTGGGTGGCGGCACTGGATGTTTTGCGCGCCAATCTTGGAAGAGCGCACCCGTCACAAGCGCGACGAGGATAAACAGCACGAGCTTGATTTCATCCCGCGTCATTTTCCGCCAGAGATTCGCTTGAACCGGAACTGCCCTCGCACGTTCTTCTGAAAAAAGCCGCCCTTCGACTCCGCCTTCATCAGCCCGGCATAGACCTCCTCCGGCACGTCAAAGTAGGAATAAACGCCGCCGTGGAGGAACTCGACTTCGAGCGTCTTCGTCTTCGGGTCAAACCCCACGCTTTTCAAATTGGAAGACTCCACCGGCACGCGCCGTATCGGTTCCCCGTAAGCCGACACAAAAAGGGAAACTCCCGCAGCGAGAAAGCTGCGGCGCGTCATCGTGAACTTGGAAGAATGAAGGGACATTGCAGGCCGAAAGCTATCGCCTCGCAGATGCGACGCCAGCTTTGAGTTTTGGGAACTAGCCGGAGTAGGGAGGGTAAAATTATCGTCGCCACTGGCGATTTGGACGCTAGAGAGTTTAGGGAAATGAGCCGCTTCTTTCTCCTTTTAATTCTCACCATTACTGCCCAAGCCCAGTCCATCCGGATCCCGCTGGGCGGGGGCTTGGACATGGAGCTGATTCGCATCGCGCCCGGAAAATTCTCGCAGGGGGAAGCGGCGGACGGGCAAAGAGAGGTGGCGCTCACGAAGCCGTTTTTTATCGGGAAGTTTCCCGTCACTCGCGGGCAGTTTGCGCGCTTTGTGGCGGCGACGAATTATCGCACGGAAGCGGAGAAGGGCGTGTCGGGGGGCTTTGGCTGGGAAGGCGGGAAGCTCGTGCAGAAGAAAGAATATACGTGGCGCTCGCCGGGCTTCCCGCAGACGGACGAGCATCCGGTGGTGATGGTGGATTTTGCGGACGCGAAGGCGTTCTGCGTATGGCTGTCGCGCCAGTCGGGACGGGTGGTCACTTTACCCACGGAGGCGCAGTGGGAATACGCGGCGCGCGGCGCGGGCAGTGCGGGCGAGGCGTGGCACGCGGGCAATTCGCCGGGCGGGACGCAGCCAGTGAGCGCGGGTGCGGCGAACGGTTTCGGGCTACACGATATGCTGGGGAATGCGTGGGAGTGGTGTGAGGATTGGTTCGCGCCGTATCCGCCGGGCGTGGCGACCGATCCGCTCCAGACGAACTCGAATTTGTCCGATAAACCGCGGCGTGTTTTACGCGGCGGGGCGTTCAGCCGTCCGGCGGCGGAGGCGACCGCGGGGAAGCGTTTCCGCAATGATCCGGGGAGCCGAAATGCGGACAATGGATTCCGCGTCGTGGCTTATGACGTGCCGGTGCCTGTGGCCGCGCCGCCAGCGCCGCCAGCGCCGCCTGTGGCGCCTGCCCGGGTGGAATTGGAGAACCCGCAGCCGGCGACGCGGCAGGCGATTCCGGGGGAATTGCCGAGGGCGGCCCAGCCTGCACATGCGGCTGAGTATGAGGCGAAGCCTTTGCCGCAGGGTAATGGCGCATCGTTGAGAGGGCTATTTTCGCCGTGGATCATCGTGGGGCTTGTGGTGATTTGGTTCGTGGTGAGGCGTGCGCTGAAAAGCGATGGAAGCACCGCGCCGCTCCAGCCGCGTGAGCCGGTGGTGCAGCAGCGCATGGCACCGGGGCAGATGTTTAGCACGCGCATCGTGCAGGATGGGTTTTGGATTCAGGGCCGCGTGTCGCCGGGGACGCCGCTGAATGTGCGCTGGCTGGGCGGGGCGAGCACGCATTCGCGGACTTTCGAATATCGCCCGGCGTCCGAGGGGCACTTCGTTTTTACCGGGAACGAGCCGTCAAATGTCGTCGTGTCGGTGGGTGAAGATACGGGCGGCGTCGGCGGCGGTTTGGGTATGGTGATGCCGCTGGATGATCTGCCGTTGCTGCCTCGCACGAGTCCCCCGCCCACGAGTAGGCCGAGCACGTTCACGGGGTTCCCGACGGCGTATTGATGACGGGGCATTTTGCCGCGTTTGTTCACGGACAAAGCGCATCGTTTCATCGAACGAACCGGGCTCTGGCAAACGCGGGCGGCATCATTCAGCCACGCGCCTGCGAGCTGGCGGGCCGTTGCTGCGACGCCCTCGTCGCAGTAAGTGCCTGCGACGCCTCGTCGCAGCCCCGCGCCTGCGAACTGGCGGAAGTGCTGGCGGCTGCGGAGGGAATCGTGGGCGTCGCGGCGTCGGGCGTGTGGTTTCCAGCGCGGCGGCGGGTGCCGGAGTTACCAGCGGCGGGTGAATGGATCGGGGCTGGCGCTTGGCTCGGTGCGGTGGAGTGGGAGCGTGCGTTGGCGCGGTGTGGCGGGGATTTTTCGCGGCTGCCGTGGTGGGCGAAACGTCCGCCTGCGCCGCCTGCGATGCTGTTTTCGCCTGCGGCTGCGCGGCGATTTGGCGCGCGACTTCGGGAGCTGGGGAGTGTGGAGAAAACGTGGCGCGCGATGCTGCGTTCGAGCGTCCGCGTGGTGCATTTGCCGGAGTTCGACGCTCGGTTTTCTGGCGAGCTGCGGGTGCTGCAAGTCGTGACGAGTATTCAGATCGGTGGAGCGGAGCGGGTGGCGCTCGATTTGCCCGCAGCGGCGGTGGTGACGCTGGGAAGGCCGCTTCGCGAGACGTTTCCAGCGCCGCCGAGGCTCGTGGACCTGTCGAGCGTCCGGCGCGATCCGGAGCAGTTGGCGGCGGCGATTGGGAAGGTGGCGCTGGAGTTTGGTGTGGACGCCATCCACGCACATCTCATCCGTGCGGTGGAGGCTCGGGCGATTGCGAAGCTGGGGCTGCCGCTCATTTTGCACATCCACAATTTCCCCGCGGGCTGGCCGCCGGATTACGCGGAACTCGCGCCGGGCGATGCGACGCTTCTGGCGGCGTGCGCGCAGTCGGTGGAGCGCGAGGTGGCTCGGCTGCTCCCGGCGATGACGGTGCGGACGATCTGGAATGGCGTTCCTAGCGGGACGCCGCGACGGGGTGACGAGGCGTCGCAGCTACGGCCGTTTACCGTCGTCACCCTTGCGAACCCCCGCCTACAAAAGCGGCTGGATCGGATTCCCGCGATCGCCCGTGAAATAGCTGATTTACTGGCTCCGCGCCGCGTGCGCTTTGTCATCGCCGGGGCGCGCGAGGCTTACAGCGCAGACTCTGCGGAGGCGATTGCGGCGCTGGATTCGGCCATCGAAACGCACGACGCCAGGGCGCTGGTTGAGCGTCCCGGACTGCTTGGCAATCCTGCGGAACTCCTCGCGCAAGCCGACGCGATGCTGAGCGTGAGCGCCTACGAAGGGCTGAGCCTCGCGCACCTTGAGGCGCTCGCAGCGGGCGTCCCGCTCGTCGCAACGGATGCAGGCGGCACGAGTGAAATCGCCGCGCAGTCCGACGCTGTGACGCTCCTGCCCCTCGACGCATCAGCCGCTCAATTTGCAGCCGCGCTCGCGAGTTGCCACCGAGGGACGGCCACACTTCCCGTCAGTTTTTCGCGGCATAAAATGGCGGCGCGTGCGACGTGGCTCGCGGCTGCGGTGGTGCGACGTGCTGCTCGAACCAAAGGCGACGGGCTGTGGCTCATCGCGAATAATTTCTCCACTGGAGGCGCGCAATCGAGTGCGCGGCGGCTGCTCGTGGCGCTGCAAGAGCGCGGCATCCGCGTGCGTGCCGCGGTGATTCAGGAGCAGCCGGAGTTTCCCACGGTCGGACGCCGGGCGCTTATGGATGCAGGGATTCCCGTCATCGCCGTGTCGCACACAGACGAACTTCTCGACGCCATCGAGCGCGATCCGCCGCAGGCCGTGTTCTTCTGGAATCTCATCGCGAGCTGGAAAGTTCTGCTCGCCGACGCGCTGCTCGACACGCGCATTTTCGACATCAGCCCCGGCGAGATGCTCTTCTCCTCGCTCGCCCGCTTTTTTGAAAACCCACCCACAGGCCTGCCCTATCGCACGCCCGCCGACTACGCTGCGCGGCTCGCCGGGATGGTGGTGAAGTATCACGCGGAAGCCCCGCGTGCGGCGGAGCTGGGCTGCCCGGTTTCGGTCATCCGCAACGGAATCCCGCTGCTTCCACCGGCGAGCGATGTGCAAAAAGAACGGCTTGTCCTCGGCACGGCGGCGCGGCTTTCGCCGGACAAAAAACTCGGCGATTTGCTGGCGGCGGTGCGGCTGGCGGCACCTCGGCTCCCGCCTTTCGTGCTGCGGATCGCGGGCGGGCCGGAGCGCGACTTCCCGGAGCACGCCGCCGAGCTGCGCAGGCTCGCCGATGGACTCCCGGTGGAGTGGATGGGCGAACTGGCGGACATCCGCCCGTTTTTACAGTCGCTGAGCATATTCCTGATGATCTCCGAGCCCGCAGGCTGCCCAAACGGCACGCTGGAAGCCGCCGCCGCCGGTCTGCCCATCATCGCGACCCACCACGGCGGCGCGGCGGAGCAAGTGCTCCATCTCGTGACGGGGCATCTCGTCCCACGCGGCGACGTACCCGCTTTCGCCGAAGCACTGGTCGCCCTCGCCCATTCGCCGGAAAAACGGGCGGCGATGGGGCAGGCGGGACGCGATCATATCGCGAAGGAGTTTTCTATTTCCAAAATGGCGGACGGCTATCTCGCGCTTATCCGCGGGGGCTACGGGCCTCTTGTTGACTGCCAGCGAAACCCTCTCCCAATCAGCTTCCCAGAGAAAACCGGGGAGTGGGTTGGGCGGGACTCGAACCCGCAACCAACGCCTTAAAAGGGCGCTGCTCTACCATTGAGCTACCAACCCGCTTCGTAAAACGGAGGGTGGGAAGTATGTGGTTCGGCGCAATGGTGCAAGCCCGAAAAGCCACTTTCTCGCGATCCGCGCCGTGCCGGATTACTCCGCTGGGCGGACGGCGAGCTTTACGCCTTTGAACCGCATCCCACGTAGAGCGAGAACGATGTCGCGGGCGTGGTCTTCATGCACGTCGAACAGCGTGGCTTTCGGCAGGACACTGATTGCGCCGAGAGCTTCGCGGGGGAGCGAGGTTTCGTTGAGCAGGAAGCCGACGACGTCGCCGGGCTTCACGTCGCAGTCGAGGCCGGCATTCATCATGAGGCGAACCATGTCGGGCTCGTGGGAATTGGACGGACGTGCCGCAGGGCGCGGAGTTGGTGTGGCGGCGCGTGGCTTCACCGGGCGCTCCTCGCGCTGTTGTGGAGGACGGTCGTCGCGCTGTGGCGGCTGTGGGCGCGGGCGTTCTTCGCGTTGCGGTGGGCGGTCGTCGCGGCGCTGCGGGGGACCATCGCGGCGTGGACCTCGGTCGTCGCGGCGTTGCTCGAATCTTTGCGGCGGGCGGTCTTCGGCGATCTGCGCGGGCTTTGGAACGTCGCCGTCGAGCAGGGAGATGAGGGCGGAGGCGATGTCGGTGGGCGTGTGCCCGGCATCAAGGAGGCGGTCCACGAAGCTGTCGGATTTCTTGAAGTTGCCGCTCTCGAGCACACCGCGCACTTTCTCAAAGAGTGCGTCGCCACGGCGCTCTTCCAGCGCTTCGAGCGTGGGCACGACTTGGCGTTTGATGGTGCTCTTCGTGAAGCGCATGAGGTGCTGGAGCTTCCAGACTTCGCGCCCGTCGGCAAAGGTGATCGCTTTCCCCGAGCGGCCTGCGCGCCCGGTGCGTCCGATGCGGTGGACGTAGTCTTCGCAGTCTTGCGGGAGGTCGTAGTTGAAGACGACTTCGAGGTCGTCCACATCGAGCCCGCGCGCGGCGACATCGGTGGCCACGAGGAACTCGATCTTCTTCTCCTTCAGCCGCCGCATGACGCGCTCGCGAGCGGCTTGGGCGATGTCGCCGTGGAGCTTGTCGGCGGAGAAGCCGCGCGCCGAGAGATGCTCGGTGAGTTCGTCCACCATCATCTTTGTCGCGCAGAAAATGATACCGTATTTCAAGTCGAGGAAATCAATCACGCGGCAGAGCACTTCCAGCTTCGAGCGGCGCTGCACCTCGTAATAAAACTGCTCAATGTCCGGCGCGGAGACCGTCTGGCTCTCGATGTGGACGGTGGCGACGTTCTTGGTAAAGCGGTCGATCATCCGCTTAATCGCGGGCGGCACGGTGGCGGAGAACATCACCGTCTGGCGGTCTGGTTTCGCCTTCGCGAGGATCGTCTCCATGTCTTCGCGAAAGCCCATATCGAGCATCCGGTCGGCTTCATCGAGGACGACCATTTTCACATGCTCCATCGAGAGCGACTTGCGCTCCAGATGGTCCATCACGCGGCCCGGCGTGCCGATGATGATCTGTGCGCCCGCACGCAGCCCCATGAACTGCCGCTCGTAGCTCGCCCCGCCGTACACCGGCAGCTCGCGCACGCCTTTCTTGAATGCCGCAAGCCGCGACACCTCCTCGGCGACCTGCACTGCCAGCTCCCGCGTCGGGCACAAAATGAGCACCTGCGGAGCCTTGAGGAGCGGGTCCACTTTCTCGATAGCGGGCAAAGCAAACGCGGCCGTCTTGCCAGAGCCGGTCTGTGATTGGCCGATGACATCGCGGCCTTCGAGTAAGATAGGAATGGCGGCAGATTGAATGGGCGATGCGACTTCGTAGCCGACATGCGCGACCGCTTTAAGCAGCTCCGGCGACAGGCCGAGCTCAGTGAATGGACGTTTTTGCATCCCTACCGATAGCCGAACACGCGGAACCGTGGCGAAACAATTCGCATCCACCCGTGCGCGGGATGAGGAAACGCACGCCAAAAGCCACACCGCCGCAACCAGCAAGGGCTCCTCTTTTTCCCGCGAAAGAGCCTCCCGCACACCGCATCAAAAACGGATTCCGCTCATCGCCATGCACGGGCTAGCTCGGGCCGCGAAAACGATTAGTCCTAAATTTGCGCGATTCGATACAACCGCAAATCGCGCCGTGCCGATAACCTTTTGTATGAAACACAATATCATCACTACCACCATCACCGCCGCACTCGTTGCGTTCAGCACATCATCCGCGATTTTTGCGGCAGATGTGGTGAAGACTGAAAACACCGCCGCTGCCAGTGCGACCGCAGACGCGACCTTCATGGATGCCGTCACGCGCGCGAACCTCATGGAAATCAAGGCCGCCGACATCGCGCAGGGCAAGACCAAGCGCGACGAAGTGAAGGACTTCGCCAAAAGCATCGAGAAGGATCACACCGACGTGAACAAAAACCTCGCCACACTCGCCGATCGCATGACGATGAAATTGCCGAAAGACTTGGGCGAACATCAAGCGTTCATCGACGGCCTCAAAGCGAAGACGGATGCGGATTTCGATCGCACTTACGTCGCTGCAACCGTGGCCAGCCACAAAAAGTGCGTGTCCATGTTCGAGGACTTCTCGGCGACAACGAAGAACGCCGACTTGAAGGCATTTGCTGACAACACGCTTCCCGGCCTGCGTACGCATTTGAAGAACAGCGAAGCGCTCCTCCTGACGCTCGGCGGAGACAAAACCAAAGAGAAGGCGACGAACTAGCCCGCAAACAGAAACTTAACAGTGAAACGGCACCGGCTTGCAAAGGCCGGTGCCTCTTTGCGTTCATCAGGCCGTAGCGATAGCCGATACTTACATCCGCTCTTGCATTGTACCTGTGCTGGTTCCACCGTCCGCCCCCGTTTTTTTCCAAATGTCACTGCGTATTGATGAGCTGAGTTCAACCGAGGTCAAAACCCTCGCCGATGAGTTTGAGACTGCCCCGCTTCAGGATGTGCTCGCGTGGGCTTGGGGGCGCTTTGGTAGCCTTGCGGCCATCGGCACGAGCTTCCAAGGAGCGGGGCTGGCGATGATCGACCATGCGGTGAAGGCGGGGTTGAAGTTCCCCATTTTCACCCTCGATACAAATCTGCTCTTCCCGGAAACCTACGAGCTGAAGCAACGGCTGGAGGCACACTGGGGCATCTCCATTGAAGCCGTGCAGCCCGACCTCACTCTCGACCAACAAGCTGCCGAGAACGGCCCCGAGCTTTGGAAAAAGGCACCGGATACTTGCTGCACGATCCGCAAAGTGCTGCCGCTCCAGCGCAAGCTGGCCGGGCTGTCTGTGTGGATCACCGGGGTCCGCCGCCAGCAGAGCGATACGCGGGATAAGACGCGCATCCTGGAGCTGTATCGCTTCGACGATTTGCGGGAGCTCTTCATCGCGAAGATGAACCCGATGGCGAATTGGGACCGCGACGCCGTGTGGGCATACATCAAGGCCAACGGCATCCCCTACAACCCGCTGCATGATCGCGGCTACCGCAGCATCGGCTGCTGGCCTTGCACGCATCTCGCGGGTTCGGGGGAAAATGAACGTGCGGGGCGCTGGACGGGCTTCGAGAAGACGGAGTGCGGCATCCACACTTTTCTCGGCGAGAGCATTTAGCCGAGTTCGCGGGCGGCGGCTTGGATCGCGGCGAGGAGTTGTGCCCAGTCGGCGCGTGTGGTGTTCCATCCGCTGCTGAAGCGTAAGGCGCGGCCTGCTTCCCCTGCTGAGAGGCCCATGGCCAGGAGGACGTGCGAGGGCTTTTCTTTGCCGCTGGCACATGCAGAGCCGGTGGAAACTGCGAGGCCGAGGCGGTCGAGCACGACGACCCAGCGGCGGCGGCAGTCGGGGCTCTCCGGCATGATGGCGCAGACGGTATTCCACAAGACGGCGTCGCGACTTCCGAGCAAACGGACGGCGGGGAGCGCGGCGAGGAGTTCGCCTTCAAACCACAGACGATCTTCGGCGGTGCGTGGCTGGCAGGCGTCGAGCGCGGCAAGCATGGCGAGGACGCCGGGGACGTTTTCGGTCCCGGCGCGGCGGCGGCTTTCCTGCGGGCCGCCGGCGAGGAGCGGGCGGAAGTCGCGCGTGCATTTGAGAAATCCGACGCCGGGCGGGCCACCGAATTTATGCGCGCAGCCGGAGAGGAAGTCGCACGCGCCGAGACCGAGGGCGGGCATCTTTCCCATCCACTGTGCGGCGTCGCAGAAGAATGGGACGCCGTGCTTTTCGCACAGCTCGCGGACGATGGGCCACGGCTGGAGGACGCCGGTTTCATTATTCGCGGCCATCGTGGCGATGAGGGCGGGGCGGCTTTTGCGCAGCGCGTCGGCGAGGAAGTCGAGGTCGAGCGTGCCGTCGCCACGCACGGGGAGGAGGCGATGACGACCGGGCAGCCATTGCTGCGCAGCCTCAATGACGCACGGGTGCTCGATGGCGGAGAGCCACACTTCGCCGTCGGCGGCGGCGGCGATGTGGTGGAGGACGGCATTGCTGGATTCCGTCGCGCCGCTGGTGAAAACAATCGTGTCCGCCGCGCAGCCGAGGTGCCGCGCCAGCGCATCGCGGGCAGCGTCGAGTGCGGCGTCGGCGCGCTGACCGGGGCGATGAGGCGAGGAGGGATTCGCGCCGTGTTTATCCACCGCGTCGAGCCACGCTTGGCGGGCGGCAGGGCTGAGGGGATGCGTGGCGTTGTGGTCGAAATAGAGCACGCTTACTGCGGGGTGAAGGTGAAGCTGCCTGCGGCGGTCGGGATGGTGAAGAGGCCAAACGCTTTGTTCGGGCCGGTGCCAGCGGTGGCGGTCTGGAGCTGGACGCCACGGAATTTGATCGTCGGGTTTTTCTGGAGAGACGGATGTTTGAAGGTGCCCTCAAAGCGACCGTCGGCTCGGTTGATGAGCGTGAGTTTTGAGGACTCGGGATTGGTCGCTTCTGCGAGGGCTTTGTCTTTTCCATCAACAGTGAAGAGGCGCGAGATGGCTGGATTCAGCCCGCCGTCTGTGAGGCTGAGAAGGCCGCTGGCAGAGAGCGGCGTGGTGTAGGTGAGGGTGTGGACGCCTTTGGCGGGCGGGGTGAATTTGCAAGCCGTGAGCGTGAAGGTGGTGTCCAGCGCACCGAGGAAGATGCCCTTTGTCACCGCGCCGCGCGTCCAGCGCAGCGTGCCGCTGAAGTCGCTATCGAGAGCATCGGCGAAGGAGAATTTTCCGACGAACGATGAGCCGGGAGCGGCAGCAGATTGGAAGAGCACGACGGACGTATCCACACGCATTCTCCCGCCGAGCGACACCGGTTTTCCGTCGGGCGTGAGGCCGGACATGGCGAACGCGCCTTTCGCGGAAAGGCTAGCAGTGGCCCAGCCGAATGCTTTGAGCGCGGCGGGGATGGTGTTCGCATCGGGCGTGAGGAGGACGGTGTATTTTGCGGCGAAAGCGGGCGCGGGCGGAGTCGCGGCGAGCCGGACATCGGGCGACACAGTGAGCCCGTCCACGGTGCCGGTGACGGTCGCGATTTGGTTGGGATTCGTGAAGGTCAGCGAGACGACGAGGTCGGCGAGTCCTTTGCGTTTGATGGTCTGGGTGAACACGCCATCGAACCCGACGAGCCCGTTGAGCGTGAACTTCTTCGCGCCGAGCTGGAGCTTGCCGGTGAGTGCACCGCCAGTGGTTACTTTCAGCGTGAGGACGCCGTCGTCGTCGCCCACGATGGGTTCGTAGCCTCCCGCGAGCGGGATGAACGGATTCACCACCGACACCGTCGCCGTGGACTGCCCGCCGAAGCCGTCGGTGATCGTGTAGGTGAACGAGTCATTGCCGGTGAAAAACTTGCCGGGCGTGTAGCTGAGCGTGGTGTCGGTTTTCGCGACCGTGCCCTGCGCGCCAAACTGGAAAGTCTGGATGCTCAGCGTATCGCCATCGCCGTCGGTGTCGTTCGTGAGCGGCTGGATCTGCACCGTCTCTTTCCCACGAATGAGCACGGTATCGGCGACTGCGACGGGGGCCGCATTCACGCCCGCGAGGATGGTGATGGTCCCTGCGGATTCCCCGCCACGCCCATCGCTGATGAGGTAGTTGAAGCTGTCCCCCGCCGCGCTGAAGATGTTCGTGCCGGAGGTGTTCGGCGTGTAGGTGATGTTGCCGCCGGAGATAGAAACGGAGCCGCTCTTCGAGTTCGTGGTTGTTACGATGGAAAGAGCGTCGTTGTCGCCATCGGTGTCGTTTTGCAGCGCCGAGAAAGTGACCGGTTTGAACGGCTGCACGAGCCGCACCGTGGCAGTGTCATTGACGGCGACGGGCGCTGCGTTTGGCAATGTGCTGAACGTCTGGTCTTCGCCATAAGTCACCCCTGCCGCGCTGACGCCGACGGTGCGGTAGTGATACATCGTGCCGCCGCGCAGCCCTCCGAGCGTGGCCGCGACTGCAACGGACGAGGAGCCCGTGCCCGCATCCGTGACGGCACCACGGAAGCCGTATGCCGTCGTGAACCCAAACTCGATCCAGCCATACGTTTGCACGCCCTGCGGGTTCACCTCGCCAGCCAGCGAAGCGGCGCTGAGCGTCACGCCCGTCGCCGCGCCGCCCATGACCGTCGGCGCAGTGCCGATGCGGGCGGGCAGTTCGACTTTGAGTAAACGCCCGCCTTGCTCCAGCACGTCTTGCGGCAGAGTGATGTCGAGGTTGTCGTCCGCGCCGCGCCTGATGCTGGGCCGCACGAGGAAGCCGCCCGCCGTCGGCGAGCCGAAGAAGCCGCCGACAAACTGCGTGTAATTTGCGCGCCGATAAATGGAGGGCGCATTGCCCAGACTGAGCACATCCGTCACCACGCCCGTCGCCGCTTCGATCTTCACGAGCCGCTGCGGCATCTCGCCCGAAGTCGTCGCAAATTCCTGCCGCACTGCGTAGAAAACTCCCGGTTCCCGCTCGGCGAACGCGCTCACATTCTCCGATGAGTTCAGCAAGCTCGTCGCGCCGGTGAGCGTGATTTTTTGCACCACGCCCGTGGTGGGGAACCGCACAAGCACAGGCGGGACGCCGTTGCTCATTTGGAGGAACCAGAACGCGCCATCCACGCCCATCGTTGGCGGCGTGGATGCAAACACCGTATCATTGGTCGCCACGGTTGCCGTCGTGCCATCGCGGTTGATGCGCACGATGGACAGCCCGCTCGACAGCGTGAGGAACGTACCATCCGCTTGCGGGAAGAGCCCAGTGCCGCTGAGGTTTGCGAAAGGGAACGACTTCCCATCCGCCGTCACGCGATACGCGACATTGTCGCCCAGCCCCACGAGCGAGCCGTCCGTGCGCATCGCCAGCGCAGTGCGCGAAGTCCCGCCGCGATCCGGCGCGATGCTCGTCTGCGAGAAGCTCCGCAGTTGAGAATACTGTCCGTCTTTCGTCACGCGAAACGCCACGTTGTTGTTGCCGGTGAAGCCGGTGATGTTCCCATCCGTCACGCCGTAGAGAGCGCCGTCGAAGCCCTCGGTGAGCGCAAACGCGGGGCATTTTCCTTCACCGCTGTTCAGCGCATACACCTCCTCCATGCGCGGCGTCGCGCCGGGGATGATGCGGTAAATCGCGCCGTTCCCTTTGCCGCCCCAAGCCGTGCAGCCGTAGAAATTTCCATCGCTTGCCAGCAGCATCGGCCCGCTCGGGATGTAGCCGCCCACGCCGCCGAAGTGGTGCAGCGTCGTCAGCGTGCCATCCACCGTCATTTCAAAAATCGTCCCCTTTCCCTCCTGCCCGCCCGTCTCAGTGACACCGGCGAGTGTGCCATTGCGCCCAGCGATGAGCGTGCGCGGACGCTCGCCGTTCGTGCCGGTGAAGTCTGCCAGCTTGGTGAATGTGCCATCCGTCGCGATGCGAAATGCCGTCCCTTTATCCGCCGTGCCGCCAAACGTAGTCGTGCCGTAAAGGTCGCTGTTTGCGTGCAGCACGAGCCGACAGCGCGGATTCTTCCCCCCCGTCGCGCCGTCGAAACTATGCAACACCGCGTAGCCCGTTCCGTCCGTATTCATCTTCCACACCACGCCCGCATTCGCGCTGCCGCCCGTCTCGCCTACGCCATACAGCGTGCCGTCGCCGCCTTGCGTCACGCCCCAGCCGAACCCCGAACCGTTCGCATCATTGCTCGACGTAGGCGTGCGCAAAATCGCCGCCGCATTCGCATTCGCCGTATCAATGCTCAGCAGCCGTCGCTCAGTGCCGCCGTAGTATTTCCCATCCGCCCCGCGCAGCAGCCCGGCATACGGTTTGCCCTCGGTGAACTTGTTCCCGTCACGCAGCGATGTGAGGGAAAATGGCGACACGCCGAGCTGGAAAAACGCCGTATCGAACGACGACGTGATGCTCTCCGTCTGCCCAAAGAATACCCCCGCCGTATGCTCCACAAGTTCGCCCAGCGGATTATCCACAATCGCCCCACTCGCCGCGAAAACCTGCGTCACCACACCCGCAGGCGTCATCTTAAAAAGGACCCCGTTTCCCCCGACTCCGTTCAGACTTCCCAGCAAGCCGAAGCGCACGGAGAAGTAAAAGTTCCCATCCATCCCCAGCGTTAATCCACCATCAGGATTCGACCCCGAACTGCCGCCCTCGGGATGAAACATCAGATGATGATTCTCCGCCGCGCCCCCCGTCACCGCAGGCGTAAGGCGAAACACCGTCCCATCCCCATGCAGCGATGAACCGCCGAGATACGTCGTCCCGTAATAATCCCCATTATTCAGCAAGAGCCGCCCCATCGGCTGCTCGCCATCACGACGGAAGTTGTAGATTTCCGTGACCGTCTGAGCGTGAAGCGCCGAGGCGCAAGCGATGAGTAAAAGTCCGCGTGTGATCATGCGCCCTCCTATAATGGGAAACGCGCTCGGAGCAACGCTTCAAACCTACGTCCTCGCCGCGTCCACCGCAGTGGGGATGACGGCCTTTTGCAGCACCTTCGAGTTGCGCCCGCTGGCGTCGTATTTTTTCCGGCGCTCGGGGGGGAGTTCTTCGGGGGTGACTTCTGCGTAGCCGCCTTTGGCGACGAAGTAGTTGAAGGCTTGGGTGCTGAGGGCGAAGAGGGCTTTGGCTCCGCGCTGGGCGACGAGTTGCTCGGCGAAGGCCATGAGTTTGCGCCCGTAGCCTTGGCCTTCGTGGTGCTTGGAGACGTAGAGGCAGGCGAGCTCGGCTTTTTGGGCTTCGGGGTAGAGATGCACGGCGACGCAGGCGACGAGTTGGCGGTCAATTTCGAGCACCCAGTAGTCGTCGAGCTGGGCGAGGATGTCGGCGCGGGTGCGCTTCACGAGTTCGGCGTGTTCGACGCTTTGTTTGATGAGGTTGAGCACGGCGCGGATGTCTTTTTTGAAGACGCGGCGGATCTGCTGGTAGTCGTTGCCGTAGATCATGGTGCCGACGCCTTCGGTGCTGAAGACTTCGGCGAGGAGGGCTTCGTCGGCGTTGCCGTTGATGATGTGGACGCGGGGGATGCCGTTGCGGCAGGCGCGGGCTCCGGCTTCGACTTTGGAGAGGGTGTTCCTGTCCACGAGCGAACGTTTCTTTTTCACGATCTCGTCGGCCTCGGAGATGGAGAGTTGCTGGAGGAGCGTGCCGCCAATGAGGACGCCGTCGCGGGCGGAGAGGTAGATGATTTTCATCGCCTGCATGGCCTCGGCGACTTCGAGGGCGATGGTGTCGCTGTTGACGCGGAAGGTGCGGCCTTCGCCGTCGAACCCGATGGGCGGGATGACGGGGATGATGCCCGCGTTCAAAAAGAGCGTGAGGGCTTCGCGGTCCACGCGCTCGACTCGCCCGGTGTGCTGCTGGTCCACGCCGCCGATGATGCCCCACGGGTGGGCGATGATGATATTCGCGTAGGTGGCGCGCAGGTCCACGCTGGTGAGCCCTTGCATGATGTCGTTCATCAGCGTCGTGGCGGCGTCGAGGCCGACTTTGAGCGTGGGCTCGTCGGTGATGCCGATGCCGTCGGTGCTCGTGAGCGTGACGCCGCGATCTGCTGCGAGGCGGACGATTTGCATGGCTGCGCCGTGGACGAGGATGATCTTCACGCTCAGCGAACGGAGCACGGCGAGGTCGAGGAGGATGTTGGAAAAATTCGCCGAAGCAGCGACTTCACCATCCACTGCGACGACGAAGATTTTTTCCCGGAAACGTGGGACGTAAGTGAGTATGCCGCGCAGATCAGAAACCTTCATCAAATGTGCGCGTCTTGTGCGGCGATTCGCGGCGGGTGTGAAGCGAAAAGTCGCCTACGCGAAGTCCTCGGGCGCGATTTTTTTCCAGTGCTGGAGCGAGCTGGCGAAATCGTATTGGAACTCGAAGCCAAGATCGATGAGCCGCTGGGGGACGATGTGGGTAGGCGTGGCGGCTTTGCGCACGCGGACGGGGTGGATGGGCGATTTACCTCCAGTGAGCTTTTGGACGACGTGCGCGGCCATAACGAGGGCGGTGATGGGCAGGCGGACGACGCTGCCTTTTCTCCCCACGGCATCGCCACTGAGGCGGACGAGTTCGCGGAGCGGCTCGGTCTCTCGCTCGACGTAGTTGTAGATGAGGTGCGGCTCGGCACGGGCCATCATGAAGTCGATGCTCTCCAGCAGGCCGAAGATGTAGCCGTAGCTTTTGCGGATGCCTGCGTCGCCGGGGAAAAAGAAGCGGCCTTTTTTGACCGCGCGAATCATGCGGAGGATGTTACCGGGGTCGCCGGGGCCGTAGATGACGCCGGGGCGGCAGACGATGAGCCGACGGCCCTCGACGGAGCGGAGCCAGACTTCGTGGATCAGCTCGGCGGCGTGTTTGGTGATGCCGTAGGGGGTCTTCGGGTAGTTTGGCGAGGCCTCGCTGGTCGGCCCGGTGGTGGGGCCGTAGCTGGCGATGCTGCTGGTGAAGTAGAGGTTCTGGCACCCAGTGGCCACGGCGAAGGCGCAGACGTTTCGTGCGCCGTGAAGATTCGTGTCGTAGTATTCGTGCGGCTCGTGGCCGGGCTCGCGGTGGACCGCGGCGAAATTAAATATCCACTCGGCGGGCAGCGTGGCGAGTTCTCCAGCGATGGGTTTGCGCACATCGTGTTCGATGAACCGGGTGCGCTCGGGCAGTGAATGGGCAGGCTTTTTTACGTCCACGAGCACGACCTCGTCGAACTTCCCCGCAGCGGCAAAATGCCGCGCAAGCATGGTGCCGATGTAACCGTTTCCTCCAAAAATAATGCAACGTCGCATGGCACGATTCAGTCCTCACAACCGGCGTTAATCGCAAGCAAACAGTTCGGGCTTGCGAAAAGATGTGCGAAGCGGGACATTCGCGCCGCATGAAAAAGATGCTTATACACCTAGCCCCCGTCGTTCTTTGGGCCGACGGTGACTCGACCCGACCGATGCCTCGCGATCCTTACGAGGGCCACGGCACTAGCATGTTCACCGGAGCCGTAACGGACTCCGTGCGTTTCAATCCCGCACACTGAAAACCTTTATGCAAGAGCCCGTCTGCTGTCCGGTAGGCGGGCTCTTTGTTTACTCCGCAGCCTGTAGTAGGGTTTGGCTTCCTCCGACGGCTCGCACGCCGTTTGCTAAATCCACGGCTGCTCCATGTCCGCCACAATTCCAGCCTTGAAAACGCCTACTTCTCAAACAGAACCTTGTCCCGCGTGCGGGGCGATGCTCGACGTTACAGGGGCTCAGATTTTTGCGGAGCGGACCTGCCCTGTCTGCTCGTCGGCTATCAATGTCCGGCGGAAATTCGGGCATTACGAGCTCATGGAGATCGTCGGTCGCGGCGGGCAAGGGCTCGTGTACAAGGCAGTGGACAATAATCTGAACCGTCTCGTCGCGCTGAAGCTGTTGCGCACCGAGTATGCAAACGATGCCGAGTTCGTCCGGAAATTTGAGAGCGAGGCGCACATCACTGCGTCCATCAATCATCCGAATATCGTCCGGGTATTTTCGTTCGGCACGGACGAAGGCCACGTCTATCTCGCGATGGAGCTCGTCGCCAAAGGCACACTCGACGACCTCATGGAAAAGCTGGGCCGTGTGCCGGAAGCCAGAGCGCTGCAAATCGGCATCGAAGTCGCCCAAGGACTGCGCGCCGGCCACGAACAAGGGCTGATCCACCGCGACGTAAAGCCGGGCAACGTGCTCTTCGGCGAAGACGGTTCGGCCAAGGTGGTGGACTTCGGACTGGCGATGTTTCTGGAGCAGGCCGCCAGCGACGACGGCGAGATTTGGGGGACTCCTTACTATCTTTCTCCCGAACGGCTAAACCGCGTGCCGGAGGATTTTCGCAGCGATATTTACTCGCTCGGCGCGACACTCTTTCACGCCATTGCAGGGCGCCCGCCCTTCGACGCGGTGGACTCAACAGGCGTCGCGATGAAGCACATCTACGCCAACGCTGTCAGTATCCAGTCGTGGGCACCAGACGTGACGAATGCGACCGCTTTCGTAATCGGACGCACCCTTTCAAAGAACGCCGAAGACCGCTACGCCAGCTACGACGAGTTCATCGAGCAGCTTCAGTTTGCCCGCGACGAAGCACTCACCAAAGCAAAAGGCGGCGCGACCAAGCAGCAGAGCCGCGTCGTCATCGAAGACGCGGGTTCGCGGAAAGCAAACAGCCTCATCACCATCGCCACCCTCGTCGTCCTCATCGCCGGGCTCACCGTCGGTGGTTGGATCCTCGTCAAATCGCGAGGAGACAAAGCACAACAAATCGCGGATACCTCCAGCCTGTCCTCATTTGGCCCCGGCTGGATGGAAGCGCGAGACCAACTCGCCGATGGGAACAGCGTACGAGCGATAGAATCCTTCCGAGCACTCGCCGAGTCATCAAGTGGAGACCAGCGGGCGTGGGCCATCATTTTCCAAGCGCTCTCGCACCAACTCTCGGGAAATCCGCAAGCGGCGTCGTCATCGCTCGGGAAGCTTGATGCCTCCACTCCACATGGAAAATTCTTTGCCAACTTCGCCCCGACGCTCGCCTCCTCGTCCCCTGTGTCTGCGACCTCGGCCGAATCCTACAACCGTGGAAACTACGAATCCGTCGCTGCGCTTTTCCTCGCCATCAAAGCATATGAAGCGGGCGATTTGGAAGTCGCCCCAGCGCTCTTTCGACAGTTCACCACCAGTAGCCACCAGCGCGAATACGAATTCCTCTCCGAGCTTAAGAAAATCGCCCGGCCGTTTGAGGACGAATTCACGACCTTCGGAATGGTAACGAATGCCCTCAAATCCGCGAAAGGCCCCACCGAACGGCACACCGCCCTAGCCGCTCTTAAAGCCTTCCAATCAAAGCTGCGCCCAACGAGCCGCCTTTTGCCGAAAGTAAAAGCCGCCATCGCCGCCGCGGATAAAGTCGTGGCCGCAGAAGCCGAACAACGCCGAGGCATGAACCTCGTGACGGGGGCCACACTTTCGGTCTCTGCGTGGAACCAAGGCAAAGACGACAAACCAGAATACGCAGTCGATGGCGATCCGACCACACGCTGGAGCTCTGGCGGTTCGCCAAACAAGTGGATACAGTTCGACTTTGGTGCCCCAAAGGCCGTAGGCCGCTGGGCGATGCGCCTCGCCCCACCCCCGGTACCTGGACAGAAGGTCGCCCACCGCCTCCGCGACTTCAAACTTGAATACAGCGACAACACGACCGCGTGGAAAACAGCCGACGAAGTTTTTGGTAATCGCGCCGACATTATCGACCGCCTCGTCGCGCCCTTCACCGCTCGCTACGTCCGCATCACCATCTCCGTAGGCTCTTGGGACTTGAAAGACAAAGCAGCCCGCATATTTGAGGTCGAGCTGACCGATGCGGCCGCGCAGGCAAAAGCCACCTACGAACCAGCAGAATCCGCTGCTATCCGTTTCTCCCCGGATTCTCCGTTCGCGCTGTATCCTGTCGGCCCCGTGACGGTCGCTGGGACTGCCACGTTTGACCCGAAAAACGGGCGCTATGTCATCAAAGGCGGCGGTGAAGACATCTGGGGCGTGCAAGACTCCTTTCACTTAGCGCAACAGTCCGTAGAAGGCGACTTCGAGCTCATCGCCCGAGTCACCAAAGTCGCCGGCCCGCATCCGTGGAGTAAAGCAGGCATCATGGTCCGTAGCGACTTCAGCAAAGAATCCAGCCACGCCATGATGGCCGCTGGCCCTGGAGAAAAAGCCCAGTTTCTCTCCCGCAAAGACCCAGGGAAGCCGTCTATCGGCGTCAATCTCGAAAAGCGCGCACTCCCCATCTGGTTCAAGCTCGCACGCACTGGCCCCCTCCTCACCGGCTACGAATCCCCCGATGGCCAAGCGTGGACCAAAATCGGTGAAGAAACCCCCGCTGGGCTCGGTCCCATCGCCATTGTCGGCATCTTCGTCTGCTCCCACCAAGCCCGGGCGCTCGGCACAGGCGAATTCGATAACGTATCGATCAAAAAGTCGAACTAGTCGGCCCGCCGCTTCTACCGCTCGAACTCCTTGCGGCTAATGGGCACGAGATTCGTATGGCTGGCGACCTGCAGGCGCAAATTCATACGCGCGGTGTTGGGTGGGATGACGAAGCCGGGCCCTCGGTAAAAATCCTCCTTACTCCCATGGGTGATCTTCATCTCCGTGACGTATGAACCGGGCGCGAGATTCAGGTCGCGGCTTGCATTGAGCCCGAGTTCCGCCTGCGCGGCGGTCACTTCACCGCTGCGGACTTTAAGGAAAAGCGCCGACGCTGCGGCATTTGTGATCGTGGTCCTGACGGAGCCTTGACCGACGTATTCAGTGGTCCAATCGTTCGCGGCTGGCGGTGCCGCGAGCGCGGTACGCGCAGGCTGCCTTGAGGCGCAACCGGCGAAGAACGTGAGGAGGAGGAGAGAGATAGTTGTGAGTTTCATCGCGAGGAAACTGACGAATCGTCAGTGTTTTTTACAGCACTAAATCCCGGTTTGATCACATCGTAGATCAGCCGCAGCCGTTCGTCGAAATGGATGAATGCGCTCTTCATCGCGTTGATCGTTACCTTCTCCAAATCGCCCAGCCCCAACCCGAACTGCTCTACAGCAATAGCAAACTCCTTCGTCATGGTGGTATCGCTCATCAGCCGGTCGTCCGTATTGATCGTCACCCGGAATCCTCGGTCATGATACATCTTAAACGGGTGCTCCGCCATCGACCGCACGGCGCCCGTGTGGACGTTCGAGGAAAGACACATCTCGAGCGGTATGCGGCGGTCGAGAACGTACTGCGCCAATGAACCAAGGTGCGTGATCTTCCCGTCCACGACGTGCATGTCGTCCGCCAGTCGCGTGGCGTGGCCCAGCCGATGTGCGCCACACATTTGTAGCGCCTGCCAAATGCTCGCCACGCCGAACGCCTCGCCCGCGTGCAGTGTGGAGAAAAAGTTCGCCCGCTGGATCGCCTGGAAAGCATCCGCGTGCTTCTTCGGTGGGTACCCGGATTCCTCGCCAGCCAGATCGAACCCCACGACTCCACGGTCGCGAAAGTCGATCGCCAACTCGGCCCACTCCAGTGAATCCGTGCGATGCCGCATCCCGCAAATGATGAGCCCCCAGCGCACGCCATATTTCTCCTCGCCTCGCCGAAAGCCGTCCACCGCCGCCTGCACGACAGCCTCCGGCGTCAGCCCTCGCTCCAGGTGGAAGCAAGGCGCGAAGCGGCTCTCCGCATACACCACGCCGTCCGCGTGCATGTCTTCGATGAACTCAAACGCCACCCGCTCAATCGCCGCCCGCGTTTGCATCACCGCACACGTATGCGCGAAGCCCTCCAAGTATTCGGGCAGCGAGCCCTTGTTCGCTCCGCGATGAAACCATGCGCCCAGCTCCGCCGCATCGCCTATCGGCAGCCCGTGGTAGCCGCAGTCCTTCGCCAGCTCGATCACCGTCGCCGGTCGCAACCCGCCATCCAGATGTTCGTGGAGCAATACTTTGGGGATTCGTTGAAGCAGAGCGGTATCGAGGTTCATGCGGGCACGTTACTCAATACCCCCCCGAAAAAGCCACACGCAGCTTCTAGCCCCACAACCACGCCGCCGCTGGCCATCTCAGCAACGCGATGAGCGCGGTGACGGTGAACATGCTGAAGATCGTGGACCAAAAAACTGCGCCGGATGCGTACTCCGTATCGGCCTTGAACTCATGCGCAATCAGCGCCGTGTTCACCGCTGTGGGGAAGCTCGTGCTGAGGATCATCGCCTTCGCCAAGTCGCCGTGAAACTGGAACACCCGCACGAGAGCCAAGCCCACCACCGGCCCGACGAGCAACCGTATCACGAGCGCCCAGCGGATGCGCGGGAGCGCCGCCCCGGCCTTCGACTTCGAGAGCTGCACGCCGAGCGTCACGAGGGCGACGGCGACGAGCCCATCATGGAAATACTTCAGCGGCACCCACAGCCACCGCATCCCTACCATGTCTAAGATCGGCCACGAAAGCGTTGCGGTATTTTCGCTTACTGCCACGTCCAGATCGGGCGTAATGGGCCCGAAAATGGCGCGGACGGTCAGCGCAATAATCACCGCCCACACGGAAGTCTGCCGGAAGATCGGCGCGAGTGCGCGAAAGCCCGTGTGCTTCGCCGAGGAGAGAAGGAAGACGCCGAGCGTGAAGTTGCCGATGTTTTGCACAAGGATCACGAACACTTGCAGCGCCTCCGCCGGGCCGGGGAAAGCGAGGTGCATCAGCGGGATGCCGTAGTTCGCCGAGTTGTAGAAAATGGACGCGATTTGCAGCGAGCGCGTCTGCTCCCGAGTCGCCTTGGTGAACCTCGCCACGAGCGCCGCAATGGCGAAGAGCACCACCACGACAGACACCGTGTAGCCCACCGCCTTCAACGCCTCGCTGCCGTTCAACCGTGTCGTCGTCAGCTCGTAAAAGATGAACGCGGGGACGAAGAGATTGAGGTTCAGCTTCACCGCCGTCGCGAGGTCCACGCCCCACTTCCTATCGAGCGCCCAGCCTGCGCTGAACATGATAAGAATCGGCAGCAGCACTTGCGCGAAGACGGTGAAGATGAGCATGAAAGTCCACCTTCCTACGCACCCCGCGCGCTTAGTTCAAATAGCGAAACTCGGCGCACGCAAACAGCGCGTGGCTGAGCGTCGCCCACGATGCCTCGGCTGCCGCGCCTTTCTCCCCGAGATACGCAATGGCGCGCAGGCGCTCGGCATCGGTCGCCTTTCGCCCGAGGGCGAGCTGGTGCAGCAAGTCGATGCGGCCCGCCAAGTCGCCAGGGCTCGCCAGCACGCGCTGCGCGGTGGCCAGCGCGCTGGCTCGCACGAATGGGCTGTTCATTAAATAGAGCGCCTGCGACGGGACATTCGTCGTCTCCCGCGATGCGATGACGAGGCTCGGCTCGGCGAAGTCGAACAGCTCTAGCGACTCCGGCACGAAGTCCCGCACGATGGGCAGATAGACGCTGCGCTTCTTCGACTGGGCATCGGTGAACGCGCTCGGCGACAGCCCGCGCCCGATGTAGCCGTTGCCGATGTTGTGAACGATGGAGCCGTTCGGCGGCACGGCGTCGAGCTGCCCGCTGACGGCGAGGATCGCATCGCGGATGCTCTCGGCATCGAGGCGGCGCGGCTCTTGCCGCCACAGCAAGCGGTTGCTCGGATCGATCTCGTTCGCCGCGCTATTGTGCGCGGCGGAGAGGCCGTAAGTGCGCGTCAGCACGAGTTCGCGGATGAGCCGCTTCGTGCTCCAGCCGAGGCCGCCGCTGGCCACGGGCGTCGCAAATTTCACCGCGAGGAAGTCGAGCAACTCCGGGTGGCTCGGCTTCTCTCCCATCGCGCCGAAATTGTCCTCCGTCGCCACGAGCCCATCGCCGAAGAGATGCTGCCACACGCGGTTCACCATCACGCGCGCCGTCAGGGGATTCCCCTGCGTGAGCCACTGCGCGAGCTGCACGCGGCCACTCGCCGTCGCTGGAATAGCGGGCGGTGCGGGAGAAAATACGGCGGCGAATCCGCGAGGGATCGTGTCGCTCGGCTGGTCCACTTCTCCGCGAATGAGGAGGGGCGCATTGGTCGGCTTTGTTTCAAGCACGCCCATGCACTCGGGGCGCGTCGGGTCGAGCGGCTTCACGTCATCTAATTTGCCCTTCTGCTTGATAGCCGCTGCGTAGAGACGGGAGAAGATGAGCGTCTTCTGCGGGCCCGATAATGTGCCGATGCGGGCGGCGAGCTTCGGGTTCTTCTTTTGCGCGTAAGCCACCAGTCGGGCTTCTTGCTCGGACGTCAGTTTATCGCCCACGGGCGCGATGACCTCGGCGGGCGGGGTAGGGGACTCCGTCGCAGCTTGCGGCGTCAGCGGGATGAGCGGCGAGCCGTTGCGGTTCTTGCCGCCCGAGGTGCCGTAGTAAGTCTCGGTGCTGTGGAAAATCCCCGCCATCGCGTAGTAATCGCGCTGGGTGATCGGGTCAAATTTGTGGTCGTGGCAACGCGCGCACGCCACCGTCGTCGCCAGCACGGCGCGGCTCGCGGTATCGAGCTGCTCGTCCACCAAGTCCGCCGTGAACTGCTTCTTGTTCTTCTCGTTCAGCCCCTTCGGCCCCAGGGCCAAAAAGCCCGTCGCCACGAGCAGCCCATCGCGCTCCTGCGGCGACGAGTGCGGCATCAAGTCCCCCGCGATTTGCTCCCGCACAAACTGGTCGTAAGGCTTATCCGCATTCACCGCCGCGATGACCCAATCCCGATACCGCCACGCCTCCGGGAACGTGAAATTGCGCTCTTTCCCCGTGCTCTCCGCATACCGCGCAACATCGAGCCAATGCCGCCCCCAGCGTTCGCCAAACTGCGGCGATGCCAGCAGCGCATCCACCGTTTTCTCCAGCGACGGCGCAGCGAGAAAAGCATCCACTTCATCCGGCCTCGGCGGCAGTCCGATGAGGTCGAAATAAACCCGACGCAACAAAGCACGCGGCTCCGCATCGGCAACCGGCGCGATCCCCTTTGCTTCCTGCGCTGTGCGGATAAAGCGGTCCACATCCGTCCGCGCCCAATCACTTTTCCCCACCGGCGGCTTCGCCGAGACCGGCTGCGTGAACGCCCAAAACTTCCGCCCCTCCTCCACATCAATCTTCCGTGCGACCACCTTCGCCCCGCCCTCCCGAGGGTCCGGCGCACCCATCGCGATCCATTGCTCGAACTTCGCGATTACCTCCTCCGCCAGCGGCCCGCCTTGCTTTGGCGGCGGCATCACCTCGTCCTTATCGTGCGAGCGCATCCGCTCCAGTAGCAGACTCTCCTTCGCATTGCGCGGCACCACCGCGTGTCCCGTCTCTCCGCCTGCCAGCGCACCCTCGCGCGTATCGAGCAAGAGCCCGCCCTTCTGCTTTTTGCTCTCCACCGAATGGCACTCGTAGCACTTCGATGCGAGGACAGGCCGGATGTTCTTTTCAAAAAACTCCACCCCCACCGCATCCACCGCCTTCGCGGAAAATGAGGGCGATAGAGTGAGGATGCAGATGCTCAGAGTTCGGACATTCATGGCGGTATGCCGAGAGATAGCGCAGAGGGGACCGTGTAGGACAAGTCTGCCATGCTATTCTCCAATGACAGGCTTCCGAAGCTGGCTAAGCAGCGCCCGGTGCGAACAAGCGCGTGAGCACGTAGGCGATCAACGCCGTGACGGGCAGCGTGAATATCCACGCAAGCATGATGCGGATGACGACCGGCAAATTGAGCGCATTCCAGCGGCGGGCGCAGCCTACGCCCATGATGCTCGTGGTGATGGCGTGTGTCGTCGAAACGGGCATTCCGAGCGACCCGGTGACTGCGAGTACGGTGGCCGCGGTGGTTTCCGCAGCGAAGCCGTGGACGGGGTGCAGCTTCACCATTTGGTGTCCGAGCGTCTTGATGATCTTCCAGCCGCCGGCCGCAGTGCCCGCGCCCATGGTGAGCGCGCAGGTGAGCACCACCCAATCGGGCACGCCCTGACTTTTTACATCGGCGGGTGTGGGCATGTAGCCCATTTGCAGAAAGTTCGGGAGCAGCGAGATCAGCCGGTCGCCGAGACCCATGGTGAGCGCGCTGGAGCCTTCCGGCGTGCTGAGCCAGTGCGAAATCCAATCGGGTGTGCCGATAAAATACCCGGCTTTCGTGCCGGTGACGAGTGCGAGGGTGATGATGCCCATGCACTTTGTGGCGTCGTTCATTCCGTGCGAAAAGCCCATGTATGCAGAGCTGGCGAGCTGCGCTTTGCCAAAGAACCGGGTGACGGTGACCGGCCGCCAGTTACTGATCAGCGCGTAAAGAAGCCCCATGACAATGAGTCCTGCGCTGAAGCCGATGAGCGGCGAGAAAATCATCGGGTAAATGACTTTGTGCAGGATGCCTTCCTTCACGGTTTTCGTCTCTTCCTTGACCATCTTTACGCGATCGCAAAAGACGACTGCCTGCACGTCTTTGCCGTCGAGCATCACGGTGTGTGAGCCGTTGATCTTCATCTTGTCGCCGAGCGCGGCGACGAGTTCAGGAGGTGCGGCGATGAGGGATTTCACCTTCTTTTCCTTTATCTCCTCGTAATTTACCGCCGCAGTCCATGCGCCGATTTCCTGGCCATCCTTGCTCTTTAAAGGGGTCGTCTGTGCCGTGATGGCCGCGACTCCCATCGCGGCTCCGATGAGACTGCCGATGAGCGCGTGGCTGCTGCTGCTCGGGAGGCCCCAATACCATGTGATGAGGTTCCAGAAAATCGCCGCAATCATCGCACAGATGAGCGCGTGCTGATTCATGAACCCGGAATCGACGATGCCGCTGGAGATCGTCTTTGCGACCGCGAGCCCGAAGAACGAGCCGACGAGATTCGTCACCGCCGCCAGCGCGATGGCCTGACGCGGCGTGAGCACACGCGTTCCGATGACGGTCGCGATGGCGTTTGCCGTATCGTGGAAGCCATTCGTGTACGTGAAGATCAACGCAAAAACGATGGTGAGGATGAGCAGCGTAAGCCCCGAACTGGCGCTGCTCGCGGCCTCGACGGCCGCCAAGGAAAGGAGCGTCATAGCGGCCTAGCTGTTTTTCAGAATGGTTGTGAAAACGATGTCGCCTGCATCCCGGCAGCGGTCGATCGCCTTTTCGGCAAGCTCCAGCATGTCCTTCCAGTAAACAATCGAACGCGGCTCATCGGTGCCGTGGTAAAGAGCGCGGAGGTGTTCGGTCATGACGCTGTCCGCCTCGGTTTCGATGGCCTGAATGCGCTCATAGTGCTCTTTCACCCTTTCGCCGTGTTGTCCGCCGCAGAGTTCTTTCACGAGGATCTCGGTGATCCCCGCAGCTTGCTCGAGCATTCCGAGTTGCTTGGTAATGTGGTCGAACTTCGCTCCGGGCGGGCAGATGGTGAGCCGCTCGCCGATTTTCTCTACCGTTTTGCTGATCTTATAGAGAGCACTGCTGAGCGCCTCGATGTCTTCGCGATCGAGCGGCGTATTGAACACCTTCGTGAGCGCCTCGGTGGTCTCGGTGGCAAACTGCTTGGCCTTGCGGCGGCTCTGCGCGATGTCTCCCAGAAGGGCTTCCGTCGGGCTGCTGCCGAGTGCGGCGACGAGCTTCAAGAGCGCGGCGACGCTGACTCTGGCTTCGGCTGCGGCGTTTTGAAGGAGTGTCCAGAAGCGGGTTTCTTTTCCGAATAGTTTGGCGAGTGGCATGTCAGTGGATTTATTGAGTTTGAGTGGAATGAGCGCACCGTGCGCCGAGAGCGGCGAACGTTGGCCCTGAATGTTACGGCTGTGTGACGGACAGGTGTCGTTCTTGGAGAATTGTTACGAAACGGCGTCAATCTTGCGGCAGATTTGTGGATTTTCTGAGAAACACGAAGAGTCGGCGTCATGTCACGGACACGGCACAACCTCGCCATCTTTTCGTAACAATTGCAGGCGAATGTTAGGAACTAACAAATGCCATCGCACTACGAAGAATCACTCGAACGGGACGTGAGCCGCATCCGCGGCAAAGTCTCCGAAATGGCCAAGCTCGCCGAAGACGCGCTCACCGCCTGCATCGGCGCACTTGTCGCTCAGGACCGGAAGAAGGCGTACGCCGTTATCCTTCGCGACCGTCGCATCGACGAACTGGAGAAAGAAGTGGATCGCCTTTGCTTGGAGTTCCTCGTCCGCCAGCAGCCCGTCGCCCGCCACCTGCGCTTTGCCTACATCACCATCAAGGTGAACCTCGAACTGGAGCGCGTCGGTGATTACGCCGAGAGCATCGCGCGGCAGATCATCAAGCTCACGAAAACCTCTGCGACTGTGCCGATGGAGCGGTTTCAGCAACTCGCCGCCATCGCCATCCCGATGTTGCGCGACTCGGTGAAGGCGTTCGTGACCGGCGATGCGGACCTCGCCCGCGATGTGATGAAACGCGAGGCCGAGACGGATGCGCTCCGCTCGCAGATCAACGCCGACATTTTCCAGCTCGTGAAGGACGGCAAGATCCCGCAGGAGGCGGCGAACCCGCTCCAGACCGTTGCCCGCCGTTACGAGCGGGTGGCTGATCAGTCCACCAACATCGCCGAGGAAGTCATCTATATGGTGACGGGCGAAGACCCGAAAGCGCATGGCGGCGATACGTGGCGCATGGTCTTCATCGACGAGCACAACCACTGCCGCAGCCAGCTTGCCGAGGCGATTGCCAACCAGCTCGAACAGCCGCAGTTCATCTTCGCCAGCGCTGGTCTCGACCCGCAGCCGATTGATCCCGCGACGGCCGCATTCCTTGAGAGCAAGGGCATCGCCCCGCGCAATCCGCAGAGCAAAGGCATCGGCCAGCTTCCAAATCTGGAGGCCGCGCAAATCATCGTCGCGCTCGACCCGGCGGCGAAGCGCGCATTCCCGAAGCCGACAAAGGCCGTCTGCCTCGACTGGAGCCTGTCGGACCCGAGCACCATCACCGACCCGGCAGAACGCAATGCCGCCTTCGAGAAGACCTACACCTTTCTCTACGAGCAAATCACCGACCTTTGCGAAGGCGTGCTCGGCGACAAAATCTCCTGATTTCCTACACGAAAAAACAAAAACAAACCCAAGACACACACACAATGAAACGAATCCTCACACTGAGCATCGCAACGTTTGCAGCAACCAGCCTCATGCTGACTGGCTGCGGCAAAAAATCCGCTGACGGCGGCGGCAAGAAAGACGGCGTCTCCATCCAAAACATCGGCTCCGACACGATGGTGAATCTCGCCCAAGCCTGGGCCGAGAAATACCACGACGTGGACCCGAAAGTCTCCGTAGAAGTCGCTGGTGGCGGCAGCGGTATCGGTGTCGCGGCACTCATCAACGGCACCTGCGACATCGCCAACAGCTCGCGCCAACTCGAAAAAGAAGAAGAAGAGAAGGCCACCGCGAAATACGGCGGCAAGCACCCGACCGAGCACCTCGTCGGCTACGACGCGCTCGCCATTTACGTCCACCCGAGCAATCCGATCACGGAAATCTCCGTGGAGCAGCTCAGCGAGATTTATAAAGAAGGCGGCAAGATCAACAAGTGGAGCGACATCGGCGTTACGATGCCTGCTGGGCAGGACGAAATCAACCGCGTGAGCCGTCAGAACAGCTCTGGCACTTACCACTATTTCCGCGAAGCAGTCGTCGGCAAAAAGAACGACTTCAAAGCAGGCTCGCGCGACATGAACGGCTCGAAAGAAGTCGTGGACCTTGTTGGCACGACTGTCAGTTCCATCGGTTACAGCGGCATCGGCTACCGCACGGACAAAGTGAAAGTCATTAAAGTCGCCAAGAAAACCGGCGACCCAAGCATTGAGCCAACCATTAAAACCACGCTTGATAAGACATACCCCATCGCCCGCCCAATGTTCATGTATGTCCCGCCGGGCGCAAAGCCTGAGGTCGATGCGTATCTGAAATGGATCGTGTCTGCGCCGGGACAGAAGCTCGTTATCGAGAGTGGCTACGTCCCACTTCCCGAGTTCGCGCCTAAAGACAAATAACCGACCGTAATCCAATCACGGGCGGACGGCGTATATCCAAACGCCGTCCGCCCTTTCTCCCAAAGGCATGACCAATTCGCGTTCAAAATTCAGCATCTACGGCGAGAAAGTGATCGAGCTGCTCATCCGGCTTTCCGGGATGAGCGCGATCATTTTCGTGTTCGCGATCTTCTACTTCGTCTTCCGCGAAGCGTGGCCGATTTTTGGCAACGAAAAGTTCAGCCTTTGGAAATTCCTCACGACCAATGAGTGGTATCCCACTTCGATGAGCAATGTGCGCTACGGCACGTTTGCGCTCATCGCTGGAACGCTCAGTGTTACCGGCGTCGCGATGCTTATCGCGGTTCCGTTTGGTCTCGGGGCGGCAATTTTTGTCTCGGAATTTTCCACCGGGAAGACGCGTGAGGGATTGAAGATTGTCATCGAGTTGCTCGCTGCGATTCCCAGCATCGTGTGGGGATTCATCGGCCTCACGGTGATGAACCCGCTCATCCAAAAATTCTTCGGCGTGCAAGTCGGACTTTGCGTGCTGAATGCCGCAATCCTCCTCGCGCTGATGAGTATTCCGGTCATGGTCAGCATCGGCGAAGATGCACTGAAGGCCGTGCCCGACAGCTACCGCGAAGCCGCAGTGGCCCTCGGCGCGACCCGCTGGCAGATGATCTGGCGCGTGCTTCTACCCGCTGCAAAAAACGGACTGCTCGCCGCAATCCTGCTCGGAGTCGGACGCGCAGTTGGTGAAACGATGGCCGTCCTCATGGCCACCGGGCACGCGGTCAATGTGCCTCACAGCGTCTTCGACAGTGTCCGCACACTCACCGCCACCATCGCCGCCGAACTCGGCGAGGCGCCCGAACATTCGCCGCACTACAGCGTCCTTTTCCTCATCGGCATCCTGCTTTTCACCATCACGTTCATCGTCAACCTCGTTGCCGACCTTGTCGTGAAAGGCATCAAGAACAAGTAACCATGCACGCTCCGGAACAACCCGTATCCCAGTTTGGCGAAACCGCCTTCACGCGAAAGAAGCAGCGCTCCGAGAAAATCGCCCGCGGCATTTTCGCCCTCATGGTGGCGTGCATCGTCATCCCGCTTTTCCTTATCGTCGGCTACCTCATCAAAGAGGGCGTCTCGCTTATCAACTGGGAATTTCTCACGACAAACCCCATCGGCGGAATGCGCAAAGGCGGCATCTGGAGCGCGCTCCTCGGCACCTTCTGGCTCGTCATCGTCTCGCTCTGCATCAGCGCGCCCATCGGCGTTCTCGCCGCCGTGTATCTCAACGAATACGCGAAAGACAATTGGTTCAACCGTGTCGTAAATCTCGCAGTCGTGAACCTCGCCGGCGTGCCCAGCATCGTTCACGCGCTTTTCGGACTCGGCGCATTTGTGCTCTTCGCCGGAATGGGCCGAAGCATCATCGCCGCAGCGCTCACACTGGCGATTATGACGATGCCAGTCATCATCGCCTCAACCAAGGAAGCGCTCGCCTCCGTGCCGCGCCAGTTCCGCGAAGCGTGCTGGAATGTTGGCGCGACCAAGTGGCAGACAATCTGGCGCATCGTCCTGCCAAACTCCGTCAGCGGCATCCTCACCGGTGTCATTTTGCAAGTCAGCCGCACCGCCGGCGAGACAGCACCGATCATGTTCACCGGCGCTGTGTTTTACCGCAGAATCGAGGAGGGCAATCTATTCGCCTACGGGCTGAATGACCAGTGCATGGCGCTCTCGATGCACCTGTTCACCGTTACAACGCAGGTGACGAACGCGCCGCACGCGCTGCCGTTCGCCATCGCCACAGTCCTCCTCGGGCTCGTGTTGTTCGTCAACCTCACCGCAATCATCTTCCGCTCCTGGCTGCGCGGCCGCAAAAAATGGTAAATCCAAAAGTCCAAGTCGAAAACCTGCGCCTCAGCTACGGCGCAAAGGAAGTCATCCACGGAATCAACTTCCACATCGAGCCAAACGAGATTCTCGGAATCATCGGGCCCGCACAGTCTGGAAAGACCTCGCTGCTCCGCTGCATCAACCGCACGATCGAGTTTACCAGCGATGTGAAAATGAGCGGCACCATCCGCGTTGATGGCGAAGACACCGCAAAAATGAGCGACGTCTATGGCCTGCGCCGCCGCATCGGAATGGTCGCACCTCTGCCCGTCGGACTCCCGCTCACCATCTGGGAAAACGTCGCATTTGCGCCGCGCGCCGCCGGCATGAACAACAAAGGCGAGCTCGATGTGCTCGTCGAAAAATGCCTCACGCAAGCCGCGCTTTGGGACGAAGTAAAAGACCGTCTCGACAGCCTCGGCACCAAACTGAGCGGCGGACAACAGCAGCGCCTCACCATCGCGCGCGCGCTGTCACACAGCCCCGAGATTTTATGCCTCGATGAATTCAGCATCGCCATTGACCCCGTCACCACGATGCGCATCGAAGACGTGCTCAAGGAGCTCAAGAAAGACATGACGATTATCCTCGTCACCAATCTCGTTCAGCAAGCCCGCCGCCTCGCCGCGCGGACCATGTTCCTGTGGAACGGCGAAATCATCGAGCTCGGTCCCACCGAACAACTCTTCGGCTCCAACCCGAAGGACCAACGCACCAGCGACTACGTAAACGGAATTTTCGGATGACAGACCAAATCGCCATCACCTGCCGCGACCTCAAACTCTGGTATGCAAAGTTCCAGGCGCTCAAAGGCATCACCGTCGATATCAAGCACGGTCAAATCACCTCGCTCATCGGCCCCAGCGGCTGCGGCAAGACGACGCTCCTGCGCTGCTTCAATCGCGTGAACGAGCGCTACGGCTACGTCACCACCACCGGCGAAATCAAAATCGGGGGCAAGAACATCTACGATGAGGACGTCTCGCTCATCGAGCTCCGCAAAGCCATCGGCATGGTCTTCCAGCGTCCAAACCCGCTGCCAATTTCCGTTTACGAAAACGTCGTGTTCGGAATGCGAATTCACGCGGAAAAGACGCTCGCGAAAAGCGAACTCGACGACGCCGTGGAGAAAGCGCTCACCGAAGTCGGACTGTGGAAGGATTTGAAAGATCGGCTGAACGACAGGGCCATCAGCCTTCAGCTCGAACAGCAGCAAAAGCTCTGTATCGCGCGTCTTCTCCCGCTGAAGCCCGAGATCATCCTCATGGACGAACCGTGCAGCGCGCTCGACGTGAACGGCACCAAAGCCATCGAAGAGCTCATGTGGTCGCTCGCCGGCAAATACACCATCGTCATCGTCACGCACAACATGGCGCAGGCGCGTCGCGCTTCGCACGAATGCATCTTCATGCTCATGGGCGAATTCGTAGAGCACGCCCGCACCGAAGACCTCTTCCTCAATCCGCGGAACCCGAAGACCGCCGAGTATATCGAGGGTCGTTACGGCTAGCGGCTACTTCGTCACACGGATTCGGAGGAAGGTTGCGACGTCTGTGCCGACGGATACGTGCGCCCGTATCACCTGCACGCTTCCGTCGTCGGAGAGGATTTCTTCTGTCGGAAATGCGGGCTGCCAGGCGGAGATGTCGGTGCTTTTTTGCACGAGGTAAGTGAGGTCGGGGGCGAGCAGGTTGCGGCGGTAGGTGAGTGTGAGTTCGCCGCTGCTCAGGCTCAGTGCCGGGGCGGGTTCATACGTCAGCGGCTCTTGTGCGAAGGCGTATTCTAGGAGGTTCACGATGCCGTCGCCGTCGGGGTCTGCGAGGTCGCCGGAGATGGCTGGATTGCCAGCGCCAGCCCCAAATTTCCCCATCCGCCAATCGTCTGCGGGGAGGTCTGCGATGGTGATTCCCGCAGATGCACCGCCGACGGCGAAGTCGCCGCTCTCGATGAGTGTGAGGGTCGCCGTCTCGCTTCCTTCTGCGAGCGTATCGGCGAGCGGGGAGAGAGTGATCGCGAGCGAAGATTGCCCGGCGGGGATGGTGAACGCCGTGCCGAAATCTGCATAGTCAGCGCCCAAGCTGGCGGTACCGCTGGCGCTGGCGGAGAACGCAAGTGCGCTGGCTGTCGGGCCGCTTCGGGTGACGGTGAAAAGGCCCGTCGTGAGCCCTAGCTCGGTGGCGGTCGGGTCGGTCGCGGCGATGGAAAGAACGGGCGCATCCAGGATACTCACGTTGGCCGTGGGGTTTACGCCGAGCGTGTAGGCGCTGGCGGAGTTGAGCGTGACGGAGAGCGTCTCCGCGCCCTCGATGATCGCGTCTTTTACTATCGCCGCGCTCACCACGGCGATCGTGGACCCGATGGGGATGGAGAGCCCGCCGTTGCCGAGCGTCGCGCTCGTGTAGTCCGCCGCGCTGGCAGTTCCGCCGACGGTAAATTGCACCGCCATCGTGGAGTCACCCGATCCCGTGCGCGTGATCGTGTAAGCTGCCACGCCGCCGTTTGCCTCCGTGGCGGTGGGCGCGTTTGCAGTGATGTTCACCTCCGGCACGCTTGTGGTGATGGTCACTTCGTCGAACGTCTTCACCTGTGCATCGTCGGCGATGAGCCGCAGCACATAGCTGCCCGGCGCGCTGAACTCCGCCGTCGTCGTCGCCGCCGCTAGGTCCGCAAATATCACGGTTCCTGGGCCGCTGCGCTTTTCCCAGTGCGTCGTGAAAGCGCCGTCGTCGCTCGCGCTTCCGCCGAGCGCGGCGGGCTGCGGGAGGACCGTCGATCCGTCCACGCCTGCGCTCACGAACGGTGCGATGTTACCCGTCTGTAAAATGCTCACGTTATCGAAAACGGCGGTCGTCAGCGCGGTCGTGCTATTGGATGTCACGGCGAGGCCGATGAGCATCGGCTCCGTCATATTCACGGTCCCCGCAGTGCCGACGGCGGTCCATGTCGTGCCGTCCGCCGAAACAAAACCGGTGTAACTACTGCCGCTGCGCACGACGCGAACCCAGCGCGGAAGGGACGGCGTGCCTGTCACGCTGCTTGTAGCCCAGCTCGCGCCATCCGTCGCGCGAGTCCGCCATGAATGCGAGGTCGAGCCGGTGCCATACGAAGACATATATGCGCCGCGTGAATCGCCAGCGGTCGTCTGCCGGATCATCACGCCTGCTTTCGCCGAGCTGCCGCCGCCCGTCATGCTCACCACTCGTGCGCGGAAATCGCAGTTCCCGACGAGCTGATGCTGCACGAAATAGAACGTGTCCGCCGAGCCGGTGATATTCGCGCCGCCGCCGAGCACGGTGAACGTCCCATCGGTCTCCGAGTAGCTGCCAGCAGGCGTCGCAGAGGCGATGTTCGAGCCAGTCCATGTCTGGTCGGCTTGCAGGACTGTGACGTTGATATCCGCATTGGTCGCCAGCGCGCCGTCGTTTGCAGCGAGGCGGATGACGTAGGTTCCCGCTGCGCTGAAAAGGGCGGTCGTAGTCGGCTGCGCGGCGTCGCCAAACGTCACAGTGCCCGGTCCGCTGACTTTGCTCCACGTCTTTGTGAGCGAGCCGCCGATGGGCTTCCCGTCGTCGGATACCGTGGCCTCCAAAATCATCCCGACGCCCGCAGGCAGCGTGACGGTGCCAATGGTCGGGCTGCTCACCGTCACCGTCGGCGGCGCGTTCACATCATCGTCGAGAATCGTCACGGTCGCAGTCGCAGGGCCGCTGATGAGATAGCCCACCGCGACGTTCAGCGTGACGATGACCGTCTCGCTGCCCTCCGGCGCAATGTCGTCCACCGGAGCCACGGTGAGCGTGAGCGATGCGCTGCCCGCAGGAATCGTGAGCGGCAGCGCAAGCGCCGCGTAATCATCCGGCGCGCTGGCCGTGCCGGAAATCGTCGCATCGAGCGTGAGGCTGGCCGCTGTGCTGCCCGTCCGCGTGATCGTAATCGTGCCGGGGTCCGTGCCAAGTTCCGCAGCCGAAGCATCGCTCGCTCCGATGCTCACCGTGGGTTCATCGTCGGTAATCGTCACCGTCGCGGCGCTCGGTGTCCCGATGGAATAACCGCCCGCCGCCAACGTCACGATCACCGTTTCATTTCCCTCGCCCGTCGCATCATCGAGCACGCTCACAGGAATCGTCGTCGTCGCCGAACCCGCTGCCAGAGTGGCTGTGACAGGGATCGCGACGTAGTCCGCACCTGCGGTCGCGGTGCCGGTGACAACCAGATTCACCGTCGCTGCACTGGCGATAGCTCCTGTCCTCGTGATGGTAAAAAGCCCGTCTGTCGTGGGCTCCGACGCGCTCGCAGTCGTCGCCGCAATCGTGAGCGTCATCGCATCGTTGTCGGTGATGGTGAACGTGTGCGTCGCGTTTGCGCTGAGCACGATTCCCGTGGGATTGGAGAGCGTCAGGATGATCGTCTCGTTCGTCTCCTGGTTGCCATCGTCCACGATGCTGTTCGGCAGAAGCTTCGCCGTTTCGCCCGCCGCAAAGGTCAGCGTCCCTGCCACAATCGTGTGGTCCGCCGCCGTCGCCGTGCCGCCCGTCACCGCGTAATCCACCGTCACCACGCCCGCTTGCGCGCCGCTCAGCGTCACGTAGATCGGTGCGACTCCGATAGCCTCCGAGCCCGTGCCCGTCGTGCTGGTAAAGCCGACAGTTGCAGCGGGAGTGGCGTCATTATCGGTGATGGTGAGCGTGAGGACCGTATTGGAGGCGGTGTTGCTGAGGCGTGCGTTCGTGGGGTTGTCCAGATTGAGGATAATGGTCTCATTTCCCTCCGGCAGTGTGTCGTCGGTGATGGGGATATTGATCACTTTACTCGTCTCGCCCGGCGCAAACTCCACCACCTCGCCGAGGTAAGCGTAGTCAAGCCCGCCGCCGAGTGCAGTGCCGCCATTCACTATCGTCTGCACCGTCACCGTATTCGCAGAGACGCCGCTGAGTGTGATAGTCGCCGTTGCCAGCCCCACACCCTCCGAGACTGTCGGCGTGTTCGGATTATAGCGCAACCCGAGCGTGAGCGTCTCCGCATCGTCGAGGGAGTAGGTCGCGGACCCGATGCCCGCGCTGAACGTGGCTTCGGGCGTGACGTTCAGCGTGATGGTCTCCGTGCCTTCGAGCAGCGAGTCGCCGAGGATGGCGATGTTCACGTAAGCTCCGGCGGCGGCGGCAGGGATCGTCACGGTGCCGCTGGGCGCTGTGTAGTCCGCCCCGCTCGTGGCGGTGCCGGACATCGTGTAATTCACCGTCAGCACCGCAGTCGTAGAGCCGGTGCGCGAGACGAAAAACAGCGCGGTGTTTCCGTCGTTTTCGGAAAAGGTGTCGTCCGTCGTGGAGACGTTCACTTGCGGTACTTCGTCGTCCTCGATGTTGAGCGTCGCCGAGCTATCAATCGCCAGCCCGTAAGCTGCGTTGGGCGTGAGCGTGAGCGTGACGCTCTCGTAGCCTTCGCTTTCCGTATCCTGGATGGGCACGACGGAGATGCTGGTCGTCGAATTTTTCGCGATGCTCAAAGTGCCGGGCAGCGTCGTGTAGTCCGTCCCATTTACCGCCGTGCCGGAGAGCGTGTAGTTCAATGTGATGTTCCCGCTGCCCGTGCCCTGCGTGGTGATTTTGAACGAGCCGCTCGTCCCCGATTCCTTCGCCGAACTCGTCGTGCTTACGGTCACATAAGGCACGTCCGCATTATCCGTAATCGTCACCGTGGCGTCGCCCGCCGCGCCGATGGTGTAGGCGCTCGCGGCGCGGAGATAAAGGCGGACGGTCTGCGCAGGCTCGCCGATTCCATCATCAATCGGCGTGACGACTACGGTAGTAAAATCGCTGCCCGCCGGGATGGTGACTTGCGCGGGAATGGTCGCGTAGTCCACGCCTTGCAGCGCGCTGCCCGTGAGCCCGAGCTGTACGAGGAGCGCGCCCGTCGTCGAGCCCGTGCGGGTGATGACGAAGATGCCGGGATCATTCCCCGCCTCCGCCGCTGCCGCATCGCTGGCGACGATGGAGACGATGGGCGTCTGCGCGTCCACGAGGTTCACCGTGCCCGCGTAGTCCGCGCTGCTTGACGCCCGGATGTAAGGGTAGGCTGCGCTCGTGCTGATCGTGAGTGTCACCGTTTCCAGCCCTTCGATGAGGCTGTCGGCGATGGGTGTGACGTTCACGGTCGCCTGCGTCTGGCCGGCGGGAATCGTCACCGTCGTCGGGATGCTCGTGTAGTCCGTGCCGTTCGTCGCCGTGCCGGTCAGTGCGACCGTGACACTGAGCGCTGCCGCCGTCGTGCCGAACCGCTCGACGATGAACTGCCCCGCGTCCCCAGCCTCGCTGGCGTCGGCGTCTTGCGTGATGAGGCGGACGAGTGGCTTCGTCGTATCATCATCCGTGACGGAGATCGTCGCGGTGCTGCTTGTGATCACGTAGCCGCTGGTCGGCAGTAGCTCGAAGGTCACATTCTCCGGTCCCTCCTGCGCGGAGTCCGCAGTCGCCGCAAAGGTCACATTTAAGTCCGCCTGCCCCGCCGCAATCGTGAGCGTGTAATACGGGTCCGCGAAGCCGAAATCGGGCGTGAGCGTGAAGTCGCTCCCCTTGATCGCGAAGCCCAGCGGGTTCGCCACGTTCACCGTGAGTGCGCTCGTCGTCGCGCCCGTCCGGGAGATGCGCAGCGTGCCATTCGCGCCCTCCGCGACCGTCGGCGTGACTGCCGTGATGCTCAGCCGAGGCGTCTCTGTCGCGGTAAAATCCACGCCCGTCGCGCTCGGCCCGACGGTCTTCGAGACCCCCGAGAACGTGTAGCCGTAAGCCGCCGCGCCAATCGTGTAAGTGCCCGCCGTGAGGCCGGGGATGACGAACGTGCCGTCGCTATTCGTGAACGATCCTTTGTAGCTCGTGGAGGTCAGCCCGTTGTGAACGCGCACATTCGCCATCGGCTGACCTGCCAACGTGATCGTGCCCGAAACCGAAAAGACCGTCGGCGAGCCCACGCGCACCACGAGCGTCTGCGATGCCGTGCCGCCCTTCATGTCGCTGACGACGCAGCGCACCGCATAGTCGCCCGCCGTCGTCCACGATTTCGTGGTGATCGCGGTGTTCGTGGTCGCGAAGTTTTTGTCGCCGAAGTCCCACCAGTAGCTCAGCGCGTCGCCATCGAGGTCTGCCGCCGTCGCGGTGAAAGTGACCACGGCGCTCGTAGCTACCGCGAGCTGGTCTGCGCTGATCGCCAGCGTGGGTGCTTGATTCGCGGAAAAAGTGCCCACATTCACCACCACATCGAAGCTCGTCGGTGTCGTCGCATTTTTCGCCACCGGCGTGATGTGGACGCCCGTCTCCGTGTCGCTAAAAGTCCGCCCGATCACGATAGGCGCATCCGTCTTATCATCCGGCGACCCCGGCGTCGTATCGAGCAAGTGAGACCCGCCTTCGCTCGCCACCCACGGGCTCCAGTGCAGGAACACGCCGCCCGCCACCCAGCGATTGCTGCTGAACGATTTCTGCCGCAAATCCACCCAGTAATCCCGATCCGTATCCTTCCTCACTTTGATCGCGTAGCGCAGCGCGGGGTCCTGGCGCGGCTGGTCCATCTGGTAGATGCGATACGTCCCGCTCGACTTCACCGTGTGGACGACGCTGTCGGGCATCCAGCCGAGGAGGTTCTTGTGGCACGCGTTGAACTGCAAATCGCCGGCGCTCGCGCTGCCCATCGTGTCGAAGCTGTCGCCGTATTCCACATGCGTGCCGCTGCCGATGATGGACGCGCCGCTCGTGTTCCAAGAGTTCGCGTGCCACAGCCCGAAGTTGTGCCCGTACTCGTGGCACGCCACGCCGATGCCCGTGCCCGATTTCAGCCAGCAGCCTTTGCCGCCGACGTATGCCTGCCCGCCGAAGCTCCCCGGCGAGCCCGTGAAAATCACCGTATCAAAATCAAAGTTCGCCGGGTCAAATCCCGCCGCCTTCGCCGCGATGCGCGCATCCGTCAGCACCTCGTAGGAGCTCCCGCTCGTATCCACGTCCTTGTACCACGCCTCGGTGCGCGGCAGGATCAAAAGGGGCGTCACCGTGGTGATGAAGCTCAACTTCCCATAGCTCGAATCCACGAACCAATCCTCCACATCCTTCCCGAGCTGGTAGCCCTCCTTTTCGCTCAAGCTCTCCTTCCGCACCTCGGGGAAAGCCACGCGCATCAGGAGGTGGGACTTGTAGCCGGTGGACTGCGTCGCCGTCGGGAGATTCGAGGGCTTCGCTGGTCCACCGTTCGCGCCCTCCCGCGCCACCAGCATGTTGCGATACGCGTGGACGTGACCGCCTGAGCACAAAAACTGAACCTGCCCCTCCGCCTCGATCACCGGCTGCTCTGCGGAAATCGGCGCGTTACTTTCCGGCAGTGGAGACGCGATGCCCGAGATCGGGCAAACGTCCACCAGCGGCTTCGCGGCACCCTGCTCACGGAGCTCTCGGCCCGCAGAAAAGCCCGCGTCGTCCCGCGTCGTCACCCGCCGACGTTGCGTCAGGTTGTTCGGATGATTCGGGATTTCCCCCGCAGCCACCACGCGCAACGGACTTTCATCCACCGCAAGAAAATCATCCACGGCGATACCTACGATGCTCGCCCGATCCGTCGTCTGCTGGGTGCTCCGGCGACCAAATACAAACGCCCGATAGTTCGCGCCATCATCCGTCCGCACCTGCCGCCGAATCGCCGGCCCTACCTCCGACCCCGCACCTGGCAACGCACCCAGCACCCCGAAAAACGCCGCCTCATTCACCCGCTCCTCCAGCCGCTCCACCACCGCACGCGGCAACTGCTGCCGCACCACCGGCGGCACCGCCCTCGCCAGCGCCTCACGCGGATTATGCGCGATGAGCGCCTTCAGTTCCGTCCGCCGCGCCGAAGCCAGCGTGATCCCTTGATCCAGCAAAGCCCGCCTTTCCTCCATCTCCGCAGCGAGAAATCGCTCCGTCCATTTCGCAAACGCATCCACCGCCGAGTTCCCCGGAACCTCCGCCACGCGAACCGGGCGCGCTGGCTCCGGCGCTAACTCCATCGGCGCGACCGGCAAAGGCAACGTCACCTTTTCTCCACGAGGGAAGAGCGCGATAACGAGGACGAGACAGAGGAGGACAAAGATAGTTCGTGTACGAAACGAGTTCACAGTGAAGGATTATAAGCGCGAGACGCGCCGACTCTAAAACGGGCTCATCACCCCGTCCACAGGAGATTCCTGCCGCTAAAGATCGCCTACCGCATCGCCCTCCGCCTTCCACGGCACGTAGTCGGCAACGAAGCTCTTGCGGAACGCCCCGAAAGTCCCCGCTTCGATGTGGCCACGGATGCGCTTCATCAGGTTTAGGTAAAAATGGAGGTTGTGCAGGGAGATGAGCCGCAGGCCGAGAATCTCGTTCGCCTTCACCAAGTGCCGCAGATAGGCCCGCGAGAAATTGCGGCAGCAGTAGCATTCGCAGCCTTCCTCCACCGGGCGCTCGTCCATCGCAAACTCCGCGTTTTTCAAATTGCGCGTGCCGGTTTCCGTGAAGGCGGTGCCGTTGCGAGCGATGCGTGTGGGCAGCACACAGTCGAACATATCCACGCCACGCGCCACCATCTCCACGAGCTGCGGCGGCGTGCCGAGGCCCATCGCGTAGCGGGCGCTCGTCGCGGGCAGGAAGGGCTCGGCGCTTTCCACGGCCTTCATCATCTCGGGCTCCGGCTCGCCTACGCTCACTCCGCCGATGGCGTAGCCGTCGAAGCCGATCTGCACGAGTGCCTCCGCGCTCTCGCGGCGGAGGTCGGCGAAGCTGCTCCCTTGCACGATGCCGAACTTCAGCCCCGGCGTCTCCACCTCCTTGCACATGCGCGCCCATTTCAGCGTGAGGGCGAGCGATTTCGCGGCGTAGTCGCGCTCGCAGGGATACGGCGGGCATTCGTCAAAGAGCATACAAATATCGCTGCCGAGCGTCGCCTGAATCTCCATCGCCTCGCGCGGCCCGAGGAACATGGGCGAGCCGTCGAGGTGGTTCTGAAAGTGGACGCCCTCGGGCGTGATCTTGCGCAATTTCGCCAGCGAGAAAACTTGGAAGCCGCCGCTGTCCGTGAGGATCGGCCCATCCCACGCCATGAATTTGTGGAGCCCGCCGAGCTTCTTCATCACCTCCATTCCGGGCCGTACAAAAAGGTGATACGTGTTCCCCAAGATAATCTGCGCCTCCAGCTCCCGCAGCTCCAGCGGCGACACGGCCTTTACCGTCGCCTGTGTGCCGACGGGCATAAAAATGGGCGTCTCGATGACGCCATGGCGCGTGACTAGCCGGCCACGGCGGGCCTTTGAGGAATCATCTGTCTTGAGCAATGTGAACATCGGCGCGGAGGAAACGCGAAGTCCCCGCGAAGAAGAAGGATGAAATCACGCGCCGATCCACCCAAAGCCAATCCTCAGCCAAAGCGGGATGGTGATGAGCCCGAGTGCCGTCGTCCCGAGCACGATGCGGAGCGAAAGCCCGGCGTCGCCGCCGTAGAGCCGCGCGAGGACGACGGGGACCATGGCGCTAGGCATTGCGGCCTGCACGATCATCACGCGCTTGAGGTCGATGGAGCAGGGGAGCCAGCGTGCGGCGACGAGCATGAGCGGTGGAAGGACGAGCATCTTCACCGCGAGGCCTGCAAAAGTCGCCGACCACTTGGATGGCGCGTCTTTTGCCCGGAGCTGATCGGCCAGCGTCGCGCCGGTGAGGAGGAGCGACAGGGGCATCGCGGCTTGGCCGAGAAAGTGGAGCGATTCGAGCGCGAATGTCGGCATCCATTCCACAGCGCGGGCGACGCTCAGCACGAGCGAGGCGAGGATGGCGAAGAATGGGATATTGAATGCACGCCGCCACGATTTTTCTCCCGCGAGCAGCCACACACCGACGGACCACAGCGTGAGCTCCAGCCCGATATTGTGGATGAAGAGAACGCCCAGCGTGTCCTTGCTCTGCGCGGGGAAAAGGCTCTGCACCACGGGGATGGCGAGGTAGCCCCAGTTCGGGATCGCCGCCGTGAAAGCGAATGTGCGAGCGGGTTGCGGGCGATTCAGGCGCAGCAGCATCGCCACGCCAAACGCGACCGCGAAGCCGACGAGCAGCGTGCCGCAGCCGACGGCGGGCGCGATGAACAAGTTATGAGGATCGCGCAGGGCGTTGCTGTGAATCACGACGTCCGCGATGAAGCACGGGTAAAGGAAATTCACCGCCACGGAGAGCAGGCTGGAGTCTGCTTCGGGCCGCATTTTTCCCAGCATCCGCAGCGCCGCGCCACACGCGAGGACGACGAAGACGGGTGCCACGGCGGCGAGCAGAGTGAAGTATGCGGTGTTCAAGCACGCGAGGCTGCAACGCCGCCGCGACGATGAACACCGAAAAGTTTTGCCGCACTCGCAAAGGCGCGTAGCCTCGCAAGATATGAGAGACGTGAAGGACACTCAGCGCGCGCTCGTCCGCATCAGCTACGATGGGCGGGTCCATAAGACATATCGCGGACCGAATGCGAAGGAGCGATTCGACAACGAAGTGCGCGTGCTCCGTTTCCTCGAGAGCAAAGGCTGCCCCTTCGTCCCGCGCTTGCTGGAGGTCGATCCCGACGCGCTAAAAATCGTCACCACCAACTGCGGCGCGCGCGTAGAGCATCTCGACGACGCGCGAGTGGCCGAGCTGTTCGCCGAGCTGCTGCCCTACGGCGTTCGCCACGATGATGCGTTCATGCGCAATGTGACTTACCGGATCTCCGACGGGCGTTTTTGCCTCATTGATTTCGAGTTTGCCACCATCCTAGAACCCGCATCCGATGGAGCCACCCAATAACGTCCAAGGTCTGCGCTGGCACGGCCTCTCCGACGTAGGCCGCGTGCGCAAAAACAACGAGGATTCCTTCCTTGGACTGCGGTTCGACGCAAACGAGCTGCACCGGCTCGGCAAATTTGGCGAGGCCAGCATCGCCGAGGCGGACTTCGCTTTCGCCGTCAGCGACGGAATGGGCGGCGCAAAATCCGGTGAGTTTGCCAGCCAGATCACCGTGGATAAAATCACGCGCCTTCTCCCCCGTTCGTTCACCCTCGTCGGCGCGGCGAAAAACGACGTACTCACCGAGCTCGTCCACCAAATCCACGCCGCAATTGCCGCCCTCGGAAAGAGCTACGAAGAATGCTCAGGGATGGGCGCAACCCTGAGCCTGTGCTGGTTCTCGCCCGGCTGGGTCTATTTTGCGCACCTTGGCGACAGCCGCATCTATTACCTCCCCGCAGCGGGTAAAATGAAACAGCTCACCGAAGACGACACCTACGTCGGCTGGCTCTACCGCAACGGCAAGCTGAACGAACGCGAAGCCCGCGAGCATCCGGGTCGGCACTCGCTGCAAAAGGCGCTCGGCGCAGGCAATCAGTTCGTCGATCCCCAGCTCGGTGTCGTCGGCTACCATCCCGGCGACCGCTTTCTAATCTGTAGCGATGGGGTCATCGACGGGCTTTTCGATAGCCAACTCGAAGAACTTCTCCGAACCCCAGACTCGAACCCCGCACAACAAATCGTGGCGGAATCCTTGGCCAGATCGGGTCGGGACAACACGACGGCGCTAGTGATCGAGGCATATTGATCCCTGCCCCAACAGGAGCGGGGGAACTTTTTTTGGCAAAAAGCGAAGAAAGTTCTTGCAGGTAATACGCCTACGTAGCATTCTGGCCGCGTTCTGGGGGGAACAGCGGCCTTCTGGTGACTTTCGTCACCGGGGGGCCGCACTTTTTTTGCCCGGATACTTTGGACGGCACGCGAAAGCAGTCCGCGATTTTAGTCAGCGAGACATCATCGGGCGTGAGCGGGTCGTTTTCTCCGGCGACATCTCCCTGCGAAGCGTTCGCTGCTTCTCTTTGCCACCGTTAGACCGACTAAAGTCGTGGACTACTTTCGCTACACGGCCATCGCATCCGCACGTCGTTTACAGAGAGGTCGGAACTTTTTTGGTAAAAAGCGAAGAAAGTCCTTGCAGATATCACGCACCCGGAGCATTCTGGCCGCGTTCTGGGGGGAACAGCGGCCTTCTGGTGACTTTCGTCACCGGGGGGCCGCACTTTTTTTGTCCAGATACTTTGGACGGCTACCGATGAACAAAAGAGAGGCGGCATGTGACAGACGAGGCGCGATAGGAGCGGGCTTTCCTAAGCCCCGTTGCCACGTCAGTGGCGAGCGCCGTGACGCACACTCGACCATCGGGGCTTAGGAAAGCCCCACTCGCATCCGCACGTCGTTTACAGAGAGGTCGGAACTTTTTTGGTAAAAAGCGAAGAAAGTCCTTGCAGATATTACGCTCCCGGAGCATTCTGGGGGCGTTCTGGGGGGAACAGCGGCCTTCTGGTGACTTTCGTCACCGGGGGGCCGCACTTTTTTTGCCCTGATACTTCGACTGCTAAAAGCGCGCGTTTTTCTCTGTAGGGGCCGCTTTTACAGGCCTTCGTGCTCGTCCAATTCCCGCCGCTCCTTCTTCGTCGGGCGGCCTGTTCCTCGTTCGCGGCGCATGACGGGGAAAAAACTGGGTTCACGGCCCTTTTGATATTCTTCCGGGGGTGTGAGGTCTTCGGCGAATTGAGCGACGAGCTTCGCGCCGACTCTGGATGGTGGCTCGGCGAGGAAGCGGAGGGTACGAGTGAGTGGGCCGACTTTGGCGATGATGAGATCGCCCACTTTCATCTCCCGCGCAGGCTTGCAGGGCTGGCCATTGACCTCGATGTGCCCGCCTTTGATCGCGTCGGCAGAATTGGCGCGTGTTTTGAAGACGCGCACCGTCCAGAGCCATTGATCCAGCCTCATTCCATGCCAAGTTGCTCTTTGCCCGCAGCGGAAATCATCGTGGAATTCCAGCAAGGCTCCCAGACGACTTCCACGCGCGCGGAGGCGATGCCGGGGAGGGTGAGGATGCGCTGTTCGGCATCGGCGGCAATCGTCGGCCCCATGCCGCAACCGGGGGCGGTGAGGGTCATTTTCACGGCGATGCGCTTGCCGTTGCCGGAATCGTCTTCATCGACGGCGACATCGTAGATGAGGCCGAGGTCCACGATATTGACAGGGATTTCCGGGTCGTAGCATTCGCGGAGTTTGCCCCAGACGTGGTCTATTTCAAAAGGGCCGCTGGCCGCGGCTTGCTCGGGTGCCGTGCGACCGAGCGCGTCGGCGTCTTTGCCCTGAATGCGGAACAGCCCGCCGTGGCTCGGCGCGAGGACGGTGAAGGTGCCGCCGAGGTCTTGCGTGAGATGCACTTGGGTGCCTACGGGCAGCGTGGAGTGTGTGCCAGCGGGGATTTGCACGGCTTCCACGTCGCGCGTCAGGGATAGGTAGTTGTCTTCGTTCATGCGGGGAAAATAGGAGGAGCGAAGTCGGGCTGCGAGTGTTTTCCAGTGCTTACGCAGCTTATTGCGACAGGTCAGCAATTACGTAAAAAAGGCGATTGCTACCGCTTCGCATTATCCGTTTTCTCGGCAGGAAATGAACGACGAACACCAGTATCCACTCGGCACGCTGATTCCTTACGGCCCCGACCCTGAGCGTGCGACAAAACTCACCGCCTGCGTCATCCCAGCGCCCGGCGCGGAGCTAACAGCCATGCAGTGTTGGCATGTGAAAGAAGGGGATATTCGCGATGACTCGGAGATCGCTGATGAAGTCGCGGAGTTTTTCTCAGCGCACAAAATCGCCTCGCAAATCAACGCTCCTGAAATCTTAGGCTGCGAGCACGAGGAGGGCATTGATTTCCCGCTCGGGGCTTTCTGCACCCAATGCGCCATGTGGTCCGTGCTTGAGCACGCAAAGTCCCACCGCACCGGGAAAACGCCCGAGGGCAACGGCGAATTCATCACCCCGGATGAGGTGATTGAAGCGCTTGCCGAAGTGCGAGGATGCCCGCCACGGGAAGCCTTCAGAGCGGCAGATTTCCATCGTAAAGCACTCGTCGAGCCCCTTCTTGCTAGACTCCTTTCGGAACTCGACGAAGTGGAAAAAGACCCATCCCGCGACTCACAATTTGGCTGCCATGCACTTCTCCTGTTGGGCAAATGGTGCGAGCCAAAAGCACTCCCTGCCGTGCTCCGTTGGTTCTCGCTTGGAGAAGAGGCGCACCATGCTTTTTCCGGCGATGTTTTGCTAGAAGACGGTGCCGGCATCCTCGCCTCCGTCGCCGGTCGCGATCTGCCGGAAATCCGCGCGCTCATCGAAAACCCTGCGCTTTACGAATACTCACGCGGCGTGGCGCTGGATACGCTCGCCGTGCTCGTGCAGCGCGGGAAACTCAGCCGCGAGGAGCTGATTGCCTATTTGCGCGAACTCATCGCGGGGAAGCTAGGGAGTGAGGAAAGTCACGTTTGGAGCCACCTCGCAACCGTCGTTGTGGACCTCGGCATCACCGAGCTCGTCCCCGAATTGCGCGCGCCTTTCGAGGAAGGATGGATAGATGGCATGGTCATTTCTTGGGAGGACATTCAGAATACCAAGGCTGCCGCGAAAGGCGGACACTTTGAGCGGAGGACAGCCCAGATCACCGATGTCGCAGAATCATCCGCTTGGTGGTCCTGCTACCATATCAGGGCGAGGGACCGCACCGAAGGGCCCGTTCCCGCAGCAAGAGCCTATGAGGGTGCGCCTTACACCCCGCGCCCTCCGGCAGTCCCCTTCATCGCAGAGCCAAAAATCGGGCGCAACGACCCCTGCCCCTGCAATAGCGGGAAGAAATACGGTAGAGTGCGAAGAGTTCAGCAAAAAGAAAGCGGGTCATGGTAAGGAAGGGAGCGATCAAGCAACCCAAACCTAAAAAACAACCATGACCCATAAAAAGAATAAGAAGACCGTGAGTGAACTCAAAGCAATAATTGGCCAGGACGAT
>CANIWM010000005.1 GCA_947471505.1 Chthoniobacteraceae bacterium | reverse complement strand
TCAAAATGTAGAGAGTCTGGTTTCGGCGCATGACAAACTCGCCCGGCGTGTGCTGGAGTTTGTTCATTCCGAAAGGAAGGACATCGAATTTGCAGAGCCACCCGTGCGCGGCTGTGACGGGATCATCCCTATCCGCAATGTCTACGAACTCTGTGAGGAGGCACGGGAGCAAAGGAACTGTGTTGCTTCACTTGCGTGGAATATTACCGACGGGAAGATTTTCATTTATCGCATGATCAGCCCGGAGCGTGCGACCGTATCTTTGCGTCAAAAAAATGGTGTTTGGACACTTGATGAAGTCGCCGCCGCCGGGAACCAGCCAGTATCCACCAAAGCACTTGCGGCAATCACAGACTGGCTTGGGATAGAGTTGTGAGCGGAGGATGATGGCCACTTAGGGAAATCGAAGAGCCGGGACTGTTCGACAATCTGATCGACGGTTGAGCCGTCCACATCCGGCCATATCACCATACCCCTCGCGGCTGCTGACTCCATCCGCGCGCGAAAACTCGACGGCCAATTTCGCCTGATAAACGAGCGGCGGCGAAGCGTGCATTTTTCGGCAAAATGGCGAGTGGCGTTAGCAGCATTTCGGCTTGCCTCAATCTTCGCGCCAAGCGGTGCCCTGTCGTGGAAATGGGCGCAACTTTTGGCGACACAAAAACCTTCCCGTTCGCGGACTTGGCGAACGAGGCAAGGGCATGAAACAGCCACAAACTGAATACGTAGGAACCTTCATCAAAGCCTCTGGCGCAGCGCGCACGATGCGCTTCGTCACATCGGAAAACAACCTCCGCTCGCGCGGCCTTATCACCGTCTTCGACGTGGAGAAGCGCAGTCTGCGCAAGTTCAACCTCGCCACGCTCGTTGGACGACTGACCGCGTTCGCGCCGGGCACACAGCCGTCCTTCTGCGCTTAACGCCTACGCACTCTACGTATGAACGATTCACTTCAATTCATTCTCGCCGGGAACGCGCTGTTCACCGTCGAAAACGTCGCCACGGGCAACCGCTTCACTTTCAAGGTGCGTCAGCCCGATGACGACAAGCCGCACTTTGTCAGCGTGCTCACCGGTTCGGACAACGAGCACGACTACGCGTTCCTCGGAACGGTGTTCGACGCAGCCCGCTACCACCACGGGCGACGCTCGAACATCGCCGAAGATGCGCCGAGTGCGAAGGCGTTCGAGTGGCTCTTTCGGCACTTGAGCACGGGACATTCGCTGCCGCCGCAAGTGCGGCTCTGCCACTGCGGAAAATGCGGGCGATGCGGAAAGACTCTGACCGTTCCCGAGTCCGTGGAGTCGGGGTTCGGCCCTGAATGCATCAAAGCCATCAAGGGAGGCAGGCGATGAAGGCGCTCCGCCAGTTGATGCGCGCAGTTTTCGTGGAGTGGCTCGCCGACCTCGGCGCGGTGCTCCGCAGTCTGAAACCAAAACCAAAACCAAAACACAAACGATGAACCACATCACAAAGCCAATGCTCGCCGGCAAGTGCGAGCGCCCGAATGATCTGCCTTTTCCCGTGCTCGCCACGCCGAAGCTGGATGGCATTCGTTGTCTCAAACTCAACGGACGCGCTCTGACGCGCTCGTTCAAACCCGTGTCCAACCGCTTCACCCGCGAGTGGATTGAAGCGAATCTGCCCGACGGCCTCGACGGCGAACTGATCGTGCGCGGCACCACGTTCAGCGAAACTGCGGGTCACATCGGACGCGAGTCCGGCGAGCCGGACTTCACCTTCGCCGTATTCGACTACGTGAGCGACGGCGTGGACGTGCCGTATGTTTGCCGGATGCAAGAACTCGCGCGATTGCCGAGATTCGAGCACTTCGAGAAGATCCTGCCCGTCACGATCCACAATGCGGAGCAGCTCACGGCTTACGAAGAAAAGTGTCTCGCCGATGGATACGAGGGCGTGATGATCCGCACGCCGGATTCGCCATACAAGTGCGGGCGCTCCACGGAGCGCGAAGGCTGGCTCTTGAAAATTAAGCGGTTCGAAGATGCGGAGGCGGTGGTGCTCGAAACTTACGAGGGCATGAGCAATCACAATGAAGCGCAACGCGACGCCTTTGGGCGCACTAAGCGCAGCTCGGCGCAAGCGGGCAAAGTTGGCAGGGCCGAACTCGGCGGATTTGTCGTCCGGTTGATGGACTCGGATGTGGTGTTTCGTCTGGGCTACAATCACGTCCTCGGCGGAATGGATCGCGTCACCCTATGGGAGCAACGGGAGTCGTTGATTGGCCAACTCGTGAAGTTCAGCCACCAGCCCAGCGGAGCCAAGGAAGCGCCGCGCTTTCCGAAGTTCATCGGGTTCCGGGAGGCGTCGGATTTATGAGCACTCACCTTTCGCGCCACCCAAACGCTGCTCCGAACAATGGTGAAAAATATGGCGATTCAATCCACTTCCCGTTCGCGCACTGGCTGAACGAGGAAGGAGCATGTCTGCAAAAACCAATACAAACCGCGCTCATAAACTACGCACTCTGCGTAGTCTGCGCAAACCCGAGGACGTTGAAGCGATGAACATTCGATTCGGCGTGGAACTAGAAACCAAAGTGCCAATCACCAGCGGCATCGCCGTCGGCGGCTATCACGCCGGGAATCCGGTGCGAATCGGCAATGCGACCAACGGGCAGCAGCTCCTCGCGCCCACTTTCAACGGTGCGACGTGGCGGGCTGACCGCGATGGCTCAATCACCTGCCAGCCGGGCGAGACGGCGTGCGAATTCGTCTCGCCCATTCTCCACGGAGTCGAGGGCATTGAGAATCTCTGCCGGTTCATGGAATGGATGAACGCCATCGGCGCGACGGTGGATAACTCGTGCGGCGTCCATATCACCGTGGGAATCGAGTCGGTCATTGGGAGCCGCGACGCGGGCAAAGTGAGTGCGTTCGTGCGCAAGCTGGCGCACATCGCCCAGTGGCACGCGATGTCCCTCTACGGGCAGACGGGCACTGGCCGTCACCTGAATCGCTACAGCCACACCCTCGCCGCCGACGTCGAGCGCCACATGCGCCGGATCGTGAGCACGAGCAGCGTCGCGGACAAAGAAGCCGCCGCCGTGGCGTGCGGGCGCGTCTCGCCGCCATCGAATACGATCGCTGTCTTGCCGTCATGGCCGTGCTCGATGGTCCTTCGCTCATTCCGCCGCCCGGCGGCCTCACGCCCGCCGACGGACCGATCGCGTGGATCGCGGACAATCAGTTGAAAGGAATTTCGGACGAGCCAGCCGTGACCATTCATTCTACGCACGCGTTCAGCATGGAGCATTGGGATCGCGACCGACAGGAGAGCGGACGCGCCTTGCTCGAAGCAGCCGCGCCATGGCTCGGCGCGGGTGTGAAAACATTCCAAGTCCACGGATGGCGCTACAGCAAGCCGATGCGCGTCGATGAAGAGCGGTGCGTGCTTTTGGAGAAGTCGCCGCTCCTCGCGCTCGCTGGCGACGCCTTTGCCGGTCCGCGTGTTGAAGGTGCAGCGCTCTCCGGTTGGGCGGCGGCGGCGGCCATTCTGGCGGAGCGCGGCGATTAGTTTTGCATCATGCATCACGCCGATGGCGGAAAGACCCACAGCGCGGGGCGGCCGACGTTGCAGTGAACGGCTCTTCCGAGCAGCGTGAGCGTGGCCCACGAGTAGTAGAGGTTGCTGCGGGCGAGATTGCCGGGGACGAGACCGTTGACCGGTTGTTCGAGCCGGCGCAGGCGCAGTTCGGCTGACGGCACAGGATAGAAAATCGCCTGCACGGCGGCGTTGGGACTGCCGTCTTCGCCGACCAGATCGGGGAAGCGCATGATCCATGCGCGAGGGTCGTGTCCAGAATCGCCAGCGGCGCGGTCGGCGGCGAAGACGGCTTTGCGGCTTAGGGCAGGCAGCACGAGCAGGCTGGCGAACGTCCAGAGCGTCATCCAGCACGCGTGGCCAAACAGTGCCACGGCAGGCTGACGGGCGGCGAGGTGGAAGACTTGCGTGCCGATGAAAGTGCCGAGCAGATTCCAGAACAGGATCAGCACTATGGCGCGAGCGGGAAGCGCGTTTGCGATCTGCCATCGTCGTCGGCTCGATTCGGCGGTGAGTTCCTGCTTTGGCAACGTGTCCATCCAACTCGCAGGCAGGAGACTTTTCGCACGACGCCCGAGCCCGACAATTCCGCCGGTGAAGGCCGGGTCGCCGACTCGGGCGGTGCAAACTGTCTCTCCATCGTGTGAATGTTCATTGGTCGCGACGCCACCGATGGCGCTCAGAAGATGCCGCCGTCCGAGCGCCAGAGCGAGCGTCGCTAGGACGATGCCGGAGCCGAATCCGCCCGTGAACCGGAGACTGATCGCGCTCACGACTCCGACACCTGAGAGCGCGAGCGTGTGACCGGAAATTCCGCGCAACCAACCGCGCAGGAAAGTCATCGCGGAAGGACGCGGCCCAGGTATCAGCGTCACGCCTCCGATGAAATCAAACACCGCCTGCACCGCAATCGCGCCGACGGCGATTCCAAGCACCAGCCCAGGGCCGGGCGATTCTGCGCCGCGAATCACCAGCCAGCGAAGCCCCGCGCCAGCAGCCAGAACCCAGAAGCCGACAATCGTTATGCCGAGCCATAAGCGATGGCGGGCGAGTTGCGTTTGAGCCGAAGTCATGCGCCTGTCCTACGTCGCTCGCAGGAGCGCGGTTGCTTTTACGGGAATGCAATCGCGCACACTCAGTCACCAGTTTTTCACATCCGCCGAACACCTGAGAGCGTAATGGTTGATTATCTGACTGAAAATCAATGGACGAATCACAAACTTCATCGCGCGTATGGCTGATCACTGGTTGTTCCAGCGGCTTCGGCGCGGCGCTTGCGGCAGCCGCGCTTGCGCGCGGTCAGCAGGTCGTGGCCACGGCGCGGAATGCCGATGCTCTCGGCAAACTCGCCGCGCAGTTTCCGAAAACCTGTCGGGCACTCGCGCTCGACGTTACGGATTCGTCGCAGGTGAAGAGCGTGGTCGCCGCAGCGGTGAAAGCGTTTGGACGGCTTGATGTCGTCGTGAACAACGCGGGCTACGGACTCGTCGGTGCATTCGAGGAACTCGGCGAAGAGCAGATCGCCCGCAACTTCGAGACGAACCTCTTCGGCGCGCTGGGAGTCATCCGCGCCGCGCTGCCAATCCTGCGGGCGCAAGGTAGCGGTCACATCGTCAACATTTCCGCCGCCGCGGTGATCTCGAACTACGCGGGCTTTTCCATTTACGGCGCGACGAAGTGGGCGCTCGAAGGCGTGTCGGAATCGCTCGCCGCGGAACTCAAGCCGCTCGGAATCAAAGTGACCATCGTGCAGCCCGGCCCGTTCCGCACCGACTTCATCGCCCGCTCCCTTGAGCGCGCAGGAAGCCACATCGCCGACTATGATCGCACGAGTGGAAAGTTCTCTCGCTTCCTCGAAACGATGGCCGGCAAGCAACCCGGCGATCCCGCGAAGGCCGCGGAGGCCATTATCGCTGCCGTGGAATCCGAAGCGCCGCCGCTGCGTCTCATCCTCGGCAAGTACGCAAACGACAAGGCGCGCAAGAAACTCGCCGCCGCCGAGCGCGAACGCGCCGCGTGGGAATATGTCGGCCTTCCCACAGATTTCACTTCCACATTATGAAACGCTACAAAATGCCTCTCTTCATCTCCATCGCTCTGCCAATTGCCCTCTCGGCCTTCTGGCTTGTGAGCAATTCCCGCGCGGCGACCGAAACACCCGACTACAAAGTCATCCGCACCGACGAGAAGTTCGAGGTCCGCGATTATCCCGCACTCACCATCGCCACTACGCCGATGAACGAGGACGGGATGAACGGCGGGTTCGGCGAATTGTTCCGCTTCATCACGGGCAAGAACGAAACCTCGGAGAAAATCGAGATGACCGCGCCAGTCCTGATCGACTCGGCGAAGGATATGAAAACGATGAGCTTCATCATGCCGAAGAAGGCCGTGGAGAAAGGAGTGCCGAAGCCGGCTGGGGACAAAGTCACTTTGGGCAAAGTGGAGGCCGCGCGATTTGCGGTGCTGCGCTTCGCAGGTGGGCGAACTGCGGAGAACGAAAAAGCGGCAATCGAGAAGCTGAAGGCGTGGCTCGATGGTCAGAAGATTGCGGGAAAAGGCGAGCCGCTGTTCGCCTACTACGATCCGCCGTGGACACCCACCTTCATGCGCCGGAATGAAGTGATGATCCGCATTGCCAAGAGCCATGAATAAGCACGCTTCCCGCTTTCTGCTCGCCGCAGTGACCTGTCTCCTGAGTGCCTGCGCTTCGCCGAAAATCTGCACGCGCGAGATACAGAAGTCCGACGCGAAAGCTGTCGAGTTGGTCGCCGCATCGCAGCGCGCTCACGGGAAAAAGGCATTCGCGAATGTGCGCGATGTGAGCGTGCGATATGATGGACAATGGGCACCGGTCGGGCCGCGATTTCAGGCGGCGCTCGCGGATACATCGTTCCGTCGGGGCTCGGAGGAGCGCCTGCTGGTCGGGCCGCGCATCATCGCGCAGGAGCACACTGGCCCCGCGGGAAAAAAGTTTGTCGTTCGCGCGCCAGGAGAAATCACCGTCGGCTACAACCGATCACCTTCTACCGATGATGAGGCGAAGCGCGCCGCCGCGCTCGTTGCCGATGCCTACACGATGTTCCTGCTCGGGCCATTCTATTTCGACCGGCCAGGCGTCGTGCTCGCGTCGAATGGCGAGGCGATCGTGGACAAGGCGATGTGCGACCAGGTGCTCGCGGTGCTGCGCCCCGGTTTTGGATTCGCGACGGAAGATCGCGTGATTCTTTTCATCGACCGCGCTACCAAACAACTCCGGCGTGTGCGCATGACGCTGAGCGGTCTCGAAAGCACGCGCGGTGCGGAGGTCGATGTGACCTTCCGCGATTTTCGCATGATCGGCGGCATTCTCTGGCCGACGGATTTTGACGAACGCATCCGCGTGCCTTTCGATCTGCACGCTCACCACTGGCGACTGCTCGGGCTGGAAATCAATCGGGGCTTTCGCGCCGCGGACCTCACGCTGGCGGGATTGAAAGGTCGTGCGTCAGCACCGACTCCGCCGCTGCCCGCGCGATGATCGATCACCTCCGCAACCTCGCCTGGGGCTCCTTCATCGGCGACGCGCTGGCGATGCCCGTGCATTGGTATTATGACCGCACCGCGCTCCATCGCGACTACGGTATCGTGCGCGACTACATGGCACCGCGAAACCCGCATGCTGACAGCATCCTCTGGCGTTCCGAATACACCCCGCTCAACGAGCGTGGCGACATCCTGCGCGAGCAGGCGCAATACTGGGGTCAGCGTGGCATTCACTATCATCAGTTCCTCCACGCCGGCGAAAACACGCTCAACCTGCAGCTCGCGAAAGTGCTAATCGAGTCGATTGTCGCGCGTGGTGGCTACGACGCGGACGACTACCTCCGGCGCTACATCGAGTTCATGCTCACGCCCGGCCGGCACCGCGACACCTACGTCGAGGAGTATCACCGGAAATTCTTCACCGCCTATGCGCGCGGCATCGCTCCGCGCAAATGCGCCGGCAGTGACATCCACATCGGCGGCCTCGCCCATGTGGGAACACTTTGCACGTTCTTTGCCGCAGACATAACGGCCGCTCGTGAAGCCGTCCGCGAACACATCGGCCTCACCCATCGCAGCGATGAAGTTCTCGCCGCCGGAGACGCGCTGACCCGGATGCTCTGCGCCGTGGCTGCGGGTGCCGACCTGCGCGAAGCCATCTTCAAGCACGGCGCCGATTGGTTCTCGAAACGCAAGGCGGAGCAGTGGTCGGGCGAGCCGGACGAAGTCGTGATCGGACATCGCGTGAGCCCCGCTTGCTATATCGCCGACGCCTTCCCCGCCTCGCTCTATCTCGCTTGGAAATATGCCGATGATTTCGAAGCAGGAGTCGTCGCAAACGCCAACGTCGGCGGCGATAACTGTCACCGCGGCGCGGTCGTCGGCGCATTGCTCGGAGCCGCTGCGGGAATAGCCGGAATTGCTCCGCGATTCATCGACGAACTCTACGGGACAGCGCCGCTCGAAACACAGATTTTGAAACCGCTAATCTCCGCTAATCCTTGGTGCTTTCTCCCTCAAAATTAGCGAAGATGAGCGGAGATTAGCGGTTTCCTTTTCCATCCTTCGATTAAATCAGCGTTTCCCGAGACTCGCGGTTGCGCGTCGGAAGAAAAGAATTGCGACAGGATGGTCCTCGCCTGATGAAACGGAGCGGCAATCGCTCGGTGAAAGATCAAACCTACTTCAACCAATCATCTCATGAACAAAGAGTTTACATTCTCCGCAGTGTTGCTGGCGGCTGCTTGTCTGGGCTGTTTCGTTCTGCTCGCTTGGAGCGCGGATGCGGCTGAGCCTAGAGGGGAACTGCTGAGGCAGGATGGGATCGCGGTCCCCATAATTGATTGCCACGTTCACCTGTGGGACATCAGCCGACCCGAGGGACTCGGCTGGATCAAAAAGGACGACAAGGTGCTCTACCGTTCCTTTTTCCCGAAGGATCATGAGCCGATAGCGGTGGCGAATCTGGTTGGCGGGATCGTTGTCGTCCAGGCCGGTCAAAGCGTGCCCGACAATCAGTGGAATCTCGACATCACCGCGCACGACAAAACGCTCTACCGGGGCGTCATCGGCAACCTCTCCAAAGTCATCGGCACGGCTGAGTTTGCGCCGCTCTTTGCGAAGCTCTGCGATGACACGCGGTATGTCGGATACCGGTTGTCTGGGCGGTATCAGGAGACATTGACCGACGCATTTTATCGCGACCTGGAACTCACGGCCGAGAAGGGGAGAGTGGTCGAGTTTCTGCCGGGCGAGTATAGTCTGGAAGCGATCGGCGAGATAGCCCGGCGAGTGCCGAATCTCCGGATCATCCTGGACCATTTCGGCAACGTAAAGCTCGACGGCTCACCGCTCGATCCCGATTGGGTGAAGGGTATGCGAGCCGTCGCCCAATCGAAGAACGTCTTCTGCAAAGTCTCCGCGCTTTATGGTCGCGCGAAAGAACAACCCGCCCCTCAGGACATCGGCTTTTACACGCCGGCGATGGATCTCGTGTTCGACTCCTTCGGCGAAGACCGTCTGGTCTATGGCAGCGATTGGCCGGTGACGGAAGCCACGGGCGACTACGCATCCGTGCTGAAACTCACGAGGGCGTATCTCGACCGTAAAGGCCGCGACGTTGCGGAAAAGGTATTCCACAAGAACGCTGCGGCGTTCTATCGAATCGCGGACTTGGAGCCGAAGAAATAGCGGGGCGTTTGACTTTTTCGTAGCCTCAAAGCGAGAAAACACTGGGCGAGGTTTGTCATTCGCGAATCCCTGCCCTTGAACCGTCCAAGGTTTCTTGAAAGAACAGCGCGCATGGAGCCACTTCAGCATTTGCAGGATACGCAGAACCAAAAAGATCGGCGTGGGATCTCGATTGACCGCGTCGGCGTGCGCGGGTTGCGTTACCCCATGCAGGTGCGGGATAAGGCGCGTCGCCTCCAGCATACGGTCGCCAACTGCACGCTGACGGTGGATCTCCCGTCGCGCTTCAAGGGCACGCACATGAGTCGCTTCGTCGAGGTGCTCAATGAGTTTGGCCCCGAGCTGCATGTGGACAATGTTCCCGACATCCTGCGCGCGCTCACGAAGCGTCTGGATTCAGTAAACGCGCATGTCACGTTTGAGTTTCCCTATTTCATCGAGAAAAAAGCGCCCGTCACCAAAGCGCCGGGGATGATGGACTACACGGTGCGGTTCGATGCGGAGGTGAAAGCGAAGAGAGTTGATTTCGTGGTCACCGTCATCGTGCCCGTCACCACGCTATGCCCGTGCAGCAAGGCCATCTCGGCGCGCGGCGCGCACAATCAGCGCGGGCAGGTGACTTACAGCGTCCGCTTCAAAAAACCCGTGTGGGTGGAAGAACTCATCGCCCTCGTGGAGCGGAGCGCGAGCAGCGAGCTCTACAGCCTGCTCAAGCGTCCAGACGAAAAGGCGGTGACGGAGCGTGCGTACGACAACCCGGTCTTTGTGGAAGACCTTGTCCGCGCCATCGCCGCCGCGACCAATGTGGAGCCCAACATCACATGGTATCGTGTCGAGGCGGAGAACTACGAGAGCATCCACAATCACAACGCCTACGCTGTTATTGAGAAGAAGAAGGCGGCGCGGTAGCTCGGTCTTTTTTTGCCATGCTGGGCGTCCACTCGGCGGGCTGGGGGTTTGCGACTTTTAGCGGAGCAGGGTCGGCGAAAAGCGTGCGCTCTTTTTCCAATAGCGCGGTGAGTTCGGCGAGCTTGGCGGCGTGCTCGGGTTTGTCGGCGAGGTTCGTGGTTTCGTCGGGGTCGGCTTGGAGGTCGAAGAGTTGTGTGCGGTCCACGAGCGGGTAGCGGATGAGCTTCCAGCGGTCGTCGCGGATGGCGCGCTGGACGTTGCGGTAGGCGAAGAGGAGCTGCTTGCGGGCGGGTGTTGCCGGGTCGCGCAACGTGGCGCTGAAGTCTGCGCCTTCGCTCGTCGCCGGGCCTGCGACGCCGCATAGTTTTCCGAGCGTGGGCAGCACGTCGAAGAGGTAGCACATGGCGTCCGTCCTGCGCCCGGCGGGGATGCCGGGGCCGCTGATGATGAGGGGGACGCGCATCGAGTGTTCATAGACGTTTTGCTTGCCGATGAGCCCGTGCGAGCCGCGCGCCACGCCGGAGTCGGCGGCGAAGACGATGATGGTGTTCTTTGCAAAAGGCGACGCGGCGAGGGCGTCGAGCACGCGGCCAATCTCCGAGTCGAGATAGGAGATGTAGCGGTAGTATTCGGCGTTCATCGCGCGCACGGCTTGCTCGGTGCGCGGCCACGGCAGGAGCTGCTCGTCGCGGATGCTCATCTCGCCATTATTCCACGGATGCTGCGGGAGGAAGTTGCGGGGCAGCGGTATCGTCGCGGCGTCGTAGAGGATGGGAAACCCATCGGGCACGACGTGCGGATCGTGTGGCGCATCGAACGGCACGTAGCAGAAAAACGGTGCTCCCGTGTGCTCTTTCAGAAAGCGAATCGCTTCATCGGCGAATGCCTCGCAGGCGTGCTTCGGGGAGAGCTGGGGCGGGGTGACTTTGCCGTCCACGACATCGCTGAGCTTTGCCTTCATCGGGTCCGTCATCCCGCCGGTGAACATCGAGCGTGCAGTCTGGAAACTCTTCGCGATGGATGCCGGGCCGTTGTGCCATTTACCGCTCACGAACGTCGTGTAACCCGCACGACCAAAGGCTGCGGGCCACGTTTCGTCGCGCATCAGTTTTTCATCCACGCGGAACAGCGAGCGGCCAGAAAGGAGCATCGCCCGCGAAGGAACGCACGTCGCACCTTGCAGCCCTCCCTGCATGTAGGCGCGATCAAACGCCACGCCGCTGGCCACGAGTTTGTCGAGATTCGGCGTCAAAATGTTCGGGTTGCCGAGCGCCGCGATGGTGTCGGCGCGCTGGTCGTCGGCGAAGAGGAAGAGGACGTTCACTTTATCCGCAGCGATCAGCGGCGAGGTGAAGGCGGCGAGCAGGAGAAAGAGGATGTGTTTCATTGAGCAGCTAGGAGTCGGATGGGTGTGATTTCGATAGAACGAGTGCCGTCGCCGACCCAAACGACGGAGTCCTGTACGGTGACTTGCAGCTTCATCCCGCGCTGTGCCAAGCCGGAAAGCGCTTTGCTTTGCTCCGCAGGGATTTGCCACACACTGATGTTCCGGGCGCGAGTGATTTTCGTCGCCACCTCTGCCCACCAGATCGCCGTGCTGCCGCTAAAAGAATAGACGCTCACTTGCTTCGCCCGTCCGCTTGCCTTCATCAGCCGCCGGTCATCGGGCTGGCCGATTTCGATCCAATGCTCGACCTGCCCTGTGAGGTCACGCTGCCAAAGGCTCGGCCCGTCCGTGTCGCAAATATCCTTTCCAAACTCCAAGTCTCCGAGGTCGTTGTTCGGAGGCACGTTCAGCGCAAAAGCGAGGATGCGCACGAGCATCCGCTCCTCGGTTTCCGAAGGGTGCGAAGCGATAGTGAGGCTATAGTCGCCGTAAAGATTGCGATCCATGTCGGCGAGCTCGAATTGGATTTTGTAGATGGTTGCTTTCAGCGCCATGGTGTCACCAAGGCGTGTACCGGGGTGGGGCGGGGGAGTAAACTGACAATGCGAGGGCATGGCGCGACGCCGCACCGATCCGGTTTATCCTTTTCCTTTCGCTCTCGTCTGCTTCATTCCGCCCTCGTCTTAATGCTGAAACAAACTCGTCTCCTTTACCTTTCTACCGCTTCGGCGGTCATCCTTCTTGCCGCTCTACCGCTCACGACTCGGGTGCTTGCCGATGCGGTGGTCTTAAAAGGCGGCGAGCGCATCGAGGGGAAAATCCTGAGCGAGACGGATACGGAGATCACCATCCAGTACAACGTCACCGCATCCATCAAAGATGACCGCACGGTGAAAAAGACGGACGTCGAGAAGGTCGAGAAAGCTGCGCCGGACATCGAAGCGTGGGCCATCGTGAAAGACTTCAAACTCGGCGAGGACTCCCTCGACCCTGCGACGTATGTCCATTACCTCACCTCGCTGAAAGGGTTCGTCGCCCAGTTTCCCGAGAGCGCGAGTGCGGCGCCTGCGAAGGCGACCATCGAGGCAATCGAAGCCGAAAAGAAGCGCGTGGATGCGGGAGAATTCAAGTTTGACGGCAAGTGGCTCTCGAAAGAGGAAGTGCAAAAAGAGCGCGTGCAAGTTCTCGGCAACTCCTACCTGCGTCAGCTCAAAAAGTACGCCGCAGCCGGGCGCGCACAGGACGCGATGGTGACGTTCGAGCAGTTGGAAAAAGTAGCCGCGGGCTCGGCAGCGTATCCCGATGCCGTGGAGATCGCACGCCGCACACTCATCGCGCTCAAAGGGGCCTCCGACGCCGCGCTTGCGAGGGTGAAAGCCCAGATGGACGAGGAAAAGCGGACGCTCGAAAAGCTCAACGATTTCCAAAAAATGCAGACGAAAAACGAACTGGAGTCTTTGCGCAAACGCACTGCGGCAAACGTAGATGCGATCGAGCGTTCGGGCGTAAAGTGGATGCCGCTAAGCCCGGCGACCGAGAAGAGCTTGGTCGGACTCTCGTCTAAAGCGAGCAGCGAACTCAGCCGCATCAACGGCATGGACGTAGATAAGATGCGGCAGTCGCTCAAAGAGGTGGACAAAGCCAAGGTCGCAGTCGCCGCCGGAGACTTCGCCGCAGCGGAGGCTGCGTATGCAAAGGCTGGGCAACTCTGGAATAATAACGAGCAAGTGCAGCGCGGAATCACCGCGATCGCTGCCGCCCGCAAAGCCGAAGCCGATAAGCTGGCTGCCGACAAGATCGCCGCAGCCGCAGCCGCAGAAGCTGCAAAAGTCGCCCTAGAAGAAGAGCTGAAAAAGAATGCGCTCACTGCTGTGAAGCCCGCGCCTGCGCCTGCGCCCGTCGCCGTCGTGGAGGAGGAGCCGAAGAAAGAAGCGTCCTTCTTTTCCAAGCCAGCCGCGTGGGTAATCCTCGCGGTCCTCATCGCGTTTGGCGCGCTCATCCGCAAGGCCATGCACAAGTTCAAAGACCCATCGGGCAACATCCTCGACCAGTAAAACTCACCATGCCACGCACCGCGCAAATCCACCGCAAGACCGGCGAGACGGACATCCGCATCGCCCTCACCATCGAGGGCTCCGGCTCCAGCAGCATCTCCACACGCATCCCGTTTTTCGACCACATGCTCACGCTCTTTGCGCGGCATGGGCTCTTCGATTTGGAGGTAAATGCGGTCGGCGACATCGAGGTGGATTTTCACCACACTGTCGAGGATACAGGCATCGCGCTCGGTCAGGCATTTGCCAAGGCACTCGGAGATAAGAAGGGCGTGCGCCGCTACGGCTGGGCGTATTTGCCGATGGATGAGACGCTCGCCCGCGTCGTCGTGGACTTCTCCGGGCGGCCATTCTTGGAGCACCGCGTCCCGAGCGGCGTCGGGAGCATCAACGGCTTTCCGTTTCAGCTCGTGGAGGAATTCATGCGCGCGTTCAGCGTTCACGGCGGGTGCAATCTCCACACCGAAGTCCTCTACGGACGCGACGCGCACCACATGGCCGAGGCGCTGTTCAAAGGGCTGAGCAAAGCCGTGGACCAAGCCTGCCAGCTCGATGCGCGAGTCACCGGCATTCCGAGCACTAAGGGCGTCTTGTAGATGGAACTCGCGGCCTATCTCACCCAGCGCACGAAGGTCGTGGACCGGGCGCTGAACCGGTTTTTGCCGAAGGAAGCAGTCAAGCCTGTGACGCTCCACAAGGCGATGCGCTACTCCATTTTTGCCGGAGGCAAACGGCTGCGTCCCGTGCTCACGCTCGCGGCTGCGGAAGCGTGCGGCGGCTCGCTCGACGCCGCGCTGCCAGCGGCGTGCGCGGTCGAGTGCATCCACACTTACTCGCTCATCCACGACGACCTCCCGTGCATGGACGACGACGATTTGCGCCGTGGCCGCCCGACAAACCACAAGGTCTTCGGCGACGGCGTCGCAGTCCTCGCAGGCGACGCGCTGCTCACCGTGGCGTTCGAGATTTTGGCAAAAGCGACACCCTCGAAACGCTACGGCACCGCCGCGCAAATCACCGAACTCGCCCACGCCTCCGGCAGTCGCTGGCTCGTCGGCGGGCAGGTCGCGGATTTGGAGGGCGAAGGCAAGAAACTCTCCGGCGCAGACCTCCAATATATCCACCGCTGCAAAACGGCGGCGCTGCTCACCACCAGCATCCGCCTCGGAGCCATGAGCGCCAACGCCACGCCCGAGCAGCTCAAGGCGCTCACCACGTTCGGCCAGAGCGTCGGCCTCGCATTTCAGGTCATTGACGACATCCTCGATGTCACGCAATCGAGCGAGAAGCTCGGCAAAACGGCGGGCAAAGATGTCCACGCGCAGAAGGCCACGTATCCCGCCATCCACGGCCTGGAAAAGAGCCGCAAAGAAGCGCACCGCCTCACCGCACTGGCGCACCGCAGCCTCGCCATCTTCGGGGGAAAAGGCAGCGACCTGCGCGCACTCGCCGACTACCTACTCGCGCGGGAATACTGACTCATGCTCACACTCAATCCACCGCTCGGCACCAGCGACCTCATTCCCACACGCATCGCTTACGGCTGCTGGCGGCTCGCAGGCAGCGAGGGCGGGCCGCGCGTCGAGCCCGAGGACGGCAAGCGGGCCGTGCGCGCTGCCATCGAGGCAGGGGTCAATTTCTTCGACCACGCAGACATCTACGGGCGCGGGCAGTGCGAGCGCATCTTCGGCGAAGCGCTCAAGGACATGCCGGGCGTGCGGCAAAAACTGATCCTCGCGACGAAGTGCGGCATCTGCCCGCCGTGGGATGGGCGGCAGCACAGCTACAATTCGTCGCACGCCTACATCACCACCTCCGTCGAAGACTCGCTGCGGCGGCTCGGCGTCGAGCAGGTGGAGCTGCTAATGATTCACCGCCCCGACTACCTCGGCGACCCGGCTGAAATCGCGGGCGCATTTCACCAACTCAGCGCGCAGGGAAAAGTGCGGTGGTTTGGCGTCAGCAATTTCAAACCCTCGCAAGTGCAGGCGCTCCAGAGCGCGATGGATGTGCCGTTGATCGTGAACCAAGTGGAGGTCAGCCTCGGCGCGTTAGCCTGTCTCGAAGATGGCACACTCGACCATTGCCTGAGCGCCCGAATGACGCCTCTCGCATGGAGTCCGCTGGCAAAAGGCCGACTCGCCGGAGCGCCCGAGAACGAACACGAAGCCCAACTTTTCGCCGCACTGGATGCCGCCGCCGCACGCCACGGCGTCAACCGCGCCGCCATCGCCATCGCATGGCTGCTCAAGCACCCGACGCGCATGGTTCCTATCGTCGGCACGGTGAACCCCGCGCGGATCAAAGAAGCCCTCGCCGCCGATTCCGTAGCCCTCAGCCGCGACGAATGGTATGCCCTCCTCATCGCCGCGCGTGGAGCAAAGCTGCCGTAAACAACAAATCCCTTTCGCCAGCCAGAAACGTGCATACTTTTAGCTTAAACCTTCATCCTATGAAGCTCATGCGAGTCATTCAGGCCGCAACAGTGCTCTTCGGGAGCACCTCGGGGAGTATTGCGGGTTCCGACTTCAAGAAAGACATCATCCCCCTCATCGATCGCTACTGCATCTCCTGCCACGACGACGAGCCGAAGGGCGGCGTGGACATCGGCAACCTCACGGAAGAGGGCGGGTTCTGGAAGGAGCCGAAGACGTGGGAGAAAGTGCTCAACGCCGTGCGCGATGCCTCGATGCCTCCGGCAAAAAAGGAACAGCCCACGCCCGCCGAGCGCGCCCTCGTCTCCGCTTGGCTCACGCAAACGCTGGACGACCCCGACGCCTCGAAAGTCCCCACCGACGTAGGGCGCAAGCTCATCCACCGCCTCAGCCGCCTCGAATACAATAACACCATCCGCGACCTGCTCGGCGTGGATACGCACCCGGCGGATACCTTCCCGCCGGATGCAGGCGGCGGCGGCGGCTTTGACAATAACGCCTCCACGCTCTTCATCCCGCCCGTCTTGATGGAAAAGATGCTGCTCGCCACGACGGACATCGTCGCTGCTGCAGCGCCTGAGCGCATTTTCCACACACGGCCCGGCGAGGGGAAAGATGAGCCGGCTGCGGCAAAGGCGAGCATCGAGTGGCTCGGCGCGCGTGCATTTCGCCGCCCGCTGGATGCCGAGGAACTCATGGGCCTCATGGGCCTCTACGAGAGCCAGCGCAAGGCGGGCAAATCGTGGGAGGACGGCGTGCGCCAAGCCGTGCGCGGGCTGCTTGTCTCTCCGTCGTTCCTTTTCCGCGCCGAGCAGGACCGCCCCGGCACTGGGCCGCAGCGCATCAGCGATTGGGAGCTGGCCGCGCGGCTGAGCTACTTCCTGTGGTCGTCCATGCCCGACGACGCGCTGCTGGCCGTCGCGCAATCGGGCAAGCTGCACGAGCCCGCCATCCTCGACCGCGAAGTTCGGCGGATGCTCGCAGACGCAAAAGCGCGCACGTTCACCGATAATTTCGCCAGCCAGTGGCTCCGCACGAAGGAGCTGGCGGGCGTCCATCCTGCCACGGATAAATACCCCGAGTTCACCCCCGCACTCCGCGAAGCCATGTCGGCGGAACCGCTCGAATTTTTCCACGCACTCGTCCGCGAGAACCGCTCGCTCGGCGACTGTCTCGACTGCGATTACACCTACGCGAATGCGGAGCTGGCGAAGTTCTACGGACTGCCGGAGCTGAAGGGCACAGGCTTCCAGCGGGTCAAAGTGGCCGATGGCAATCGCGGCGGCGTCGTCACGATGGCGGGCGTCCTCACCCTCACCAGCTACCCGCGCCGCAGCAGCCCCGTGCTGCGTGGACGGTGGGTCATGGAAGAAATCCTCGGCTCCCCGCCACCGCCCGCGCCGCCGATGATCAAGAGCCTCCCGACTTCCGACAAGCCGCGCAACGGCCAGACTTTCCGCCAGCAGCTAGAGCAACATCGCAACCGCCCCGAGTGCGCCTCGTGCCACAAGACGATGGACCAGCTCGGCTTCGGGCTGGAGAACTTCAACCCCATCGGCCAATGGCGCGCGACCATCAACGACGCGCCCGTGGATAACAGCGGCGAGCTTCCCAGCGGGCAAAAATTCAGCGGTCCCCTCGAACTCAAAGTCCTCCTCGCGCAGCGCAAAGACGAGTTCACCCGCAACCTCGCCGAGCGCATGATGAGCTACGCGCTCGGTCGCGGCATCGAGCAGGGCGACTGGCTCGCCATCCGCCAAATCTCCAAAGCCGTCGCGACTGGCGGCTACAAATCCCAAGACCTCATCCTCGGGATCGTCCGCAGCCCGCAGTTTAACCTCCGCCGCCCAGCCGAGGCACCGAAGACTGCGGCAGCGGCGCGGTAGCCGGGCTACGAAACCACCTGTCGCCGACACTTCCCCGTCTGCTTCATCTCGTCGCAGTGGGCCTCGATGCGCACGACTTTCCCCGTCGGGGTGAAGCCCATGCGTTTGCTGATGCAGACTTCCAGCGTGTCGATGTGGACGTCTTCAAACTCAATGATCTTCGTGCAGTCGATGCAGATGAGATGATTGTGGTTCGGGTGGTCCACGTAGTTCGGGTCGTAGAACTTGTGGTCGCGCCCAAAGTCCATCTCCCGCAGCAGCCCGCTCTCCACGAGTAAAGGGAGCGTGCGATACACGGTGGCGCGCGAGACAGACGGGTCCACCTTCTTCGCCATCACCAGCAAGTCGTCGGCGGTGTAGTGCTCCGTCGTGGTAAAGGCCGCTTCGATGATGGCATCGCGCTGGGTGGTCTTGCGAAGACCTTTCGTGTCGAGAAATTCGTAAATACGCTGGCGAACGCCGGAATCCATAGGGCGGACTATGCGCCGCGATTTTTGCAGAGTCAAACCAAGCTCACTTCAGCGGTGGATGAAGCCCCCGGTTCCGTCTTACCAATGCTACCCTGGGCAGCGGGGTCACTGGGCTTGCAAGTCCACATGGAAAACGCGGGCGATCCCCGCTGACGGCGCGATGGTGGTCGCGCCCACGCCGCGGTCGCCGGAGCTGTAACAAATTCCCACGCCGGGAGTGGCGACGCTTTTCGAGCAGGAAAGATACGGGATGCCGGTCGGATACGGGGTGCGGGAACGCATGGCCACATCCACTGCATAAGTCGTATTCGCGGCGAGCGGCACGGGTGTCGTGAATGTCCAGGTGATATAGTGACCCTCGCCGGTATCCGCGGTCTGCTCCGCTTGTTCGCTGGTGAGTTGCGTGAAGTTATTCCCGGAAAGCGTGCCCAATCGGATGGTCCACGTCGTCGGGGCCGCAGGCGTAGCGCCCTTTTTGTTTTGTGCCGCGATTTTGTAGGTCAGCGCCTTGAACAGCACCGGCGCGTTCCCGGTGGTGAACGTAAGCCCCTTGGCTGCATCAGCCCCGTAGCGTTCATCCTTCCCCTCGAAGAACCATTTATCCGTGCCAGTCTGCGCGGCGAGATTCGCGACATCGGCGGAGTCCACTGCAGGGGGGATTGCACTGCTGGAGAACGTGGCGCGTGCGAGACTCACGGCGGCTGGCGCGGGAGATTTCGCGGGCTCGGCAACCGGCACTGGCGGCACTGGCCGCGCTGAAACAGGCGGCGGTTCTTGCGGCGACGCAGGGGCCAGAACTAGCGGTGGTGCGGATGGCGCGGGGGTTTCGGAAAGGTCACGGTTTTTGTCGGCTCGCGATTTTTTCCAAACAACGACCGCACCGAAACCGAGCGTCAGGATCATGATGAAGTAGGTCGTGAAGACTCCGAGCGACTGCTTCTTCTTTTGAATGCGCGCGAGCTCTTTCTGCGCTTCATCCGCACTTAAAATGGGGGTCGCGGTGGCGGCGGACGGAGCGACATCGGCGGTTTGCACCACTGTGCGCGGTTGCGCCGGTTGCGGCTGTGGCTGTGGACGCGCAGGCCTCGGGCGGATGTTCTCCGGCACGATGGGCGGCAGCGGGGGATTCAGCGCAGCGAGCGCTGCCAACGCTTCCACAGCGGAGCGAGGGCGCTGTGATGCGTCCGGCTGAAGCAGGCGCACGACCCACTTCACCAACGCCACTGGAAAGTCCGGTCGCAGTGCTTCGAGCGCAGCGGGATTTGCCGACTGCCACGCCGCTGCGAACTCGTCCTTCGTCGTTCCCTCGACGAGCGGCCGCCCCGTGAACAAATAGAACAGCACCGCGCCTGCGGAGAAAAGGTCGGCCCCATGCGACGGCGGCTCCCCTGCGAGCCGCTCCGGGGCCGTGTAGGCGAGCGCTCCGGGCGTCGGCTCCATCCGGTAGTTTGCGAGGCCCCAGTCCAGCACCATCACGAGCGGACGCCCGTCCGCCAGCCGCACGAGCGAGACGTCGCTCGGCTTCAAATCCCCGTGCGGATAACACTGGCGCTCGCCGCTGCGCAGCGCCCCGAGCAACTGCGCCGCCACATCCACCGCCTGAGCTGCAGGAATCGGGCAGCGCGACGGGACGTCCAGCCCACGCGTTCCCTCGGCGAATTCGTACACGAGCACCGTCCCGTCTTCATCCGCGAATGCATCGAGCAACTGCACGATGTTCACCCCGGTGAGGCGCGCAATATCCGGCGCATCGCGCAGCAGCGAATCGGCGTCGAGGGGATGCGTGATTTGCCCCTCGGGCAACAGGAGCTTCAGCGCAACCGTGCGGCCGCTCGTGCGGTCTGTCGCCTTGTACACGAGGCACGCGTCGCCGATTGCGAGACGGGTGCTGACATCATAGAATTCCGTAGCGCGACTCATTTAGTGGGAGTCTGAATAGTCGGCGTCGTGCTGCGGTGGAAAGGAAATCGGCAGCGTCGCGGCGCGTTTCAACGGAACGGTTGATCGCGCCTTTTAAAAACGTCGCGAGGTATTCGCCCGGCGATCCATGCCGGCAATGTGCTTGGCAACGAAGCATGTATGGCTCCACTCGCCCGTTCGATTTCCGTGGATCCAGCAGCCTTGGCATATCGCATTTTCCATTCACGCCATCGACACCGTCCTCATCCCGTAATGAACGGATTTGCACGGGGCGTCTGTCCTTGATCCATCTTTATGTTTCACAAAATCCACTACCCCTTTCCTCACGGGCGCTTCCGTTAGTTTCGTCGCCAGTGTGCGGACCGTGCCCGTGCCCGCGTCCTTTCGGCAGACTACCAGGCTTCGTAGAAATGGAGCCGGAGGTGCCCCGACTCGCATGCTCTCTAACTTACCCGAGGAACTGCTTAATTGCTCCCGTCTGGTCGCCTTTTAGCGAGAGGTCGGGATCGCCGTAGTGTTTGATGGGGTTGCCGTAGGCGTTGAGGATTGTCGTGTAAAAATTGCCGAGGGTCTTGTGGCCTTCTTTGCCCCAGAACGGCAGGCGCATGTAGCGGTTGCCGAGCTTGAGTTTGGTATTCGCGCCGGAGAGGACGATGAACGGGAACTCCGTGCCTTGGGCATGGTGCGTTTCGCCGCTGTTGGGGAAATAGAAAATCATCGTGTTGTCGAACATCGTGCCTTTGCCCTCGGGCACGCTTTTCAGCCGGGCGGCGATTTTCTCGATCACCTTCATGTGGTGCAGTTCGGTGCGGTGGCGGATTTCGACGGCCTCGATGCCGCCGATGACTTTGCCGTGGCCGATGTCGTGCATGTTCACGTTTTCGCCTTCGAGGCCGGGTATGCCGGTGTAGTTGTGGCCGAGTTCATCCACGGTGAAGGAGACGATGTTGGTGAGGCCGGAGATGAGCGAGGCGAGGAGCACCTCGGCGTGGCCCATTTGGCGGTCGAGGGTGGTCATTTTTTCCGCGAGATATTTGCTGTCGAGCTTGGGCACGTGGCGACGAACGGTGTCGGCCATGAGGTCAATCTTCCGGTTCCGCTCCCGGATGTCCTCGATGGAGCCGACGTAGTTGCCGACTTTGCGCTGCTCGATGCCCGCGAGCTGGCGGGCGAGCTCGGACTGGTGACCGGCTACAAACTCCAGCACGCGGCGCTGGAGTTGGTATTGGACCTGACTGTTTTTGTCCGCCGCGACGGATTTGAAAATCTCCTCCACGGCGATCTTAGGCGAGCCGAAGGCGTAGTTCGGCATTTGCGGGCCACGCGCGGAGAAGCCCTTGGCGATGCCGTCGAGGTTGCCACGGGCGTTGCCGCCGCCGGTGGGGAAGCAGGCGAGTTCGATGTGCTCCATCGGCGAGGGGAAAAGCTTCGCCAGCTCGAAGTCCACTGTGGCCCATTTGATGGAACTGGGTCGCTCGTTGGCCTTGTAAACGCCTAGCGAGGAGCACCACGAATGATGGCCCACGGTACACATCTTTCCGGAGAGCCCCTGAATGATGGTGAGGTTCTTTTTGTGCGCTTCCAGCGGCCCCATCCACTCGGGGAGCTGGTGCTTATCGAGGTCCACCTCGAAGGCCTCGTTGCGCTTTTCCTTCTCCTCCTCCGCCGCGCCGAGCGTTGGGGGCACGCAGACTTTTGGGAAGAGTCCGTTTCCACGGTGCAAGAAGATGAAGCGCATCGGCGTTGCGGCGCCGGAAAGCGGGCCGGTCTGCGCGGCGGAAAGTTGTGGCAGGAAGCCCGGCAGCGAAAGGCCGCCGAGGGCTAGAAATGCGTGTTTAAGAAAGTCTCTGCGGTTATTCATTAGTCGTGATGTGAGTTATTTTCGGTAAAGAAAAGAGTCGGATGTGAGCAGCGAAACGATAACAGCACGGAAGCTGCCTCCGCTTTGGAGATAGGCTTTATCCGCATCAATTAGCGTGCGCGAGTCGGAGAGCATTTCATTTCTCCCTAAAAAGAAACGGAAGGCGTGGCGGATGATGGATTGGCGGACGCGCGGCGATTTAGCAAGGCGGTCGATGAGGTCGAAGGAGTCCTTGACCTCGCCATCGAGAGCGGCGACTCCGGTGCTGTCGATGGCACCGCGAGTGTTGACGGGGAGTGTCTTGTAAATCGACAGGTTGCCGTTTTTGCCGACGATGTTTTCGGCATGTTCCAGCGGCTCCTGCGTGCGGAAGCGACCGAAATCATCGAACTGCTCGAACGGTAGTCCAAGCGGGTTCATGTATTGGTGGCATTTTATGCACTCCTGCGCGTTGGTAACTTTGTCGAGACGCTCGCGCAGCGTCTTGTGGTGGTCTTCGGGAACTACGGCATCCACCGTGATAGGCACATCGGGGACACGTCCGGCGAGGAGTTTCTCGCGAATCCAGCGGCCACGGCGGACGGGGTCGTTTTCCGTGTTTAGCGAGTGTGCGATGAGCCACGCGGGATGCGTGAGGATGCCCTTTCGATTCTCAATTTTGAAGGGCTGCTCGACGGGGTAATCCCAGAATTTAGCTTCTTCCAAACCCTTAAATTTTGGATTTTCAGCTGGGGTATAGCGGCCCCGGAGAGGAGTGGGCGGCAGGCTGTAGAAGGGCGAGTGATTGATGTAGTAGCCGTGAGCGGTGGGGATGGTGGTAAAGGGGGTGAGTCCCTTGTCAAAGTAGTCATTGAAGAACCACATGTGCCAGACGAACTCACGCTTCTGGTGCTGGCCCTCGGGAAGGCGAAAGTGTTTCAGCCCGGCAAAAACGGACGCATTTTCCGCGATGACTTTTTCCGGCTCGGTTTTCCAAGGGGTGCTTTTGAGTGCCTCCCATACCTTTTTCCATTCGCCGACGATTTGTCGCCCAACCTCGGGCGCCCGGTCGTAATATACGATGTAGCGGTCGGTGGTGAGGAGTGCGGCGAAGACATCCTTGTCTTGCTGAAGAATCGTTTCGATGAGTCGGTCGGCTTCGTTGACGAGAAAGCCGGGCGTGCCGGTGGTGCCGCGGTCGGGATTTTGGTAGATGCCGAGACCGCGCTCCGGATCCTTGAAAACGCGTGTGGCCATCGGATAGCCGAAAAACTCGCGAAAAAAGCGGTTGATACGAGGATGACTGACGACCGTGCGGACCACCTTGCCGCCCATGCTGGGATCAATCTCGTCGGCAAAATAAGTCTTGTCGTCCAGCAACCGCAGCAACTCGCGTTTGTAATCCTCGCGCGTGTTCAGTCGTCCCTGCTCGGCGGCTTGCAGTAGTTTTTCATCCGGCCCTCGGTCGCCCAGTGCATAGGAAAGCGCCCAGGCTCCCTCTCGAGGCGCGAGCATTTTCCGGCCAAAGCTATCTGCCGGACCTGCGCCGAATTCCAGACGGTAAAGGAACTCCGATTCCAGCAGCACAGTCAGCAGCATCTGCCGCAGACCTTCCGAATTGCCGCCAATCGCGATAGCGTCTCGCGTCAGCTTCGCATACTTCGCCAGCTCGGCGTCGCTAGGATCGCGCCGCAGCACGCTGGCAAATTGCGCCCGCACCGCATCGGCGATCTCCGCGTCGGATGGCGCGGTTTTGTTCAGGATAATCGTATCGAAAGCAGCGGGGTATTTTTTGGGGATATACTTGTCCTGAGGGTTGGGCAAAGCATCGGCTTTCATCTCTCCGCTTTTAATTCGCGCACCGAGCACCTGCTTCTGCGAAATCCAGTCCGCATTTGTGAGCATCACCAGCAGCGCACCTCCATCGAGCGAGTCGTTGTCGTAGTAGCGCACGCCGGAAGAATCCGGCAGCACGAAAGGATTTGTCACCCCGTAAAGCCCGCCCGGACGCACCTTCTCAGCAGGCCCAAACACGTCGCTCGCACGCTGCGAAAAAATCTGCGGACTCACGAGCCATCGCCTCGCGGGTGTGAAAGGCGCATCGGTGATCGCGCCGCTAAAAAGCTGCTCGTGCTCCACATAGTTTCCGTAGGCCGGCATGCGCAGCTTATCTTCCAACTTCGATGCGTTGTGAGCGGACAAGCCATCCCATATCCAGCGGGCCAATTGTATACGCTCCGCCTCCGTAGGCTGGTTCTTCTTCTTCGGAGGCATCTGCTTGAGATACACCTGCTCCAGCATCCGGTTCATCAAATCGAGTCGAGCCTCAAGAGGAAGCGTGGCGAGATTATCAAAGCGCACATCCCCTTCCGCAGTGTCGTCGTGACAGGAAAAACAAAACTGCTCGAACAGTTTACCAACGTCCTGCTTGGCACTGGCAGGAGCCGCCGCCACGCCGCCACCGCCCGCCGCATGGACGACTGCGGAGAAAAAAATAATGCTGAGAGCGAGAGCGCGATTCATGAATGAACTCCACCCTCGCCCGCATGCCGCGCGAAAGCCAAGCATCATGCACCCGAGCAACCTGTCCCTTCTCGGGGGAAGATCGTTGAGGAGAAAAAACATGAAGCAACGGCGAAGCGCACTTCGTGTCCGGGTGTCTTGCATGGGAACGCTGTTACGGTTTGGCCTTCGCTTTTGGTGGGGCGAAGCCGGGAAGCGGGCCCCAGATTTCGGCGAGTAATGCGAAGGTTTCCGGCTCGGCTTGTTTCAGTTCGCCGGTGACGAAGGGGTAGAAATCATTCGAGCCGAAATAGCTTTCGGTCATTTCGGCGAAGAACTCTTTTTGGTCTGTCAGCCCGTAGTGCTCGCGCATTTTGCCGAGGCTTGTGAGGACGGATTTGTATTTCCCGCTTTCGCAAAACTTTTTCCACGCGGCGAGCACACGGGCGTCTTCAAAGCCGATCGTCTGGTCGTGAAAACCGTGCGCGAGTTCGTGCAGCACGACCCACGGCATGCGGAGGTTTTCCTCCGGAGAGAGGAAATCCTCGACCTCGGGAATGTGGACGCATTTCGCGAGCTTCTCACTGTAGCCGTTCTCTTTCAGCCAGTCGGCATCGGGGTGATACTGCATGGCGCGTAGGTCGCCGTAGTTCAGGTCGAGCTCGATGGTGATGGCGCGCAGCTTTGCGAGCGACGCCTCGGGCACAACAATGGTGATGGCGACGAGCCGCGCTCCGAGCAGCTTCAGCGCGCGTTCGCCAACGGCCGCGCCGTCGCCGTGCAACAGGCGGTCATCCACGCGCACGCTCCAGCCTTCGATGTTGCGAGTAGTGTGAGCGGTGGGAAGCGGTGGTTTCTCCGCCGCGAAAGCGCAGACGGACAGTAATGCGAGGAGCATGAGTGTGTATTTCATAGGATAGAGAAGACTACGATTTTGCGAGCAATGCCATCGCGGCGTTATGGCCTGCGATTCCGCTGACGCCGCCGCCGCGCCGGGCTCCTGCGCCGGCGAGGTAGATGTGCGGGTCGTCGGTTTCTGCGCCCCAGAGTGGCTGATTTGTTTCTCGCTCATCGTCGTCGAGGAAGGGGAAATCGAGATCGCGGTGGAAGATGTTTCCGCGCGGCAGGGAGATATCTTTCTCGAGGTCGAGCGGTGATTTTACTTCGATCGCCAGCGAGCCGTCGTTGCATGGAGCGAGGACGGATTCGATGGGATCGAGGAGGTATTCGTTCAGGCTGGCGATGGCGCGTTCTTTGGCCAGCGCCTTCGCGCCTTCTGGGTCGGCGTCGAATAGTTTCGCGGGCGTGTGCAGGCCGAAAAGGGTGAGCGTTTGAAAACCTTTCGCGTTCAGTTCGCCGGACAGGATCGTGGGATCGGTCAACGTGTGGCAATACATCTCCAGGGGGAGCGGCTCCGGCATTTCGCCGCCGCGGGCGCGGATGTAGGCGGTTTCGAATTGGGAGAAGCTCTCGTTCGCGTGGAACGTCCCGGCAAAGGCGAGGCGCGGGTCCACGCCGGATTTGAGGCGCGGCAGGCGCGTGAGGAGCATATTGATTTTCATCTGCGAGCCTTCGAGCGAGTCCGGCGCAGCCTGTCCGCGCAAACGGGCCAGATGCTGCGGCGCGGCGGCAAAGAGCAGGTCTTTGGCGGTGTAGCTCTCGCCGGATTCCGTTTCAACGCGAACACCCATCGGGCCGCTTTCCAGCGCTGCAACCTTGGAATGCAATCTGATCTCCACGCCCTGCGACGTGGCGATGCGATACAGCTCGTTCACCAGCGCGCCCATGCCGCCTTGCGGCACACGCCACTGGCCCGTGCCGTTGCCAATCAGGTGATAGAGAAAACAACGGTTGGCCTGCATGTCATCGGCAGAAACAAACGTGCCGATCAACGCGTCCGTCAGCACCACGCCCCTAACAAGGTCGTCGCTGAATCGATTGCGAATGACTTCACCAATCGGGACCTCCATCAAACTGCGCCACACTTCCGGCAATCCCATTTCGGATTTAAGTTCCGCCGCGCTCTTGAGCGGCTGGAGCATGCTCGGGGCGAAGCGCTGGGCCAGCTCGGCAATCTCGCCGTAAAACTTCTGCCATGCGCTGCCTTCCTGGTCCGAGCCGGTGAGCCGCCGAAAGCTGCTCGCGGTTGCCTCATCCCAATCCGTGGAAACCAAAAGCCCGTCGTCCTTTTCGTCGCGGTGATACGGCGTGTAAGAAGCGACAGCGCGCCCGAGCGTTTTGAAGTGGATGCCCAAGTCTGCCACGATCTGATCCGGCAGCAGCGAGACGAGATACGAATAGCGCGACAGGCGCGCGTCGTATTCGGGAAAGGGTTTCACGCTCGTCGTGGCGCCGCCGGACTCGTCGCGGGCTTCGAGCAAAAGAACGCTTTTGCCCGCCTTGGCGAGATAGCTCGCTGCCACCAGCCCGTTGTGCCCGCCGCCGACGATGATGGCGTCGTAAACCTTGTGGTTGTCTTTCATAGTTTCGTAAATCTCCCAGCTCCGGTTTTTAAGCAATCGCGCTTCGAATCACGTCACCGTGGACGTCAGCGTTACGGGGCGAGGGTTGTTGCGAGTGCGAGCGTTTTTTTGCCGAAGGCTCCATCTTGAACTTCCACGACGGACTCCCGGACGAAGGAGCCTTTGTCATCGTAATGTCGGATAGCACAGGCGTGGAGCACGCCGGTGGCGTCGCTTTTTTCCGCGCAACTGAAGCTTAGGAAAAGGCGGCCATCACCAGCGGACTTCGAGCCCAACTTGCTGAGCAATGGCGTGAGATCGATGCCGACTTCGAGCGGGCTTTCATCACCCGGTCCAGCGAGTGGGACTTGGCCGACGTTACTCTTTGGCTTGCCGAAGAGCGGCCAGCCGTTGAGGGGTTGCGGAGCGAGTTCATGTTCGGGTTTCGTGGCCTCTTTGTCGCCGGCGATGCCGATGGTCACCCGCAGGTCGGAGCGCTTGTTGCAGGCGAGCTTCAGTTTTAAAGTGCAGCGGGGAACATGCCGGGAAACCTCGATCCGTCCGAGGTAGTTTCCGCGTTCCCAAGTGGGATCGACCATTGCGCTGTAGAGCAGGTAAATTTTGCCGTCTTTCGACCAGGTTTTTCCCCATGAGTTGACCACGATGAAGGCACCGCGCTCCCGATCAGCGAGGGTGACTTTGCCATCGCCGTTGATATCGATGTCGCTGCTCACTTTGCCATCGCCATTCACATCGAATCCGACCTGATCATCGTATCCCACACAAGTGATGCCGTGCCCGTAACCGCTCGGTCCCCAATGGATCCACACGTCTTCGCCCGCCAGATAATCTCCTTCGGGAATCGTCTTCGTGACCTTTTTGAGCTCGCCCATCCGTCCGTCCAGCGCCAGCAATCCGCCGATGGATTCTTTGCCGGGTTTGGGTTGGTTGCGGTCGAAGAGCCAGCCGCGGGCTTCGTTGATCTGGGAGACGGTGGCGGTCGGGGTGTAGCGATAGCCAGCGACGCGATACTCCATCGCTTCGCGCCAGATGGGGTAACCGTTCGCCCACAAGCCGATCTTGTCTTTGTCTCCCTCCACGCGTCCGTAGGATTTGACGGTGGGAATTCCGATCTGCTTGGCAACTTCCCAACCATGATGCGCTTCCGAGCCTTGGGCACTGTTGGCCGCATTACACATGTTCCAGGAAAAATCGGCGGGAAATTGCGTGGCCTCGGTGCTGGCCTCGGTGCCATTCAGGACGTTCATCTCGTAGGTAAAGATCGAGGCAACCGCCGTGAACTGACCACAGGCTCCTCCTTTCTGTTTGTAAATCGGAGGGAACTGCGGGCGGGTGGAGTTATCGACGCGCGACGGCAAGCGGCTGATATCCACGGCCGTCTCGCCGATGTCCGGGCCTGTCGCATCACGCCAGGTGTCGTAATCTCCACCCATCGAATTTGGCCGGGAAAACGGCTTGGGATAAGCGGCGTGCGCGGGCTTCTCGACATCGTCCGCCATGGTCGTGGTGATGGAGGCTGAAATGAAGATGAAAGAAAAGAGCGTGGGATATCGGAGCATGGAAGTCATTGATTCGGTTTACGAAAATGGGGTGTGTGGATAAAAGGCAGGGGCAGATTAATGGGAATCCCGAGCATCAAGCGATGATGCTTCGAATCACACTACCGTGGACGTCCGTGAGCCGGTAGTCGCGGCCTTGGTGGCGGACGGTGAGGCGGGTGTGGTCGAGCCCCAGCAGGTGGAGCGCGGTCGCATTGAGGTCGTGGATATGCACCGGGTCCTTGACGACGTTGTAGGAAAAATCATCCGTCTCGCCGACGCTCGCACCGGGCTTTGCGCCACCGCCGGCGAGCCAAATTGCGAAGCAGCGCGGGTGATGATCGCGACCGTAGGTCTTCGCGGTGAGCTGCCCTTGCGAATAGACACTGCGCCCAAACTCGCCACCCCAAATAACCAGCGTGTCATCGAGCATTCCGCGTTGTTTCAAGTCCTCGACAAGCGCGGCGCTTGGCTGGTCGGTGTCGTAGCACTGCGAGCGGATGTGTTCCGGCAGATCGCTGTGCTGGTCCCATCCGCGATGATAGAGCTGGATGAAGCGCACACCGCGCTCGGCAAGACGCCGCGCGAGAACGCAGTTCGCGGCAAAAGTGCCGGGCTTGCGCGACTCCGGGCCGTAGCGCTCGAAAACGGACGCCGGTTCCTTGGAAAGATCGGCAAGCTCCGGGACGGATGACTGCATGCGGAAAGCCATTTCGTATTGGTCGATGCGCGCCTGGATTTCCGGATCCTGATACTCGTCGAGCTTGATCTTATTGAGCCCGGCAATGTCGTCGAGCATCGCGCGGCGGCGCTCCGGCGTGATTCCGGGCGGGTTTGTGAGAAACAGCACCGGGTCCTTGCCGGAACTAAAACGAACACCTTGATAGCGGGACGGAAGGAATCCCGAACTCCACATCCGTTCGTGCAGCGGCTGCGCGTTTCCGTTGCCGCTCGGCCGGGAAATCATCACGACAAACGCAGGCAACTCCGCATTCTCCGAGCCGAGGCCGTAGGACATCCATGAGCCAAAAGAAGGCCTGCCCGCGACCTGACTCCCGGTCTGCAACATCGTCATGGCGGGATCATGATTGATGGCCTCGGTGTGCATCGAGCGAATGACGCAGAGGTCGTCAGCGAGGCGCGCCGTGTGGGGCAGCAACTCACTCAACCAATGCCCGGCGTTTCCATGTTGTTTGAAATTAAAAACCGACGGCGCGATAGGAAAGCGCGCCTGCCCCGAAGTCATCCCTGTGACTCGCTGCCCGTTGCGGACCGAGGCGGGCAGGTCTTTGTCGAATAATTCGCGCAAGCCCGGTTTGTAATCGAACAGATCGAGCTGCGATGGAGCGCCAGCCTGCGTGAGCCAGATCACCCGCTTTGCTTTCGGAGCGAAGTGCGGAATGCCGGCGACGCCTTGCGCAGCGGATAGCGTTGGATTCAACAACGAAGCCAGCGCCGCCGCGCCGATGCCGGTGCTGGCGCGACCGAGGAATTGGCGGCGGGTGAGATCCAGCAAACACCTCATCCTCGTGAGTCCCAGTCCGAGCGCAACTCCTGCTCATACGCTGCTCCGTCGGGCGTCTTCGCGCGACCGAGCAACGCTCGGTTGGACGTCAAATCAGGCTTCCCATTCTCAGGGGGAAGCGACTGCTCCAGCGCCTCGCAAACGATTTGAGCAGGCGGCAAATGCTTCCGTTCGCTCGCGCTCGCGATCCTCAAAGCAAGGACATCGGGTAATTCAATAGTCAACGTGCCCATCACACAAAAAATGCCGTTCAAGCCGCGTCAACCGCAGGCACCAGCACGCGCTTCGTTCGGTAGATGCGCTCTGGGTGCTCCTTCTGGATTTCGCGGATACGGCGTCCCATTTCGTATGGGTCGTAATTGCACTCCGCAGCGAGCTTGCGACGGATTTCGCGCAGCCATTCGAGGCCGTCGTCGCGGAGTGGTTTCGGTGATGCGGATTCGGTGTCTGGTGTCATGGCAATCGTTCTAATAGTTCATACGGCGTCGTCAGCACCGGCGTTGTATAGCCGATGGATGAATTCACCGTTTCGATGTGCTCGCGCTTGTTCGCGTTGGCGATGTGGCGGCAATTCCATGTCGCCAGAATATCGCATCCGTGGAAAGTCGCCAGCGCAAGATGCCGCGCATCGCCTTCCGCGTCTCGCGGCATCAGCTTGTGCTGAAAATACACCGCGACGATTTCATCCACCCGCTCTACATCATCCAGAATCGGCAACGTCGCCAGCAGCGCCAGTGCTTCGGATCGCTTCGGCTCCGGTGCGTGTCGGAGTTCGAGCACGACGGCATCGGAAGTCACCAACTCATCCCGCAACCGCGCAATGTCCCACCATTCCCGCGTCCACTCCCGCATCGTCTGAAACTGCCCCGCCCGCGTCTCGTGGTAAAAACTCGGAATACTCGTCTCGATGTAAATCAACTGGCTCACAGCGCGAAAAATAGCACGCCTCGCGCACCCCGTTCAAGCCGCATCTGTTCCCCGAGCTGCCAGCCAACGTGCGAGCGCTGTCGGCAATTGATTATCCACTAAAAACCTCACGCCGCTGCGAGCACAGTGTGATCGGCAAGTTTTGCCACGTAGAGCAACGCCGCTTGAATGTCGGCGGGTTCAAGGAAGGGATAGTCTGCGAGAATCTCCTCATGGGAAGCGCCAGCGGCCAACAGCTCCATCATATCCACAACGCGAAAGCGCGTGCCTCGAATGCAAGGACGCCCGCCGCATTTTCCTGATTCAACGGTGATTCGTTCGAGTAATGCCATGGCCTGATTATGCCGGTGATTGCGTGATTCGCGAGACGAAAGTTGATACGCGCGATGAGTTCATTCTTTGGTCACCGTTTCATCGAGATTCAGCATCGTGCTGGCGAGCGCGGTGTAAGCGCCCAGTTCCGCGACATTCAAGGTGGCATCGGTCTTGGCTTCTCCGATTTTCAACAAACTCGCAGCCCCAGTTGGATCGGCCTGAAACTCACGGAGACTGCGCGCCAACGCCGCTTGTAGAATCGTCATTTCTGTATCGCGAGGAATGCGGGCCGTGATGAGACGGAAACCATGGGTGAGCCGTGATTCGATCGTCGCTCCTCCTTCCAGCATCATGCGCTGGGCTAACTGTCGCGCGGCCTCAACATAGGTCGGGTCGTTGAGTAGGTTGAGCGCTTGCAGTGGCGTGTTCGTCCGGGGCCGTCGCAAGGTGCAGGTCTCGCGGAAAGGAGCATCGAAGAGCAGCATGGCGGGGTTTGGCACCGAGCGTTTCCAATAGGTGTAGAGGCTGCGTCGATGGAGATTTTCGCCCGTGTCCTGCGTGTAGGTAGCCATGGGATTATCCTTCTGATTGACCACTTGCTCGTAGAGACCCGGCGGGTGATACGGCTTCACCGAAGGCCCGCCGATTTTCGGCACCAACAAACCGCTCGACGCGAGTGCCTGGTCACGCACGAACTCAGCCTGCAAGCGGAAGCGCGGGCCGCGAGCGAGCAAGCGGTTGTCCGGATCGCGTTCGCGCGCCGCGGGCGTGAGCTTCGAGCTTTGCCGATAGGTCGCGCTGGTGACCATCAAGCGCAGCATCGCTTTCATATCCCATCCGCTGGAAATAAATTCCGACGCCAACCAGTCGATCAATTCCGGATGGCTCGGCGGCTCACCCTGCGAACCAAAATCTTCCGCCGTGCGCACCAGACCGGTGCCAAACAACATCTGCCAAAAGCGATTCACGGTCACCCGTGCAGGCAGCGGGTTCGCCGGATCGACGAGCCAGCGCGCCAGTCCGAGGCGGTTGCGAGGAAATGGTTCGGCCATCGGCGGCAACGCGGCCGGTGTGGCGGCCGTGACTTTTTCCCCGAGCTGATCATACACGCCACGCAGCAGGATGAATGTGTCGCGCGGCTTGCCCTCGTCCATCACCAACGTCACCGGCACGGCCTTCTCCAAGTCAGCCAGCGATTTTGTGAGTTTCGCGAGACGCTCCTTCGCAGCTTGAGCCTTGTCCTTCGCCGGCGAAGGCTGGTCCTTGGCTGCTGGAGGCTGGTCCTTCGCGGCATCAGCCACATCCTTCGCCGCTGCAGCCTGCACCTGCTTTGCCGTTTCGACTTCCGTTTTCAGCGATGCGATCTGCGCCGCGACTTCCGGAGTTGGCAGCGACAGAAACGGCGCACTGCTCACCTTTGCCGCCTTGCTGTAATCCCCCACTCCATTTTCCGACACGTTGTGAAAAAACGCTTTCAGGCTGTAAAAGTCCCGCTGCGTGAACGGATCGAATTTGTGGTCGTGGCAACGCGTGCAGTTGAAAGTCTGCGCAAGCCACACCGTCGCCGTCGTCTCCACGCGGTCCGCCGTGTAGTCCGCGAGGAATTCCTCGGCGATCACCCCGCCCTCCTCGTTGATCATGTGGTTGCGATTGAACCCCGTGGCGATTCGCTGTTCGAGCGTCGCGTTCGGCAGGAGGTCGCCCGCGATTTGTTCGATGGTGAACTGATCGAACCTCTTGTTTTCATTGAACGCCCGAATCACCCAATCACGCCATGCATCCAGCGTGCGATCGCGGTCCACCTGATAGCCATTGGTGTCGGCAAAGCGCGCCCCATCCAGCCAATCCACCGCCATCCGCTCGCCGAAATGCGGCGAAGCCAGCAGACGATCCACCACCCGTTCGTAGGCATCCGGCGCCGCATCATTCACGAAAGCATCCACCTCAGCCGGCGTGGGCGGCAGTCCCGTGAGGTCCAGCGTCACGCGGCGGATGAGCGTGACCTTGTCCGCCCCGGCAGCCGCCTGCAAATTCTCCGCAGCCAGCCGCTGACGAATGAACGCGTCCACCGGATGCGCACCCGCCGCCGGAACCGCCGGCCTGTGGATCGGCAAATACGCCCAGTGCATCTGATACTCCGCGCCCTGCGCGATCCACATTCGCAGACGTTCCTTCTGCGCCGCAGTCAGCGTCTTGTGCGCCTTGGGTGGCGGCATTTGTTCATCCCGGTCATCCGAGAGAATTCTCCGAACGAGCTCACTCTTCTCCGGCTGCCGCGGCACGATCGGAAATTCGCCCGACTCCGCCGCCTTGATAGCCTCCTCGCGAACATCCAGCCGCAACTCGCCCTTGCGCACATTCTTATCCGGACCGTGGCAGTGAAAGCACGCATCCGAAAGAATCGGGCGAATGTCCCGATTGAACTCAATCTTCGCAGCCCGCGACGACTCGTCCGCGTGAGCCCCGAGCACCGTGACAGCCAGAATTAAAAGGATGCGTTTCACCGATGCCACCGGCCACATTTCATCGATCAAAGTAAACACTAAAACCCGAGCCCGCCTTCCCATAAAACTTGGAGCTCCCGGTAATCCGCCCGCGCCCAAGTCGCCTACCGAATCAGCGAGCCGATTAGTTCACGGTCTCGCTCACCGGCCCATGGCTTTCAGTGTTTCGCCCGCAGCCGCGCCAAGCTGTGCGGCGAGGTCGCGAAGGCTCTTGGGCCATTGGTTGAATTCCACACTCGCGACGTTTTCGATCTTGGGCGCGGTGATTCCCGGCACCAGCGTGGCGGAGGGCTGGGCGTGGAGGAATGGCACTTTGTCCTGCGCGAATGTGGCGGGTAGGCTGCGGGCGTAGAGTTCCAGCTCGGCGGCGTAGTCTGCGGGCGTGTGGCCGAGGTTTGCAGCGCCGGGCACCCAGATCACGCCGGCCACGCCCATCGGCGTGAGCGGGCTGATGCACCAGTTGTGCGCGAGGGTGGGGATGGTGTCGGGTTTCACTTCGCCGTCCCGACCTGGCTCCGGGAACGCGGGGAATTGCAGCGGTGCGCCGGACACAGCCGCGCCCTTCTCTGCTAGTGCGGCGATTTTCGCGACCTCGGCCTTGACCAACTGCACGTAGGCGGCGACGGCTTTTCGGGAAACTTCGGACGCGGGGTCCTGAAGGAGCAACGCATTGAGGCGCGGCTGAAACGCAGCGTGCGTCGCATCTTTCACCCCGGCGAATGATGTCCATGATAGCGGCGACGCCATTTCTTTTCCTTGCCCGGATGACATCGTCACAAAGCCCTGCGGGATGCCGGGGCGGTTGAGCGACTTGGCGAACTGATACGCAAACATGGTGACACCGTCATCGGACTTGAAATCAGCGGTCTGCCAGAACGACTGATATTTGCGGTCGCCGCCCACTTCGAATCCCCGCTTTCTGGGCGTGGGGTTTGTGCTGGCTGAGGTTCTCCGGCGGAACTCGCGGACCAGCGGCATCGGCTCGGGCGCGGTGGCTTTTGGATCGCGTCGATCGAAGGCGGGTTCGGAAGTGAGCTGCGTGCTGCCGGTGAGGAACCAGACGTCGCCGACGAGGATGTCTTTCACGGTCTTGCTGTGGCCGTGGCTCGCTTTTGCCGAGAGAGTAATCGGCTGCGTGGAGGCTTTCAGCGCCGGGAAGGAAACCGACCATTGCTGCCGGTCGTTGGCCACGGCGGTCTGCGTGACACCCCCGAGCGTCACGGTCACCTCCACGCCTTTGTTGGCAAAGCCCCACACCGGGATGGGCCGGTCGCGCTGGATGATCGCTCCATCGCGGTAATGCGCCGCGACGGTGAAGACCGGAAAATCCGGGTCGGTGTACTGCGCATACTTCGCTTTCTCGGCGGCCGCTTTTCCCGGTTCGTCCTCCTCGAAGACGAGCTTGCCATCCACCGCGGCGAAGGGCGTCGCCGGGAGGCCTGACTTGTTGTAGAGGTTCGCGTTTTGAGGCGCTGCGCTGTAGGCGTATTGCACGCCGACCGGCTCCGGCACAGCGTTCGAAGTCACCACCACGGTATCGCCGGTAATCACCGCTTCCGCCGCGTGCCACTTCCGGTCTTTGCCGCAGAGCCGAAAATGATTCAGCTTCTCACCGGGCGTGGGCCGCGCTGGTTCGACGAACTTCTCCGGCTCCTTGAGATCCTTCTCCAGTCCTTTGCTGCCCACCATCAGCCCGCCGAAGAGACTGCCTTTTTCAAACGCGACGACCGCCTTGTTTCCCTCGACGGTGACCTTTTCAAAAACGGGGCCGGTGTAGGCGATGTCGCGTCCGTAGTCCTTTGCCAGAGCCCAGCGCGCCAGCCTCATGCCGGGATGGAGCTTGTTCTGGTAGTGAATATTTCCCGGAGCTGCGGGATTGAGATCCGTCTGAACCACCATCCCGACATGGCTGCGGTTGTTCATGAAGAAAAGATGCTGCGCCTGCCGCACATCAGCGAGCGAGACCTCGGCGGAATCCGCCGCGCCGTAGTTCTGCATTTGCGTGAAATAGAACGGCATCTCCGGCATTCCCCACGCCTCGCGCCAGCCGCGGACCAGCGCCTCCATCCGCGCCGCGTAAAGACGTCCGTCGCCGGAGTTCGACTCGCCCTGACACCACAGCGACCCGCGAATCGCATACGGCACGACCGGCGAAATTTTGCCGTTAAAAAACTGCGACGGCCCGCGCCACTGACCGGCGATTCCCGGCAACTCCGGACGCTTCAGCGGCTTCTCCACGGGAAAGCCCAGCGCCGCCGAATCCTTCCGCCACGCAGCCAAGTCCGCGTAGTATTTTTCAAAAGCCGCGCGTCCTTGCGCCGTGCCCGCATCCCCGTCGTGAATCAGATCCGCATCCACCTTGAGCAGCGGATGGCCCTCGATTGCCCTGCGCTCCGTGAACGCCTCGATGCGCGTATTGCTGTGCGAAGTTAGCAGGATGCCCACCGGCACTTTCAGCTCCTTGTGCAGCTCATGCGCAAAAGCGAGCGCCAGCGCCGAGAAATCGCCCGCCGCGCGGCTCGTTTTCCACCCCGCCTCCGAGGCCCCCCGCGCCTGCGGATAAAGCGCCGACACCGTATCCGTCCTCAACTCCCGGATCGGCACCTCCTCCTTCGCGCCGCCCAGCTCCTGCGCCAGACCCGCACACATCGACTTGCCGGCAAACCACTCCATGTTCGACTGACCGGAAGCGTGCCACACCTCGCCCACCAGCACGTTCTTGAGCGCCAAACGCTTGCCGTGGCTATCGCTGATGACCAACTCCGCAGGCACCGCGCTGGCCTTCAGCGGCTTGAGCTTCACCATCCACCTTCCATCCGCGCCGGCGGTGGCCGTTCCTTTTTGGGTGGAAAATTCCACCGTGATCGAAGTGCCCGGCGTGCTCCAGCCCCACACGGGCAGGTCCACCTCGCGTTGCAGGATCGCATTGTCCGCAAAGGGCGCGCCAAGCTCGATGGCAGGCGCAGGTTTGGCCGCGGGTTTATCCTCGGCGGACGATACCGCGAAGGGCGAAAGCAGCAAAATCGCCGCGAGGGCGAGGAACGTTTGGAATTTGTATCGTGTCTTCATGTTCTTATCGTTCATTTGGTTTCATCGGCTCTTGATCTGGCAGGATGTCACGATCTCCGCCCAGCGCCAGTCGCGTTTCGCCCACTCCGGCAGCTTGCCTTCCAGCTTTGCCTGCGTTTCGCGGATCTTTTCCTTGCGCTGCGGATCCTTGTTCGAGTCGTTCAGGAGTTCCAGCAGTTCCCGGCCGGTCGCCGCCTGGGGACCGAAATAGAACGAGGCATATTGATCGAGCACCGCATCAACGGGCGTCTTTGAATTCCAGAACCACGACAACATCGCCATGCTGGCGATGTCGGTATTCCAGCGCTCGCTGTAGGGCCAGCCGCCTTTCATCAGTTCGGGAGAATAATCGTTCATCTCCGCCTGGAGTGTCTTCCAGTATTCCTTGTTGACGAGCATGCCGGGGTGATTGCCCCACATCGAAATTTCCGGGAAAACCATCAAGGGTTGCTTGGCCTTGTTGTAGAATTTCCGGTCTTCGGCGGACATGCGGGCAAACCCGTGATGCGGCGACAGGCCAGCCCGCAGAGAGGGAAGCGTAGTGTGCTCTTCATGCTCGTAAGTTGTGCAGGAAATTTGCGGCGAATAGAATGCTTCCTTTGGGGGAAAGAGAAACGAGAGACTCAGGATTCACATGGTTATCGTATTGGTCTAAACCTTTTTTGTGAATGAACGAAAAAGAGGTTGACGCGTCAGCTCATTATAAGTCACACCCTCGTCATTCTCGTGCAAGCCATCCTCTCCGATAGCCTAAAAGCAGCGCGCTCTTTCTACAGCGAATGTAGTTGCAACTCGTCGTCCCCACGCATCGCGTCAGGAACGGACTCAGCGGAACGGACTCAGCGGAACGGAATCAGCGGAACGGAATCAGCAATTTGCTGACGGTTCACCGGGCGGAAAAAGCGAGCGTCTATTTTGCCGTAGGATCGTCGCCGGGGAGCGGAAGGAATGGACACGGGCCGCGAAGGGGCGTCCCGAGCGATGCAGCCGAGGTTTCCTTTCTCGGAAGGCGGCTCCCGGTTCATCCAAGCAGCCTTTCCGGCGCTCGAAGCAGCCTTCCAGCTCCACAAAGGAGTCTTCTGGAAACACGAAGCAGCCTCCCGGAAACGCGAAGCGGCGTCCCCTTTTCACGAAGCGGTTTACCGGATCATCGAAGCGGCCTACCCTCCCCGCGAAGGAGCTTACCCGAAGTGCGAAGCGACGTTCTTTTTCGCGAAGCGGCTTCCCTTTTGACGAAGCGGCTTACCTTTTACCCCGAACAAATCTCCCGAAACAACGAACCATCAGCCACTTACGTATAAAATAACAAAAAACGCCGCGTAAAAGGGCTTTATCGCCCTCACGCGGCTTCGCGACTCACCTCACAAACCACAAACAACCCATCGCGTGATGGCTGTAAGCCATTTTACGCGACTCAACTAAAAATGACACCAAACGAACCCACACCAGCCCCACAACCCGCCGCCGAACCCGCGAAGAAAAAGCGCAAATCGCCGCAGATTATTGACAAAAAGATCCAGGACGAAATGACTGTCGCCGAAGCCTGTTTCACCGTCCCCGGCGAAGATACCTCCATCATGCTCGCCCTCGTCGATCGCCTATGGGACGGGCACAGTCTGCTTGGCCAATCGCTCGTCCGCTGCCACGAATACGTCGGCGACATCACCGGCAAGCGACTCGCCAAACGCATACAATCCGCCGCCGAACTCGCTGCGAAACAAGAGCTCGGCGTGGCCCTGAACCCCATCATCGTCGCCGCACGCGACAAATACCCCAAAGGCTCCGCCGAACGCGCCTCCTACGGCCACGGCGAAGACCTCGACGGAGCGTCCACCGGCATCCTCCTCGACCTCGTCGCCTACATCTTCGGGCAACTCAGCGGCACCGCGCCGAAAGACACCCTCCCCGGCCTCAAGCCCGCCGAAATCGCCATCCTCGACACCCTGCACAAAAAATACAAAGACGCCGATTGGGCACAAACCAAAGCCAAACGCACCGCCGAAAAAGCTCTGGAGCTTCTCAAACTCGAAGTCGAAGACGTCCTCGTCCCCCTCCGCCGCAAGTGCCAAAACAAAGCCGAACTCGCCTTCCCCCACACCGACAAAAAGAACCGCACCACCCGCAAAAGCTTCCACCTCCCGCCCGACAAACGCGCGATTGATTAGCCACGGGAAACCGGAAACGGGCGCATGAGATAAAAAACCATGAATACACGCGATGAAGCCGGAATGTTTTCCATTTTTTCGCGTGAACTCGTTTCCCTCGGGAAAATGAGCCTCAACTTCCTCCTTTGAAATCCCAGGTCATTCTGTAACTCTCACGCTCATTCTGGAATCAAATGGATTTACTCTCTTTCCAACGCACAGTGTTCGGTTTCCACGGCTGCGACAGCCGCGTGGCCGACTCCGTCCTTGCGGGTAAAGCCGCACTCCTCGCCAGCGATAACACCTACGACTGGCTTGGTAGTGGCATTTATTTTTGGGAACACAGCCCCTCCCGCGCCCTCGAATGGGCACAGACTCAGGCGCGCCGCAAAGGGAGTAAAATCAAACGCCCCGCCGTCATCGGAGCCATCATCCAACTCGGTGACTGCTTTGACTTGCTCGACATCCGCTACACTCGCGAACTCGCCGAAGCCGCCGCAGGTTTAGAGCGCCGCCTCGGAGTCCAAGGAATCAGCCTTCCAGAAAACCAATCCGTCAGCACAGGCGACTACGACTGGCTCAAGCGCCACCGCGACTGCTTCGTGTTAAACGCCACCATCCCAGCCATCGGCCATCGGCTCGGCACCAGCTTGCAGACCGCACGCGGCGTATTCCAAGAAGGCGAACCCGCATTTACAGGAGCGGGCATCAAGCTCAAATCCCACATCCAAATCGCCGTCCGCGACGCCCGCGCCATCATCGGCTATTTCCGACCGCCTACACACTAACGCCCATGCCAAAAACCGCCGCCAAACTCGCCAAGCCTCGCATCCCCCACCAATACCTAACCGACGCACAGTTCCACGCCGAAGCACAAGCCGCATGGACCGACTTCGACAACCTCCCCAAGGCCAAACAACGCGCCCTCCTCATCGAATGGGACATCCTCAACCCCGACGGCACCCTCCGCCGCTACCCGATGGACCACGTCCCGCTCGGGCCGAGGAATTGAACGGTGCTTTAATGACGATGAAACCGCTTTCTGTTCGATTTTTTCGCCTGACCCCGATTTCCGCAAGTGCCAAAACAAAGCCGAACTCGCCTTCCCGCACACCGACAAAAAGAACCGCACCACCCGCAAAAGCTTCCACCTCCCACCCGACAAACGCGCGATTGATTAGCCACGGGAAACTGGAAACAGGGACATGAGATAAAAAACAATGAATACACGCTATGAAGCCGGAATGTTTTCAATTTTTTCGCGTGACTCCGTTTCCCATCTGATTGTGGAAAAACAAACTCGACAAACGCTGCTTGAAACACTAAAGAAAAGTGCGTTACTGTAGCCAACAAATGGGAATCCCCGAAAAAATTAAAAACAAAATTATGGCACTAATTGTATGCTCCGATTGCTCAAAGCAGATGTCCGTTCAAGCCCCAAGTTGTCCCAGCTGTGGTTGTCCTAATAAATCCGCAGAATATCAGAGAGGCAAAGCTCTTTCCCAATGGGCGGCAGACGAGGTAAAACGCGAAAATAACAAGCCAATGAACCGCCTTTCTCGTTGGATGGGCTTACGCCCGTAGTGTTTCGCCGATAAAAATGGCGGTGCCAGACCGATAGGTTGATACTCAATGCAAACGGCGGTGACCGACTGATTGTCGTACGCAGTTATTTTTTCACACAAACAGGCCTAAGCCAAATTGACGACAACGCCTCCCGTCGAATCAACGCCAACCCATATTACCATGATTGACCACCACGACACCGATTACTTCCACACGAACGAGGACGGCACTCTTTCCATCCTCGTGGACGCGCAAGACAAACATGACGTACTCCATTCTTTCGCTCGTCACAGCATTGACGTAGTCGCTCAGGAAGACGCTATCTTCAGCGGCGCTGGCAAGGTTTACTCCATCGAGTTTACGCTCCGCGCCAAGGAGGACGACATCCTGTTTGCCCTCGACAGTTCAACAAAGTTTATACGCCCATTTCCGAAGAGTTATTCGCGAGTCCGCTGATGTTCTCTACGACCTGCATTCATTGCGGAACGTCATCCGAGGTTCCGGCGCACTACAAAGGCAAAACTATCAGATGCGCATCGTGCCGCTCAGAGTTTCAAGCACTCCCAGCCGAGGAGCGACTATTCGAATTTCCCTGTCCGCATTGCCAAAATTCACTGGAAGCACAATATTCTTGGATTGGGCGTGTTGCTCCATGCACGCATTGCCAAGAGTCCATTACAATTGCTAAACCGATAGCGCCACGCCCAAAAACCACCGTTGATGCTCCGAACTCGACAAATGCCCACGCTCCTGAAGTGCCTTCCGCTATCAAGTTCAGAATGTCCCTCGCTATTAAGGTTGCTCTTCTTTTGTGTGTCGTCGGAGGCGCTGCATTCATCTACTACACCAAGCGTGCCGAACAGCAACAAATTGCAACTCGTGAACAGCTTCAACGTGAACAGCTTCAACGTGAACAACTTCAACGTGAGCAACAGAGAACTGCTGAACTCGAAAAGAGAATTGCGGACCTCTCCGCGCGATCAGAGGCAGCTTCTGAGGCTTCCGCTCTAGCGACCGCTGCCGCCAAAGCTGCGACTGCTGCGACTGCTGCGGATTCAGAGAAACGAAAAATTTCTCAATGGAATTCACTAATCGACAAAGTCATCATCAAACTTGAACGAGTTAAAGACGAAGACGACAACTTCTCATCCGCTACTACTGAATCTGCCTTGGCCACCGAGCAAACACGTTTAAAGACGCTTTCCCGCGAGCAGGAATCTGCGGCGAGATCGATCGTCGTTGAACTGAAGGCGCTGGGATTTCCGAAGGCAGACGAGTTGGATAGACTCGTGCATGGATTTGTTTCCGACTACGGATTCTTTACCTCTTACAAGGGAAACCTTCTGCTAACTCTTAAAGTTACGGGGAGCGTCTCCGACGAAGCTAAAGCAGGCATGAGGGAATTTATGGCTGCTTATTATGAAAAACTTCGGTCTATTCAGAATCTAAAATCGCGGTAGAGGCCGATAATTGACCACACTCAAAGTAGCACTCGAGTCGCCCGCTATACGACTGGCAGAAGATGCCAGTCGTATAGTGGGAATTGAGGCGTTGCTCGCGTCTCGCGAGCACTGTATGTTTTATTTTTACTCATAAATTATGGACGAATCTGAACGAGTGTCATTTCATATTAACATTGATGGAAAACAAGAAACTTATCAGCTCCCACTGAAACGTCAAAAGGAGGCATTGTTTGTGGCAAATCCTCATGCGGGTATACCCCGTCAACCCGCCTTGGTTCAGCTTGACCCCGCGCGACTCTTAGAACTTCCCGGTGCTCAGGGAGCATTTCATTATAAAGGAGTATTGCTTGAGATTCAGACTCAGCAAGAAGCGTAAGTTTCGCCCCTTTTCTAGATATATTGTTGACTGCCCAATTTTATACGAACCATCCGAACGCCTAACAACTTCTGAATATGCACCCTGCAACTAAGTTTTACGGCCTCGTTACTGGCGCCACTATCAGCGTCATGTTCGTTGTCCTGACGTGGCTTGTGCCGACACTCCAGGGATTGAAGACCCTCCCTGCAATAGGAAGTGGAATAGCAGGGATACTTGCGTCCGTAGGTATTTACAGATTGCTCAGTCTTGCAGCAGAGGCACTCATTCACCGCGTGACGTGGGCGCGCCGTTGGATTTTTGGCGGCACCTACCTACACGGGACCTGGGTGGGGTGTTTCATCGGGAGAGCTGGAGACAAGCGTTTCATGATCGAGCACATCGACCAAGACTTGGATGGCGCCGTTATCAATGGGCAGTCCTATACCGATACGCTGCAGCCGCACGCAGACTGGACAAGCGTGTCTGTTTCCATCGATTCCAGAACTGGGCGACTGATCTTTTCTTATACCCTGACGATTCACACCCGTCCCGGAACGATTGTCGGCATCAACTCTTCCCAGCTTGAACGCAAGTCACACCGCGATGCAGCAACTTCGGTTGCCGGTCACGCGCAAGACCTTGGGGATCACGTCAGGGTCCAGGTGCGCGAAGTGAAGGTTTCGGATGACCTACTTCCTTGGGTAGACGCACTTGACCTAGCGCAACAGAAGTTCCCGTGAAGCCGACTCGTTCCATCTTTCGCGGGAAAGTGGTTCAGGCGATGAGAAAGAAAAACTACGCACCATGAAGCCGGAAGGTTCCCCAGTTTTCGCCCGACCGCGATTTCCCCGATTCCGTTCACTCGGCATCGGGCAGGCGTGGCAGAGGAGGGTTTTTGGGGAAAGCGGGCCAGTGTGCTAAAAGGGTTCAAATTCGCAGCGGAAAAGTGGACGGATGAGAAGCAACAGAATCACGCTTTCAACTCCTCCCAAAGCAGCGAGTTGACGCCCCGCAGCCCTTCGGGCATTTTCTGTGTATGAGCACAATCCTTGAAGCTGATGAGACGGGCACGTTGCACTTACCGGCTGCGATGTTGCCGCATCCGGGGCCGCATCGGCGCTACCGGGTTGCTTCGGAGAGTGGGCAGGTGGTGGTGGATGAAGCGCTTCCCGCAGAGATTGGGAAACCGGATTTGGCGTCTGTCCGAGCATTGCTCGGTCGGGTGAAGATGCCCGACGGGGCGGCGTATGAGCAGGAGTTGCGCTCGGAGTGGGACTCGCGGGGATGAGGTGGTTGCTGGATACGAATGTCTGGATTGATGCGATGTCTGGCGACGCAGCCGCCGGGTAGGCGTTGTTGACCGCGATGGCTGATGGATGGTGCGGCTTTTCCTCAATGACGCGATTGGAGGTGTTGAGCCATTCGGGGCTGAGCGCTTCCGACATTGTGATTTGGTGCGAGTTGCTCGCAAAAGCCGTCGAAGTGCCGATGAGCGCCGCTGTCGTGGAAGAGGCAGCGCGGTTGCGCCGCACCGTGCGCATGAAAGCACCGGACGCCATTATCGCCGCCACTGCGCTCCTGGAATCGGCCACGCTCGTAACGCGCAATGCGAGCGATTTTGTCCGAGTGCCTGGGCTGCGAATGGCGAAGCCCTGACGCCTGTATTCGAGAGGCGAAAGCGGGGCAGGCGATAAAAACGGACAGAATCCCGCTTTGAAACACCGCAAAGCAGCGAGTTGACGCCCCGCATGGAAAGCGGTTCAGGCGATGGAAAAAAAACTACGCACCATGAAGCCGGAAGGTTCCCCAGTTTTCGCCCGACCGCGATTTCCCCCGATTCCATTCACTCGGCATCGGGCAAGCGTGGCAGAGGAAGGTTTTGGGAGCGACGCCGGGCCTCGTGTGTCCACCGATCCCGCCTGTAAAACACACAATCCCGGTAAGGGCGATCCCGAGCAGCCTGCACGCTATGAGGCCGTCCACGCGGCGTTGGAAGCGGCGGGATTTTGCTGGCAAAGGCAAAGCTCATCGGCCTGCGCGCCGTGTCTCGCGAGGACTTGGAATTGGCGCACGAGCCGCGCGCTTTTACGCCTTTGCCCTGTATTTTTGACGGAGGAGAAATAACAACTTTCTGACAAAACTAACATTCCCATCCGGGTAAACGTCGCTACTGTCGCGTCTCAAATATCTATTGCCTATGAACTCGGCCACGCTCCCTGAATCACTAGTCGCTCAACTTCGGTCTTACGAAAGCAGACTGAAGCGGATGGAAACCATCGCCGCAATCGCCGGAGGGTTTGCGGGACTGTTCGTCACTTACGTGCTGCTGTTTGTGGCGGACCGCTTTGTGAATACGCCTATCGCTGCGCGCGTGGTGCTTACGGCGACGGGGGCGGTTTTGGCGGCGATGTTTGCGCAGAGTTGGGCGCGGTATTGGTTGTGGACGCGGCGCGGGCCGGGGCAGCTTGCGAAACTTTTGCAGGGGCATTTCCGTGGCCTAGGCGACCGGCTGCAAGGCGTGATCGAGCTGACGGAGACGGAGCAACTGCCGGAGAATATCTCGCCTGCGCTGCTGCGCGCGGCGGTGCGGCAGGTGGCGGAGGAATCAGGGCGGTGCAATTTTGAAGATGCGGTGCCGACTCGTCCGGCGCGGCGTTGGGCGCTGGCGGCGGCGGCGGTGACTGCGCTGGCGGCGGCTCCTTTTCTCGTGGCTCCGAAAGCGGCGACGAATGCGGCGCAACGCTGGGCGATGCCGTGGGCGGAGATTGAGCGGTTTACTTTTACCACGGTGGAGCAGCTCCCGAGTGATCTGTATGTGGCGCACGGCGAAAAGTTCGAGCTGGCGGTGGGCCTCCGCGCAGATGCGCAGTGGAAGCCTGGGAGCGCGACGGCGCAAATCGGCGAGCAGGAGAAGCTGACGGCGGCGGTCGCGGAGAGCCGGGCGGTGTTTGGGTTTCCGGGGCAGACGCGGGATGGGGTGATTGCGCTGCGGGTGGGCGATTATTTGAAAGACATCACGCTGCATCCGCTGCATCGCCCGGAGCTGAAGGAGCTGGCGGCGCGCGTGAAGTTGCCGGAGTATCTCGGCTACCCGGAGCAGCGCGTGGCGTTGCACGGGAGTTCGGGGGAGTTTTTGGAGGGGAGTTCGGTGGCGTTTGAAGGCGGCATCGCGCGGGGGATGGGGCGCGGGGAGATTGCGAGTGCGGACTTTACGTGGCCTGCGGTTGCGGAGGGGAATCTATTTCGCACGCCGTCTATTCCGCTGACGGGGCTGGGCAGCGAGGTGCGCTTTACTTGGGCGGATATTCACGGGCTGGCCCCGGTGCAGCCTTACACGATGCGTGTGAGCACGGGGAAGGACGCTGAGCCGCGCATCGAGGTGCAGAACTTGGAGACGGAGATTGCGATTTTGCCGTATGAGGAAGTGCAGTTTGTCGTGGCGGCGAGCGATGATTTTGGGCTGAAAGAAACGTGGCTCTCGTGGGAGTTGCGCAAGGTGGGGCAGAAGCCAGAGGCGGAAAAGGTGAAGGCGAAAGGCTTGTCGGTAAGCTCGCTATGGGAGGATTGGAAGAAGGACAACAAGATCGCCGAGAAGCCCAAGTATGAGACGCCACGTGTGGCAGGTGGGCAAAAAATGAAGGAGTCTGTCCGCCCGATGCGGTGGGCCCCTGCGGACTGGAATGTGCCGGAGGATTCGGTGGTGGAACTCGTGGCGAATGCGCTCGATTTTTTCCCGGAGCGGAAGCCTTCGCAGTCGTGGAAGTTCACCATTTTCGTCCTGAGCCCGGAGAAGCACGCGGAGCGCATCCGCGAGCGGATGGACAATGTGCTGAAGCAGCTCGACGAGCGCATCCGCGACGAAGAGCGGCAGATGGAGGAGGCGAAAGAAATCGCGCAGCGCAAAGACGCGGATTCGGAGAAGGCGGGAGACGACATCAAGCGCGCCGAGGCGGGCGAAAAGCAGAACGCCGAAGAGCTCAAAAAGCTCGTGGCGCAGATGCAGGACATCATGAAGGACGCGCTGCGGAACAAGGAAATCCAGAGCGACACGATCAAGGAATACAGCGACATCGCGAAGAAGCTCGGTGAGGAGGCAAACCCCGCGCAGCAAAAGGCTTCGGAGTCGCTGGCTAAGGCCGGCCAATCTCCGCAGTCCCGGAACGCCGAGATGAAGGAAGCGCAGGACCAGCAGCAGAAGGCGCTGGATGCGATGCGCGAGGCGGCGAACAAAATGCAGACGGCGAACCAGAATCTTTTCGCCCGAAATTTCTATAACCGGCTTCGCCATGCGGCGTCGCAGGAGTTCAAGATTTCCGACGGATTGAAGAAGCTGGCGAAGCTGACGGTCGGGCTGAAGCCGGATGAAATCGGCGACGGGGAGAAGAAGGAGTTTAACAGCGTCGCGGGAAATCAGGACGGTGCAGTCAAGGATGTGGACAGCATTCAGAACGACATGACGGCGTTTCTGCGCCGCGTCCCGAATGAGAAATACGAAACGGTGGTGAAGGAGATGGAAGACACGAAAGTCGTCTCCGAGCTGGGCGAATTGGCAGGTTTTGTCCGCGCGAACCTCGGGCTGAAGAGCGTGGGCAAGGCGAAGACTTGGGGCGACCAAATCAATAAGTGGGCAGACGCAATCCAGAGCGAGTGCAACTGCAAGGGCGGCGAGGGCGAGCAAGACCCCGACGAGATGGAGCTGATGATCGCGATGGTGCGCGCCGCAGTGGCGCAGGACACGATTCGCGACCAGACGAGCGAGCTGGAGAAGACGAAGGCGGCTGACAATTATCCGACGGAAGCGACGAAGGTGAGCGGCGTGCAGAGCGGCCTCGCGGGCAGCGTAAAGAAGCTCACCGAGGAGCCGAAGTTCGCGAAGTTCATGCAGAAGTTTGGTCCGCTGCTGGACAAGGTCGGCGAGCTGATGACGGAGTCCGCCGGGGAGCTGAAAACGCCGAAGACGGACGAGACGGTGGCGCAGTTGCACGGGACGATCATCGAGCTGCTCGTGCCGCCGGATAAGAAGGGCGGGAAGCCGAACCCGCAGTCGCAGCAGATGCAAAAGATGATGCAGCAAATGATGCAGCAGATGGCGAAGGGCAAGAAGCCCGGCAAAAACGCTTCGCAAAACGCCAGTTCGCTCGCAGGCACGCCTGCGGATGGCGCATCGGGCCGCACGAAGGCGAACGCGCGAGTCGTGGATAAGAGCGGCGGCGCGTCGAGCGCGGGCGAGTGGCCGGAGGAATTCCGTGACGCGTTGCAGAGCTTCATCCAGGCGGTAGAGGGGAAGGAGTGAAGCTGTGGAGACGAAAGTAGTCCACGACTGGCGGAGTGTGGAGGTGCGGGAAAGTAGCGGGGCCGTCTCGGCCCCGATGTCCCGCAGGGACATCGCGCCTTGCGCGCTCGGGGGCGGGACGCCCCCGCTACTTCGCCGACTGACTCTTGTGTTCCAGATTGTAGGTGTTTTCGCGGCGCAGGCGCAGGCTCCGCTCGGGGCGGATGTGGAGATTTTCGGCGATCCGCCTGTCGTGGAGAGAGCACCGGATGTGGTGCGGCCTGCTGCGAATCTGCTGCTCAATATCTTCGGGGCCCGTAAAAAGGCCACGGCGGCGCTGGAGCCGAAAGCTCCGAAGGTGACAGGCATGGAGCATGTCCTCCTTTTCCACGATGGGCGGCAGATGCGTGGAAAGCTGGTGGAGATCACCAAGGAGAGCATCGCCTGGAGCCGCGTGGATGTGAACGAGCCGCTGAAGTTTGGCCGCAAGGATGTGCGGCGGATTTCTCTGCGCGGGCGACTCCCGAGCGAGGAGGCACAGTTCGAGATTTTCGCGCAGCCGCCGAAGGCCAACGCCGAAGCAGAGGCTACTTCGCAGGCGACGGTGCGACTGGCGGGGAGCGACTGGCTGCACGGCGAAGTGGCGAGCACGGATGGGAAGACCTTCACCATCCAAGTCTCGCAGTCTGCGAGCTTCTCGGTGCCGAGGGAGAAGATCGCGTGGATGAATTTCGGGAAGACGGCGGTGGCGGGCTTTGGCCTCGATCTGTCAAATGTCGAGTCGTGGACGGTGGCGGGCGGAGGCGTGGAGGATGCGAAGAACGGGCGGCTGCTTTTTAAGGAAAACTATTACGTGGCAAAGACGATGACTCCGCCGAAGCGGTTCGAGGTGTCCTTCGAGCTGCCGGTGGGGAAACGGGAGGGGTTGACGCCTTTCATCTGGCTCCAGCCCTACACGCCGAGGCCGAATAATTATAGCAATGGGACGCTGGCCTTGGGGCTGGGGGAGAAGGAAATCCGGCGCAAATACATCGAGAACGGGAACATCAAAGACGACAAATCGAAGGTTCCCGCCGACGCGCCTGCTGCGGTGGACGGCTGGTATCGCTACCGTGTTTTGTATGATGGCGTGGACCGCAAGGTGGTGTTGGTTCGCGGTGGGGCGAAGATCGGCGAGTGGGCGCTCGGGGATGAAAAGCAGGACCGAGTTGCGTTGCGGGGGATGTGTTTCAATGGCGAGGACCGGGAGGATTTCTTGCTGGGAAATGTTCGCTTCCAGCCGTGGGATGGCGACCTTTCCGCGTTGGGGAAGGCGCTGAATGGCGACCGACTCTCGTTGCCGGGGAGCCCTTCGCAGGATGGCGCGGTGACGGCGATTTCCGGGAAAACGATCCAGTTTTCCGGCACCGACAAGGAGCTGAAAGCGGGGGCGTTTCTGACTTTGGCGGAGCCCGGCGTGGGCTTGGCGGATGCCGATTCGCTGCTGATGTTTGGCAAACACGGAGAGCTGTCGGCGGCGGATTTGGAGCTGCGCGATGGGAAGGTGAAGTTTCGCACTTGTTTCGCGCCGCAGTTGGAGTTCGACGCGGGACTGCTGGACATGATCGCGTTCCCGAGAAGGGGAGTGGAGCAGACTGTGGCGGACATTTTGGTTTTCAAAAATGGCGATGAGCTGCCGGGGAAATTGGTCGCGACGGCGAATGGTGCGCCTCTCTCGTGGAAGACGCCGTCGGGCTTCGATGTGGAGATTACCGCCGAGCGCGTGGCCGGGGTGCGATTTGGTGTGAAGCCGATGGAGCCTGCGAAACCTCCTGGACCAAGAGTCGTGAGATCGAAGCCTAAAACCGACGCGCCGAAACCGCAGCCAGACTTGCCGGAGCTTGCGACGCTGGAACTCAGGAACGGGGATCGGTTGCCGGGCGAGTTGGTGTCGTTCGAAAAAGATGTCGTTCGGTTTAAGCACGCGGGCCTCGGTGAGCGGGAGATTTTGCGCTCTGCGCTGTGGAGTTATTTTTCGAGTCCGGTGACGGACGGGGCGGGGAAGTGGCTGGACTCTGACCCGGACTCGGATGGCCGCAGGCAGACGACGCCGGACCGCTGGATCACGCTGGATGGCGCGTATTTTTCCCGGAGCAATTCCGCGATGCGGACGTATGACGACTATTCGTATCTCACGCGGACGGGGATGAAGCTACCGCCGCGATTCGAGATTCGCTGCGAGGCGGCGGCGTTTGGCGGGAACGAGCCGTATTTCACGCTCTCGCTCGTGTCGAAGACCGGCAATAACCAGCTCAACATGTCGTTTTCCTCCGGGCAACTGAACATCAACGGCTATTCGCAGAAGGGGAATGGGCGGTCGTTTTCCGCAGAGGTGCCGCTGCGCGATAAGGTGAAGGATACGAGCCAGCGCAGGGTCCGCGTGTTCGTGGATTCGGAGAAAGGGAGCCTCGCGGTCATGCTCAACGGAGTGCTGGTAAAGAAATTCGGCGCGCGAAAAGAGGAGGCGATGACGGGGCTCGGGGACACGATTTCGTTCTCCAGTTACGGCGGTTACAGCCCTACGAAACTCTCCAATTTTTGGATAGGCCCGTGGAGCGGCGAAGTCCCGGATACGAGCAAGGAGAGCACGGGCTCGGTGGTGCTGAGCAATGGCGATGTGGCAGTCGGTGAGGTGCGCGCGCTGCACGATGCGAAAATCGGCGTGACGACGGATGTGGGTGATTTTGAGGTGCCGATGGAGCGCGTGATCGGCGTCGAGTTTGGCGGAGCGCCCGCGCCGGGGAAGGCTGCGGGGCGCATCCGGCTGCGCGACGGCTCGGTGCTGCATGTGGATGAGTTCCGCTGGGAAATGGATGCGCTTTCCGCAAAGAGCGCGGTTCTCGGCGAGGTGAAGTTTGCGGCTGCGGACGTCGCGGAGTTGATTCTGTCGCCCGTGCCGATGCGGTTTCCTGGGGGTCCAGCGCTGAAGAAAGTTGAAGATAAGCCCGCGGTCCCCGAGGCTGCAGAAGCGGCCAAAGTTGATTTGAAAATTGAAGTTGTCCCAGTGCCACAATGAACATTCGCATCCTGTCTCTCGCCATCTTTTCCACACTGCCGCTCGCCGCGCAGAGCCCGCCGCCGACTGTGGATGCGGCGAAGGATTACCAAGTCTATCGCGGCACGCAGGTGTCGCCGGAGGTGGAGAGGATTTACGAAAAGGGGCTGCGCTATTTGGTGCGCTCGCAGAGCGACGATGGCTCGTTCCCCGGCCAGTATGGCACGGAGCCGGGCGTGGTGGGCTTTGCGCTCATGGCGCTCCTCTCGCACGGTGAAGACCCGAACTACGGTCCCTACGCAAAGGCGGTGAAAAAGTGCGTGGACTACATCCTGAAAAATCAGGGCGAGAACGGCTACATCGGCAGCTCGATGTACAATCACGGCTTCGCGACGCTCGGGCTGGCGGAGGCTTATGGGGCGATGCAGGATGAAAAAATCGGCCCCGCTTTAAAGAAGGCCGTGGAGCTGATCCTCAGCTCGCAGGACAAGAACAAGTTCAGCGCGTGGCGCTATTCGCCGGATGCCTCGGATGCGGATTCGACGGTGAGCGGCGCGTGCTTTGTTGCGCTCATCGCGGCGCGCAATGCGGGGCTGAAGGTGCCGGAGAAAAACATCGAGGGCGCGCTGAAGTTTTTCACCGACTGCCAGAGCCCGACGGACGGCAGCATCGGCTACGTGCCGCGCTCGGGCTCGCACGGTGGTGCGACAACGGCGATTGGCGCGGCGGCGTTTGCGTATGCGCGGAAGAAGGAAGACCCGACTTTCGTGAAGGCGCTGAAGAAGATGAAGGCGGACGACACGGACGGCGGAAGCAGCTACCCGTTTTACCTCGAATACTATGCGGCGCAGGGGTTCTTTCAGGGCGATTTCAAGAAGTGGGAGGAGTGGAACGAGAAGCGCGTGAAGCAGCTCACCGAGTCGCAAAATGAAGACGGGAGCTGGGATGCGGGGCTCGGCCCAGGGACTTGCACGGCGCTAGGGCTGCTCTCCATCGCGCTGAACTATCGCTACCTGCCGATCTACGAACGGTGATGAAATATCTGCGGAAGACACGGAAGGGCGCGGAAGCAGTAGTGGCGCAGGCGACCTTGCCGTTGGTGCCACCAATGAACGACGAAGATCGTGTCTATGCAGAACGATGTGCGCGGGGGAGCGCGGGCTTCCAGCCCGTCCTCGCCGGCATCCTGCCGGAGAGCGAGACGCACGCCTTTAGAAAAGCGTGCCCTTCCTGCGAGAGCCACGCGAATGTATCCGGCAAGATGCCGGATACAGCGGGCTGGAAGCCCGCGCTCCCCCGCGCCAGTTTTCTCGCTTTGCTGGCGCTGGCTACGACGTGGGTTTGCGGGGAGGATCTCAAGTTGGAGGTTGTGCCGGGGTTGCAGAATGCGCGGCCATTCGGTGCGGGCGGCGAACTTGATGCGGACCTAATCAAGAAACTCGGAGGGAACATAATTGAGGGCGAACTTGATGCGGAACTCCTCAACAAAATCGGAGGGAACAATGGAAGAATCATCCGCAAAGTCCTCGTCGCCCCATTCCAACAAGTCCTCGTGAATACCGATGCCGCTCCCGAGTTGCCCGAATTGCCCCCGGAGCCGGACTCTGCGGGCGATCAGGTGCTGGAGCTTACGGATGGCTCGCAGCTTCACGGCACGCTCGTTTCGCTGGGGAAAAATGAAGTCGTCTGGAAGCGCGGCGATGCCAGTGAACCGCTCACTTTTCTCCCCGGCGATGTGCGGCGACTCGTGCTCGGAAAGGCGATTTCGGCGAAGGATGCGGGCGCAAATGCGACGTTGAAATTCCCCGGCGGCGATTGGCTCGTGGGGGCGGTGAACACGTTTGCAAATGGCAAGTTCACTGTGGGGCTTGGCGGCGGGCCTTCCGTGGAGGTGGACCGGAAGTTTATCGAGTGGATGGTGTTCTCTCAGGCGAATCCGCCAGATGCTTTTGAAGGGCCGCGCGGGCCTGCGGGGATGGCGGGCTGGGAGCCTTCGATTCCGGGGAGTTGGGACTATGTGGAGGACTCGCTGGTGGCACGGCAGTCGAGCGCGATTGTGCGGAAGTTCGATGTGCTGCCGGAGCGGATGGATATTCAATTTACCGCTGGCGATGGGGGCGACACGAATCGCGGGCTGACGATGTGGCTCCAGCCGGAAGGCCGCACTTCGGGCTACAACGCGGGCTCGGTGTATCTGCGGTTTCAGGGGAGCACGGTATCGGTCAATTCCTACGACGGCACCGCGATGAAGAATCAAACCGAGACCTTCGAGCCGGAAGCGGGCAAAGCTGATAAAGCCTCGCGCATCTCGCGCTACCGCATCCTATTCGATCGGAAGACCGGGAGGCTCCAGATCCGCGTGAATGGCACTCGCGCGGCGGAGTGGATGGTGCCGCCCGCAAAAGAGCTAACTCTCGGCGGGGCACTTTCTTTTCAGCCGAGCTATTGGAGCGAGGACCTGCGATGGACGCTAAGCGGCGTGAAAGTGCAACCTTGGGACGGCGATAATCTGCCCGATGGTGACGCGGAGCACGTCGGCAAAGACATCATCAAGCCGACGCCCGTCACGCGGAAAGAAGGAGCGTTCGAGGGGCTCAGCGCGGAGTCGGTGAAATTCAGCGGTGTGGATTACTCGCGCAAAGAGCCGATTTTTCTCCGCTTCGCGAAGCATGATGCCGAGCCGCCTGCGGGAGCCGTGGCGCGCGTGTGGCTCGCGCATCGTGGCGAGTTCGATGTGGCGGGGCTCGGCTTTAAAGACGGCGTGCTGAAGGTCCGCACCGCGTTCGCTGGAGATATGGCGTTGCCGGTTGCCGCTGTGCTTGCGGTGGAGTTTCCTCATCGGCTCGGGGCGCTGGCGCAGGAGGCGGCGGATGGCGGCGATACGCTCGTGTTCAAAAATGGCGACCAGCTCAAAGGCACGCTCGTAGCGGCGGCAAACGACCAGCGGCTGAAGTGGAAGCTCGCGAAAGGCGGAGCGGACGTTCAGTTTGAAAACAAGCTGCTCGCAGGCGTCCAACTCGCGAAACGCGGCGAGGCGAAAGCGCAGGCGGCGACGGGCAGTGTCGTCGCCCGTTGGCAGAACGGTGACTGGCTCCCCGGCGCGCTCATCGCGCTTGATGAAACCAAGCTCACCATGAAGACCGAGCTGGGCGAGAAGACGGAAATTTCCCGCGCTGGACTGAGCGCGCTCTACCTCGGCGCGAGCGAGGAGACGCCCGTGTGGGATGGCGCGAGCGGACGCGAGCTCTGGATGGCCGGGACGAGCAATCCGAACAATTGGAGCCCGAATCGTAACGACAAGAACGCTGGACAGAAGCCAAGCCCGTGGGGCTATTTCGACGGTGCGTTCACACTCACGCAAGCCCCTCGCAACCGTGGATCTTACGGTCCAAATATCGGGCGCGCTTTCGATAATTTGCCGGACAAGTGCGAGGTGAGTTTCGACATTAGCGCCGCACGGGGCGACGCGTCGTTTGTCGGGCACTTTTTCTTCGACGACAATAAGGCCGGCATCATGGTCCAGAGCGCCGGGGATTTTGCCTACCTCTACGACCAGAGCCCGCGCATCGCTGGGCGGATGATGTTCGGAAACGTGCAGCAGCAGATCGAGTTTGGCGACGCATCGGGCGCGAAAGACGGCGTGCGGCACTACTCCTTTTACTGCGAGCGACTCACCGGGCGCTTCGCGATGGCGGTGAATGGCAAGCTCGTCGGCCAGCTCCAGCGCAAAGGCGGCGACAGCCCGAAACCGGGGCGTGGTATTTCCATCATCCCTCAATCCTCCGGTTCTCGCGTTTCCGTCGCCAACATCTGGGTCAGCCCATGGACAGGCGTGCTCCCACCCGCTGCGGAGAAATCCAAAAGCTCTGCTGGTGGCGGGGTCCGTGGGCTTCAAATTCCCGGCCTGCAAGGAAAAGTCGTGGAAGAAAAACCCGCCGACCCAAAACCCGAACCCAAAGACGAAGCAGCTCCTGCTCCGCCGAAAATTGATGAGCCGGCGCGCGACTCCGTAGCCCTCGCCAATGGCGACGAAACAGGCGGCACTGTCCTCCGCGCCACGGCGGATTCCGTCTTCATCGAATGCGAAGTCGGCGAACTCGAAATCCCCGCCAAACGCGCCACCGTTGTCCAATTCGCCCCGACACCCGCACCAGCATCCGGCGGCGCACGCTTCCGCCTCGTGGGCAGGGGCGCCGTGACTGTGGAGAAATTCCGCTACGAAAACGGCAAAGCTATCTGCCAATCGCTCGGCACTGGGGAGTTCGAGATTCCCGCCGCCAAGCTCAGCGAGATTGTATTCACTCCCGGAACTCGCTCCCCTTTTGAAAAACAACCCGCCACCAAAGGAGACACGGCGTTACCGGGCGGCGCTCAAATACTCATCGAAGGCGAAAATTGGAACTTCCAAGGAGGGAACATCATCATCCGGCAGCAGATTAAGGTGAGATGACGGGAACGCGCTACGTCAGCTCGACATTCCAGTAGGCGAAATCTACGAAATGCTTCCAGCTCTCGTGAGCCTCTGCGCCGAAGGTGAGGTGGGCGAAGGGCCGCCATTTGGGGCGCTCGGGTTTGCGGATGAGCTGCATCTTTGCTTGCTCGGGGGTGCGGTTGGCTTTCCGCGTGTTGCAGCGGATGCAGGAGCAGACGATGTTTTCCCACGTCATCGGGCCGCCTCGGTCGCGGGGGAAGACGTGGTCGAGGTTTAGGTCTTTGCGGTCGAACGTCTTGCCGCAGTATTGGCAGGTGTTGCGGTCGCGCTCGAAGATGTTGTGGCGGGTGAATTTCACTTCTTTGCGGGGCATCCGGTCGAAGAGGACGAGGAGGATGACGCGCGGGACGCGGATGCGCCAGCGGGAGGTTTGCACCATGTGTGGGTCGGGTTCGCGGGTGCTGAGGTCGCGCCAACTCTCGAAGTCGTGGGTGGAAAAACTGCCGTCCTCCGTGTGGACGACCTGCGCATGGCCCTGGCACAAAAGAGTAAAAGCCCTACGGGCAGTGCAGACGTGAATCGCCTGCCACAGCCGGTTCAAGACAAGAACATGTCGGTTGAGCAGCATAGGATGCCTCGGTGAAGGCGCGCGAACCTACGGGGGCGCAGGGTCATTTGTCAACTGGCGCGAATTGCGCTTTCCAATTGTCACGTTCTGTCCTCTTTTCCACGCCCATGTTTTTCGATGCACTCGTCATCCTTGCCTACTTCGCCGTCATCATCGGCATCGGCCTTAGCCAGCGGAGTAAGAGCGGTAGCGTGGAAGGCTTCACGCTCGGCGATCGGCAGATCGCATGGTGGGCCGTGCTGGCGTCGATTTTAGCGGCGGAGATCAGCGCGGGGACTTTCTTCGGAGCGCCGGGCGAGGGCTATGCGCTGAAAAACTACACGTATATTCAGCTCATCGTCGGCTACCTGCTGGCGCGCGTGGTGGTGAGCGCGGTGTTCATCCCTGCTTACTATCGGCATAATGTTATCTCGGTGTATGAGTTTTTGGAGACGCGGTTCGGGCCGGTGACGCGAAAGGCGGCGTCGTTCACTTTTCTCGTCACGCGCACGCTGGCGAGCGGGACGCGACTGTGGGTGCCGAGTATGCTGCTCGTGCTGGCTTGGCATCTCCATTATCCCGAAAAACCGCTCACGCCGATGAACGAATTCCTGCTCACGGGCGGCGCGCTGGTTTTCGTGACAGCCGCGACGGCACTCTACACTTCGCTCGGCGGCATCCGCGCGGTGATTTGGACGGACGTGATCCAGATCATCGTGCTGATCTCTGCGCTGAGTTTTTCGCTGTGGTTTTTGCTCGGCCACATTGAGGGCGGCTGGGCTGGGGCGATGAAACTACTCACAGGGGAAAAGGACATGGCGTTCGTGGATTGGGGGCTCACTCCGAATGCGGACGTGTGGACGAATATCAAGAACATCCTCGAAACGGAATACACCGTGTGGGCGGCGTTCCTCGGCTCGACGTTTGTGACGCTCGCCACACATGGCACGGATCAAGACATGGTGCAGCGGATGCTCACGGCGAAAGACAAGCGCCAGAGCGCAAAGGCGACGATCCTCTCCGGGTTGGCCGATGTGCCCATCACGCTCATCGTCCTGACCATCGGCATCATGCTCTGGGCCTACTACCAGCAGCACCTCGACCCGCTGCTCCCGCGCAACGACAAGGGCGTCGTCTTTGCGAACAAAGTCTTCCCGCATTTCATCCTCACCGTCATGCCCGCTGGCATCCGTGGGCTCGTGCTCGCAGGCGTACTCGCGACGGCGATGGGCTCGCTCAGCACCGCGCTGAACGCACTGGCGACGAGCTACGTGCGCGACTTCCACTTCCCGATTTTTGGCGAGCCCACGACGGACAAAGGGCGCATCAAAGTCCTGCGCTTCGGCACCGTGCTCTTCGCCACGATGCTCATCGCCGTGGCGCTCGGGACGGCGTGGGTCACGACGCACAACCCGAACTTGCGCATCCTGCCCATCATCCTCGGCATTTTCGGATACACCTACGGCTCGCTGCTCGGCGTCTTTATGGTCGGGCTCTTTACAAAAACGCGGGGCAGCGACGAGGGCAACGTCATCGCGATGGTCGCGGGCTTCCTCGTCGTCGCGTATCTCAGCGGGCTGGACATTGACGTGATCAGGCTCTTCAACCCCGCGACGACATGGAGCCACGGCAAAGATGTGCCTGTCATCGAGTTCCCGTGGCGCATCATGTTCGGCACCATCGTTACCTTTCTCGTCGCCGTCTCTTTTCCAAAACGCACTTCATGAAATCGCTCACCATCCTCGCGCTCTCCGCTGCCACGCTCTTCGCCGCTGATACGCCGAACCAAAAGTACGACTCCCAACAAGGTCCAAAGCCCACGCTCGCCGATGTCGCCTACGGCAAGCACCCGAAGCAAGTCCTCCACTTTTGGAAAGTAAAAGCCGATAAACCCACGCCGCTCCTCTTTTTCATCCACGGCGGCGGGTGGCTGAATGGCAACCGTTTCAGCGGGTTTTCGCCGATCCTCGAAGACGTTCTCAAGGCGGGCATCTCCGTCGTCTCCATCGAATACCGTTTCACCCCCGAGGCCGCTGCCGATGGCGAAGTGCCGCCCGTCCGTGGCCCGCTGCACGACGCCGCTCGTGCGCTGCAATTCGTCCGCAGTAAAGCCGCTGAGTGGAACATTGATAAAGCCCGCATCGGGGCTTCCGGCAGTTCGGCGGGCGCATGCTCTAGCCTCTGGCTCGCCTTTCACGATGACCTCGCCGATCCCAGAAGCAGCGACCCCATTTCCCGTGAATCCACACGGCTCTGGTGCGCCGCCGTCTCCAACGCCCAGACCACGCTCGACCCGCAGCAGATGAAGGACTGGACGCCGAACAGCAAATACGGCGGACACGCATTCGGCTTCAATGGCGACGCGGCAAAGAAGCTCTCGCAGTTCGATGAGTTCCTCGCTGAACGCGGCAAAATCCTCCCGTGGATCGCCGAGTATTCGCCTTTCGCGCTTGTCACTTCCGACGACCCGCCGATCCACCTCTTCTACCGCACGCCGCCCGCGATGGGCCGACCGGAGAAAGACCCCACGCACACCGCGAACTTCGGCGTGAAGCTGCAAGAGCGGCTCAACGCAGCGGGCGTGAAAAACGAACTCGTCTATCCCGGCGCTCCCGACGTGAAGCACCCCACCGTGCAGTCGTTTCTCATCGACGTGCTGAAGCGGTAGCCTACCGCTCCTTCGGGCGGATGGATTCGAAGTAGCGTTTGATCAGAAAGCGGGCACCGAGCGGGATAGACTCTTGCACGACCGCCGCCTCGGCATCTGCGGAGGCGGCTTGGTAAAGTTCACGGTATCGGCGCTTGGCCTTCTCGTCTGCGCCGGGCGCATTGGGGACCATCGCGGAGAGCGACTCGCCGGTGCCGAGGAGTCCTTTCGCCTGATTCTCCTTTCCGCTTTCTGCCGCCGCAGTTTGTTGCTGGCCAAAAGGATCCTTCGTCGTGCCTTTCTCGTCCTTGTCGCCGGGCTGGCCCGTCGGGAATTGCTCCCCTTTCTCTTCGTTGCCGGGCTGCGTGCTGCCGGGGTTTTTGCCGCCGAAATTCGAGATGCGGATTTCTCCGTCGCCGTCATGCGCTTCGCTGCGCTGTGGCTCGCCGCCCCCGTCTGCGGGGCCGTCGTTGTTCTTCATGTTTTGAAGCGCGCTCAGCATCTTTTTGAGTTCCTCGTCCGTCATCTCCTTCCCGCCGCCTTGGGCTTGCTTCTGTTGCTCCTGCTTCTCGCCATCCTTGCCGTCTTTGCCTTGCGAGAGTTTGTTCTGCTTTTGCAATTCGTTGAGCGCTTGCGAGAGCTGTTGGAGAAGCTCTTGCCGCTGGCCGCTGGCGGCTGCTTGCCGGGCGTTGTCGCGGAGTTGCTCGGTCTGTTTGGAGAGCTGCTCTTTTTGCTCGGAGAGATGTTCGAGGGCGCGCTCCAGGCTCTTTTGCGCCTGCTCGGCGGCTGCGGGGTCTTGGGCGGCTTCGTCCAGTTTCTTCGCTGCTTCGGCGAAATTGCCGCGCTGTATTTCGGCGGCGGCTTCCTTGGTCTGATCCTGAGTGGCGAGCGCGTCGGCGAGGGCTTTGAGTTCGTCGGGTGTCGCCGCGTGTTGCTGGCGCATTTCTTTGACGAGCTGTTCGAGCTTCGAGAGTTCCGCAAGCGCGGCTTTCTCTCCGTCGCGTCCTTCTTTCGCTTCCGCGCGGAGCTGCTCGGCGGCTTGGCGGAGACGCTCGGCGAGCTTGCGGGCTTCATCTTCGGCGACGGATTTTTTCTCCAGTTGTTGCGCCAGTGATTCCAGTTGTTTCACCGTCCCCGCAGTTGCGAGCGTCGCTTTATCCACGAGCGTCTGGAGCGCGGATTCGTGCCGAAGAGAATCCCACGTCAGCAGGCCGAGCATCACCATCGGCACGACCGCCCAGCGCAGCTCCACGGGGGCCGCGACCGGAGCGAGACGCTTCTCTTTTCCAGCAAATCCCGCGCATTCGGCGAGCGCGAGCGCTTCGAAGTCGGTGAGCGATTTCCGAGCGAGGAAATCGAGCGCCGTCACGAATCGGTCGCGCGTAATCCACAGCCGGTCGGCGGTGCGCGCGGCCTCCCGGAGCGACGGCGGAAACAGCAGCGCCATCAACCCACCGCAAATAATCCCGCCCGCAAACGGCGCAATGAGCGTGCAAAGCGCCAACGCAGGCAGCCACTCCGCGCTCACCCGCAGCGTGCCCGCCGCCCACTTCCACGCAAACACACCTACGAGCGCGGTGAAAAAAAAGAGCGTCCACCTTGCCGACCAGCGGAAGTAATTCGACAGCATCATCCGCCAGCGCAGTGCGCGCAGGGCTTTGAGAATGGATGTGGCATCCGGTGAACTCACGGTCGCGCACAGTAGCCGCTCGCCGTCCGTGCGCAATGCTCGACAACGTGCGCCCTAATACCCTGAGTATGCGCAGTGTTATCTTATCACATGAACGGAATCCGAATTCTCGTGGTCCTCGCGATCCTCAGTGGCTGGTGTATGGCGGATGAAAAGTCCGCGCTCGCCACGGAAGTCTATCGCATCTTCAACGCCAAATGCGCCGACTGCCACGGCAGCCATCTACCCAAGCCGAAAGGAAAATTTGGCTACGTCCTCGACCTCGCGCGACTCGGCAAGAACGCCAAATTCATCACCCCCGGCGATGTCGAAGACTCCAAGCTCTACCAAATGGTCGAGGACAACGAGATGCCCGGCGAAGACGCCGACGTGCCCCCGCTCACCCCCGACGAACTCAAAACCGTCGCCGCATGGATCAAAGCCGGGAGCCCCGGCCTCCCCGCCGACGCCCCGCTGCCCGCGCCCGCGCCCGTGGTAAAAAAATCGCGCCCATTTCTCCCGCGCCTGCTGGCATGGTTCGGCAAGTTCCACTCCGCCACCACGCACTTCCCCGTCGGGCTCTTGATGGCCGCCGTCCTCGCCGAAGCGCTCGCTTGGTTTACAAAAAGGGAGAACTGGCTGCTTGTCGTGCGCTTCCTCGTCATCGTCGCCGCTGCCAGCGCACCGATGGTCGCGACCCTCGGCTGGCTCAACGCCAAATACCAAAACCACAGCGACGCACTCACCGAATGGCACCGCTGGCTCGGCATCGCCACCGCCGTCTGGGCCCTCGTCTGCGCCGTGCTCGTCTGCCTATCCGAATGCGAAGAAGGCTCGCCCGAGCGCACACGTTTTCGCGGCGCACTCCTACTCGGCGCGCTCCTCGTCTCCGCCACCGGCTTCCTCGGCGGCGCTCTGAGCAACGGCGGCCTCGATCATTACCGCTGGTAGCGCGAGCTACGACGGGCAATCGCGGCGTTCGGGTTGAATCCGCCGCCCACGAAGCCCACGCCAAGCTCGGCCCTGCCAGTCCGGAAAACCTGAACCGAATGCTGGAAGGCTTTGGTTTTTAAGACTACCGTAAGATTCTGAATCCGAACTTCCGCATCCAACTCGTCCAGCTCACTGATGGGCAAAAGCTCATGCGAATCGAAGATCCGGCTACGGGCCTCTCCGTGGAGCGCAAGCTAGTGCCGGAACTTCCACTCGTCGCTCAGAAAACCAAATTGGTCCGCCTTTTTGAAACCCTGCTGCTGAACGACACTGCCGCAGCGTGAGCGGTGGGGGAACGCTTACTTCGTGGTGAAGAGTTCGGAGGTGGCGATTGTCAGGAGAAGGGAGCGGAGTGTGGTGCGGTTGCGCTTCATGGTTTCTACGGCGGCGCGGATGGTGGGGCGGTCGGAGAAGCCGAGTTCGCGGCCTAGGGCGTAGGTGGCGAACTGGTTGGCGAGGGCGGTGAGGAAGAGGTCTTCTTGTGCGAGGAGGGCGGCTTGGAGTCCTTCGACGCCGGTGATTTCGGTGCCATCGAGCATCTTGGATTTTGCGTCAATGAGTGGGTCGTTTTTCTCGATGCGGCCTTGGTAGCCGTGGCCTTCGCGGTCGCGCCATTCGCCGGCGGCGTTGAAGTTTTCGAGCGCGAAGCCGAGGGGATCGATGCGGTCGTGGCAGCGGGCGCAGGCGGCGTTTTCGCGGTGGATCTGGAGGCGCTGGCGGACGGTGGCTTTGTCGAGGCCGGGGACTTTGTTGGGGATTTCGCCGACGTTGGCGACGGGGAGGCCGGGGTCTATGCCGAGCATGGTGCGCATGACCCAGACGCCGCGTGTGACGGGGGAGGTGCGGGTGCCGTTGGAGGTGAGGCTGTGGATGGAGGCTTGGGTGACGAGGCCACCGCGATGCTCTGCGGCCGGGACTCGGCGGATGGCGTCGCCTTTTACGCCGGGGATGCCGTAGAACCGGGCGAGGCGTTCGTTGATGGTGATGAAGTCGCTCTTTATAAGGGCGCGGGCGTCGAGGTCGTGCCGGAGGATTTCGGCGAAGAAGCCTTCGGTTTCGCGGGCGATGGAGAGTTCGAGGTGGCGGTCGTATTCGGGGTAGAGGTTTTTGCTGGGTGGGTTCGCGCCGATTTTGCGGAGGCCGAGCCATTGGCCAGTGAAGTTCTTTATAAAGGCATCGCTCTTCGCGTCGGCGAGCATCCGGTTCACCTGCGCGGCGAGGACGGCGGGCTTGGTGAGTTCGCCGGTGGCGGCTTGTTTGAACAGCTCGTCGTCGGGCATGGTGGACCAGAGCCAGTAGGAGAGACGCGAGGCGAGTTCGTAGGGGGCGAGCTTGCGCGGCTGGGCGGCCTCGGGCTCGACGAGGAAGAGGAAGTGCGGCGAGGAAAGCACGGCGGCGAGCGGGGTCTTCATCGCCTCGGTGAAGCTGGGTTTTTCGGGGCGGAGTTTTTCAAAGAGGGCGAGTTTTGCGGCGAGTTCGTCGGGGGTGATGGGGCGGCGGTAGGCGCGTGCCATGAAGCGGGCGAGGATGTCGCGGGCTTGGGCTTTTTCGTCTTTGGTGCTGGCGGCTCCGAGCACTCGCGTGTGGCTGGCGGGCGGCCATGTGGGGTGGATGGGGCCTTCGAGTTCCACCCAATCTACGAGCAGCTCGGGGCGGGCGAAGTTGTCGCGGCCTTGCATCCAGAAGTTCTCCAGCACTTTGGGGATGTCGTAGGCGTAGTCGAGTTCCACGCCCGCGCTGTCTTTGGTGAAGTAGGCGCGGATTTCGTAGGTCTTGGCCTCGGTGAGCGGGGCATCAATGTCCAGCTCGGCGATGACGCGCGGGGTTCCGCCGAGGGTCTGCCCGACCTTAACGCGGGGTGGGCCGTATTCGTAGATGCGGGCGGTTTTGAAATGGGCGAGCGAGTTGTCGTATTCGCGCTGAGTGTATTCTTTGCCCTTGGGGTTCTTGGCGTCCTGCTCGTCGCGGCGAGCGGCGAGGATTCTTTCTGCGGAAGCGACGACTTGCTCCCGGTTCGGCACACGGCCCGCCGCACGGAAGCGGATGATGTATTCGCCCGCGTCCTTGAGCTTGAAATCGCGGAAGCCGATGCCTTTGTCCCACGACTCGTGGTGGACGACGGTGAAGCCGTTCTCGGTTTCGTTTTTGCCGTCGTTGAGGATGATGTTGTTGCCATCGCGCTTCACGCGGTAGCGGTCGCTGCCGAGGGTGTTTTCCTCCGGCTCGAAGCGCCAGAGAATCTTGGGCGGCTGCTCGCCTTCCACGAGCGCGCGGTCGAGGATTTGCCGAGCGGCGGCGTAGTAAAGCTCCAGGTGCAGCGGTGAAATGGTGAGCGCCTGCCCGATATTGTCGAAGCCGCCCGCTGGCGGGTCTTCGGGGAACTTGTCCGCCGGATGAAAGTCCACGCCGACGAGGTCGCGGATGGTATTATTATACTCGGCGCGATTGATGCGCCGCATGACGACGCGCGCCGAACGCTTGGCGATCTCGCCTTGGGCCAGCGCATTTTCCAGCCATCCGGCGAAAGCGCCCGCAGCCACGGCGGGCGGCTGCTTTTCGTCCTCCGGCGGCATCTGGTGGCCGTTCACGGAGTTCACGACTTCGGCCCACTTCGCGGTGATCGCGGGGTCGGCGAAGTTGTTTGCCAGTGTGTCGAGCCGCAGCTTGCCCTTCTGCTTCTCTGGGCCGTGGCACTTGGTGCAGTTCTCTTTTATAAAAGGCTGCACGACTTTGGCAAAGCCGGCGGCATCCGGCGTTTGGGCCAAGGCGGTGACGGAAAACGACACTATAATAGAGAGGCGACGAAACATTCCGGCGACTGTGCCGTGGTTCGGGATGCGGAGTCAAACGAGACAGCCTTTTTGAAAAATACCGGAAAAGGCTTTTGACAAAGCAAAAGGCCGCCGGTATCCATCGCGCCCTTTTTCGTCCGAATCATCTTAAAAATTTTCCAGTTATGCCTACTACCGAAGTCATCCTTACCGAACAAATTCACAATCTCGGCGTCGAAGCCGACATCGTGAAAGTCAAAACCGGTTTCGCCCGCAATTTCCTGCTCCCTAGTGGCAAAGCGCTCGAAGTCACACCCGCGACCCTACGCCGCATCAACATCCTCAAAGCCAAGCGCGCCGAGCGTGAAGCCAAGGAGCTGAACGACTCACAGGAACTCGCTCGCAAGATCAACAAAGTGAAGATCGAGATGGAACTCGAAACCGGCGAGACCGGCAAATCGTTCGGCTCCATCACCGCCGCCGACATCGCCGAGAAGCTCAAAGCAGCGCTCGGAGGCATCGAGATTGACCGCCACAAGATTCACATTGACCGCCCAATCAAAGAGAGCGGCAAGCACGAAGTCGTCATCAAGCTCCACCACGACATCACCGCGACCATCGAAATCACCGTCTCCGCCAAGGGCGCAGCGGAAGCCGCTGCCGCAGCCGATCAGGCTGACGAAGAGCGCAAGGAAGCCGGTGGCTACAAGGCGAAGGCCAAGGCCAAGCACAAAGCTCCGGCCAAGGAATAACGCCCGATGGCTGAGGGTTCCACACAGGCGAATCCGAAGCAAAGCAGGTCGGATGGAAAATCCGGCCCTGACCTAAAATCGAAGGTAAGTTATTTACCGGAAATTCACAGGTTACTCCCACAAGCGCCGGAAGCGGAGCAGGGAGTCCTGAGCAGTTTCCTCCTCGCACCACGCGAAGTCGGTGTGATGTGCGCTGAGGCCGTTATCAAAGGCGAGCATTTCCACATCCCTGCGCACGCCGAGATTTATGAAGTGCTGCTGGGGCTCTGGGATAAAGGCGGGGCGTTCGACTTCATCGCGATCACACAATCCCTGCGCGACCGGAACAAGCTCGAAGCCGTCGGCGGCGCGGGCTTCATCACCTCGCTCTACACCTTTCTCCCGACCGCAGCGAACGCGGCCTATTACATCGACCTCCTTCAGGAGAAATATGTCCTTCGGCAAATCATCCGCGTCTGCACCGAGTATGCCGCCCGTAGCTACGACGAGCAGGGCGAAGTCACCAGCCTGCTCGACAAGGTAGAGCAGGAGATTTTCGCCATCTCGAAAGACCGCTATAAAGAGAAAGGCGTGACGATGAAAGACATGGTCCGAAAGGCCATCAGCGACATCGAGATACTCCACAGCAACCGGGGGAAAATCATGGGCTTGGAGACAGGCTTCAAGCAATTCGACCAGATGAGCGACGGCCTCCACGGAGCCGAAATGATGGTCGTCGCCGCACGGCCTTCGATGGGGAAATGCCTTGCAGCAAACTCGGAAATCCTGCTCGCAGACGGCAGCGTAACGACTATCGGCGAAATCTACCGCCGCCGCGCCGCGCGACTGCTCACGCTGGGCGACAACTGGAAGTTCCGCTTCGCCGCGCCGTCCGCGTTTGTGGACGATGGAGAGAAGCCGACTTTCCGAGTGACGACGCGGCTAGGGCGCACCGTCATCGCCACCCAGCCGCATCCTTTTCTCACCGTGCGCGGGTGGAAGCCGCTCGGCGAGCTCCAGCCGGGCGAAGCCATCGCCGTCCCGCGAGAACTCCCCGTTTTTGGCGACACCGCAGCGCGCGAGTGCGAGGTGAAACTGCTCGCCTACTTGCTTGGCGACGGCGGGCTCTCGGACACGACGCCTGAGTTCACGAATACGAATCCGCGCGTGCTGGAAGAGTTCACGGATGCCGTCGTGCAGTTTGGCGGGCTCTCGGTTAGGGCCAGCAGGGACAGCCTCCGCGCGCCCACGCTCTCCGTCTCCTCGTGCCGCAGCGACCTCGCGACGGAGCGCGCGGAGTTTGGCAAGCGGCTGACGGTGGCGCTGGCAAACGACGGACGCGCTCGCAGAGTCATCGCCCACAGTGCGGGCGTCCTGCCGTCGTCGCTCACACAATGGGCCGCTGGCAAATGCGTGCCCGCCGATGCGCCGCTCGCCCGCCTCGCCAGCGCGCTGGATGTTTCGCCGTCACTGCTTTTCGACAGCACCGTTTCCGGAAGGAAGAACGACAAAAAACGCCTCACGCGCTGGCTGGATTCGCTCGGGCTCTGGGGCCGCAAGTCGGCGGAGAAGTTCGTGCCCAGCTTCGTATTTCGTCTCCCGCGCGAGCAACTCGTGATTTTCCTCAATCGCCTTTTCGCCACCGACGGATGGGCGTGTGTGCTCCGCACGGGCCAAGCGCAGGCAGGCTACGCAACCACGAGCGAGCGGCTCGCCCGGCAAGTGCAGCATCTTTTGCTCAGGTTCGGAATCATCGCGAAACTTCGCGCCCGCAGCATCCGCTACCGCGATGAGCGCAGGCCCGCGTGGCAGCTCGACATCACCGACGGGCACTCCCTGCGCAAGCTGGCGGAGGAAGTCGGCATCTTCGGAAAAGAAGGAGCCGTCGAAGCAGTCGCAGCCGCCGTGCGCTCGAAGAATTACCAGACCAATTCCGACCTCATCCCCATCGAAATCTGGGAAGAAATTCGCCTCGCGAAAGGCAACGAACCTTGGGCCGCGCTGGCCCGCCGCGCTGGCATCCGTGGCTTTACCAATATCCACGCCGGACGCCGCCGCCCGACTCGCGATCGGCTTTCCGCCTTTGCCCGAGCACTTCAGAGCGAGAAGCTCGCGGCCCTCGCAGAGAGCGAAGTTTATTGGGATGAAATCGTCTCCATCGAGCCGCTCGGTCGCCAGCAAGTGTATGACCTGACGATCCCCGAGACGCACAACTTCGTCGCCAACGACATCTGCGTTCACAACACCGCGTTCGCCATGAACATCGCCGAGCACATGGCGCTGAATCTCGGGCACGCCGTCGCCGTTTTCTCGCTGGAAATGAGTGCGCAACAGCTCGTGCAGCGTCTCCTTTGCTCCATCGCCAAGGTGAACATGGGCAACATCCGCAACGGCTTTATGAGCGAGCGCGATTTCCCCAACCTCGCTGCCGCTGCCAAGCGACTCGCCGCCGCGAAAATCCTCATTGATGACACCAGCGGCCTCACCATCGGCGAACTGCGCGCCAAGGCTCGCCGGATGAAAGCGCAGAGCGACATCCAAGCCATCTTCATTGACTACTTGCAGCTCCTCCGCAGCCCCAGCAAGCGCGGGCAAGAGAACCGGCAGATCGAGATTTCCGAAATCAGCAACGGCATCAAGGCGCTGGCCAAAGAGCTGAACATTCCCATCCTCGTCCTCGCGCAGCTCAACCGTGGTCCCGAGTCCCGCACGGGCGACAGCAAAGGCCGCCCGCGCCTTAGTGACTTGCGCGAATCCGGCAGTATCGAGCAAGACGCCGACATCGTGGGCCTCCTCGTCCGCGAGGAATACTACGCCGAGACCGATGCGCAGCGCGAAGAGATGAAAGGCAAAGCGACGCTCATCATCGCCAAGCAGCGTAACGGCCCCGTCGGCGACGTGCCGCTCACCTTCCTCAAAGAGTTCACGCGCTTTGAGGATCGGGCGGATGCGCCGGAGCCGCAAGGATAGCTTTCCTCAAATACGTGGACCCGCGATGCGTTTTTGCGGTACACGGCTTGGATGAATCTACCTGTCCGCAAAGCCGTCATCCCTGCCGCTGGCTACGGCACCCGCTTCTTGCCCATCAGCAAGGCCGTGCCAAAAGAGATGCTGCCCATCGTGGATAAGCCCGTCATCCAATACGTCGTGGAAGAAGCCGTCGCGAGCGGCATCACCGACATCCTCATCGTGATCGGGCGAGCGAAGCGCTCCATCGAAGAACACTTTTTCCCCAACCGCGAACTCGAAGACGAACTCGCCGCGAAGGGCAAAACGGAAGCCCTCGCCGCCTGCCAAGCCGTCTCCCATTTGGCCCGCATCCACTTCGTCTGGCAGCACGAGATGCGCGGTCTGGGCGACGCCGTCCTTTACGCGCGGCACCATGTCGGCGACGAGCCGTTTGCCTTGCTCATGGGCGACACCATCGTGGAGCCCGCGCCCGGCGCAGCGCCTGTCACGCGGCAGCTTTGCGACGTGTGGGAGCGGCACGGCGGCAGCGCCATCGCGGTGGAGGAAGTCGCCCCCGAGCGCGTCAGCCGCTATGGGATTGTCGGCGGCACGGAAGTCTCACCCGGCCTCGTGAAAGCGAACGTCCTCGTCGAAAAACCCAAGCCCGAAGAAGCTCCCAGCCGCCTCGCCATCACCAGCCGCTACGTCCTTTCCCCCGCCATCTTCGACTGCCTCGACCACACCCTTCCGGGCAAAAATGGAGAGCTTCAACTCACCGACGCACTCGCCCGACTCATCACCCGCGAAAGCGTGTACGGCTGGCGCTACGGAGGCCGCCGCTTCGACATCGGCGACAAGCTCGGCTTTGTGAAAACGAATATCGAGTTCTCCCTCCGCGACCCAGCCGTGGCGGGAGAGCTGCGCAAATACCTCGCGACCCTCGCGTAGCGCTGGAAGATAAACTCCTTCGAGTTCAGCAGCTCCCACGCTGCATCTTCCGCCGGGCGGAGAGGGAGTCGGCAATCCATGTCCGCGCGACTTTGCAGACTCTTTACAATAAACACTTTGGCTCCACATAATATCTTAATGAGGATGGTGTTCTGTCCCCTCGAACAAAGTCACCTGAACTACACCTTTATGAAATCCATTACCTTCTTCGCCCTTCTCGCCAGTCTCGGGGTTGCACATGCAGACCCGCTGCTCTCGTCCTGGTTTACTGACAATTCCTCGAAATACGCGCGCATCTACACGAGCGACGCCAATAAGCTCGCCGGCGTCTCCGCGACAACATGGACCAACGGCACGCAGGTGCAGTCCCTCCCGGCCTACTGCGGCGTGCAGTCGGTCGCGTATTCGACGGACTGGGTCTACATCAAAACGAGCGGGCTGGCCGGGCATGTGATGGGGCCGTGGTTGAACGGCGCGTTTCCCAATCTGCCGAAGAACCAGAACGTGACCTACCGCTTCCCGCGCTCGCCGGGCACGGTGCCGACGACGAAGACGCAGACGGGGCTCGGGGCGATCGGTTATTTCGTAGACGGCGTGGCGATGTTCGATTCGCGCGACGGCTTCGTCTGGACGGGCGCGGCGGAAAGCAACGGGAACGGCTATTGGAATCGCGATGCCTATGTGAACGAGGGGGCCACTTTCGACGAAGGCAAGGCGCATCAGGAAAACACCGGCAATCACCATTATCACGCCAACCCGATCGCGCTGCGCTACCTGCTCGGCGATCATGTGGATTTCAACATATCGACCAAGGCTTACACCGAAAGCACGACACCGGTGACGAAGCACTCGCCCATCCTCGGCTGGGTGCGCGATGGATACCCAGTCTATGGGCCGTACGGCTACTCGTCGGCAATGGACGCAACCAGCGCGCTGACCCGCATGCGCACCGGCTATGTGCTGCGGGACGGCACCACGGCCAATGTGGACGACGTGCGTGTGACCGGGCGCACGCTGCCCGCGTGGGCGCTGCGTCTCTACGGCGCGCAGACCGTCGTGGGGCCGACTAATTTCACGACCTATCCCTTCGGGCGCTACATGGAGGACAAGGCGTTCCGCGGCGACATCGCGGGGCAGAGCATGGGTGCGGCGGGCACCTACGACCTCGACGAATACAACGGGCGCTTTTGCGTGACGCCCGAGTTTCCCGGCGGCACCTACGCCTACTTTGTGGCCATAGACGCGAGCGGCGCGCCCACCTTTCCCTACAACATCGGCCGCGCCTACTACGGCAACCCGACCGGCGCGGCCGCGACGCTCGCGGGCACCGAAACGACCTACGTGAGCGCGGGGCCCAATACGCCTCTGACCATCGGCACGCCGAGCGTTGCGGCACCGAATGTGACTCTCACATGGAGTGCGGTGGAGGGGGGGACTTACTCGGTGGACGCGTCGTCGTCGGCCAGCTTTACGCCGTTTACAAATAGGGCGACGGGCCTGGTCGCGACCGGTGTTTCCAAGTCTTCGACCTACGCCACGCTCGGTTCTTCCGGCACGGAGTATGGCCGTGTGAACCGGACCGCGCTGGCGACGTATGACACGGCAGGCCAGACGGCGGCGACGGTCGCGCAGAGCACCATCGCGAGCTATTCGCTCACACCAAACACGCCGCCGGCCATCACGGGAATCTCCGCGCAATCCGTGGCAATGAACACAGCGACGAGCGCTCTGGCGGTGACGGTGGGCGATGTGGAAACGGCAGTCGCGAGCCTCACGATGGTAGGCTCATCTTCAAATACGACGCTCGTTCCGAATGCGAACATCACTTTCGGCGGCAGCAGCGCGAATCGCACGGTGACCGTTACTCCAGCGCAGAGTCAGACGGGATCGGCGACAATCACAGTCGGCGTGAGCGACGGGCAGGATACGACGAATACGACCTTCACACTCACCGTCACGGGAACGAATGCCGCGCCGACGATTTCGGCGATTGCTGCGCAGAGCACGAACCAAAACACAGCGACCTCCGCGATCGCGTTCACCGTGGGCGATGTGGACACGGGCGCTGCGTCGTTGACGCTCTCCGGCTCTTCGGCAAACACGGCACTCGTGCCGAATGCGAACATCGTCTTTGGGAGCAGCGGTGCGAGCCGCACGGTGACGATCACTCCGGCGGCCGGCCAGACGGGCAGCGCCGCAATCACGCTCACGGTCAGCGATGGCGCGGCGACGGCGACTTCGGCGTTCACTTTGACGGTCGTGCCGACAGCCCCGACCATCACGAACATCATCGCCACGCCTGCGTCGCCGACGAGCGCGGATGCGGTCGTCATCAAAGCGAACGTCGCAGCGAGTTCGGGCCGGACGATTACCAGCGTGCAATTAACTCACAACACCGGCGCGGGCGGAACGACCACCGTTTTTAACGAAACGATGGCCTCCGTTGCCTCCGCTCCGTGGACCGGCACAAACGCGAACAACGCTTGGACCGTCACGGCTCCGGTCGGCGCGGGTGGGCCGCCGCCGCCGAATCCGTTCAGCCAGACGGCTGCTGCGAATCACACTGCAGTGGGATCAGGGAATCAGTTCGGCCTTGAGGTTGTAGGCGGGCCGCCATACGCGGGCATCGGGGACGGCTCGGTCGCGAACTCGACGAATATCAATGCAGTCGGCACCGCCGCGTACGTCGAGTTTTACCTCGCCGCAGTGAACCAAACCACGACGACGGGATTCAATTTTCAGATCTCCGCAAACGGCGGCACGACATGGACGACACGCATCACCGAAAACAACATCACTCACGCGACGCACTTTCTGTTTCACTATGATCTCACGGCGGGCGAGCGTGTGAACACGCTGCGGATGCGCTTCCAGTTTGCCGGCGGCGGCATGGGCGGTACGGGCACCTTCCGGGTTGATGATATCAAAGTCGTGACGACCAGCGCAAGCGCGCCAGTCACCGTGAACATGCTCGACAACGGGCTCAACGGCGACGGCGCAGCGGGCGACGGCGTCTATGGATACAGCGCGATTCCAGCGCAGGCCGTGGGCACCACAGTGAATTATACCATCGCTGCGACCGACAGCGCATCCGTCACCACGACGAGCGCGAATAATTCATACACCGTCGTCGCGGCGGCACCGGTCCTCGCGGTCACTCCGGCCACAGGCCTCACTTCCATCGGCACAATCGGCGGACCATTCACACCGGCGAGCGTGGCTTACACGATCTCCAACACCGGCAACGCCTCAATGAACTGGACCGCCGCGAAGACCGCCGCGTGGGTCACGCTTTCCAGCGCGAGCGGCACACTCGCAGCGGGCGCAAATACGACCGTCACCGCGAGCATCAACACCACCGCGAACTCGCTCGCCGTCGGCAGCTACAGTGACACGATCACATTTACGAACAGCACCAACGGAACCGGAAACACCACGCGCGCTGTGAGCCTCGCGGTCGGTTCCAACACCGCGCCATCCGCGCCGGTGCTTGCTGCGCTCCCGCTGTTCAGCCAAGGCGCATCGAAGACCATCACGTGGCCCGCAGTCAGCGGTGCGACGAGCTACACGATCCAAATCGCCACCAACGCCGCCTTCACGACGAGCGTCGTTTCGCAGACTGTCACCAGCCCGAGCGCCACATTCACGAACCTCGCGAGCGGCGTGACCTACTACTACCGCGTCGTGGCTACAAACGCCATCGGCTCCTCGGCCGCGAGCAACGTCGTCTCGTCCACGCAGGACAGCGTCGCGCCGGTGGTCGCGATCACCTCGCCAGCGTCCGCGCTTTCCACGGCCACCGCGACGTTCACCGTCAGCGGCACGAGCAGCGATGCTCTTTCCGGCGTGAGCAATGTCACCGTCAACGGCGTCACCGCGACCACCGCGAACGGCTTCGCAAACTGGAGCATCACCATCCCGCTCGGCTACGGCACGAACGGCATCACCGCAGTCGCCTACGACGCCGCTGGAAACGTCACCACCACAGCACCGGTGAACGTCACGCTTACCGCCACGCAGACCTACAATCCGCTCATCGTCCCCGAAGTGATGACCGGCACGACGTTCAATCTGAACCTCCACAACTCCGCAAAGCGCTTCGGCAATACCGCCTTCCAAAACACCGCCGACACCACCACCGTCTGCTACAACAACATGCTCATGTGGGGCCCCACGCTCATCATGAACAAAGGGGACTGGGTGCAGCTCAACGTCGCCAACAACCTCACCGAATCCACCACCACGCACTGGCACGGCTTCCACATCCCCGCCATCATGGACGGCGGGCCGCACCAGGTCATCCCCGCCGGAACCACGTGGCGTCCGCAGTTCAAAGTGGACAACAACGCCGGCACCTACTGGTACCACCCGCATCTCCACGAACACACTCAGGACCAACTCATCAAAGGCGGCGGCGGCATGATCATCATCCGCGACCCGCAGGAGGCAGCACTCGGCCTCCCGCGCACCTACGGCGTCGATGACTTCCCGCTCGCGCTCACCAGCCGCCGCTGGGCCGCGAATCAATTCGTCAGCGGCCTCGCAGGCGTCACGGCCAGCGCATACGGCGACTACATGCTCGTAAACGGAACGCTCAGCCCGCAGGTCACACTGCCCAAGCAATACGTCCGCCTCCGCATCCTCAACGCCGAGATCGAGCGCAGCTACAACCTCGGCTTTAGCGACGGACGCACCTTCTACCAAATCGCCACCGACGGCGGCCTCGTCAATGCGCCCGTCGCCTTGACCCGCCTCGTCCTCGCAGTTGGCGAACGCGCGGAGATTCTCGTCGATCTCACCGGCGCGACCGTCGGCTCGTCGCTCGACTTGCAAGCGTTCAACACCGGCCAGGCAAACGACTTCCCCGGCGGCGAAGCTGCGACCGCCGGACAGTTCGGCAGCTTGCTGAACAACACCACGTTCAACATCCTCCACATCAACGTCGGCGCCGCGACCGCCAACGCCGTCACCACACGCCCCGCCACGCTCACCACCAATACATTCTACGGCCTCGCCGACGTGACCAACACCCGCACCGTCACCATCACCAACGGCTTCCCCGGCGGCGCGCCGTTCAACTTCGACAACCTCAGCTACTCGTCGAGCGTCATCAATCAGAACCTCAACCTCAACGCCGTCGAGCGCTGGAACATCACCAACACCTCCGGCTTCAGCCACTCGTTCCACATCCACGACATCCAGTTCCACCTCATCTCGCGCACCGGCGGCAACAACACCGGCATCAAGACCTACGAGGAAGGCTGGAAGGACGTCCTCTTCATCGGCCAAAACCAAACCGTCAGCTTCATCGCAAAGTTCGATGGATTTGCCAGCGAGACCAACCCCTTCATGTATCACTGCCACTTCTCGAACCACGAAGACGAAGGGCTCATGGGGCAGTTCGTCGTAAAGAACAACGCCACCGAAGCCCTCGCCATCTCCAGCTTCACGCGCACCGGCGACAACAGCCTCATCCAGCTCGACTTCCGCGCGACCCCCGGCACCACCTACACGCTGCAATACCTATCCGACCTCACCACCGGCACCTGGACCGACATCGGCAGCGTCACCAGCGACGGCAGCACCGCCACCTTCACCGAGCTCGACGCCGCCCGCCTCGCCCAGCCGCGCGGATTCTACCGCGTGACCATTCCGGTGATTACGCAGTAGGGGTAGAAACAAAAGCCTCCATTTCCATCGTGTCTCTTCGTTCAAACTAAGTCGTTCGCTGCGATGAACCCGTAAAGACACGGTGGGCGGGGAAGTGCGTTATGCCCCGCACATTCTCAAACGAAGTCTTGTCTCGCATGGGGGCGTCATCGACAAACCGTCATGCGTCCGATGAAACACACACTTGCTCGCCTTTGCGCGCTATCTCTGCACCTGTCGGCAAGTATGCAGGCTGATGAAATCGCACTCAGCCCAGCCAAGCCGGAGTCGCTTCCGGCGGTCGTTGCGGACCGCGTGTCGGCCCGGCCTGAGTTGACCATCACTACGATCGGTTTTGGGTCTTGTGCGCATGAGGATCGTCCTTTGCCGATTTGGGACACGATCCATGCCGCCCACTGCGATGCATTTGTCCTCTGCGGCGATAACATCTACGGCGATTCCGCCGATCCGTTGGTGTTGCGCAAGAAATACGACTTGCTCGGAGCGAATCCGGGTTTTGCGAACCTTCGTGAGGCCACGCCGCTGTTTGCGACTTGGGACGACCATGACTACGGTATTAATGACGGCGGGGCCGGGTTCCCCGGTGCGGCTGCTGCACAAAAGGAGTTCTGCGATTTTTTCAAAGTGCCGGCGGCTTCGCCCCTGCGTGCGACGCCGGGCGTTTACGACTGCGTGACGCTTGGGCCGGAGGGCAAACGGGTTCAGCTCATCCTTTTGGATACGCGGGCTTTTCGCTCGCCGCTGAAAAAAGATCCGGCGAGCCCCAAAGTCACAATCCCGAACAACGATCCCGGTGCGACCGTGCTCGGCGAGGCGCAGTGGGCGTGGCTCGAGCGTCGCCTGCGCGAGCCGGCGGAACTTCGTGTGGTGGTTTCCAGCATTCAGGTGATCGCGGCCGACCATGGTTCTGAAAAGTGGGCGAACTTCCCGAATGAACGCGCCCGTTTGTTTGAGCTGCTGCGTCGCACCGAGGCCCAGAATGTGGTCGTCATCAGCGGCGACCGTCACCTCGCCGAACTCTCCTCGCTGGCCCCCGCCGACGGTGTTCCTTACCCGCTTTACGACATGACTACCAGCGGGCTGAATCTGGTCGCCCCGCAGAAGCCTCAACCTACCGCTCCCGACGCCAAACCGGCTGTTCCGAAGAAGCCGCAGATCAATCGTTACCGCCTCCACGAAAGTCCATACACGAAGTCCAACTTCGGCCTGCTTCGGATAAAATGGGACGGCCCGAGTCCGTCGCTTCGCATGGAAGTATGCGGTTTGGAGGGCGAGGTCGTCCTTTCCCGCGACATCCCTTTCTCGGAGATCCGGTCGAAGTGAAACAATCGCTGTGAAGCACGCGGAGAACACCGCACCATCCGAAGCGATTTCATTATGAAGGCACTTATTCTTCTCGTCACCGTGGCTTGCGCGCTCGCATTTCCCGCTCGCGCGGCATCCAAACCGAACGTCCTCATCATCCTTGCCGACGACCTCGGCTACGGCGACGTGCATTGCTACAATCCGGAGCGCGGAAAAATCCCGACGCCGAATATCGACAAGCTCGCGGCGCAGGGCATGAGGTTCACCGATGCGCACACTTCGAGCGGCGTGTGTTCGCCTTCGCGCTACGCGTTGCTCACGGGGCGCTATCATTGGCGGTCGCGCTTGCAGAGCGGCATCGTGGGCTATCTCGAAAAGCCGCTCATCGCAGCGGACCGGGTCACGATTGCGAGCTTGCTGAAGCAGAACGGCTATCGCACGGGCATCGTGGGGAAGTGGCATCTCGGCTGGGATTGGAATGTCGCGCCGTCGCAGAAGCCACTCTTCAGCGGCGGGCGCGGCGCGAATGCCGGCGAAGCAACGGAAGCGCATCGCACGGCGTGGCGGGAGTATTTTGCAAAGCCCGTCGGCGGCGGTCCCGTGACGCGTGGCTTCGACGAATACTTCGGCACCGACGTGCCAAACTGGCCGCCGTTTTGTTTCATCGAGAACGACCGTACGGTCGGTATCCCGTCCGAATTCCTGCCTGCGTCGAAGCTCGGGAAACAACAGGCAAGCAAGGAAGGCCCTGCGCTCGCCGGCTGGCAGCTCGAAGGCATCCTGCCCGCGCTGGCCGACCGCGCGAGTGCGTTCATCGAGCGGTCCGCGAAGCAGCCCGAGCCGTTCTTTCTCTACCTCCCGCTCACCGCACCGCACACGCCCATCGCCCTCGCGGAAGGATGGCACGGCAAGAGCGGGCTGAATGATTATGCGGATTTCGTGATGCAGACGGATGCCGTCGTGGGACGCGTTTTGGATGCGCTGGAAAAGAGCGGCGCTGCGGACAAGACGCTCGTCTTTTTCACCAGCGACAACGGCTGCGCGCCCTACATCGGCGCGGCGGAGTTGGAGGCGAAAGGCCATTTTCCCAGCGGCCCTCTGCGCGGTTACAAAGCCGATGCGTGGGAAGGCGGGCACCGTGTTCCGTTCATCGTGCGCTGGCCCGGCGTGGTCAAAGCGGACGCCCGCTGCGACGCGCTCGTTCAGCAGAGCGACGTGATCGCCACGCTCGCCGAGACACTCGACGCCAAGCTTCCCGGCAACGCCGCCGAGGACAGCGTGAGCTTGGTCCCGCTGCTCAAAGGTGGCACGCAGGCGGTCCGCGAATACGCCATCAGCCACGCCTCCAGCGGCTTGCCCGCGCTGCGCAAGGGCGCGTGGAAAATCATCTTCGGCCAAGGCGGCGGCGGCTTCGGGGCAAAAGGTGGAAGGCTCCCGACCGGTCAGCTCTATGACCTCTCCACCGACCTCGGTGAAACGAAAAACCTCTGGGCCGAAAAGCCCGAACTCGTCGCCGAACTCACCGCCACAATGGAGAAGCTCGTCAACGACGGACGCATCACGCCCGGTCCTAAGCAGGCCAATGATGTCGAAGTCAAATGGCGGAAGTTTTTGAGCGGAGCGGTTGGCGAGAAGCCGGAGAAAGATTGAGTCTGAAATGCGCGGGTCCGGGTTTGATCAAAAGTGGAATTGTGCAAGGCGCAAAGTAGCTCGCGAGTCCCTTCGCGGCACCACACTACTCGCGAAGCGACACTTCTGTCTCGTGCGGCTTCGCCGTTTGGTTTTTCGCCGCGAAGGGACTCGCGAGCTACTTTCCGCTTTCAATCAAACCCCTCGGTTCCCGCAGTCCGGAAAAAGATCGGACGGACGGACTTTTTTGTGCGAATACAGCGTCCGACTCACTTCAAGCGACGAATGACACCAAGCGCCATGCGCCAACATATCAACTGCCTCCGCTTACTCACTGCGGGATTTTTCACATGCGTGAAAATCGGCGCGCTGTCGGGGCTGCTTGCGCTTGCGTCCGTCCCTGCGCAAGCCGCGACGAGGTATTGGGATGGCGGGAGCGTGGACATCGTGGCCAACGGTGATGGTAACAGCGACGGCGTCAGTGGCACTTGGAACACCACTTTGGAGAACTGGGATCAAGGCAGCGGTCTGGCTCATGTGGCGTGGGTGAACGGCAGCAACGTGGCCGACATCAACGGCGCGTCGCAAACCCTCACGCTCGGCGCGAACATCATCCTCGGAGGGATCGTTCAGAAATCCGGTGGAACCTCCGTCGTCATCGCGGGTGGCAGCGGCCCCTACACGCTCACGTTGGGCATTACCGGAGCCAATACGTTTCTGGCGGCCGCCAACGACACCACCGGTAGAACCTTGACCGTGAATGCTGTGATTGCAGGGCCAGTCGGCAGAAATCTCGTCCTCGCCGGCCCGGATACCTCCGGAACCGGCACTATCAATCTGGGTAGTGCCAACACCTTTAGCGGCACCACCAGTTTCAGCGCCGGCGCCACGGGAGGTGCCCGCGTGAACCTCAACAATCGACTCGCGTTGCAAAACAGCACCGTGACCCTGAGCGCGGATGCCGCTGTGATCTTTGACAGCGGCGTTACTGCAAACGCATTCACCTTTGGCGGGCTGGCCGCCAGCAGCGCAGGCACGGGCTCGAACCTCGCGCTGCTGAACGACGCCAGCACTCCTATCGCTTTGACCGTGGGCGGCAATAACAGCTCCACCACTTACAACGGTGTGTTGAGCGGGGGCGGTTCGCTGGTCAAGACGGGTGGCGGCACGCTCGCTCTCGGCGGAGCAAATACCTATACCGGCAGCACCACGGTGAGCGCTGGCACTTTGCAAGTGGACGGCACCATCGCCAGCCCGACCACGGTCAGCAACGGAGCGACTCTGGCCGGAGACGGGACGGTGAATGCGGCCGTCACCGTAAACGCCGGCGGCTCGGTGACGCCGGGTGCCAGTAACCTCACCGTTTCCAGCCTCACGTTCAGCGGCACGGCGATGGTCAATGTGGGAACCCTGTCTGCCTACACCAGCGCGGCTGCCATCAAGGTGAACAATGCCCTGACTGTCGGCGGCGGAGCGGGGGCGGTGACGATTAACCTGCCGACGGGGCTGGGGTTCAATGGCACCTTCCATTTGGTTCAATATGGCAGCGGCCCGGCGAATGCCAGCGGCTTCACGCTCGGCACGGTGCCCACGCTCGCCTGGAATCAGACTGGCGCATTGCAGGTCAGCGGAAACTATCTGGACTATGTGATCACCGCCGCGGGCGACACGACGCCGCCAACTTTGCGCAGCACCGTGCCGGTCAACAATGTTGCGAACGTGTTGGCCGCCGCCGACCTCGTGGCGACCTTTGACGAAACGGTCGTCGCGGGCACCGGCAGCATTGAGCTGCGAAGGTTCAGCAATGACAACGTGGTGGAATCATTCAACGTGGCCTCATCCTCCCGCCTGACGTTCAGCACCGGACAATTGGTCATCAACCCGACCAATAGTCTCTCGACGAACCAAACTTATTACGTGCTGATCCCCGCTGGCGCGGTGAAGGATACTTCAGGCAACAGCTACGAGGGAATCGCCATCAACACGGGGTGGAAGTTCACCGTGCCCGTTCCGGCGGTGCTCTACACGGATACCGGCAGCCCGGCGAACCCGCTGTGGAGCGCGATTTTGCCTACGCTGAATGTGGACGCCCCGGACCCCGGCCCGGTGAATGGGTCGGTGATCAATGTCAACAATGCCGCCGTCGAGGTAGGGCTCTACGGCAATCGTCCCATTTCGGTCCCCGACCGTCGAATCCATGTCGCGTGCAACACGTCCACGACGAATGTCGCGGATTTCACCCGGTGGTTTCAGACCGACGGGAATACGCATGTGCTCCGGGTGTTTGTGGATGATGAGAATACGGCCACCACGCGGGCAGGCACCTCCTCGCACACCGAGGCTTTCATGGGCGGCGGGTGGCAGTACACCGATTACACAACCTACGAGTGGACGGCCCATTACACCATCGCCCGCCTCCAGCAGGGGTATTGCTGCTTTCAACTCAAGAACACCGACAATGATTGGGCGGTGCAGCTCAGCATGGGCGGCGACGGTTCGCTGACCGTGAATAATCGGACTGGCACCGATGTGGTCGTCACGAATCCCGATGGCAGTGCGAAGGATTTCGATGGCGGCGGCTTCGATGTCCGCGTGCTCGACGACGGTCTGAATTACAAGCTGTGGATCGATGGCGTGTTGTATGCCTCCAGCAGCTACTCCCGCCCCACGGGAACGACGACCTTCCGCTGGGGCATGTATTTCGGCGCGAACAACCTCAATCCTCCCGCCGATTTCAACATCGTGCTCGTCAGCGGTGCGCAGGTGCAATCCTGGCCGGGCACTCTGGCCGCCACCACCACGACGATCACGAAAGCCAACAACGCCACGAACCTCGACGCCGGAGGGAGCTGGGTGGGCGGCGTGGATCCCGGGATTTACAAGCAGGCGGTATGGAACAGCACGGTCACCGCCGCGAACACCGCCACGCTCGCCAGCGATCAGGATTGGGCTGGCATCAAAATCGTCAACCCCGGCGGAACGGTGACCATCAATGGCACCGCGACCCTGGGCCTCGATGACTCGGGCGTGGACATGACCACGGCCACGCAGAATCTCACGGTGAACTGTCCGGTGCAATTGGTCGTTCCCAGTAACTGGAGTGTGGCCACGGGGCGCACCGCAACATTCAACGGAAAAATCAGCGGCTATCCGGGCCTCACGCTCAATGGCGCGGGAACCGTGGCGCTGGAGGCTGCGAACACCTTCAGCGGCGACACAACCGTCAGCGCGGGCACGCTGGTGGCAAACGACAACTCGGCTCTGGGCACCGGACGGCTGATTTTGAATGGCGGGAGCTTGTCCAACACCGCGAGCTGCACACTCGCGAATGACGTGAGTTTGAGCGCGAATGCCGCCGTCAGTGTCGGCGCGTCGCAAACGCTGACCGTAAATGGTTCCATCGCCGGCACGGGCTCGCTGACCAAGACCGGCACGGGCACGCTCACATTATCCGGCGTGAATACTTTCACGGGCACCACTATCGTCAGCACTGGCGCGCTGGCCATCGACAACACGTCGGCCTTACTCACCACCTTCGGCGTGACGCTGGCTGGCGGGACCGTTCTGCAACCCAACTTGGATGGCGTGGTTATCGATGCGCCCATCACAGTGGCCAGCAGTGGAACCACTGCCACCATCAGCGCGCCCACAAACAATCCAGGCGGAGGAGTGGTCTCCACGCTTACGCTCGACAGCGTGCTGGCCGGGAGCGGCAATGTCACGTTCTTGAGCAGCGTCGCTCAAAACGCCTTGTCCACCGTCTATCTGGGCGCGCAAAGCACCTATACCGGCAGCACGCTGCTGAACACGACGGCCTCCACGGACGGAACGACCACTGCCGGAGAGAACCAGATCATTGTGAAGCTCGGAATCCAAAACGCGCTGCCGACGACCACGGTGCTGACCATTGATGGCGGGAACGGCGGTGGCACCGGCCGGTTTGCAGAGCTGAATCTAAACGGATTCAACCAACAGCTCGCCGGGTTGACCAATATCGTAAGAAGCGGAGCGAAAGCCGCCTTGAGAATCCAACGCGTCGTCAACAGCGATATCTCCGCTGCGGCAACGCTGACGATCAACAACAGCGGCAACTATACGTTTTCAGGCAATCTCGGTGGCAGTGCGAGTGGCTCGGTAGCGGCCTCCGCAATGCCGGGGACAACGAACGGAAACAACTTCGGCCTGACCAAGAGCGGCGCGGGCACCTTCACCCTCAGCGGCGCGAACACCTACACCGGCGACACCACCGTGAACGGCGGCACGCTCGCCCTCGGTGCCAGCAACGTAATCTCCAGCACCTCCGATATCATCATCGGCAACGCCACCCTCAACGCCGCGACCTTCACCGACAACCTCGGCCCCCTCGACATCACCAGCAGCGCCAAAATCAATCTCGGTGCCGGTGCCGCTCTCGCCTTTGCAAACAGCAGCGCAATCGACTGGACCGGCGGCACCCTGAGCATCACGGGCACTTTCGTATCCGGCACGTCGCTCCGCTTCGGCACCACCAGCAGCGGCCTCACACCCACACAACTCGCGCTCATCTCCGCACCCGGCTTCCACTCGTTCGCACTGAATGCAAGCGGCTACCTCACCGCCAGCACGATCACGACATTCTCCACATGGATCACCGGCACCTTCGCAGGCGGCATCGTCCCGGTGGACAAGCGCGGCCCGAACGACGACGCTGACAACGACGGCATCCGCAACCTCGTAGAATACGCCATATCCGGCCAAGACCCCACCGTGCCAAACCCGTCCGTCGGCACACTCAGCGGCAACACCCTCAGCTTCACAAAACGTGTCGGCACCAGCGGCCTCACCTACGCCATCCAGGACTCCACCGACCTCGGCATCACCGACGTCTGGGCGGAAGTCACCGGCGGTTCTTACGTGAACAACGCGACCACCATTTTCTACACATTCACCCCCGGCACTCCGGCGAGAAACTTCCTGCGACTCCAAGTCCAGTCGAACTAAACCCGAACGCCGCGTCAGCCACGACCGGCAATCGCGGCATTCGGGCGCTACACGCTGAACTTCTCCCCGTCCTGGTGGGCGCGGTTCATGGAGTCTAGCGTTTCGAGGTCTTCGGGTTTGGCGCGGAGGAAGCGTTTGGCGAGGTCGGTCATGTGTTCGCGCAGGGGGGTAATGGGGGCGCTGGGGCTTGTCGAAAGGGAAAAAGCGGCGGGCGGGGCGGGGTGGCGCTGGACTTCAAGGGGGCGGGGCGGCCCCCCTTCTTGGGGGTTCTCTCTGTTGGCGGGGCGAAACTCGTCCGGGCGGTGGCGTGCCGTGTCCGGGTAGTGGCACGCACTGTTCACGGCGTGGCGCGCCGTGTCCGGGTGGTGGCACGCCCTGTTCACGGCGTGGCGCGCCGTGTCCGGGTGGTGGCACGCCGTGTTCACGGCGTGGCGTGCCGTGTCCGGGTAGTGGCACGCCGTGTTCACGGCGTGGCGTGCCGTGTCCGGGTGGTGGCGCGCCCCGTTCTTGGCGTGGTACGCCGTGTCCGGGGGATGGCGTGCACTGTTCACGGCGTGACACGCCGTGTCCGGGGGATGGCACGCACTGTTCACGATTTTGCACTATTTTTGAAAGAATCGGGAGGTCGCTCCGTGCTGGGAACGAGCCTCGGTGTGGATTCCGCGCAGGTGTACCGAGAGTGGCGTTGTCGCCTGGCGAACGACGCGCGTTCTTGGAAGTGCGCCCTCGGCGGATTCGTAGAATGGCGGCCTTCCCGATTTATCGGGACCAATCCCCGGAGGGGGGAGGAGGTCTGCAAAGTTTCCCTGTTAGAACGCCCGATCCCGGTGCAATAGGGAGTCATCAATGATCCCGGAATTTTCGATCTCCACTTTCGCTGCCATCCGGCGCTCGCTTCAAGCTGCTTGCGCGCTGCTCGCTTTTTCCGCGAGCGCGTGGGCGGATACGGTGGTGCTTGCTGATCCGTTCACCATCACGGGCGGCGCGAACGATACGAACATCAATGTGGATATTCCGGCACGGCAGTCGGGCGTGCTGACGGGCGGGACTTTCACGGAGCTGCCGACGAGCGGGGCCTCGGGGACGAATGACGCGTTGATCGAGAAAAGCTCGGCCACTTTTGCGGGGAGCGACGCATTGTTGCTGCGGACGTTCCATGCGACGACGCCCACTCAAATGGCGGTGCGGCTCTCGACGGATTTTGGCCCGCAAGTCGCTGGGAAAAAATGGAGCGTCAGTTTCACCGCGAACATCCAACGCAGCAGCACCAATATCACCGATACTTGGGTGTCGCTGGACCTTGGCGATACCGCCAATCACGTCGGCCCGACCAACGCCTCGACCGACGTCGGCTTTTTCGTTCGAGGCAACGGCGGGTGGAACACCTATGCGGACGGTACGCTCGTCGGCGCCGGTGCGGCGGCGGTGTTAAAGAGCCCAGACCTTTACGCAACGAACTATACCGTCGCCCTCACGATTGATGAGACCGTTTCGCCCGTCACCGCGAGCGCTGTGGTGACGGTCGCGGGTGGGAGCACCTCGAATCTCGGGCCGTGGAATATCACGTGGGAAAATGCGGCGCGCTACATCGAGCTGCGGATGCAAAATGGTGGAAACGCGCTGAGCCCCGGAGCCACCGCGGACGGGCGGGTGGAGAATCTGACGGTCACGCGCTTTGGTAATGAGCCCGTCGTCGCGACTCCGCCGCAGTCGCAATCAATCGTGTTTGGCGAGAGCACCATCCTCAGTGTCACGGCGACCAGTCAGACGTCGATGACGTACCAATGGCTGAAAGACGGTGTGCCGATTTCTGGCGCGACCGCTTCCACCCTCGCGATCAATACCGCGTCGCTGGCGAGTGCGGGGAGCTACACCGTGACCATCACGAATCTAGCTGGGAGCACGACTTCCACTGCGGCGACGGTGAGCGTGGTGTATCCCAATCGCTGGCAGCGCACTGGCGAACCGCTGGCGGTCTCCAGTAAAAAGACGCCGATCATTTTCTCCGAACTCCATACGCACCCCGCGACGCGGCTCGATGGGAAGAACCTTGAATTTATCGAGCTCTATAACACGAACCCGTGGCCGGAAGACCTCACGGGCTGGAGGATTTCGAGCGATGTGGACTATGCGTTCCCGCCCGGCACGAGCATCCCGGCGCAGGGATTTCTCGTAGTGGCCGCAGTGCCTGCGGACGTGCAGACGGTGTATGGAATCACGGGCGTGCTTGGGCCGTTCACCGGCGCACTTTCCAATGAGGGCGGCAAGCTGCGACTGCGCCGGGCGAACGATGCCATCGTGCTCGAAGCGGTGTGGAACGATGGTCCGGAGTGGCCAGCGGCGGCGGATGGCGCGGGACATTCGCGGGTGCTCACGCGGCCCAGCTACGGTGAGGGTGATGCGCGCGCGTGGAGTGCGAGTGCGGTCATCGGCGGTTCGCCGGGCGTCGCGGAAGGGCTGCCAGCCAGTCCGCAGGATCATGTGCTTATCAACGAAATCCTCTCCCACTCGACGGTGGGCACGGACTTCATCGAGTTGTTTAATAGCAGTCCGCTCAGCATCGATGTGAGCGGATGCTGGATCTCGGACGACGTGGCGCTGCTGGGCAAATTCCAAATCCCCGGCGGCACCGTCCTGCCGCCTCGGGGACGCGTGAGCTTCACGCAAACGCAGATGCTCTTTGGGCTGAGCGCGGAAGGCGAGACGGTGTATTTCACAAACGCGGCACAAACCCGCGTGCTCGACGCCGTACGCTTTCGCGGCCAACTGCCCGACACTGCGAGCGGTCGCACGCCGGACGGCGAAGGGTTGGTTCGCCGCCTGAACAGCGCCACACCCGGCGCGACAAACTCCGCCGCCGCGCGTGGACCGGTGGTGTTCAATGAGCTGTATTTTCACCCGATCACCGGCGACGCCGAGGATCAGTGGCTGGAGCTGCGCAATCTCAGTGGCAGCGCGGTGAGCCTCGCCGGCTGGCGCATCAGCGACGGTGTTTCGTTTACCTTTCCAGCGGGTGCGAGCATCGCAGCCAATGGCTACGTTGTCGTGGCAAAAAACCCTGCTCGTCTTCTCGCGAATCATCCGGGGCTTTCGGCGGCACTGGTCTTTGGGCCTTTCACGGGAACGCTCTCCGGCAGCGGCGAAGAGGTCGTGCTCGGCCAACCCGTAACGATTCCCGGTCCGCTCACGTATTTTGCCGCGGTTGATGAAGTGAGCTACGCCGACGCGTCCCGGTGGTCGCAGTGGGCCGACGGCGGTGGGAGCAGTCTGGAGCTTTCCGACCCGCGCGACATCGCCACGCCGCTCTGGCTCGATAGCGATGACACGGCGAAAGCGCCGTGGACACTCGTGGAGACGACCGGCGTTTTGGACCATGTGAACCTCAACGCGACCGCCCTCGCCAATCGCCTCGACGCATGCTTGCTCAATAAGGGCGAAGCGTTGCTCGATGAAGTGGAGGCGACGCCCTCCGGCGGTGCAAATGTCGTGACCAATGGCGGCTTTGAAAGCGGCATCGGCTCATGGCTCGTGCAGGGCACGCACAATCGCTCCGTCATCGAAAACTCGGGCTTTGCCGGCACCAAATCGCTGCGCCTCGTCGCACTGGGCCGCGGCGACTCGATGCCAAACCATGTGCGGACGTCGCTGACCGCAACCATCGCCACCGGCTCCACCGCCACGCTTCGCGCCCGCGCCCGCTGGCTTCACGGTTCGCCGGATTTCCTGCTCCGCCTGCGCGGTGGAGGGCTGGAGGCATACGGCGCGCTGACGGTGCCGAAAAATCTCGGCACGCCCGCCGCTGCTAATAGCCGTGCCGTCGCCAACGCCGCGCCTTCGATCACCGACGTCACCCATCTTCCCGTGCTCCCCGTGGCCGGTTTCCCTTTCCGTGTCTTCGCGCGGGTAGCGGACCCGGACGGCGTCGCGAGCGTCACGCTAAAATATCGCCTCGACCCGTCGGCGACGCTCACCAGCATCGCGATGCTCGACTCCGGCACAGGCGGCGATCTCCTCGCAGGCGACGGAATTTTCACCGGCACAGTCCCCGCGCAGTCCGCAGGCGCACTGCTCGGGTTCACGATCACGGCCACCGATCCCGCTGCGGCCAGCGCAGTTTTCCCTCCTACCTCGGAATGCTTGGCGCGTGTCGGCGACACTCTGCCGACGGGGGCGTTCGGCACTTACACGATGTGGATCACGAGTTCCACGCTGACCGCTTGGTCGGCGCGGTTGAGCAAGAGTAACGAAGCCTTCCCGATTACTTTCCTGCACAACAGCAGTCGGGTCTTTTACGGCACCGGCGCGCATTTTGCCCAGTTTTCCGATAATACGGGGAACAACCCAGCGACTGCGATCATCGGCTACGACATCGATCTCCCGCCGGGCGAGCCGCTAATGGGCGAGGACGAAGCGGTGCTTGATTACCCGATTCGCGACACCACCAACCAGCGCGAGCAGCTCATGCACTGGATGCTGGAGCAAATGAAGCTACCGACGCTCCACCGACGAGACGTGCATCTCGTGGTCAACGGTGTGAGACGGATTCCAGCTTCCAGCGCTGCTCCCATTTATCACGACTGCCATCAGCCCGGCGGCTACCATCTCGCTTCCAGCTTCTCGGACGACACGAAGGGCCGACTGATCAAGACCAGCCGCTGGGACGAAACCAGCGACACCAACGCCGTGCTGGCCGGGGACTTCAACTCTCTGCTGCCCTTCACCACCACGGGCGGAGTTTACAAAACCGCCCGCTACCGCTGGTGCTGGATGCCGCGCTCCTCGGAAGGCAGCGAAAACGACTTCGCAGACATCTTCAACCTCGTCACCGCCTCGAACATCACGGGCAGCGGCGCGGACTACGTGGACGGAGTCAAAGCGCTCGTGGATGTGGACCAATGGATGGGCAACTTTGCCTTCGCCGACCTGTGCGCATATTGGGACACATTTGGGAACCCAAACGACAAAAACGCCTATCTCTACAAACCCACGCTCAGCGGCTGGAAAGTCATCACCAACGACATGGACGTGGGCCTCGGTGCCGACAATTCCAACCACCACCCCTCTATCGAGCCGCTCTTCGCATCGGGCATCGATGCGCCCGTCCAGAAAATGTTCGATACCCCCGCGCTCGTCCGCCCCTACTGGCGTGCTCTGAGTGATTCACTCAACACATTTTTCAGCGGGACCGCCGTGTCCACACGTTTGACGCAGCGATACAACGGCTACATCGCCAACGGCGTCGCCGTGGTTTCGCCGTTTGTGGCCAGCGACTACTACAAGGTGTCCCAGGGCGGCAACCCCGCGATCACCGGCGGCATCCCAGAGTGGATTAACCTGCGCGTAACCTATGTGCAAAACCAGCTCAACACCGTCGCCGCCTCCTTCACCGTCAGTGGCTCGAACCCGCGCAGCACGACGGTCAGCCCCATCACCATCACCGGCACCGCGCCCGTCAGCGCAAAAACGATCACCTTTAACGGGCTCGAACTGCCCCTTACTTGGACGACGGTGACCGCATGGAGTGCCAGCGTGCCCGTGGCCAGTGGCACAAATCCGCTCGTTATCTCCACCTACAATACCGCAGGCACGCTGACCGGCAGCACTACGCTCAGCGTCAACTTCACCGGCACGAACGCTTGGGCCGCACTGCGCATCAACGAATGGCTCGCCGACAACGCTGCCCACGACTTCGACCCCGCCGATGGCGATAGTGAAGACTGGCTGGAACTCTACAACCCGACCGCCAGCACCGTGAGCCTCGCCGGATGGAGCCTCAGCGATTCCATCACCACCTACATTATCCCGAGCGGCTACGCCATCGCCCCCTCCGGGCGCCTGCTCGTGTGGGCCGACGACGAGACGATTCAAAACACCGGCAGCGGCCAGCTCCACGTCCCATTCAAACTCAGCAACAGTGGCGAAACCCTCACGCTCCGCGCCCCGGACGGCACCGTCGTGGACTCGGTAACTTTCGGCGCGCAGGTCAAAAACATCAGCCAGGGCCTCACGCCCGACGGCGGCGCAACGGTCGATTTCCTCGCGAGCCCAAGCGCCGGCACCACCAACACCGCAACGCTCGCGCTGCCGACCGCGACAGCGACGCTGAGCGGCGGCGTGATCACGTTCAGCATCACGACCACGCCGGATTTCACATATCAGCCGCAGTTTAAGAACGAACTCTCCGACGCGACGTGGACCAATCTCGGCCCCGCCATCAAAGCCACCGGTACCACACTCGATGTGACGGACACGCCGGGCTCGCAGACGCGCCGATTCTACCGCGCGGTGCGGACGCCGTAACGCTCTCGCTATGATAGGGGGAGAAGGGCAGAGGCTCGAGGCTATTCCTTCGTTCGAGGGGCCGCGAGCTGGAGGATGCGCGCCTTTTTTTCGTCATAATCCAGGGCATGAAAGACGCGGATTTCTTCCACTCGGCGGGCTGCGTTTAGAGCGTCGAGAAGTCGCGTGTATTTGAGTCCTAGCGCGGAGGTTTCCATGTAGCGGCCGCGGAGGTCGGCGTCGGTGTAGTCGTGGCTCTCGCGCTGGAAGAGGTGGAATCGCAGCCAGCGCCTGTCAGCGAGGGAGACGCGCTGGGTCTTGCGGAAGAAGCCGACGAAGAGCAGGAGGATCATGTAGGTATCGACGCGCGCTTGGAGTTCCAGATTGCGGACGAAGGGCTCGGCGGTGACGTCGGGTATGCCTCGGCGGAATGCGAGTGCGGCGTGGAGGGCGTGGTCGATTTCTTCCACGAAAGAAATGAGGCTGCCGATGTTTGTGTCGCTGAGACTGCGGCGCGGGTCGTGGGCTTCAAGGTGGTCGATGAGCCACTTTGAGTAGTAGATCCCGATGAAGAGGTTGTCGCCGCTGTGCCGAAGAAAGGTGCGGGCAAGATGGCTGAGTTCGCGGGCTTGCGCGCCAGCGAGATGAGTGAGCTGGGCGCAGCGTTGCTCGGGGATGATGCAATCTTCCAGCGCGACGCCCGCGCTGGCGTAGGTGCGCTCCAGCAGACGGGTGATGTCGTGAAAGAGCGTGCTCATGGCAGGATGAGCGGTGAAGGTTCGTCGAGGTGCATGTGGCGCTCGGCGGTGTCGTTGAGCGCAAGACGGATGTCGTGGAATCGCTCGCCGAGTTCTCGAAAGATGGGAGCGAGCGAGTGCTCGCGGGCCATCGAGTGTTCGGCGGCGATGGAGTAGTTCGTCGCGCCGACGTGCTCGAAGAACTCGACGTCTGGCCCGCCGCGTCGCGAGCGGCATTCGACTCGCTCGTGGAAGACGCCGGTGATGAAGAGTGTGTAGTTCCCGATGTGCGCGCGGAGGAGGAAGCTTTGCGTGGAGGCGGCTTTTTGCAAAGCGAGGAGCATGTCGCTGACGTATTGCTGTGGCCCTTCGCCGGCGCCGGAGGGTGCGCTCATTCGCTCGGTGCGGCTAAATTTCTCCAGCAGTGATGCGAGGTAATCGGCAGTCTCGCGGCTGGCGAGCTTGTGCTCTTTCAGCACGTGGCGGAGGAGGACGTAGAAGTAGCACTGCGGGGAGATTTGGAGGTTCGCGCCCGCTTCCAGCACGGCTTGGAAAAGTGGCTCGCTATCTAGGATAGAGTCGCGTGTCTCGGAGTCGGTGAGGAGTTCAGCGAGAGACGCTGAACGGCGCTGGCCGCTGCCTGCGAGTGTGCGGATAATGAAGTCAAAATCTGCGGCTGTAAGCCTTTCCCGACACGTTGGAGTAATCATCGGTATTACGGTGGTAGCATCGGCGATGCCATGGGGTTTCGCAACGCCGTTTATGCGTGTGTGATTTGATGCGGAACAGTTTCGGTGACCGCCCGTCGGCAGCGAAAGACTGCACGGATAAAGGGATGGGGTAATAACCCGCCAAGATCGCGCCGTTACTTCCGGCAACTCCTCAAAAACTCCAGTGGCTCGCAGATGCACACTTCGGTTTCGTAATACGTACGCAGCAACAAGAGATGTGCGTCATAGCTTACGAGATGCGATGCGTTTCCATTCAGCACACAGAGCAGAAACATCACGTCATCCGCATCAACGGGGTAATGGCGGAAGTGAAAGAATACGATGGGCACCACCTCGCCGAGCTGCGCGAACTGCCTCAATAGCGCCTCCACAACTGCTGGCGAAACTCCATGCTCCAGCAGCTTCTCCGAATACTCGGTCAGCGTATCCATCGAATAAAGAAGCACGGTTTCGCCTGCCTGCCAGCGGTCCAAAATCTCTATATTCGGGCTCGTCGGATGGTTGCTCCTTTTCGCGGCGAGCAACACGTTCGTATCCAGCACAGCTCGCAGTCCGGCCATACTCTACAGTTGCTCCGTCACCTCGGTGTGCAGCTTGCGAAATTCCGCAAACGCATCCTCCCGCGATCTTCCAGCCGCTTTATCCGCCTCGGCTCCACGCATGGCACGCTCCGCAATCTCTCTCGCTTCCGCACTGTGCCGCTCGCGTCGCACCCGCTCAAGTTGCGCCTCATGGCGCAAAAACAGCGCCACGCGCATATCCAGCCCCGGAATCCCCACCACCTCACTTTGCACCTCCGCTGGAATATCGAACGTCATAGTCATAACGCGATCACTTTGCCGCAACCACCGGAACGCGTCAACGTAAGGATGGCGGCAAAAAAAGGCCAGACCGCGTTGTGCGGTCTGGCCTGTGAAATCCCATTTCGGGGAAGTCAGCTTACTTCTTGTAGCCTTTCGATGGGCCGGGCTGGGGAGCCGGAGCCGATTGTGAGCTGGAGCAAGCTGCGAAGCCGAATGTTACGGCTGCGAGTGCGATTAGAGCGATAATGCGCATGGTATGAAGTGTCACCCCTTTCTGTGGCTGGTTGCTTTAAGCGCGACGGTTTAGTGGGGCAGGGCGACTCGTGACAACTGTAATATGCAGATGGAGCGAAATTTTTCACAGAACGGAGTCCGTTTCGGGCTTGGGTGCTCTATAGCGGATACTTCCGCAGCCCGGTGCGCTGGAGGAGGATGCGGAAGAGGTAGGTGGGGACGATGATGCCGTAGCGTTTCCACAGGCGCTTCGGGTCGCTGCACAGCCGGTGGAGCCATTGCAGGCCGCAGCGCATCATCCAGCGCGGGGCCTCGCTCATGCGGCCTGTGTGAAAGTCGAAGGCTGCGCCGACGCCAAACATCACCGTCGTCTCCAGCTTGGGCAGATAAGCGGACATGAAGCGCTCCTGCTTCGGCGTGCTGAGGCCGACCCAAAAGAGGTCCGGCTTTTTCTCCGCGAGCGTGGCGGTGAGTTCGGTTTCCTCCTCCGTATTCAGCGGGCGAAAGGGCGGGCAATAGGTGCCGACGATGCGGACGCCGGGGAAGCGCGAATCCATCGCGGCCTTGAGTGCGTCGGCCACGCCGGGCGCTCCGCCGTAGAAAAAGTGGGTGCATTTCCCGTCGCGCGTCGCCTCCATGATTCGCAGCATGAGGTCTGGCCCATACACGCGGTCCACCCAGCTCCCGACGGCGCGGCGGCCTTCCCAGACGAGCGGCATCCCGTCGCAAGTGTTGAGGAATGCGCCGTTCAAAATCGCCCGGAAGCCCGCATCGCTCTGCGCCTCGGTGATGCCGTGGACGCCGGTGACGCAGACGTAGCCTTTGGTGCGCGAGGCGCAGGCGTCGAGGACGGCTTGCGTGGCGATATCGAGGTTCATCGCCGAGACGGCGACTCCGAGGACGTTAAACTTTTCGATCTGCATGAATCACTCGACCTTTACTCCGTGGGTGCGGAGCGTCGAGCCTACTTGCAGGTGAAACCGGGCGACGGCCTTGTTGTAGTCCGAGCGGGCGCGCAGTTCGGCTGTCTCGGCTTCGGCGACTTTGCGCTGAAGCTCCAGTACTTCAAAGATGCGCCCGCTGCCCGCGACGAGCTTTGCTTCGCCTGCTTTGAGGCTTTCTTTGGCCAGTTTACTGGCCTCCTCGGTGGCCTCAATGCGCTGTTTCGTTGTGGTCACTTGGCCGCTGGCATTATCCACGCGGACGACGATGTCTTGCTCCAGCCGTTGTAAATTGACCAGTGCTTGCGCGATGTCGATCTGCGCCGCATTCACACGCCCGCGCGCTTCGCGATTGCCGAGCGGCACGCTGAAGGTCGCACCGCCGCTCCACGCCGTCTTGTCGCGCGAAGCCGCGCGCTGGGCGCTCGTGCCGAAGTCGTCGTCGAAGCCGTTCACCGCAAGGCTGGCAGACAGATCGAGGCGTGGGAGCTTCTGGTTTTTCTCCACGACGAGGACGATTCGGCGGTTCTCCAAATCGAGCTTCGCCTGCCGGTAATCGGCCCGCAGTTCCAGCGCCTTTTCAATTGCGGCGACGACATTCGCTGTAAAGGCGGGCGACTCTGGCGGGGAGATTTCGATGCGGGTGCCGAGGAGCGGGATCATGTCGCGGGTGATGAGCTGTTTGAGGAAATTTTCCTGGTCCTTCACCGCCCGCGTCGCGGTAATCACAGCCTCCTGCCGAGAGGCGACTTCGGCGCGCGCAGTCGTCACATCCAACGGGGTCATGGCGCCGAGTTCAAAGAACTTGATGTTGTCTTGCAGCAGCTTCTCCGCGAGCCCTCGGTTGCGTCGTGCGACCTCCAGATTTTCGTGCGAGAAGTGCAGATCGTTATACGTCTCGATCACGTCCGTGATGACCTGCATCACGCTCTGCTTCACCGACCACTCCGACACCGCGACATTGTTCCGCGCCACGCGGATGCTCGCTAGATTTACCTCCGTCCCGGCACCACGCAGCAAAGGCTGGCGCAGGCTGAAGGCGACCTCGCTGTTGAAATCTTGATCGAACGAATTGCCCGTACCGCTGAGGCTGCGCGTGCTTGCGCCCACATCGTAGCCGAGCCCCCACGCCGTCACGCCGCTCACCCCCGTGCTCCACGTCGCGCTCTGCGAGATGCTGTTAAACTCAAAGTGCCCGCCCTTCCCCGTGGCATCGCGGCGGAACTGGTCGCGCGTCGTCGCCTCGCCCCGCGTGTAGCCAAAATCGAACGTGGGGTCGAAGAGCCCCTTCGCCTGCGTGACACGCTCTTTTGCGCTCTTCGGCTCCAGCCGCGCAGACTCAAGAGTGAAGTTCTTTTTCAGCGCCATACCGATGGATTCATCGAGGCTCACCTCCAAGATTCGGCTGCGCGGTTCGGCGGCAAAAGCGGTGGTGGCAAAAAACAAGACAGTGACGGTTCGGAGCATTGTCCCGTGAAAACCAGCCTCGGTGTTTCCTGTTAGTTCAATCCTTTGGCGCATATATCGCAACACGGACGGCTTGCACACTCGCGGGGTGGCTGCTTTCGTCGCTCGACTCATGAGCAACGACGCATTCAACACACTCGCAAAATTCGATCTCGGCAACGGAAAACAAGGTTCCTTTTACAGCCTGCCTGCGCTGGAAAAAGCGGGCGTCGGACCGATTTCAAAGCTGCCGATTTCTATCCGCATCGTGCTCGAATCCGTGTTGCGAAATTGCGACGGACAGCGCGTGCGCGAGGACGATGTGAAGCTGCTCGCAAACTGGAACGCGAAGGCTCCCGCGCAAGTCGAGATTCCGTTCGTGGTGGCGCGCGTGGTGTTGCAGGATTTTACCGGTGTGCCGCTGCTTGTGGACCTTGCGGCGATGCGCTCGACGGTTTCGCGGCTGGGTCGCGACCCGAAGATGATCGAGCCGCTGGTGCCAGTGGATTTGGTGGTGGACCACTCGGTGCAGGTGGACTTTTTCGGCAGCGGCGATGCGCTGAAAAAGAACCTCGATTTGGAGTTCACCCGCAACCGCGAGCGGTATGAATTGCTCAAGTGGGGGCAGCAGGCTTTTGAGACGTTTGGCGTCGTGCCGCCGGGCATCGGCATCGTGCATCAAGTGAACCTCGAATACCTCGCGAAGGGCGTGCTTTCGAGCGGCGATACTTACTACCCGGACACTTTGGTCGGTACCGATTCGCACACGACGATGATCAACGGGCTCGGCGTCGTCGGCTGGGGCGTCGGTGGCATCGAGGCAGAAGCGGGGATGCTCGGGCAGCCCGTTTATTTCCTCACGCCGGAAGTCGTGGGCGTGAATCTCACCTGCGCTCCGGCTGAGGGCGTGACGGCGACGGATGTGGTGCTGCACATCACGCAAATGCTGCGCAAGGCGAAGGTTGTCGGGAAGTTTGTGGAGTTTTACGGCCCCGGTGCGAAGGCGCTGGCCGTGGTGGATCGTGCGACGATTGCGAACATGGCTCCCGAGTACGGCGCGACGATGGGCTTCTTCCCGATTGACGAAGAAACCGTCGCGTATCTGCGCGGCACGGGGCGCACGGAGGCGCAATGCGCTGCGTTTGAGAACTACTACAAAGCGCAGGGCTTGTGGGGCGTGCCGATGAAGGGCGAGCTGACTTACAGCGTGGAGTTGGAGCTGGATTTGGCGACCGTCGTGCCCGGCGTCGCTGGGCCGAAACGCCCGCAGGACCGCATTAATCTCACGGACCTCAAAAGCACGTTCAGCGAACTCTTTTCCAAGTCCGTGGCCGATGGCGGCTACGGCAAACCCGCCGCCGAACTCGCGGAGAAAAAAGTCGCGCTCACGCTCACGGGCGAGAACCCGACGCAAGTCGGCGACGTGTCCATCCGCAACGGCAGCGTGCTCATCGCGGCGATCACTTCTTGCACCAATACGAGCAATCCAAGCGTGATGCTCGGCGCGGGATTGCTGGCGAAAAAGGCCGTCGAACTCGGGCTGAAAGTGAACCCCGCTGTGAAGTCCTCGCTCGGCCCCGGCTCGCGAGTCGTCACTGATTACCTCGATAAAACGGGGCTCTCGCAGTATCTTGATGCGCTCGGTTTTCAGACCGTCGGCTACGGCTGCACGACGTGCATCGGCAACAGCGGCCCGCTTCACCCGGACATCGAAAAGGCGGTGACGGAAAATGATCTCGTCGCCGCATCGGTGCTCTCGGGCAACCGCAATTTCGAGGCGCGCGTGCATCAAAATATCAAAGCGAACTTCCTCATGTCGCCGCCGCTCGTCGTCGCCTTCGCACTTGCTGGGCGTGTGGACATTGACCTCTCCACCGAGCCGCTCGGCACCGGGAAAAACGGGCAGCCCGTTTATCTCCGCGACATCTGGCCCTCACAGGCAGAGGTTCGCAGCGTGATGAGCACCGCGCTTTCGCCGGAAGTCTTCCGCAAACTCTACACCGACTTCGCGACGCTGAACCCGAAGTGGAACGAAATCCCCGGCACCGTCGGCGACGTGTTTGAGTGGAACAAAGCGAGCACTTACGTGCAGGAGCCGCCGTTCTTCACCGGCTTCGGAATGTCCGCCGGAACCATCGGCGAAATCAAAGGCGCACGCCCACTTGGCATCTTCGGCGACAGCGTGACGACCGACCACATTTCGCCCGCCGGAGCGATCAAGAAAGCCTCGCCCGCAGGCAAATTCCTCACGGAAGCCGGCGTCGCATTTGAGGACTTCAACAGCTACGGCTCGCGTCGCGGCAACGACCGCATCATGACGCGCGGTACCTTTGCCAACGTCCGCATCAAAAACCTCATGTGCCCCGGCACCGAGGGCGGCGTGACGATGCACGGCGGCACTCAAATGCCCATCTACGACGCCGCGATGCTCTACGCGCAAACCAAGACGCCGCTGATGATTTTCGCCGGACAAGAATACGGCACCGGCAGCTCCCGCGACTGGGCCGCGAAAGGCACCGCGCTGCTCGGCGTCAAAGCCGTCGTCGCGCAAAGTTTCGAGCGCATCCACCGCAGCAACCTCTGCGGCATGGGCGTCATCCCATTCCAATTCCCCGACGGCATGACCGCCCAAACGCTCAAACTCGACGGCACCGAGACCTTCGACCTGCTCGGCCTGAACGACGACATCAAGCCCATGAGCGACGCCACGCTAGTAATCCACCGCGCCAACGGCACCACCGACAAAGTAACTCTCCGCAGCCGCATAGACACCGCCATCGAGGTAGAATACGTCCGCCACGGTGGCATCCTGCCGTACGTGCTAAGGCAGTTGCTCGGGGCGTAGGTCTTACGAAATGATTGCCGGCATGAAAATCCTGGTCCGATGAAAGGAATCGTCCGGCGTGTTTGGCTTCCGCTCTGCGCGTTGCTTGTCTGCTGCTCGGGTCCCGAGCGTTCCGGCTCTCTGCCCGCGCCCGCTGTAGGCTCGACTGCGAACCGCCTTCGCTCGGTCGTGCAGCATCTCACGACTCTCGGGGCGGACCCTTTGCATAGAGGCGAGCGTCATGTTTGGCAGTATGGGCAACTGTGCGCCGCCTCGGATTTCATCGAACGCCAGTTCCGTGCAATGGGATACGCGGTGAGGAAGCAGGAGTTCGATTTGCACGGGCCGGTGAAAGTCTGGAACCTCATCGCGGAATTGCCGGGCTCGGGACCGGGAATCTTCACCATCGGCGCGCACTACGATACTCGTGTGGCCATGAGCACGCCGCGCGTCCACGGTCCGCCGCTGCCCGAATTGCAGGGCACGCCGGGCGCGAATGACAACGGCAGCGGCGTCGCCGTGATGCTCGAGTTGGCGCGACGCCTTCGCGGGACTCATCCACGGCAAACCATTCGCTTCGTAGCGTTCACCAACGAGGAGCCGCCGTGGTTCCGCACGGAATTCATGGGCTCACTCGTCTATGCCCGCTGGTGCAAAGCCAATGGTGAGAGGCTGACTGGCGCGATGGTTTTCGATACCGTCGGCTATTACACGCAGGATGAGGATTCGCAGACTTATCCGTTTCCGAACGTGGCCGGTCTGCCGAAGACGGGCAACTACGTCGCATTTATCAGCACATGGGGACCGCAGGAACTCATCCGGAAAGCGGACGCAGCATTTGGAGAAAAGGACAAGCTCCCGAGCCTAGCGGTCGCCATCCCGGCAGTCGTGCCGCTGATTGCGTGGTCTGACGATTGGGCGTTTACCCAAGAAGGGATTACCGCCTTTTGCGTCACCGACACGGCCCACGCGCGCTACCACTGCTACCACCGTGTGTGCGACACGGCGGAGAAGCTCGACTACAATAAAATGGCGATTGTCGCGGAAGGTCTAGTGCCCGTGGTGAATGCGCTCGTCGCCGCTCCGTAGTCTCCCGACAGCGTTTTTTCAGTTCACCGCAGCATCGGCAGGCGCGCCAGCAGCGCATCGCGGTAGGACTCGCCCACCGGCACCGAGTGCTTCCCCAGCCACACCGTGTTCCCCTCGATCTTCGTGATGTGCCGGATGTTCACGATATACGAGCGATGCGCGCGGACGAACTCCGGCGGCAACTGCGTCTCCAGCCGCCCGATCGTCATCAAGCTCATCACCGCCGACTCTTTGCTGATGAACTCCACATAGTTCGCCTCCGCCTTCAGCAGCACCAGTTCCTCAAAAACCACGCGCACCAGCTTCGTCCCATCCTTCACAAACACCTCCCGCAACGGCGTCGCCCCGCGCGCCGCGTCCTTCGCCTGCGTCCGCTCCCGGATGCGCGCCACTGCTTGCGCGAAGCGTGGAAAAGCGAGCGGCTTCACCAAATAATCCGCCACCTGAAACTCGTAACTGGCCGCCCCAAACTCCGCACTCGCACTGATCAGCACGATGGGAATATCGCGCGGCAACGCCCGCAGAACCTCCGGCCCATTTAGCTCCGGCATCTGCAAATCCAAGAACACCGCATCAATCCCCCCCGCCGAAAGCACCTGAAGCGCCGTCAGCCCATCGCCCACCTTCAGGCAAAACTCCGTATCTTCGATCTTCTGAAGAAACGCCTCCACCGTCTCGCACACCAGCGGGTCATCGTCCGCGACGAGATACTTCACGGCTGCTCCACCTTCCCCGGCAGCGACTGCGCCCCTAGCTTCTCCCGGCCTTGCTCCAGCACCCGCCGCTCCGCCCGCGTCAAGCTCTGCAAGCCCGAGCGCGAGATTTTATCCAAAATCGGGTCCACCTCCAGCGTCACAAACTCCCCCGCATTCATCCGCTCCCGGCGGCTCTCTAGCTGCCGTCGCTCAAAAACCATCCGCTGAATCCACAGCGGATTCCCAAAGCCCAACTGCTTCACCCACGCCCAGCCCACGATGCACCCCGCCAAGATCCCCGCCGGCCCCACCACCGCCATCGTCCTCGTGAACAAACACACCGTCGCCAGCGCCACCACCACCAGCGCATAAAACTTCGCCCGAAACCGCAGCGGGATCACAAAGAACACATTCAACCGCTGCTCCAGCTCCGGCATAATCGTCGAATACGCCGCAAGCACCGCCGCCGCCACCGCCGAGAACCCCGCCATCTCCCCGCGCGCCGCCCACGTCACCACGCCACCCATCACCCACGCCGTCAACGCCATTGCCAAAAATTGCCGCCGCCCGATGATCGGCTCCACCTCCCGGCCTGCGAAAAAGAGCACCCCGATATTCAGGAAAAAGTGCAGCGCATCCGAATGCACCAGCGCATACGTGATCACCTTCCAGTAGCTCCCCGCGCTCACCAGCGCACTTTGCAGCCGAAACTCCTCCCACAAATCCGCCCCCAGCTCCGTGCGCCCCCCGTTAAACATATCCACCACCCACAGCGCCCCCTGCGCCCCGCCCCAGCCGAGCAAGATCGTCAGCAAAAGAAGAACGGCGGTTGGCCGTCCTGGATTCCAAACCCTTGGAAAATCAGAAGTATCTCTGCGAGGTATCCGCATCGTCGTAGTGCTCGCGTAGATAATCGCCATCAAACCGAAACGCAAAGTGCAAAATCCATCAATCTCCCGACGTCTCTTTTGCCTGTCCGCGTTAAGGCATCGAGGTTAGCGTCCGCTCAGGATGAACTCAGGCTTTCTCGATAAACTGCTCGAACGGATCGGGCGCGTGCGCCCGGAGGAGGTGCGCGATTACGTGCTGCGGCTGGCGGATGAGAAGGGGTTTTTCGAGACGATCTTTCACGCGCTGCACGAGGGCGTCATCGTCACGGACCCGACGGGCCACATTACCTACCTAAACCGCGCGGCGTCGGAGTTTTTCGGCATGGACCGGGAGACGGCGATGGGTGTGCTGCTCACGGAGAAACTGCGGGGGCTCGACTGGAATGCGATCGCGCAGGCGGAGAAAACGATCTCGCGGGACATGGAGGTTTTTTACCCCGTGAACCGCTTTTTGAACTTCTACGTCACCCCGCTGCGCGTGGATAGCGAGGAGCGCGATTTGCTGGGCTACGCGGTGATCCTCCGCGACATCACCGAGAGCCGCAAGAGCACGGAGGAGACGATCCACACCGAGCGGCTAAACGCGCTGACGCTGCTCGCGGCGGGCGTGGCGCACGAGCTGGGGAATCCGCTGAACTCGCTGCACATCCATCTTCAGCTCATGGAGCGCCGGTTGCGCAAGGTGCCGGATTCGCAGCGCAAGGAGCTGACGAAAATCGTGGATGTGGCGAAGGAGGAGATCGCGCGGCTGGATGCGATCATCCGGCAATTCCTCGGCGCGATCCGGCCCACGCAGCTCGACTGCCGGTTGGAGAATCTGAATCAACTCGTGCAGGAGAGTATCCGATTTCTCGAAGCGGAAATCGCGGACCGGAACATCATCGTGGAGTCGGAGTTGCGCTCGGACATTCCGCTGCTCGAGCTGGACCGCACGCAGATGAAGCAGGTGTTTTTCAACGTCATCAAAAACGCCTTTCAAGCGATGAAGAGCGGGGGCGTTTTGCGCGTGCGGACGGATGTGGACGACCGCTTTGCGAGTGTGACGTTCACGGACTCGGGCGGGGGAATCCCGGAAGAGGAGATGAGCAAGATTTTTGAGCCGTACTTTACCACGAAGGCCGGCGGGAGCGGGCTGGGGCTGTTGATCGTCCGCCGCATCATCCGCGAACACGGCGGGGAAATGGAGCTGCTGAATTCGCCCGGCACGGGGCTGGCGCTGACGATGAAGCTGCCGCTGACAAGCCAGCGGGTGCGGATGCTCGCGGGGTAAGTTCGCCGACCGATGCCCGATTTTCCAACTATCCCCAAGCCCCGAGTGCGGCGTCCGCTGTGGCGACGCGTGGTGCGAGCGGGGCTGTGGGCGCTGCTGCTGCTCGCGCTGCTGCACAGGCCGATCGTTCATTACGGGGGAAGGTGGGTCGCCATCCGCATGGCGCGGGCGGAGAATGTGGAGCTGGATTTTCAGCTCAGCGGGAACTTGTGGAGCGGGGTGGAGCTGTCGGGCATCCGCGCGAGTCGCCGTGCGCCGGGCTCGGCTCCGGTGGAGAAGCTGTCGCTCGACCGCGTGACCGTCGGGTACGATCTGTGGGCGCTGATTCGCGGCGACCTTCGCGGCTTGCAGCGCGTGGTAGTGGGGACGCTGGACGTGGAATTGCGGCCCGAACCCTCGGCGCAAAAGCCGCAGAGCAAAGCACCGGTGCCGCTCGCAGCCAAGCTCCGCGAGGTGCTGGCAAAGCCGCTGCCCGCGCCGGTGATCGAGGTCGCGCGGCTCGATGCACGCGTCATTACAGGCAATGGGGATTTTCGCGTGCGCAATTTCCGGCTGGCGCTTTCGCCGAGCGCGTCGGGGAGAGTGGCGTGGGACGAGGTGGTGATTCCGGGCGCTCCGCCCATCGCGGCATACAGCGCGAAGACGGAGTTTGGTGCGGGGCGTTTGATCGTGGTGCCGGGCCTTGCAGCGTCCGTAGCCGATCGGGCGTTCGCTTTAAAAGTAGAGCTGCCCGGCAGTCGAGTCTCGGCGCGCGTGGAGCCCGATGCGATCGGTGCGCAGGTGCATGGAACGGTGGAAGTGGAGGTGGCGGAGCCGCAGTTCGGCGCGGGCATCACGGTGCCGCTCGTGCGCGTGGCATTCGCCGGAGTGCCGGAAGACCCGGCGACGTGGAGCGCGGAGCTGGACGCCAAAGCCGTGGCCACCGAGCAGTCGGCGCGACTGGATGTGCGGGCGTCGCTTTCTAACCTCGTGGCCAAAGTGGAGACGCTGAGTCTGGACGTGGCAGGCGTCGTCCTTCGCGGCCAAGGCGAGGTGCCCGTGGGCGGTCTGCTTTCGCCCAAAGGTGCGCCGGGGATGCCGGAGGAGGGCGCGTTTCGATTTGAGTTCGCAGCCGCCGATTTATCCAAACTGCCTGCACCGTTGGCGGGAAAGGCCGCAGGCGCTGGCGTCCTCTCGCTGGAGCGCGGGGAGTGGAAACTCGACCTCACCGCAACTGCCGACGCGCTGGCTTCGGGCGCACTGACTGTGGCGCATTCCGCAGTTCGTGTGCAGGCGCACGCTCCGGCTCGCGTGGGCATCACGCTACGCGATGTCGTCGCGGATGCAGACGTGGAGCTGGGAGCCGTGAGCGCCGATGCCGTGCAGGTGGATAAGGTGCGAGTCGTGGCGAGTCTGCGCGAGCTGCGGGCGACGATGAAGGAGCTTCGCGTCGAGCGTGGAAGCGGCACCGTCACAGCATCCGCGCAGGCAGTGTGTGATGAGAAGGGGCGACTCGTCGGGCAACCGGAAGGCGAGTTCGCGATTCACATCCCGGCGCTTGCGGACTTCCAAGTAGCGGCAAGTGGAGTGCCGCTCTCGGGTGCGGTGGAGGGCGAGGGCGCGTTCACGCTCGGGCAGCCGATTGAGGCGTCGAAAGGGCGGCTGAGTCTCCATGCAAAAGACCTAAAGCTCGGCGATGCGGATGCCGGGATGATCGACATCGAGGCTGTACTGGCAGCGGGCGAAGTGGTGGCGAACAAGTGCATCGTCCAGTTGCCGGGGAGGGCGCGAGTGGAGGCCGACGGGCGTTTCGGCATCGCCGCGCCCCATGCGTTTTCCGGGAAGCTCGCCGTCAGCATCCCCGACCTCGCCGCCTTTCAACCCATGCTCGCGGCGTTCGGCGAGAAGCGGACGCTGGCAGGCAGCGTGGAGCTTTCCGTGGACGGAAAAAGTGCGGAGGGTCGCCCCGAGGCTGCGGTAAAACTCGGAGCGAAGGCGGTGCGGTTTGACACGCTCCGAATCTCCGAAGCGCGCGTCGCAGGAACCGTCCGCCAAGATTCTGCGGACCTCACGGAGCTATTCGTGGCGAACGAGCAGATTCGAGGGAGCGCGCGCGCCGCGTGGAAAGATGGGCGCGCGACGGTCGAGCAGATCGATGTCCGGCTGGATGGCCAGCCCGTGCTTTCGGGATCGCTTTCCGGGCCATTGCAAGCGGCGGGTGCGCCCGAACAGCCGCTCGTTTTCAAACTCGCAGCGCGCGAGCTGGATGTCGCGAAACTGCTGGCGTCGCTGGGGCAACCGCCTTCCGCAGCAGGGAAGATTTCTGCGACATTCGAGGCGGCGGGCACGCTGTCGAAGCCCGCACTTTCGCTGGAGGTGAAGGGCGACGGACTGCGCGCACTCGCGATGGAAGCGGTGCCGCCCACGGCCTTCGATGCACGCGCAACGCTTACGGGCAAAGAGTTCAAGGTCGCTGGGACAGTGCGGCAACCGCTCGTCCAGCCGACCACATTTTCCGCCGCGACGACCGTGGATACGGCGGCCATTATGGCGGGGAAACTCCCCAGCCTTGCGGAGCTGCCGCTCAAAGCCGCCGTGGATATGCCGGCGGCATCGCTCGCATTCCTACCGCGCTACATCCCCGCCATCGCGAGGATCGACGGCACCGCCGCAGTGTCCATGCGCGTCGGTGGGACGCTGGCAAAGCCTACGCTCGAAGGCACCGCGAGTGTGGCGGTAAAGACGGCGCGATTTACCGATGGGGCAATCCCGGTCATCACCGACTTCAAGGCGCGCATTGAGTCTGCGAATGGGCTCGTGACGCTCACTCAGTTCGGCGGCGAGGCGGGAGGTGGGCACTTCGGGGTGTCGGGCACGCTCAACGTCGCCAATCCCGCGCTGCCAGAACTCGCTCTCGCGCTGAAATCGAAGGACGTTCTTGTCCTACGCGACGACTCGGTCCTCGTCCGCGCAGAAGCCGACATCGCCGTGCGAGGGCCGCTAAACGCAGCAAGGGTGAGCGGTGACGTGGTTTTGGTGGGGAGTCGTTTTAACCGAGACATCGAGATACTCCCGCTCGCGCTGCCGGGGAGGCCAAAGGCTGCGCCCGCCGCAATCGCACGGCCACTTACAATCTCATTTCCCCAGCCGCCGCTCCGCGATTGGACGTTCGACGTTGCGGTGAAAACGCGGGCGGACGATCCGTTTCTCGTCCGGGGAAATCTCGCCCGTGGAAAGGTCACAGTGGACGTGCATCTGGCGGGAACTGGGCGGACGCCGTTCCTCACAGGGGCAGCGACGATAGAGCAGTTCAGCGCGACGCTGCCCGTGAGCACGCTGGTGGTCCGGCGGGGGCTCGTGACGTTTAGCGAAGATGCGCCATTTCAGCCGCAGGTGGAGCTCGAAGCGGAATCCGTGATCCGGCAGCATACGGTAATCGTGCGTGTGGATGGCCCTGCCGAGAAGCCGCGACTAGAACTCCAAAGCGAGCCGCCCCTTCCGCAGCAAGAGATTCTATCGCTCCTGACGACAGGCTCGCTGACGGGCGAGATCGGCTCCAACAATTCAGCAATGGCGACAAGGGCCGGGATTCTCGTCGTGAAAGGGTGGTATAAAAAGGTGTTCAAAAAGGAGTTCCCGCTCGGCATGAGCGATGACGGCGGGACTTCGCTGATGGATCGGTTCGAGGTGGATTTCGGCGCGATCGATCCAAAGACCGGGCGCAATGAAACCACCGCGCAACTGCGCGTCACCGACCGCTTGTTCTTCATCGGCGACCTTGAGCTTGGTGGAGGATTCTCGGGCCGGGTAAAGTATCTCTTCCGCTTCCGATGATGCTTCTTCCTTCCACCATCGTTCCTTTCCTCCGCTGCGTGATCGCGGCTCTGCTGCTTGCTTCCGCAGTCGCGGCAGTCGTGGAGTTTTCCGGCGCGGTAGAAGTGGATGCGGCTCGGCTACGGCAAGCTGTCGGCGAGCAGATACAGGAAATCGAGAGCCGTGGACTGACTCCCGCGCGCGCCGATGACGCCGCCTTTTTCCTCGCCAGCTTTTACCGAAAGCAGGGCTATCCGAAGGTAGTGGTGAACTACGAGCTTCGGGGAGCCACGGTCGTCCTAAAGATTTCCGAAGGGCCGAGGGCGTTTCTCCGGTCACTGCAATTTGTCGGGAATATCAAGGCCGACTCGGCGGTGCTCGCGAGGTATTTTAGCGGCGTCGCGGTGGAGGAAATCGCGGCGGCGCAAATCCCGTTTCACGAAGCCGAGGTGGTCGCAGGTGGGGACCGTGTGCGAGGCTACTACTTGAGTGAGGGCTGGCTTGACGCGCTCGTGGATACAAGCGCGTCGCGGCTTTCTCCCGACGGCAAAGCGGCAGATGTCGTGGTGAAGATCACTGAGGGGATTCGCTACGAGTTCGGCGCGGTGGAGTTCGCCGGGGATGCGCCGTATTCCCGAGCGGAGTTGCTCACCGCACTCGGCGTGAAAACCGAGGGAGTATTTAGCCCGGCGGCTTTCGATACCATGGAAGGCTCCGTGCGTTCATGGCTGCGCGGGCGTGGGCACTTTGCAGCCAGCGTCGTCGCCGAAGCAGACACGCTCCACGCTCGCGATGGAAGGATTCCCATTCGCATCACGATCAAGGCTGGGCCGAAGTTTCGCGTCGGCGGCATCGTCTCGCGTGGGCTGGATCGGGTGAAGCCGGAGTTTATCGAGAAGCGGTTTAGCAAGATCACGAACGCGGATTACGCCCCGGCGCTGATTGATGAGAAATACCGCGAATTGCTGCGAACGGGGCTCTTTCGCATGCTGCGTGTCGTGCCGAAAGAGAGCAGCCCTGGGCGACTGACCATCGAACTCGAAGCTGAGGAGGCGAAGCAGAAGGAGTTTGGATTTGAAGTCGGCTACGGGAGTTACGACGGGGTCGTAGTTCAAACGCGAGTTGCCGATAGGAATTTCCTGCGGACCGGGCGACCGCTCTCGCTTGAACTCAAAAGCTCACAGCGCGGCTACGAGGGCGAACTCCTGCATGTGGACCCGTGGTTTCGTGATAGCGAGTGGGCGCTGCGGACGAGGCTCTATTCGCAGTTCCGAGATGAGGATGGATACTCCAAAAAAGGAGCTGGCTTGCGGGTGGATGCGACGCGGCGGGTATTGCCGCGCTGGGAGCTTTCCGCGTTCACGGAGCTTGCGCTCGCAAACGTCACTCCTGCCGGGATCGAGGCGCAGTTTCTCGGACCGCTCGACTACACGCTCATGTCCATCGGGCTCGCCCAAAAAGTGGACCACCGCGACGACCCGCTCAATCCAAGGCTCGGGTTTCTATTTCTGACATCGATCGAGATGGATGCGCTCGACGGAAAGCCCGCATTCGGCCGGGTGACGGCTCGATATTCCCGCTATCAAAGTATCGGGCGTTCCCTGCTCGCAGTCGGCCTCCGCGTGGGATGGATCATCCCCGTGGGCGATGCGGCGGATGTGCCCATTGATCTTCGATATTTCAACGGTGGAGGCGCAAGCGTGCGCAGTTTCGCCGAGCGCGGCCTTGGCCCGAAAGACACCGCAGGCAATCCGCTCGGCGGTGCCTTTTACACCGTCGCTAATGTCGAATGGGATTTCCCGGTGTCCGGTGCTTTTGGTGGAGCCGTATTTGCGGATGCGGGGAATCTTGTGAGCGATTCGACGCCGGGGCTGGAAGAAATGCGGCTCGGGGTCGGCGTCGGGGTTCGGTATCTTTTGCCTATCGGCCCGATGCGTTTGGACTACGGCTACAATCCCTCACCTCGCCTCGGCGACGCTGCTGGAGCGGTCCATTTCAGCTTCGGGTTCGCTTTTTAAGGGAAATCCTTCTCACGCACGTTGTATTCTGTTAGCACTTGCTCGTGTTGGCTCCGCCCCACCGCTCTCCGAACTCGGCAGAAAGAAAAATATATGGGAACGAAAACAACAAAGAAAGAAAAGGCAACCCCAGTGGTCGCCAAAACTACAGCGAAACCTGCGCCCAAGCCAAAGGTCGTGAAAAAGCCTGCCAGCGAAGCGAAGCCAGCGGTCCGTAAGACCGTAAAAAAAGCCACGCCTGCTCGTGAGCCTCGCCGGGAGGACATTGAGACAAGGGCTTACTTCCTCGCGATGGAGCGGCAAGACTCGGGAATGCCTGCGGCTCCGCTGGAGGACTGGCTCGCGGCGGAACGCGAGTATCTCGGGTAGCGGGTGACTTGCTCAAAGCAGTGTGCGCTTTGAAAACCGCCTCGTCTTTCGGCGAACGCGGATGGGCAAGCTTGGGCTTGTAGAGTGCCTCGGAGAAAATTGGTTGCGTCTAGTTTCCATCCGGCTATTAAAGTTAGCCGTGACTAAGAAATATATCCGACTCTGCCTCGCGCTCGTGCTCGTAGTCCTTTGCGGCTGTGGGAAAACTGACAAGCCTTCGGGTCGCCCCATCGTGCTGACGACCTTCACCATCCTCGCCGATATGGCGCGCAACGTCGCCGGGGAATATGCCGACGCGGAATCCCTCACGAAGCCCGGCGCTGAGATTCACGGGTACGAGCCGACGCCCGGCGACATCGTGAAGACTCAACACGCGACGCTTGTTTTGTGGAATGGCCTGAACCTCGAACGCTGGTTCGAGCCGTTCTTTGCCAATGTGAAGAACGTCCCGCAGTTCACCATCTCCGCAGGCGTGGAGCCGATGGGCATCACCGAGGGGCCATACACCGGTAAGCCCAATCCCCACGCTTGGATGTCGCCGGAAAACGCCGTCCGCTATGTGGAGAATATCCGGGATGCGCTCTCGAAAACACTTCCGCGGCACACCGCTGGGTTCAAAGCGAACGCCGATGCTTACATCGTCAAGATACGCGCGACGGACGTTCGGGCCAAGCTCGCCACCATCCCCGAGCAGCAGCGCTGGCTCGTCACCAGCGAGGGCGCGTTTTCGTATCTCTGCCGCGACTACGGGCTGAAGCCGCTCTATCTGTGGCCCATCAACGCCGACGCGCAGGGCACGCCGCAGCAGGTGCAGAGCGTGATTGATGCGGTGCGTGTGAACAAAGTCCCCGTCGTATTCTCTGAGAGCACCGTGAGCGATAAGCCCGCTCGCCAAGTCGCCAAGGAGACCGGCGCGCGATACGGCGGCGTGCTCTACGTGGATTCTCTCACCGACGCCGAAGGCCCAGCGCCCACGTATCTGCGCCTTCTGGAGACGAACGCCGACACCATTGTCCGTGGATTTTTGCCCGATGGAAAATAGCCCACTCACACTCGAAGCAAGCGAAGTCACCGTCACTTACCCGAACGGAAACACCGCTCTGCGCGACGCCACTTTTCGCCTCGATGGCGGCACCATCTGCGCGCTCGTGGGCGTGAATGGCTCGGGAAAATCCACGCTCTTCAAAGCACTCATGGGCTTCGTGAAGCCCGTCCACGGCTGGGTCCGCATCAACGGTGGCCCCATCCGCAGTGCGCAAAAGAAGAGCTGGGTCGCATACGTCCCGCAGGCCGAAGATGTGGACTGGTCGTTCCCCGTGAGCATCTACGATGTCGCGATGATGGGCCGCTACGGCCACATGAATTTCCTCCGTATCCCTCGCGCCGCAGACCGCGCCGCCGTGCAGACCGCGCTGGAGCGCGTCGGGCTATGGGACTTGCGTGCGCGCCAAATCGGCGAGCTTTCCGGCGGGCAAAAGAAGCGCGCATTTGTCGCCCGCGCCATCGCTCAGGGCGGGCGCATCATCCTCCTAGACGAACCCTTCACCGGCGTGGATGCGAAGACGGAGGAAGACATCATCGCCCTCCTCCACGAGCTGCGCAAAGCGGGCAGCCTCATCCTCGTCTCCACGCACAATCTCGGCTCCGTCCCCGAGTTCTGCGACCGCGTCGTTTTGGTCAATCGAACCGTCCTCGCTTGCGGCCCGACCGCTGAAGTCTTCACCCCGGAAAACCTCATCGCGGCGTTTGGCGGCGTGCTGCGGCAGTTCGATTTGGAGAGTTCCACCATCCAAGACCACGACGGCAAGAAAGTCACCGTCCTCACCGACGACGAGCGCCCGCTCGTCCTCGGCAAGCGAGGCCACATCGAATACCGCGACCGCACAGGCCGCGAAGAACTCATCTCCGAGCGGGAGAAAGAGGACAAGCCGTGAACTGGCTCACTCCTTTCCACTACGACTACATGCTCACCGCTATGTGGACGAGCACGCTCATCGGCTGCGTCTGTGGCGTGCTCTCCGGCTTCGTCACGCTCAAGGGCTGGTCGCTCATGGGCGACGCGCTCAGCCACGCAGTCGTCCCCGGCGTGACCATCGCGTATCTCGTCGGCTTCCCATTTGCCGTCGGCGCATTTGCCAGCGGGCTCATCGCAGCGGGGGCGATGGCGTTTATTAAAATCAAGACGCCCGTGCGAGAGGACGCCGTCATCGGCATCGTCTTCACCGCCTTCTTCGCGCTCGGGCTGTTGCTCATCTCGCTCTTTCCCACGCGCGTGGATTTGAAGACGATCATCTTCGGCAACATCCTCGGCATCGCAGCGGGCGATGTCGTCCAGCTCGTCATCGTCTCCCTCATCTGCCTCGCTATCATCCTCCTCAAATGGCGCGACCTCATGCTCTTTTGCTTCGATGCGAACCAAGCCCGCGCGCTCGGGATGCGGGTCGGCGCGCTGCACGTCCTGCTCCTGCTCCTGCTGTCCGCCACCGCTGTCGCCGCGCTCCAAGCCGTCGGCGCGTGCCTCGTCGTGGCCATGCTCGTCACGCCCGGCGCGACGGCATACCTGCTCACAGACCGCTTCAGCACGATGCTGTTCCTCGGCGCGCTCTTCGGCTCCGTCACCGCATTCATCGGTGCGTATGCCAGCTACTTCGTGGACGGCGCGACCGGCGGCTGCATCGTCACGCTCCAAGCGGTGCTCTTCCTCATCGCTCTCGTCCTCGCGCCGAAGCACGGACTCATCGCTACTCGGAGGGCGCGGGCATGATGGTGATAGATTTTTTGCCGGAAACTCTGGGCACTTGCGACGAGGCGTCGCAGGCACTTACTGCGACGAGGGCGTCGCAGCTACGACGCGCATAAATGGACACACTCCTCGAGCCATTCCACTACGACTTCATGCTCCGCGCCTTCGCCATCGGCGGGCTCATCGCGGCAGTCGGCGCGGTGCTCTCGTGCTTCCTTGTTTTGCGTGGATGGTCGCTGATGGGCGACGCCATCTCCCACGCGGTTCTCCCCGGCATCGTCCTCGCCTACATCGTCGGGATACCGCTCATCATCGGCGCGTTTGCCAGCGGGCTTTTCTGCGCGGTGGCGACTGGGTGGATCAAAGCGAACAGCCGGATTAAAGAGGACACCGTGATGGGTGTCGTGTTCACCGGGATGTTCGCGGTGGGCCTCGTCATTTTCTCCCGCACGCCCACGGAGCTTCACCTCGATCACATTCTCTACGGCCACATCCTCGGCCTCACCCCGACGCTCATCGTCGAGACGGCGACCATCTCCATCATCGTCCTCATCGTCGTCCTCGCTCTGCGCCGCGACTTGCTGCTCGTCTGCTTTGACCCCACTCATGCGAAAGCTCTCGGGCTCCATGTGCGCGGGCTTACCTACCTGCTCCTCGTCCTCCTCTCGCTCACCATCGTCGCCACGATGCAAGCCGTCGGCGTCATCCTCGTCGTCGCCGCGCTCATCACGCCCGGCGCGACCGCTTTGCTGCTCACGAAGCGCTTCGACCGGATGCTCGCCATCGCCGTCAGCACTGCCGTCGGCTCCGCGTGGGTTGGCGTCTATATCAGCTTTAAGGCGAACGCTTCCCCTGCTGCCTGCATCGTCCTCGCACAGACCGTCGTCTTCATTGTTGCGCTCCTTTTCTCGCCAAACTGCGGGCTCTTAATGCGCCGGACAAAGCTCCCAGCTTAACGAGTCTGGCCTTCGAGCTGCGGGGGGAGTTCTTCGATGAGGACTTTGGTCTTAACGGGTTTTCCGGCGCGGAGGATTTCGATTTCGATTGTCGCGCCGACTTCGAGTTTTGCGAGGATGGTGCGGAGAGTTTGGAAGTCTTCGATGACTTTGCCGTCTATACTACGGACGACGTCTTCGGGGAGAAGACCGGCGCGGGCGGCTGGGGAATTGGGGTAGATTTCGGTGATGATGGCTCCTTTGAGATCGGGGACGCCGAGGCTCAGCGCGAGGCGGGGGTTGAGCTGGGCAAAGCCCGTCCCGAGCCAGCCGCGCACGAGCTTCCCGCGTGAGAGGATGCTCTCCATGACGCGCTTGGTGGTGTTCGATGGGATGGCGAAACTGATGCCCTGCCAGCCGCCCGTCTTGGTGAAAATGGCGCTGTTGATGCCGATGATTTCGCCGCGCACATTCAGCAGCGGGCCACCCGAGTTGCCTTGGTTCACGGCGGCGTCGGTCTGGATGTATTCGAGGCCGCTGTCGTTGCTGGTTTTGCGTCCGGTGGCGCTGATTTTTCCAAAGGTGGCGGTGCCGTCGAGCCCGTAGGGATTGCCGACGGCGACGACTTGCTGGCCTTGGAAAACAGCTTCGCTGTCGCCGAGAGGGAGCGCTTGGATGTCCTTCGCCTCGATGCGGAGTACGGCAATGTCTGTGCGTTCGTCGCTGCCGATGAGTTTGGCCGGGATGTTGCGCCCATCGGTGAGGAGGACGCGGATTTCCGTCATATTGGCAATGACGTGGTGGTTCGTGAGGATGTGGCCTTCTTTAGAAACGATAACGCCGCTGCCGAGCGAAGTGCTCTTGCCGCTCTGGAGTCGCTGCTGCCCGCGAAGGAGGTCGTCAATGGTGAGCGGGAGACGCTGATACACCTCGCGCGAGGAGGTGACGCTGACGACGCTGGGCATAACGGCCTGCACGAGCCGGGTGAAGGCTGCGTCGGTGGCTTCGAGGATTTTTACGTCGTCGAGGTTGAGCGCGGGTGCGTCGGGCAGCGTGTATTTTTCCGCAGTGCGCCCGGCTGTGCGATGCTCAAATCGCCACCAACTGTAGCCGAGGAGGATGCCGAGGATGAGAAGGGGCAGCAGTCGCCGCATCATCGTCTAAGCAGGAGCGCCGCTGAGCCCGCCCAGCTCAAGTTGTGGATCAATGACGGGCGTTTCTTTCGGTGTCGGCACCGTCTTGCTGACGGGGCGAGCGGGTGGGTTGCTCATGCCGCCGGTTTTGACGATGTCTTTGACTTGGTCGCCGTCAAGCGTCTCGAATTCAAGCAACGCTCTGGCGATGATTTCGAGTTTATCGCGATTGGCGGAGATGAGTTCTGTCGCGCGGGCGTAAGCGTCGTCGCAGAGTTTCTTCACCTCACGGTCAATCTCTTGTGCGGTGACTTCGCTGAAGCTGCGGCTGCGGCTGATGTCGCGGGCGAGGAAGACGTGCTCTTCACCTTCGCTGTAATCCACCATGCCGAGGTTCTCGCTCATGCCCCATTCGCATACCATTTTGCGCGTGATATTTGTGGCTTGGCCGATGTCGCCGCGTGCGCCGTTCGTCACGTCGCCGAAGACGAGTTCCTCCGCGACGCGCCCGCCCATGATCATCACGAGGCGGTCGAGCAGTTCCTTCTTGCGGTGGGTGTATTTGTCCTCCGTCGGGAGATACATGGTGGAGCCGAGCGAGGGTCCGCGCGGGATGATGGTGACTTTGTGAAGCGGGTCCACATTCGTCAGCAAGCAGCCGAGGATGGCGTGGCCGGCTTCATGGTAAGCGGTATTCTCTTTCTCCTTGTCGGACATCGCGAGGGAGCGGCGCTCTTTGCCCCAGCGCACTTTGTCGCGGGCTTCTTCCAGATCCAAATGGGCGATGGCTTTTGCACCGCGGCGAGCGGCCGAAAGTGCGGCTTCGTTGATGACGTTGGCGAGTTCCGCGCCGCTGTAGCCTGGCGTGCCACGGGCAGTGACAGCGAGGTCCACATCGTCGCCCATTTTGACTTTCTTGGCGTGGACTTTGAGGATTTCCTCGCGGCCCTTTACGTCGGGCAAAGAGACCGTCACTTGCCGGTCGAATCGGCCTGGACGCAGGAGCGCGGGGTCGAGCACATCGGGACGATTCGTTGCCGCGATAATGATGACGCCGTCTTGCGTATCGAAGCCGTCCATCTCCACGAGCAGCGCGTTCAGCGTCTGCTCGCGCTCATCGTGTCCGCCGCCCATGCCGTGTCCGCGATGGCGACCCACGGCATCAATTTCATCAATGAAAATGAGGCACGGCGCAGCCTTCTTACCCTGCTCGAACATATCGCGCACGCGGCTCGCGCCGACGCCCACGAACATCTCCACAAAGTCCGAGCCGCTGATGGAAAAGAACGGCACATCCGCTTCACCCGCGATGGCGCGAGCGAGCAACGTCTTGCCCGTGCCGGGTGAACCGACCATGAGGATGCCCTTCGGGATACGCCCGCCGAGCTTTTGGAAACGCTTTGGGTCTTTCAGGAACTCCACGATTTCCTGCACCTCGTCCTTCGCCTCTTCGACGCCAGCGACATCCTTAAACGTCACCTTGTTTTTATCGCGAGCGAGCATCCGCGCCTTGCTCTTGCCAAAGCTGAGCGCGCCTTTGCCCGCCATGCGAATCTGCTGCCGGAAGAAAAAGTAGATGAGCAGGATGATGAGGAAAATCGGCATCAAGTTCACCATCATCGTGACGAGCAAACTGTTGCCATCTTCGCGCAGTTGGTAGTCCACGCCCGCCGCGCGAATGTCCGCTTCCGCCGTGCGGTTAAACTCCATGTTGATCTGCACGCGGATAGCCTTCTTGTCCCACTCGGCCTCGATATGGTCGAGCACACGCCCCGGAGCGACTACGACGACGACCGACGACTTGTTGATCTTGCTCTCCTCCTTCTTCAGCTCATCCAGGAATTTCGTGTAAGAAATCGGCGGATTCTTTGCGTTCGGATTCCCGTTTGCATAGAACGCCCCGCCGATCAGCGCGATTGCGACTACGAAAAGGATGAGTCCCCTCCAATTAAAGTTGGGTTCGGGCGCTCCGTCTTCAGGGTCGCGGTCGCGGTTTGGTCGTGAATTTTGCTGGGCCATGTGTGTCTTAAAAAGTCTCTGAATCTAATGCGTGAATGCGTCTGGTCAACGGCTAACCCGTCTTTCCAGCACGTCCCGCTCCTAAAATAGCGCCCATTCTCGCCGTGGCAGGCTCTTTCACCTCAGAATGCACCGTTCGGTTCAATCACCACAGCCGAGCCACGCCATACGTATCAAAGGCAGGATCGTATCCAGCGGCTCCTCCCAGCCCTCGTTAAAAGTCACCAACCCCTGCCACGCACCGAGCAAGGATTTCGGTTGCGAGGAAATCCGATTACCGGGCGATTGAATGCGCGAAGTGAGGAACCGGACGAGTTCCACCTTCTCGTCCATCGGCAATGTGTCGGCGGCTGCTTCGATTTCAATCAACGTGCTCATGCGCGGAAAATGTCCGATACCCTGTGGGGCGTCAAATTTTACTGAGCAAAGACGACAATGACGATAGGGCAGGCGGAACCAATTTGGGACTGACTCTGCGTAATCGAAATAATCTCGGATGGGTTCTCCTTCTCAATCCATTCGTTCATCTTAGATTCAATGTAGCTTGGCGTAATATGTTGGAAGACTTTGACCTTCAGTTTCCGGTTTGGAATTATGGGAGTGACTGCAACTCCAAGATCAGGCGCTAAAGATGAGTCATTGGTTTCGGTAGGCACAGGTGCGGATGACTCAGTTCTTGGCTCCACGCTTGGGTTCAGAACCGTACACGAGGTATCCGAAAAAACCGGGAGACCATCGATAAATTCCTGAGTAATTTCCTTATTTCCCATGCACGCCTTTACGTCGAAAAATTTCTTCAGAAAGGAAATAGATTTCGAAATCGAACCAAATTCAATTCTGCCTTCGTACCCTACGCCAGCCCAACAGTGCGTTGCGCCGTTGGATGCGGTTTTGAAGAGTGATGAAATTAGGATGTTAACGCCTTGGGCTTTAATCTCACCGATCAAATATCGGGCTGTGTTATCTTCGGCTTTTAAGTCCAAGTGCCCGTGAGCGCGGCAAATTGCAGCGAGATTTTGCTGCGCACCGCAATTTCCCACAATTCGGATAGCGCGGTTATGGAATGTTTCACCGTCTCTCTGTAACTCATCAAGGTAGATTGGATCTGGCATCGCGGGTCTAGTCTTGATGAGCGTGTTTCTTTGAGCCTCAAAAATGGCGTGTCGGGGATATTTTCGACGGACCGACAGCAATTATACCGAAACCCTCGCGCTCAGTCTCCAATACACCCGCCTCCTTGACGAGAGGAGTCATGCTTCCGTTGCCAACTTTGGAAACCCCAGCGGCCCTGAACCTTTTTACCCCACAATATCGAAGCCCTGCACCACGAATGCCGGGATCACGCGCACGTCCACGTTTTTAATGTGCGACTTCAGCTCGCTCTCCTCGATGGCTTCCAGAAACGCCTCCACTTCACCCGCCTCGCCGCACGCTTGCAGCTCCACGCGGCCATCGGGGAGATTTTTCACCCAGCCCGTCACATCGTAGCCGCGCGCCAGATTCTTCGTGCTCCAGCGGAAGCCCACGCCCTGCACGCGGCCTTCGTAAAAAACGTGCCGCCCGATCACGGCTGCATCTCCTTCCGACGGAGGAAATCTGCCGCCACTTCCGGCCACACACCGTTCACGTAGCAGCCTGTGGAAATCTCGATCCCGCTGATGGGATGCACGCGCGGCAGCACATTCACATGCCAGCAAAACTCTGCATCCATCCCCGGCCAATCCTCCGTCTGCGTGCTCCGCGAAGGCGCAGTCGTGAGCACGAGATGATACGCCGGGCCCGCCAGCGCGCCGTTCAATTTCGCAATCGCGCAGTGCAGCGCGTCGCCCAGTTGCCCCACTTCATCCGCCGTGATGCGGTAAAAATCCGCCCCGTGGCGCTTCGGCCAAATCGCCATCTCGAAGGGCGTCCGTGCCGCATACGGGCAAAACACCACAAACCCCGCATTCTCATACACCACGCGCTCGCGGCCCTTCAGCTCCACCGCCAGCACCTCCGCAAAAAGCGACTGCTCGTGCCCCACAAAATACTCCTTCGCCGCATCCAACTTCCGCCTCAGCGCAGGCGCGATGATGCCCATCGCCACGACCTGACTAATGCTGTGCGCCACCGTCTGCCCCGCCGCACGGCCCTCATTTTTTACCACGGTAAAGGAAGTCATCCGCCCATCCCGCATCAAGTCCGCGATCCGCGCCCGCCAAGCCTCCACCACCTTCGCCACATCCCCGGCAGACAAGTCGGAAAAACAGCGGTCGCTCGGGTCTTCCACTACGATCTCGTGCGCGCCGAAGCCGCCGAGATGCGAGTACACCCCGTCCGTAATCACCGCCGGATTCGCCTCCAGCCCCAGCACCGGCGCACGATTTGGCACCACCCGCACCTGCCACCCCTCCGCCCTGTTCGCATAGAAAAGCGTGTGCGGCGCAAACCGCTCCAGCCCCGCGCGAAACGGCGTCGGCTCCAGCTCACCCGCCCCTGCCGCCAAGCACGAAGGCGGCAGAGCCCGGTTGTCGTTAAAGATCGTCCACTCCCGCGTCAGCGGGTCCATGCGAAGTTCGGATTTATCCATCAGCGCCGCCCCATGTGCCTGCGTGGAGCCGCGGCGTCAAGGAGCCGGTTCCGTTTCGGGCGATGGGGGCTTTGGGCCGGTGGGGATGGTGTAGTGCTCGATGTCCACAAACCAACGCTTCGCCGTTGCGCGCTTGCCGATGTCGGTCGCGGCGCATCGTTTTTCGAGGGCTTGGTAAAAGCGTTCCGCTGCCTCTGCATCGCGTGGGGCGAGCCAGCGACCAGCGAGGTCGAGTATCTCGGCGAGGCGCTGGTCGTTATCAGGCAAAAGGCGCGCGGCTTGCCAAGCGAGGTCGCCTGCGCGGTAGCGATAGTGGAAGCGTTTGTCGGGCGTGATGATGCTTTTTTGCAGCCGCTGCCGCTCCTCCACTCCGGCTTGGAGGACGGCGGGCACAGGCTTCTCGCTTCGGCCCGTGCGGAATGCGGCGGGATCGTCGTTTTCAGTTTGGCCATCATACGCAAACCAATCGGGAGCGACCTCGGTGCCGAATAGCTCCATGCCGTGATACCGCGCCTCCAGCGCGGCTTTCCAGTATGCCAGCGCCTTTGCTTCGCGTGAAAGTGTGGGGCGTTTCGCCTCGGCGAGGGCTTGCGTGTAAGTGTCCAGCCAAGCGCGACTTTCCGCAGGGAAAAAGGGACGCGCTTCGGCAAAGCGCCCGAGCCGTGCGAGGCGACGAGCGAGCAGCCAGCGGAGTGCGCGGGTTTCACCCTGCTTTGGGTCATTTTCCGGCACCACATCGCCCTTCCAGACGCGCTTCGCGACGATGGCTTGCAGCTCGCTCACCGTCATCAGCCGCTCGGCCACATACGCAGCATCCACCCAATGCCCGCCGCGAAGAAAGGCATCGAACGCCATACGAAACTCCGCTGCGCCAAGCGCGACGACTCCTTGGTCTCCGTGAAGAACTTGCTGCGGAGTTTCGTTATCGTATTCCGTGTTCGTGACTTCGAGTTCCGGCTCCTTTCTCCCCGCAAGCAGGCGCGTCGCGGCGGACATGGCGCGGTAGGAATCCTCCTTTCGCCCATCCCTCGCCGCCATCTTTCCCGCGAGCCAGAGCGACTCGGGCGTCGTGGACGATGCGCGGGCCAGCCAGCGAGTCGCGGCGGGGAAATCGCCCATGCTGTAGCACATCCACGCCACGCGCTCGGCACCGACAAAGTCTTTCACCTTCGCGACCTCCAGTGCTGCCAGCCAAGCTGCGAGCTTCGGCGCGGGCTGTGTCACATCATAATTCCCAGCGCCATATTGAGAAAGCAGGAGGCTCGTCTGGATGCGGCGCAAGAGCGGGTCCGTCGCGAATTTCGCCAGCTCTTCCGGCGTGTCGTTCACGGGCTCCACGCAAGTTTTTGTCGCGTAGCCCGTCGAGATTGCGCGCAGTGATGCCACTGCTGCGTTGTGAAGCTCGCCGCGCTGGTGATGCCAGTTTGCCTCCCAATGGTAAGACGCTGCCGCCAGTCCGGTGGCGTCAGGGAAGCCCTTCTGCGCAAGCTCCCGCGCCTTTGCAAGCCACTGCGGGGCGTCGTCGAGATTGTCCACGGACGCCAGCACTCCGATCATAAATGCGGCGCTCACCGAGCGGTAGCGGCGTTCCTTTTCTGGCCGTGCCAGCAGTCGCTCCCACACGGCGCGGGCGGCTACGTGGTCGCCCTTTGCGTAGGCGATGCAGCCTTCGTGATAGTCGGCAAACTCGGACGGGAAGACCCGCTTGCGCACATCGTCGAGCACGTCGTCGGGCAGCGCCTGACCTTCAGCGGCAGTGAGCCCGGCGAGCTGGCCCAGCACGCCGCGCATCCGCTTGTGTGCAGCGCGGGCGGCGTCGGCATCGGGCGGATGAATGCTGCCGTCCTTAATCGCAGCCTCGAACTCCTCGATGTCGAGTTCCGCATTGCGCTGCTGCGGATGCTCGAAGCGCACGGCTTTGAACGGCGTGGGAAATTCGCGAGCAAGGAGCTTCAGCTCGATCTCCGAGAAGAACTCGGGCGCATCCAGCAGGCTCTTGCCGCCGTTCGCGAGAACCTGCCGATGATACCATCCGCCAGTGGCGTATGAAGGTTGCCCAGTTCCGAAAAGGAAGCTGGCTGTGACGAGGGTGAGGATGGTTCGTTTCATGGTGATTGTGTTTGGATTTGAAGCTCTGCGCCCGCTCGCAGCCAGCCGACGGGATGGCGCGCACCGGGTGCGAGCCGCGCCGGAGCCAGCGACTCGGCGCGATGGAAGATGACCTGCTTTTCCGACCACTCCGCACGATAGCCGCCCACGCCGTCCGCGCTTTCGATCCCGCCCGCAGCCGTCGCGATCACTCGTGCAGGAAGTGGCGCTTCGTCCTCGCCCGCATTGATTAGCACAAGGTCTGTGGGCGAAGCGCCGGATTTTTCCACCCGCAGCTCGTGGCGTGGCGGGCGGCCTTGCATCACCGCCGCCAGCGTCGGCCAGCGCCAGTTTTGCGCATCGGTGGAAACGGGGAGCCGATACCACAGCAGCCCGGTGAGCGAGGCCGGGCGGTCCTTCGTCCACTCGCCCACCAGCGCCGCGAGGTCCGCCGCATTTGGGCGAAATGCCCGCAGCACCGTCCCCTCCGGCCAAGCGTGCGTCGCGCCTTCCGCCTCGGTGGCGAGCAACTTCCCATCGGCGGTGAACGCGATGCGGTAAGTATAAGTCGGCAGCGCCACGCGAAACGGCACGCCCAGCCGCCCGGCCTGCTCCACCCAGCGGCGAGCGTTTGCCGCATCGCACAGCGCCGTCTCCGGCGAATCCACGCGCGGTTTCCCGGTCGCGTGGACTTGCAAGACATACGCCCCGCATTCCCGCGCCAGCGCGGAAAACTCACCGCGCCCCAGCCACGACGGCAGCACCGTAGGCCGCACAGGAAGCGGCGCGACCGCCGCTCGCAGCGCCGCCAGCCAAGCGCGGTATCCGCGAAGCTGCGACTCCGCACTGTCGAAGTCCACTTGCAGCTCCACAGGCTCAATCCTCGCCGCCCGCAGCCGAGCCAGCACTTCGATAGCGACCGCACGAATGTCATCCACCGCTTTCATCGAAGGCTCCCGCAGCCCGATCCGCATCACCGCACTCACCGGACGCGCCGCATCGCGCAGCGCATCAAAATCGAGCGTCGGCCAAGCCGCAGTCCCTTTCCCCTGCGCATCCCACGTAATCTCCGCGCACAGCGGCGCAAGCCCGGCGACAGCCTCCGGCGCAGTGCGGACGGCGTCTCTCACCGCCCCATCCCATACGCGCTGCCACACATAAAACTGCGAGTGCAGCGGCCCCGCCGTACGCGGAGTCGCCCGCAGCCACCAGACGCACGCCGCAGCCATACAGACCGCCAAAATTATCGCAGACCTCCGTTTCACACGCCCTGATACGAAGTGTTGGCGGTTTTCTTTCAAACTATTTCCCTAAATCGCCAAAATCAGCGGAATTCGGCTCCTTGATCACCCGTCCCGCGAATTATCTCACCTTTTCAGTTGCGTGGTTTTCGCGAAACGCTATAGACCGCGCCCCCTTTTATCACTCTTGGCTTATGTCGAACATCATCGCAAAAATTAACAAAGAACAACTCAAGTCGGACCGTCATGGGTTCAGCATCGGCGACACCGTGTGCGTCCACACCATCGTCAAAGAAGGTGAAAAAGAGCGCATTCAGAAGTACACAGGCGTCGTCATCGCTCGCCGTGGCTCCGACATCAATGCAGCGTTCACCGTCCGCCGTATCAGCTACGGGGAAGGTGTAGAGCGCGTGTTCCCGCTGCACTCGCCGCGTATCGCGAAGATCGTGGTGGAGCAGAGCGGTGCCGTCCGCCGCTCGAAGCTGAACTATCTCCGCAACCGCACCGGTAAGGCCGCTATGGCCGTGAAGGAGCGGGAAGTGGTCGCAGCGCCTGCGGCGTAGTTTTTCGTGAGAAGTGATTGGTGAGAGGTGATTTGTCGCAAGCGATTGAATCACCCCTTGCGACCAGTCACGAATCACGAATCACCTATCACAGGTGCTCTCTTGAAGGGGGCAGTCACACAGATTTGCAGCCTCGCGCACGAAGACAAACTTCGGGCGCGAGGTTTGCGCTTTATCGCGGGAGTGGATGAGGCAGGGCGTGGGCCGCTGGCAGGGCCGGTGGTCGCGGCGGCGGTGATTTTGCCCGTCGGCTACTCGCACCCGATCCTGAATGACTCGAAGAAGCTCACCAGCCGGAAGCGCGACGCACTTTTCGCCGAGCTGACTGCGGACTCCGCGATCCTGTGGAGTGTCGCCGTGGTGGAGCCGGAGGAAATCGACCGCATCAACATCCTTCGGGCGACGCACGAAGGGATGCGCCGCGCGGTCGCCGGGCTGGCGATGGTGCCGGAGCATGTGCTCATTGATGGCCTGCCCGTGCGCCCTTTTCCCATTGAGCAGACGGCGCTCGTCGGCGGGGATGGGCTGAGTTTCAGCATTGCCGCCGCCAGCGTGATCGCCAAGGTGACGCGCGACCGCCTGATGCTGGCGCTCGACACACAATTTCCCATCTATGAATTCGCAAAACACAAAGGCTACGGAACCGCCGCACACCTCGCGGCGCTGAAGAAATATGGGCCTTGTCCGCATCATCGCCGCTCTTTTCTCCCGGTCCGCCAGGCCGAACTCGGGCTCTAGCGACCCTCGGCATCGGCTGGGCGCGAAGGGCGAGAAACTCGCCGCAAAATTCCTGCGGCGCTCGGGCTTCAAGGTGCTCTACCGCAATTATCGCCCGAAAGGCGGCGGCGAAGTGGACCTCGTCTGCCGCGACGGCGAGACGCTGGCGTTTGTAGAAGTAAAGACGCGGTCCTCGGACGAGTTTGGCCGTCCTGCCGATGCCGTGAACGCAGAAAAACGCGAGCTGATCGCCCGTGGCGCGCGGTCATGGCTGCGGCTGCTGGGTGGGCGCGATGTGGTGGTGCGCTTCGACGTAGTGGAAGTCATCGCTGGCCGAGGAGCGCCCGAGATCACGCTCCACAAGGCGGCGTTCGTGCCGGAGAACACGCGGGTGTGAATCGCGAAAATAACCCTTCCCTCCCGGCGCGCGAGTGCCACGCTTCGGCACTCTCTTATGAACACACTACGCAATCGCCGTGAATTCCTCGCCGAAGTTGGCCGGGGGATGCTTGTCACTACCGTCGGTCTGGAAGTCGCATCGGGGCTGGGCCTCGCGACCGCGACCGCTGCCGAAGCCCCCGAAACCGCGCTCACGTTTGGCCCGCTGGAGCCGCTCGTGGCGCTGATGCAGGAGACGCCCGTCGCCAAGCTGCTGCCCATTCTCGCGGGGAAATTGCGCGCGGGGACTTCGCTGCGCGACCTCACTGCGGCGGGTGCGCTGGCAAATGCGCGGACGTTTGGCGGGGAGGATTACGTGGGCTTTCACACGATGATGGCGCTCTCGCCTGCGCTCCACATGAGCCGGGAACTCGCGGCCCCGCACGCGGCGCTGCCCGTTTTGAAAGTGCTCTACCGCAACACGAACCGCATCCAAGAACACGGCGGGCGAAAGGACGAAGTGCTGCATCCCGTCGTAGCGGGCGAGGGCAAGCTGGCGGATGCGATCCATGCGCGCGATGCGGAGGGCGCGGAGCGGGCGCTGGCGACGCTGTGCGGGAGTTCGTTCGATGCGGCGTTTAACGATCTGCTCGCGGTGGTGCAGGATGCTGGCGACGTGCATCGCGTGGTGCTGCCGTATCGTGCTTGGGATTTGCTGGAGCTGATCGGGCGGGACCACGCGCTGACCATGCTGCGGCAGTCGGTGCGCTTTTGCGTGAAGGCGGAAGATTGGTCGAACCGAGCGCCGCACAACGAGCCGCGCACGCTGTTGCCGCGCCTTTTGGAAAAACACGGGCTCCTCGGAAAGCAGCCCGGTACGAAGGTGGCGGACGATGGATGGATGGAAGGCTTTGTGAAAACGCTCTTCACCGCGAGTGCGGCGGAGGCTGCGGAAGCTGCGGCTGCGGCGCTGGCGGAGGGCATCGCGCCAGCGGCAATCGGCGAGGCGATTTCGCTCACGGCGAATCAGCTCGTCCTGCGCGACCACGGACGCACGCCGCGCGATGAGGTGACGGGCAAACCGCTCGGCAGCGTGCATGGCGACAGCATCGGCGTCCACGCCAGCGACTCCGCGAATGCGTGGCGGAACTTGGCGCGCGTGAGCAATACGCGAAACACGTTTGCATGTCTGATCCTCGGCGCGTGGCAGGTGGCGAAAGACCGCACGGAGCGCGGCGGAGATTTCCAAAAGTGGGAGCCGCTTCCGGTGCCATACCATCTCGATAGCATCAAGGCCACGGACGCCGCCACGCTGCTCGGCCAGCTCCACGAGGCCGTGCGCGGCAATCTCCAAGCACGCGCCGCCGTTGTGGCCACGCGCTACGGCGCGCTGGGGCTGGATGCGCGCCCGCTGTTCGACGTGCTGCTCGGCTACTCGGTGAGCGAGGACGGCGCGCTGCACGCGGAAAAATACTACCGCACGGTCAGCGATGATTTTGCCATCACGCGGGCATCGCTGCGGTGGCGGCACGTCGCCGGGCTGGCGCGTGTGGTCGCGAGCGAGTTCGGGCGTCCCGCCGCGGGCATCGCCGAGGCGCGGGAGTTGTTGAAGAGCTAGACGTTACTTCACCACGCCGCTGTGGATGAACTCCTCGGCGCTCAGCGTGCCGTTTTTATCCGCGTCGAACTGGATGAACCGAGCGGGCGCTTTGTCGGGGTCGGGCTGATTGGCGAGGAACTCTTCGCGGGTGAGTTGGCCGTCTTTGTTTTTGTCGCGTTGGGCGAACATGGTGGCGCGGTCGTTCTTTGGCGCGGCGGGGCCGTGCCACTGCGGTTTGGCTTCGGGGAACTTCTCCGTGAGGATGGCGCGGAGTCGGGCGACGATGGCGGGGTTTTCGGCGGCGATGTTTTTCGTCTCCAGAGGGTCGGCGGTGTAGTCGTAAAGCTCGATGTCGGCGGTGTCGGCGGGTGCGCCGGGGGCTTTCCATTCGACGAGCCGGTGCTGCGTGGTGCGGATGGCGCGGCCTAGTCGCTCGCCGCGTGGATAGCAGTGCATGATGAACTCTTTCCCCCCGGTGGCCGGGTCGCGGAGTGTGGCGGCGAAGCTGCGTCCATCGGCGCGAGCGGGCGCTGGGAGTCCGGCGAGTTCGGCGAGTGTGGGGTAGAGGTCCACGGTTTCTACGAAGCCAGCGGCGCGGCCTTTGGCGATGCCGGGGCCGGCGATGATGAGCGGGATGTGCGTGGCTTCTTCGTAGTTCGTGTGCTTGCACCACATGCTGTGGTCGCCGAGATGCCAGCCGTGGTCGCCCCAGAGGACGATGATCGTCTTCTCGGCGAGGCCCGTCTCGTCGAGCGTGTCGAGCACTTTGCCGAGCTGCGCGTCCATGTAGCTCACGGCGGCGTGGTAGCCGTGGATGAGCGTGCGCTGGAGGTCGTCGGCCAGCACGCCGTTCTCCGGGATGTCTTTGTATTGGCGCAGCTCGCCGCCAAATTGCGGCGCATACTTCGGCGCTCCGTCCGGTGGCGTGCGGCGCTCGGGCAGGGGGAAAGAAGCGCGGTCGTAGAGGTCCCAGTATTTCTTCGGCGCGCAGAAAGGGAGGTGCGGCTTCAGGAATCCCACGGCGATGAAAAACGGAGTGCCCGTGCGCTCTTTCGCCGCGCGAAGTCGGGCGATGGCTTCGGCTGCAATCTTGCCGTCGGGGTAGGCGTCATCGGCTACATCGGCGGCTTCGTAGGCCGCGCCGCGCGGGAGATTCTCCGGGCTCTTATTGGCGAAGAAAGCCTCCTCGCGCGTGAGCCCATTCTTCGCGGCGCTCTCCGGGAGCAGATACGCGATGCTCTTCGCCTGCCAGTGCGGCACGCTCCACGAAGCGGCATCCTCCACGTTCCCGTGGCCGACGTGGAAAATCTTCCCCATCGCCTCCGCGCGCCAACCGTTCGCGATGAAGTGCTGCGAGAGCGTCACCGCATCCGGCGCGGCTTTGCGGAAGTTCGTCCCGAGGTCGTAAATGCCGAGCGTCGTCGGGCGGAGGCTCGTCATCAGCGAATTGCGCGAAGGCGCGCAGACCGCTTGGTTGCAATACGCGCGGTCGAAGATCACACCGCGAGCCGCGAGCCGGTCGAGGTTCGGCGACTTCACCCTTTTGTCGCCGTAGCAGCCAAGCAGCGGCTTCAAATCATCCACACAGATGAGCAGGACGTTTGGCCTATCCGCAGCGCGGCAAACCAGAGCGCAAAGGAAAAAGAGAAGTGCAGTTTTCATGGTCCGCGAGTTGTGCAGGAAAACTGCGGCGAAGTGAATGCTTCCTTTTGGAGAGAACGCGGAGCGAGTCGAACGGGATTCGCATGGCTATCGTGGAAATCGGGCCATTCTTCTTATGATGACGAGAACGGCGACCCACATTCCAAGGAAGCAAAGGAGCGTTACTTTACACCAAGGAGCAAAAAATACGGAGCGGCATGAAAAGCTATTCTGCCAGAATCTGAAGCCCCCCCCCTTTTCCTGTAAAACAATTGCGGCGTCCGCCTTTACCGAACGCGATAGATGCGCTCTTCGGGAGTGGCTTTGGCAACTATCGGTGAAACTTGCGGGACTGGGTCTTGCGGCGTGCTCGGCGTCACGCGGTCGATGCTGCTATAGCCCACGCGCGAGGTCGCAGGGGCGATGGCGAGATTGGAGTAATCCACGGGATACGGGACGAATGCAGCGAATGCTTTCGACCAAGCGAAAGTTGGCTCCTGCTCCAGCGGATAGCGCCACGCGTCGCCTACGACCGCTGTCTCCGTCACATAGCGTGCGCCCCCGCTCGGGATGCAGCGTGCGACGAGGTAGGGCGCACCGGGCACGCGATGCCACTGCGGGTCTGCGAAAGCGCGGTCGGTCGTGCGGACGAGTGCCTGATTTGGATGAAGGCTCCGCGCGTGGACGCCATTCGGCGTGGGGAGACCGGTGAGGATTCCGGCTGTGCGGCTGACTTTCCGATATTGGCGCGGCCCGTACGGGTCGGACCTGAACGATGGATTATCCTAAAAACGGCAGTTGACCCCGTTTTTGAGGCCGAAAAATAGGGTATTTTACTCTGGAAATTGCCAACTGCGGAGCAGTTGAAAATCACTCACCCGTCCAAGGCTCATTTTTCTCTGAAAATCCGTTCAACTGCCGTTTTTAG